>NZ_JTHE03000013.1 GCF_000817775.3 Lyngbya confervoides BDU141951
TATGAACAGTCTTCGTAGCTTATTATAGCTACCAGGGCTTCTTGAGAAATTGCCCCCAACTGTTATTGAGAAGTTGCGAGATCTCTTGGAAATCCGTGAATATTGAGTCCCTGGCGGAGCAGAAGCCTTTCAGCTTTAATCAAAGGAGAAAATTATCTAATTTCAGGTTTCTGAAATCCTGAGTTTTCTTCTGTTCGACTAGGTCTGAATCAGGCCCATTCACTGAAACTTTTCGAGATATCCGACCAGAACTTCGCGAATTTTCTGTGTCCTTAAGGCTATAGGTCGCTTAACCTTATGGGTGAACTTCCAGTGATTTGATGGAAAATTCACAACAACTTAATATGCTCTGATCAATTTATTCGGGAACTACCACTTATTTTTATTTAACACCAAAGCAAATATCTTCGATGGAAACATAAAAATATTTACATGGAGGTATAGGGGCAGTCCCGGTTTATCTCAAGAGCGTCAAGGGTGTGGAGAGTGAGAACCTTTTCCCAGGTTCAAACGGACCTTCAGCGATCGCCCGTCTGATTCCGAGCCTGCTACGATGATCGCCGAGTGGCTGCACGGCGGACCGGAAGGGCCGCAAGCTCAAGTCCGAACTCCAGTCAGTTTAGCAATGACCGGTCCACATCGTGAATCATGCCCCGTCTTCACAAGGTCTTCACATTTATTGATTAGATTCTAGGAGTAGAAAAAAATAAGAACGCTCGTCTCAGTGGCATCATGTCTCAGTGGCACCATGTCCCACTGCCCCATACACGGTTACGCTCGGCTGAAACCGTTACGTTTAGCTAGGAGGCAGCCTATGAGAGGAGAATTATCCGCCGAAATCAGGATTGTTCGCGCAAATCCATGGGTCTCAAAAATTCCCTTTGTGTGTCTGTAAGGGCATCTGTACCAGGCTTATTTTCGGGAGAATACTGATGAAACTAATCAACCAGATGGATCATTCTTGGCCAAGTCTTGTTTCACTGAAGAACGCCAGTCAAACCCGCGATCGCCCTTCAAAAGGGAAGTTCAGGGATTATTCTATCAAAGCTTTCAATGCCGTGCAGATGGCTGGCTTTGAAGCTTATATCCATGGCCTAGAGATTCCTGACTTGGCCCTCAAAACAGTTTTAGATAAAACGCTGGATATCGTTCAGAGTCGATATCCTCATCTCTTTGTCACCTATGACTGGCTTCTGCAGGAAAGCAAGCACCTAGCCGAAGGGTCTAAGGAGTTGATGGCGATTCAGTATGATTTGCCCACCCGCTTGTTTCAGCGGATGCTGACAGAGAGTCAGGAAATATATCCAAAGTACACCATGGCTCTTTGGGAGAACGGAGCCGATTCACTACAAGAAGCTCAGCGTCAAATGCTGGATGATGTCTTTGAGAAGATAGGGATTGAGGATGGAGACACAGTTTTAGATTTAGGCTGTGGCTGGGGGGCTTCCTCGAATTATCTTTTGCAGAAATTTCCGCATGCTCAAGTCACAGGTTTAAATCTGAGTCATGAACAATGTAATTACATGCGTGACAAGATGGCCGATCCTACCAGCACATTGAGTTCTGGGCGCTTCACCCTGTGTGAGCAAGACTTTAATCAAGCTAACTTTGATCAGCGTTTTGACAAAATTATCGCAATCGGCCTGTTTGAGCATGTGGGCAATCTGACAAAATCCTTTGAACAGTTAGCCTCCTTTTTAACAGACAACGGTAAAGTCTTTCTCCATTTCATCTCAAGTCGCTTGCCCCATAACACCTATAGTCCCTACTTAAATCGTTACATCTTTCCCAATATGCGTATTTGGAGCTATGAAGCTGTTCCTCAACATAATCAGCATCTCAAAACGCTTGATCAGTGGTATCTCAGGGGTCATAACTATGCTCAGACCCTTCAATGCTGGCTGCAGAATTTTGATCAGCATCAGGAGGAGATTCGCACCCTTGAACTTGGAATGAATTATGCCAGATTTCGGCGGATTTGGCGCCTCTACCTCATTCTTTGCATCGCCTATTTTAATATGGATCGCGGTAACCTGTTGGGCAATGCTCAGTATCTTTTGGGTCATGCCGATTGATTTCAACGGATTGCCAATTGATTCCCTGCATTTGTGTTTCAGGTGAATGGCATGGAATATCACGAAACAATCATTGTGGGAGGTGGCCCGTCAGGGAGTAGTTGTGCCTGGAAATTACAGCAGGCGGGCCGAGATGTTTTAATTTTAGATAAGGCTAAATTTCCTCGTCTGAAACTCTGTGCCGGATGGATTCCCTCTGATGTTTTCCGGGATTTAGAGCTAACCCCAGTGGACTATCCCCATTCCCTGCTCAAGCTATCAACGCGACTGTATGTTGCCCCCATCCCCTTTGCCCTCATGCCCTGGCCGACTCGCGAGATAGATTACTCCATTCGCCGGATCGAATTCGACCACTGGTTGCTGCAGCGATCTGGGGCTGACTTTAAAGTTCATCAGGTCAACCACATCGAGCGGCAAGCAGGCCACTATATTTTAGATGGTCAATTTGCCTGTCAATATCTCATTGGTGCAGGTGGGAACGCTTGTCCCGTAAGCAGGCAACTGTTTCCGACGCAACGTCTCCGGCACGTCAAATTCTGACTCTAGAACAGGAATTCTATTATCCCCAGAGAGACGACGTTGCTCGGTTCTTTTTCTTTGAAGGTGGGCTTTTAGGATATTCCTGGTATGTTCCCAAGGGAAAGGGCTATCTCAATATTGGTTTGGGAGGATTTGCCCAATACTTTAGAAACAGCCATCTCTCCATACATCAGCACTTTAAACAGTTCCTGCAGAACCTGGACAAACGTCATCTCCTAGAGGCTGAAATCGGCCAATCTTTACATCCCTCTGGCTACGCATATTATTTATCTTCTGGCAATGGGAATTTTAATCATGGTCAAGTTAAGGGCGATCGCTGCTGTTTGATTGGGGATTCAGCCGGGGTGGCAACCATTGATTTTGCTGAGGGGATTGTACCCTCGATTCGCAGTGGCCTCCTGGCCGCCAGCAGTATTCTAGGGCAGACAGATGACGCATTCAAGACTGTTCCCAGATCGAGTCTGCGTCCGGAATTGCAGTGGATGCGACCTGCTTTTTGGGGGATATTTAACCTGTCCAGGACAATTCGATCCCTGCGACCCAATCCTCCATAGATACGCAAGGAAAGAGGTTTCCTGATGCCAAAATGCGGGATAGTCTCCTTGTTTTTTGACAAGCAGCGCCGACACAGCACTTTTTTGGCCAGGGCAAAGCTGCGCCACCAGCCCCACGTGAAGCAAAGGTATTCCATAAGACGTTGTGCCCCTAACCCCGAATACCGAATGCAAACAGGTGCGCAAGGATATGTGCAACAATTGCAGCTTCTAACCCATAGCGCCAAAAAAGGTAGCCAGCAACGATGCCAAACATCGCGTTTCCAACTGTTATGTAGACCATGACCGAGACCGGGACCACCGTCATGGCGGCGATCGCCGCTGGAACGTGTGAAATTCCAAACAGCAGAGCGCTGATCACGATACTGGCCCCCATGATCCATCCGCTCGGCTTTCCCTGTCCCCTCTGGACAATTCGCCACCCGACCCAGGCGAGCAGGGTCATCAGCCCCCACCGGATCAGGACTTCCTCGGTAATGCCACCGTAGAGAACCCTCACCACCAGCGGGATCGAGGCTGCCCCCTGAGCCTCAGCTAGCTCTGGGGGAGAGAAGAGATAAAAGCCAAGGAGGATTGCGGCACCAAGGACGCCCCCCACAAATCCCGGCCAGATCTGAGGGCGAACAGCCTCAGCAATCCTGCCCCGGCTGAGGATCGCCCAGATTGTCGGTGAAGACAGCCCCACCTTCTGCCCCAGGACTGATCCCAATTGGGCGGATAGCAGAACAAAGACGACTCCCTGGATTGCGGTGGCCCCTTGCAAGGTTTTAAGCGGAACTGGTGGCGTTGAACCTGACTCAAGGAGCACAGGTAGGGCCAGCCATGAAGTGGCGATCACCCCTGGCAGCGCTAAGGCGACCAATATGAGCGTTAGCTTCCCATTCATCGTTTGCACTCAACGAGATCTTTACAGTCCTCTAGACATTGGAACACAAGGGGTTTGGATCATCGAAGGTGGATAACCCGCTGAATCTCCTTGATGAACCGCAGCGGTTTCCAAGGGAGAAACTGGCTAGACGGTCTCAACCGGAGGGCGGTTATGCACTTCATAGCGCAACTCAGCCATGCCAGTTCCCATCTGACGCACAGAGACCAATTGAAGAATTGGGCTGAGCACCCTGCGGGGGAACAAGGGCTTCCCCTTTCCAAGGGTAGCAGAGCCAATCTGAACAATCAGGTTGTCTAACAAACCCGCATCGTAAAATTGCCCGGCAAGATCTCCCCCTCCCACAATCCAGATATTCTTATCGCCGGCCGCCTCTTGCATCTCAGAATGGATGTTGCGCACATCGCCAGTGACAAACTGGATCGTTGCGCCGTCTATGACCGGAAGCTTGCGACTGGAAAATACCCATGCTGGTTGGGTGTAGGGCCATGGCGAACCGGTTTCAGCGCTAACCTGTTCTACGTTCCGCAGGATCCATTCATAGGTTGCAGACCCCATGGCCAAGGATCCAACCTCTGAGATGAACTCTGGATAGCTGGAATCATCCAAGCTGCCGAGAGAGAAAAGCCATTCTAGTGAGTCGTCTTCCGTTGCAATGAATCCATCCAGGCTTGTAGCGATGTAGTATTGCGTTTTCATAGTTAAGGCTTGATACACCACCCCAGTCTATCGCCCCATTCCGCGGGCAACGGGGATAAAGGTAATATAGTAAGGGCTATTTTGAAGGGTTTTAAGGCTCCCTCGATGTCCCCAGGCTACTTTACGCCCTCACTTTATGCCCTCACCGGATAGCGCCCGCATCGCTTCATCGGCCTGCAGTGGGTTGAGCGATTCCTCCGGGTCAAGGCTAGCGACGGATTTGAGCGTAATCAGCGCCTCAATATTGTGCTGGATGGTTTGGCAAATATCGTCCAGCGGCAGATCGTTGGGATCGGTGCCAAAGGGATTTTCAATTTCAATGCCAATTTCTTCAATTCCAAACAGGGTAAAGCTCACCAGCGCCACTAAAATGCCAGAAAACCATCCCACTTCTCCCACCAGCTGAAAGGGGAGAAGCAGGCAGTAAATCAGCAGCAGCTGCTTCAGGTGAATGGCGTAGGCCATGGGCATAGGCGTTTTCAGAATCCGTTCGCAGGCCCCCACCACATCAACCATGGCATCTAATAGGCCGTTCATGGTGGTCATTTGATACAAATCCAGCCGACGGGCCTGATATTGATCTTGCAGGTAATCTTCGATCCAAAAGGCGATCGCCAGGGGCGGATTAGGATAGACCTGCAGCGTGGACCATTGATCCGGAGAAAACAGCACCTGCATCTGCTGGGGTAAGGTCTCCCGCCTCAGATGATGCTTGGTGGTCAGGGCAAAGGCTGCAATGAGGTAGAGAGCCGCAATTTTAGCCTGATGATCCTGCGGGGATGGTTCGGCAATCAAAACCCACATGCGACGGGTCAAGTTTCGCACCGTATTCACCAGGGTTCCCCAGGCCTTGCGACCTTCCCAAAAGCGCTCATAGGCAGTATTGGTGCGAAACACCAGCAGCAACCCCAGCACGATACTGGGAATGACATTGCCTAAAATGGGCCAGGCAGAAATCAAGCCCTGATCATGTAGAATGCTGACAAGTACCCCAAAGCCACCGCATAACGCCACCTTGGGTAACACGGCGGGAATCACCGATCCCCTGAGGCCAAAGGCAATCCGAATCCAATAGAGTTTGGGCTTAAGCATTGATCTTGAAGGGGGAGAGGAAAAGATTAGGCAGCTGCGATTGTGCCATTCAGGGGCTGCTGCCCAGATTTGGGTCCACAAGGGCAATGCGCTCGATCATACCCCATCGATAGCTCAGGGGCTCCTTATTGCTGAGAGTCTCCTTAAACTCAGATCTGATCCTCCAGATCTATGAATTCATCGTAGGGACTCTGGCGGCTAATCGTCGGGGGATTCCAGAGCTGCGAGATGAATAATGCCATCTCCCTGACTGACCAGTGGATTTCTGGTGCAGCCAATCACAATGCCTCCTTGCCGGGAGGTGACTTTAAATTGCTCATCGCCAAAGGCATCGGAAATGAAGCCAAGGCGCTGACGGGGGCGAACCCGTTGGCCCAGTTCCACTTCGGTGCGCAAAATGCCACTGTGGGAGGCCCGAATCCAATGGGTACTGCGCACCAAGCGTGAAGGAGGGGCCGGTCTGTCCTGTCCTGGCGCCAGCATATGCAGGTGAACCATAACGCGAAAAATCCCCTCAACCCCCACCTGAATCGCCTCCCGGTCAAAGCGCAGCGCTTCTCCCGCTTCGTAGAGCAAAACCGGAATGCCGCGCTTGGCCACTGCCTGACGCAAGGATCCATCCCGCACCGAAGAATGGATCACAATGGGCGGCCCAAAGGCCTGGGCACAGGCCAGGGTTTCTGGATCGTCCAGGTTGGCGCGAATTTGCGGCCAGTTGGTACGATGATTCGAAGCTGTATGCAGATCAATGCCATGGGTGGATTGACTCACGATTTTGCTCATGAATAAATGGGCCAGCCGCGAAGCCAACGACCCCCGGGTGGACCCTGGAAAGGACCGATTTAAATCACGCCGATCCGGCAGATAGCGCGACTGCTCAATAAATCCAAACACATTCACAATCGGCACCGCAATCACCGCCCCTCGCAACTGGAGCGGGTCAATTCTTTCAACCACGCGACGGATAATCTCTACCCCATTGAGTTCATCGCCATGGATGGCGGCACTAAGCCACAGTTTTGGCCCCGGTTCAATGCCGTGGATTGCCGTCACTGGCAACGAAATCAGCGTGCGGGTCGGCAGACGCGCCACGGGCAGATCAATGCGCTGCTGCTCTCCTGGGGCAATGGGAGTTCCGTTAATTTCCAGAGCCGTTGGGTTCAAGGTTTTTCTCTTTCCTGATGGGGGGTAGGACGGGCTAGTGCTTAATGCGATCGCGGTTTTTATTGGGACCGGCGTTTTTTTCAATGTATTCGATAATCTTACCGGATACATCCACATGGGTCGCTTTTTCAATGCCTTCTAGCCCCGGAGAAGAATTCACCTCCATCACCACCGGACCATGGTTGGAGCGCAAAATATCCACCCCGGCTACCCGCAGCCCCATGGCCTTGGCCGATCGCACGGCGGTGCTGCGCTCTTCAGGGGTGAGGCGAATTTTCTCCGCCAGACCGCCGCGATGGAGATTTGATCGGAACTCGCCCTCCTTTCCCTGACGCTTCATGGAAGCCACCACCTTATCCCCCACCACAAAGCAGCGAATATCCATGCCCTTGGCTTCCTTGATATATTCCTGCACCAGGATGTTGGCATCTAGCCCGCGAAATGCCTCAATGACTGAAGTGGCCGCCTGGTAGTTTTCCGCCAGCACCACGCCAATGCCCTGGGTACCCTCCAGCAGCTTGACCACCAGAGGGGCTCCCCCCACCAGCTCAATGACTCCTTCGATATCCTTGGTCGAATGGGCAAAGCCGGTCACCGGCAGACCGATGCCCTTGCGCGACAGAATCTGGAGACAGCGCAGTTTATCGCGCGATCGCGAAATGGCCTGGGATTCATTCAGAGCAAACACCTCCATCATTTCAAACTGCCGCACCACGGCGGTGCCGTAGAAGGTGTGGGAGGCACCAATTCGCGGGATCACAGCCTCAACCCCTTTTAGCTGCTGCCCCTGGTAGATCACCGTGGGCCGATTCGAGGTGATATTCATGTAGCAACGCAGGTAGTCAATGACCAGCATTTCATGGCCCCGTTTCTCTCCTGCTTCCTTGAGCTGACGGGTGGAGTAAAGTTTAGAATCGCGAGATAAAATGGCAATCTTCATGAAACTGGCAAAATAAAAGAGGTTAAGCAAGGTCTCTGATTTCGGGTCAATCTGGGCATCTCACCCCAGATAGGATCGGCCAGGGTCCACCAGAAACTGACGGCGCACCGCCTGTCGTCCCAGCAACATGCGAAATCCCATCACATCCCGATTGGTCAGGGTCAGTTCAATGGTCCAGGTGCGATCGCCCAAGCGCACCGGGGTCAAGATTACCGGGCGACGCTGAGCTTGGCCACCAGAATTACGCACCTCTCGATGCTCCAGCAACGGAGCCTGGGCCACCAGAGTTTCACGAGTATCGCGCTGCTGGGGATGAATCGTAAAGCGCACCATGCCCCTACCTTGGATCTCAAAAAAGTCGACGTCAAAGGCATGGAGTGCTGAGGTGCGCGCTCCGGTATCAATTTTGGCCTTGATGTGCGGAACCCCCAATTCCGGAAGCGCCACCCATTCGCGCCAGCCAATAACGGATAATTGGGAGGGGGCAACAGAGGGAGAATGGGGCTGCGACATGCTGGAATGAATGAACAACAGAAGGGCCAAATTTGAACCTCCGTAAGCTGATCCTACCTGGATTTAGGCCTTCTCTGTCTGTCCACCGACATAGATTTAGCGCAGGGCCGTCGACGCTAGCCAGCTGACGGTTTTTCCTGCCAGGGGGATAGGCCCTTATCCATCGGTCATGGACTTGATCGGTGAGGGATCTGCATCGGTGCCCCCTCACCGATCAGCGACGGAGCATACCTAGCAATACCAGCGTCGCCCGCCGATCGGGCAGTCTTGACTGACTTGACTGACTTGACTGAACTGACTTGACTGACTTCTGGGGCAAATCTGAGTGCCAAGGACTGGCAAACCCGCCCATTCAGGCTGATCCGGCTGGAGTTGGAAGCGCTGCCAGACTGGGAATACGGGCGCGCTGATCTTCCACCGTTAGCGGCGGCTGCTTGACATAGACTGATCCCAGCAAAATCCCCAACACCCCAGACTGGCGAGCGCGCTGGATGGCATCGTGGGTAATGAGCTCACCCACATCCAGAATCACGCGATCGCTCTGGTCCAGGATGACGCGGGTGGTGGGGCGACCCAGGGCGCGGTTAATTCTCTGAGTTTCCCACCATTGCTGACTGTGCTGCGAGAGCTGCGCGCTCTTGTGCTGAACTGAAGCCCAAAGGTCGCCCGCGCTGCTGCCCACCTGTTGGGTGCCCTGACGTAGGCGATCGCTGGTTTCCGCCAGTCCCGAGAGCAGGGCATTGCCAGAGGTTTGGAACACCTCCTGGGCCGACAGTCCAGTGGCCTCCACCAAGGCCTGCTCCTTCCCCAACTCCTGCGCCTTTTCAATCACCGCTGGGGTCACAATTTGACCCGTGGCTGCAATGATAAAGCCATCGCCGGTGCGAATTTCCTGACGAATCCGCCGCCCCTTGGTTTGGCTCACCAACCGCTTGGCCAAAATTTGCCTGGCCTTCTGGCTTAGCTCCGCCACAAAGCTGCCGCCCACGGCTCTATAAAGCTGATCCAGCAGGGCCTGATCCTCCGCCGCGGCAATCACCTGCTCGGTAACGGGATTGCCCGCGGTAATGAGCACCGTTCCATCCGCAGCCACTAGGTCATACTCCACGGTTTTCCCGATCATAAACACCTTTTGGTCTTCGGGGCTGACGACCCCCTGGGTCATGGCCTGCACAGCTTGCTCCACCAGAGTCTGCAGTCGCTGGCTGGTGGAGGTGGAGGTGGCTTGAATCCGCTGGTTCAGCTCCGCAGCAAAGCTGCCACCCACGGCCTTAAAAAGCTGATCGAGCAGGGCATGGGCCTCGGCTTGCGCCGCCACCTGTACCGTAACGGTCTCTCCCTGGCCAATAATTCGCGTTCCATCGGGGGCCACCACCTCCCGATCCACGGTTTTTCCCAGCATAAAGGCCTTTTGCTGGGCGGGGTCCACCAAAATGTTCATCATATTCGATACCGCTTGATTGACCACTTCCTGAATCCGCACATTTCCCTGGGCAGTGGCCGCTTGCACTCGACGACTGAGATCTTGGGCCAAACTCCCGCCCACTCCCTGATAAAGGGCGTCTAAAATCTGCTCTGCCTCTGCCTGCTCTGCTAGCGCCTCGGTCACCTCGGCCCCCTGGGCTAGAAATAGGCGTCCATCGGGCAACAGAATATCCGCATCCACGGTTTTGCCCACCATAAAGGCCCGCTGTTCCTGGGGATCCACAATGCTGTTCATCATGGCGGTAACGGCCTGATCCATAATTTCCTGGAGCCGTTGATGGGCCGCTTGGGTTGCCTCCTGAATCCGATGGGTCAACTCCTCGGCCACGCTTCCCCCCACCGCCACGTACAGACGGTCCAGCAGGGCGGCCTCCTCAGCCTGGGCCACAATCTCAGCTGTCACAGGCTGACCTGATTGAATGAGCACAGCGCCATCGGGCAGTAGAATGTCCTGATCCACAGTGCGGCCCAAAATAAAGGCCCGTTGCTCCTGGGGATCTACAATGCTGTTCATCACTGCGCTCACCGCCTGGTGAATCACCGTTTGAATTCTTTGATTGGTGGAGGCGGCGGTTTCCTGGAGCCTTTGGGTCACCAGGGCTGTAATTTCCTGCAGCCGGCGGGCCACCAGCCCAGATCCCTGCTGGAGTCGCTCACTGGCCAGTAACATCGACCCCTTCAGACCTCCCACCTGCTCTGCCATGAGATCGGCTACCTCCGGGGGCACGAAGGCAAAGCTTCGGCCAATTTTGAGGGTTTTGGGAGCTGGCACAAAACTACGGCCTGAGTAAACATCGGCAAACAGCCCCCCGGAGACCTCGTAGCCCACCACCGATCGGGTTTGATCATCAAAGTAGAGATCCACCAGTGTGCCTAAGTGGGTTCCGGTGGTGGTCATGATCTTCGTGCCGCGCAGGACTAAGTCTGCCTTGAGAATATCCTGAATCGGCTTGCGCTTGCGCGATCGCACCACGGCGCGGTCGTCGGGAACGATCAGGGCATCGGCCCCCATGCTTAAAATATTTTGCACCTCAACCACCCAGGATCCCGTCAACCAGTTGCCTTCTCCCACCAGCACACCGGCCAAGGCGTGGCTTGCTTGATCAAAAATTAAATCCTTGACGCGGGCCAGAATTTCCCCTGTATCGTAGGAAATCACCTGCTTTCCAATCAAATCACTGCCCTTACGCATTTTTAGATCTCCCGATGTTTTCTAAACTTTTGCTGGATTGGCCCTTACTGGATTGGCCCTTGAGGAATTGCTAGAGATGTTTCCGATGGCGACAGGGAGCGATCGGGCATTGGGCTGTTTGGTTGGGCAGTGCCAAAATTGGGCACGTAGTCTATGGATCCGGAATATTCTGCCAGCACCAGTCCACCCCCCACTAGCATTCCCATCAGAAATGAGACGGCGATGGGGGGGAGGGGATTGTATTTTTTGCCGATGAGTCGGGGCATTGGGAACTCCTTTGATCAGAAGGTAGGGCAGGGGTAAGGCTATCCAAGCCATGACCTCAAAGCCATTCACTTGATATCGATTTATTTCTATTAAAGCGCTAGAACCTTTGCCTTCAATCCACTTCCCGGCCATTGTCCCCCCCAAACCCTCAGTCTTTTGGACTCTATCTACAGACAGAAGCCATAAACAGAATCCACAGCCAGAACCCACAGATCACAACGAGGGATGATAGAAACGAGTGGTCGCGGAGACTGGCTGCGGAAGCGAGGGCAACCAGAGGGTCAAGCAGGTGCCCTCTCCCGGCACAGAGTGAGCCCGAATGGTTCCCTGGTGAGCCTGCACAATTTGCTGAACCAGGTTTAAGCCCAGACCGCAGCCTGAGCGGTGGTGCTGGCCCTGATAAAACCGGTCAAAGATGTAGGGCAAATCTGTCGCGGGGATGCCGCAACCGGTGTCCTGCACCTGCAGCTCGTAGCCTCCAGACTGGGCCGATAGACTCAGCTTAATATGGCCTTGATCAGTAAACTTCAGGGCATTACTGATCAGGTTCGTCAACACCCGGCGCAGTTCTAGCTTGGCCCCCCGTAACATCCAGGGGGTCTCTCCCAGCACCGGCACGGGGGGCTCCATCTCCAGCAAGAGCTTTAAATGCTTACCCTCGGCCAGAGGGGTCAGCTCGCTCACCACCGTTTCCACCAGCGATCGCAGATTAAAGGGGGTAAACGAGAGGGTTTTGGATCCGGCTTCGTAGCGGTATATATCCAGCAGGGTGTTGGTCATGTGTAGCAAATCCTGGTTATTCTCCTGCATGGAGGTCAGCACCCCGAGCACCCGTTCGGGCAGGAGGCCGTACTTCCCGCGCCGAAGCAGGGTAAACATGCGGTCCGCGGCCACGAGGGGCACGCGCAGATCGTGGGTCAGGCGCGATAAAAACTCCTCGCGCACCTGCATCATGTGCTCTCGATCGTCCATGGTGTGCTTCAGGCGCAGCAGCGATCGCACCCGCGCTAGCAACTCATCCACCTCCACTGGCTGACGCAAGAAGTCGTCTGCTCCCGAGTCCAGTCCCTGCACCAGGCCGCCCACACCCGGTTCCGCAATCAGCAAAATGGGAATGTAGGGTAGAGGCGTCAAGGTGCGAACCTGTTGACTCAAAGACAGGCCCGACTGGGCAGGAATGGCCATCTTGGACACCAGCAGTTGGGGCGGATGGGTGCTGATCTGGGCCAGGGCCACCGCTGGGGTTAGACATTGATCAGTGTCGTAGCCCTCCAGACTCAAAATCGAAGCAATGAAGCTACTCGGGCGATCATCCACCACCAGGATTCGATCGTGCCGCCGCAGATAGTCAGCGCTGGGAAAAGAGGACATGGCAGGTTGGCAATAAACAGTACGCAGCAGATGTCAATTGCGGGAGGAATCAGCAACAATAGATGCAGTTTTTTTGACAGCGGCCCTGTTTGATCCCTCAGATTCTATGTCCCATTCTCCCCTGCGCGTCATTATCATTGAAGACCACGTCCTCACTCGCATGGGTCTGGAATCAGCCCTGGGGGACTGTGCGGACATAGAAGTGGTGGGCGAAGCGGGCAGTGGTGCCGAAGGCCTGAACTTGCTCAGCCAGACGCCCTGTGATGTGGCCATTGTAGATGTTGGCCTGCCGGACTTTGACGGAATTGAGCTGATCAATCGCTTCCGACAGCTCCGCTTGAGCGCTCAGCCCCATTTTCTGATCCTGACCATGCACGACCAAAAACTCCAGGTGCTATCCGCCTTTGCCGCCGGAGCAGATTCTTACTGCGTCAAGGATACCGACCTTGATCTCCTGATTGAGGCCGTGCGCACCACTGGCGAGGGACAGTCCTGGATCGACCCCGCCATCGCCAGCATTGTTCTCGAGCATGTTCGCCAGGACCCGGCAGGGGGAGGACCCCGTGAAATTCTGATTCGAGGCCTGCATCCTGAGGAAGCTGAAATGATTGAAAAGTTCCCGCTCACGGATCGGGAGTTGGGCATCCTGGAGCTCATTGTGGAGGGCCAGAGCAATGCCGCCATCGCCGACACCCTGCATCTGAGCATCGGCACCGTAAAAACCCACGTGCGCAATATTCTCAGCAAGCTCTGTGCCTCAGATCGCACAGAGGCGGCGGTCAGGGCCTTGCGATCGGGGTTGGTGCAGTAGTTTCCGCCTCCCCCAAGGACTGGGACGGACTCGGGCAATCGCAAACCAGCCCCTCCAATAAATCCGTGGCGATGGCGAGGGGGGCTTCCAGGCGATCGCCCACCCGATTCACAAAACCGATGACGTCGCTCGCCGTATTGGCCAGACGATAGCCATCCACATAGAGGGCGCGGGTAGGGTAGTTTTTCAAAAACTCCAGCACCGAAATTTTGCTGTCATCCACCGTCGAAAGGATGATGGAGGAACGCAGCGCCTCAGTATTTTCTAGGCGCGGGGGCGTGTGCAGAACTCGCCCGACCTGAAACAGGGCGTATTCCCCCGGCAAAATATTGAGCACATTGTCCAGCAGCTTCGGACTCACCTTAACCTCTCGGGTGAGAAACTGACGCACCGTCTGGGGATCTTGATCGGTAGCGTTGATCAGAAATCTGAGGGTGGGGGTTTGTTGCCCGGTTTCCACAAAGGTTTCTAGATCCTCAAGGGTGATCGATCGCCCCAGCAGGCCGTAAGTGAGCACCACTTTTTCTGCCGCCTGGGCCGAGGGCGAGTCCAGGGCGCCATGGCCCCCGGCCAAGAGCAAAAGGGAGGCCCCCAGCATCACTAGCCGGGAGGACCGGAGCTGCTGCCCCAGGTGGTTAAGTAGGTTTCGCATGGTTCGTTATTGTGTTCGCAGTCTTGTTCGCAATCTTGTTCGCAGGGAAATCTACTGCTCTAGCTGGCGGAGCGAGGGAAGCGTCTCCGATGGATTCTGGGCCAGGGGGCGGGATTGCACCGGTTGCGGCTGGCTAGCCGCCTGAACCGTCTGATCACAGGACGCGGCATCGCTGGACTGGGCCGAAGCGTAGGAATTCCCCCTGGGGGCAGCGGCCGTATTGCAGTCGCAGATGATGTCGGCCAGAAAGCCCTTGGCAATTTCCAGCGCCGGTGCAACTCGCTCCACAAAGTCAGACACGCGATTGTAGGTGCCCTCAAGATTCGTTAAATTTACCCGAACCGTTCTTTGGGGATATTTACGGACCAGCTCCATAAAGGAAATTTTGCTATCCACCGCGGCAAGGTTCACGGCAGACTTCAAATCCAGCAGGTCTTTTTCCGTTTTTCCAGTGGTGCTGCTGATGGCATCATCAAGCTGTCCCAGGGCAAATTCCCCCGTGGCACTGTCTAAAAACCTATCTAAAAATTTGGGGACGCGAATTTCCTGAATCAGCAAGGTGCGAATCGCAGCCGGAACCTGCGCGTCAGTTCCCAATAAATCCTGAATGGATTCCGGCAAAATCCCGGTCTCTGTAAACGATTCCAGTTCCTGGCGGCCCACACTCACTTCAGACCCTTGATAGTTCAGAAAAATCTGTTCAGCGGCATGGACCCTTGGCCCCCACGCGGCAGCACCCAGCACCAAGCTGCTGACGACCAAGCTTCGCAGGGCCAGGGCTGCACTCTGGGTTTTAGCACTCTGGGTTTTAGCACTCTGGGTTTTAGCACTCTGGGTTTTGGCACTCTGGGTTTTGGCAATCTTTCTGAAAGTCATTCCAACCTCAAACTGTTCAGGCACGACAATATCTCCCCATTGAAAGTTGATCCGGGGGGTATGTCATCCTCAATCGGGATGGTCTTGCTGCGCCAGCTCTCATCCGTGGGAGGGACATTTACTCTCTCCATCAGATGATGGCCCTGGACTGAGGGATAGACAATCGCCCCGTCCCAGCTCACAGTTGTTTGCGAAACCCGTTCGGAAAAAATCCTAGGAAAAGTATTGCGCCAGATCCGATCCCGCCATTGGTTTGGCGTAGTAAAAGCCCTGAATCATATCGCACCCTGCAGCCCGTAACCATTCCTGCTCCGCCTCTCGCTCTACCCCTTCGGCTAAAACCTGCATCTGGAGAGCATGGCCAACGGCAATAATGGCCCGAGCAATTTCCTGATTGCTCACATCGTGATCAATTTGGCTCACAAAGGAGCGGTCAATTTTTAAAACGTTTGCTCCCAGGTGCTTGAGATAGCTCAAGGAGGAATATCCGGTGCCAAAGTCATCAATGGCCACCTTACACCCTAAGGCTTGGAGCTGATCAATCAGTGTGCGCACCTGCTCAAGATCCTCTGGAAGCGCGTCTTCGGTAATTTCAAAGCCGATCTGGCTAGGGCTGAGATGGTGGTCCGCGATGAGCTGCTGCACAAGGGCAACGTAGTTGGTTCGTCCTAAGCTTTTGCCCGACAGGTTAATGCCCACGGGAGGGACGACTCGGGACCGGGCCTGCCATTCCACAATCTGACGGCAGGCAGCCTGCAGGACCCAGTCCGTTAGCGGTTCAATTAAATCTGTTTGCAGGGCGAGGGGAATGAATCGGGCCGGGGAAATGAGTCCCCGCTGAGGATGCTGCCAGCGCACCAGGGCTTCACAGCCCACCAGGGTAGAAGTTCGCAGGGAAAGCTGCGGCTGGTAGAGCAAAAATAGCTCTTGATGGGCAATGGCCCGACGGAGATCGCGCTCCATTTGCAGCCGCTGTTCCGTTTCTTGGGTCATGCTCTCGGTATAAAAGGCATAGCGGCCCTTACCTTGACGCTTGGCCCGGTCCATGGCCGCATCGGCAAAGCCCATCAACTCATCCGCCTCGCGACTGTGATCGGGATGAAGACTGATGCCCAAACTGAAGGTGATCTCCAGATCGCGCCCCTGAATTTGAAACGGTTCCCTGAATGCCGCCTGGATTTTCTGGATAATGGGCAGCAGCGCCTCCTGCCCCGTCAACTCCTCCGCCATCATTAAAAATTCATCGCTGCCCGCCCGAGCGATGGTATCGGTGACCCGAAAGCTGTCCATCAGTCGATGGCTCAGGGCCACCAGCAGGGCGTCCCCCGATCCGTAGCCCAGGGCGTTATTAATATCCCGAAATCGGTCAATGTTCAGCACCATGACCGCCACGCGCGTGGATTCGTTGCGCTGGTTACGCGCAAGGGCGCGCGCCAGCCGATCCATAAACATGCGCCGATTGGGCAGTCCGGTGAGGGGATCGGAACTCGCCAGGATGTTGAGCCGATCCTCAATTTCTCGCTGATGGCTGATGTCTAACAGGAAGGAAACAACATAGGTCTGGCCAGACGCATCGACAATGCGCGAAATGGATTGAATAGTGGGAAAGAGCACCCCGGATTTTCGCCGCTGCCATACCTCGCCCTGCCAGTCTCCCGCCTTCAGGAGATCGAGCCAATGCCACGGGCGATCGCCTTGGTCAGGCAGACAGGGCGCTAAAATTTCTAACCCCTGCCCTAATACCTCGCGCTCCGAGTAGCCCGTCATGGTTTCGAAGGTCTGATTCACGGCGATAATTTTCAGATCCTGATCGGCAATGAGAATCGCCTCGCAGGTGCTGGAGAACACCTTGGCCAGCAGCAGCCTGCGCTGGTCCGCCACCTTGCGCATGGCAATCGCATCGAGCAGTTTGGCCACGACACTGCGCACCTCGGGTGGCCCCTCCAGGGGGGTCACCCTGGGGTCGGCATCGATCACCGCTAGGGTGGGCGTCAGGTGCTGAAGCGGCCGCAGCACCTGACGCGACAAGAGAGTGGCAAACGCGATCGCCCCCCCACTCACCACCCCGCACACCAGCAACACCCGGTAGATCTGCTGCTCAACGGGGGCCTGAACCGCAGCAAGGGACAATCCAACGTAGGCATGCCAATCAAGCTGAGAAAGGGTTTGGTGGTGGTAGACCTGAGGAGTTCCATCTAGCTCAAGGCCGGAATAGGTGCCCAGTTTATTGCGCAACGAGGGCTGAGGAAAGGGCAAGGCCTGAAGATTTTTCCCCAGCTGCTGTTCTGGATCGGGAGATTTCGCAATTACCCAGCCCCCAGCATCGGTGACGGTAATGGACACCCCCTCATGGCGCTGCTGGTAGGCAGACAAAAAACTGAGCGATTCCAGCGTCACTGGCAGCCCCACCACCCCCACCCACTCATCCTCGGCATCCAGAATCGGGTAGGAAAACATAATCACCCATTGCTGAACCAAGGGTCCAAAGAAGGGCTCACTCATGATAAAGGACTGGCGATCGCTGGCCTGCTTGAACCAATCCTGGCCTTCCAGGGAGGGGAGAGCGGTCTCGGGCGGGGATATCGCTGAGCAGATCACCTGTCCCTGGCGATTCACCAGGAGCACATTGGCATAGAGACTGGCGGAGGGCTGGACCGGTAAGCCAAACAAATCACAGGCCCGCGGCTCCAGATCGCGGAAGGGAGACAGACGACTGAGCAATCTCACCTGGGATCGGCTGTCCTCAACAAATCGATTAAAGCGAAAGTCCAGTCGGTTGGCGATCGCCTGCACCTGGTCTTCTGCTTCCTGCTGGCGAACCTGCTGGCGTTCATGGAGATCCAGGATCACCAACCCCATCAAGGGTGTTGATAACAGGGCCATCACGCACAGAATTCGATCGCGAAGTTTCCACTTCCTAATCATCCAAGGTTCACCGATCTGAACTACCGATTTTTAGCTTCTAAAATCAAATTCCTGCAACCATTGTTAAATTCAATTTGTAAACTTTAATGATAATCAAAAAACAATTGTAAACGCTGTAAAGATAGCTTAAAGGGAGAGAATCTTGAGCACATAACTCTATCATATTAATCCAATTATTTATAATCTTAAATAAAGAATAATGTCCGGTGCATTCCCGCTCCATTCTAGCGATTTTCCCTTGCCCTCCACCCCGGCCCCAAAATTAAGCTCGGACTTTGCCTCTGACTTCTCTTCACTCACGCTCTTCGCTCCCTGGAAGGAAAAAAAGACAGGGGGACAGCCCCATCCATAGATCATCTCCCGATCCACCAGTAGGTTTTCTGCTGTTCCTGGGGAGAGGAAGAGGGTAAATTTTGACCCTGGGGATTGAGGGATCATCCTGAGGGCGCTAAGGGGTACAAACTGACTCAATTGCCCTGAATATTGCGAAAAAAATTTACCCCATTTCGGGCAGACTTTATGCTAACAACTCCGGGCGATCGCACGGGCCATTCAGGAGACTTGCCCCCTCGCCCCCTTGGCCGGCCCCAACCGGCCCACACCCGCTAGACTGCGGATCCGAAGGAGGATCGGCCAGCTAATGGCGTGAGCCCGAACCCAACCTGAACCGAATCTGGGGCTCTTCAGTTCAATCTTTGGATAGAGTCAAGTCCCTATCCTTGCGGGGATTCGCCGATTGGCAATGATCGATAGGATAGAGCTGTTGAGATAAGGAACACCATGCAATCTTTCAATCATCAATCCTTCGGACTGGGCTTGGGATTAATCGGGAGTTTGCTCATCGGCACCTCTTCAGTGGCCGCAAATCCAGCAATCGTTGCCTCCAGTCCCCCACCTCAAGTCTTCACAACGCCCACCTACGACCGCGAACCGCTACCGAAGGCCCTAAACACGGCCCAAGCCTGGCAAACGGTGGCCCACAACGCCATGCGGGACAAGGATTATCACAACAGTCTGGTCGCCTACAATAAGGCCATAGATCTTGCTTTTCCTGAGCAGCGCGCCCTCCTGCTCGAAGAGCGAGGCTGGGTTTACTATCTGTCTGGATATTTTAACCAGGCTAGCCAGGACTTACAGCGGGCAGCCTCGCTCTATCTGGATCAAGAGGATCGGCAGTCTTACCGTAATGTGATCCAGATGCGACGGTTCATTGACACCCAGGCCCGTCAGCTTCAACCCACCCCCCGACAAGGAGAACTCAGCCAGCTAGATACAGCGTCAATCCTTCCCTGACGGATCAGCAGATTTTCTGTCAGAATTAAGTCCATCCAGCGCGAGTCCATGCCCTCCATTCTGAATCGGTAATGTTCACCCCCCTTCTCCTCGCGAACTCCACATGATCTCCTTTGTGCCGCCTCGTCCTTCGTTCCGATTTTGGCGACAGCTCTCGCCAAGAGTGCGTGGCACATTGATCCTAGGGGTGCCCATTCTCTGTACCATTGCCATCTTCTCGGCTTGGATGAGTACCCGCATGAGCGCTCGTTCCGCCGAAGAGTGGGTAGATCATACGGAAATCATTATTTTCAAATCGAACGATTTAATTCTCAGCGTCACAACCCTGGAGTCGCGGGTCAGGCAACTGGCGATCCTTGGCCGGTCCCCAAACCTGGACCAGATTCAAAGCACTCGCCAAGAGGTCTTGGCCTTTTCTAAGGTAATTTCACGGGAGGTACAGGGTAACCCTGCCCAACAGCAGCGTTGGCAGCAGGTGCGGCAGCTAACGGAGATCAGGCTCCAGTTGCTGGAGACCCTAGCCCAGGAACTTCAAGTTCCCATCCAAGAATCAGATCGGTTTGCGGAACTGGCGCCTCTTTTGGCAGAAGGGGAATCGGCCATGGCAGCGCTCCGGGATGCCGTATCCACCTTTCAGAGAGAGGAGCTGATGCTGCTAGAGATTCGTCAGGCCCGCTTAGATCAAATTTCGCAAGCCTCTAACATCATTGGCTGGAGTCTGCTGATCGGGAGCCTGGCCAGTTCCTTTGGGGCCGTCTATCTGTTCTGGGTACTGGACTTTGAACGCACCGAACAGGATCTACAGCTGAGTGAAAGTCAGCAGCTCACCCAGGCGATTGCCGCCTCAGTGGTGGATGGGGTGATTATTTTGAACGGATTAGGAGAGGTGGAAACCTTTAATGAATCGGCCTTGCAAATGTTTGGCTATCAAGCCCATGAGGTGGAAGGTCGTCCCCTCAAAGACTTTTTAGAAGCCACTCCGGAGCGTCCCAAGCCAGGGGGCAGCCCAGCCGCAAATCGTAGGGTTTTAAAAACCTACGGTCTGAGAAAATCAGGAGAAACCTTTACCGCAGCCGCCTCCTGTAGTCTGGTTAAACCCAATCAGCAGCAGCTGATTATTGTTCGGGACATCACGGATCAAGATTTGGCCAACAAACGACTGGAGGGCTACGCCCGTGACTTGGAGCAGCTCAATCTGGCTCTGACCACCTCCAACTCCGCTTTGATCGAGAGAAACCAAGAGCTGGATCAGTTTGTCTACGTGGCCGCCCACGACCTGAGATCGCCGCTCAGGGCCATCAATAGCCTATCGGAATGGATTGAAGAAGATCTCAGCGAAATATTACCAGAAACCAACCGCCAGCAGTTTCACCTGCTGCGGAGCCGGGTGGAACGCATGGGAGCACTGATTAATGGCTTGGCCAGCTATGCTCAGATTGGGCGCATCAAACAGCGACGGGAGCCCGTAGAGGTGGGCAAATTGCTCACCCAAATTATTCGCCAGCAAAACTACCCAGCGGATTATTCCATCGTGGTTCACTTGCCCATGCCCACCCTTTTGGCCCACGCCCCCTACCTGGAGCAGGTGTTCACTCACCTCATTGATAACGCCATTAAGTTTCACCACCAGGAGTCTGGAAACATCACCATTCGCTGTCAGGAACTGCCCCAGAGCTGGGAATTTTTGGTGATCGATGACGGACCGGGGATTGATCCGGCCTTTCATGACAAGGTGTTCCAGGTTTTGCAAACGCTGCAATCACGGGACGAGATGGAGAGCACCGGCATCGGCCTAGCCATTGTCTCCAAAATTTTAACCACCGTAGGCGGCGAAGTTGCCATTGAGTCCACACCGGGCGCCGGCACCACGGTGCGGTTTCTCTGGCCCAAGGCCTCCCCCAGGGAAGAGGATCTTCCCAAAGGTAGATGAACGAGCGCGGTAAATATTGCCAGCGGAATACCTGAGCCAAAGAGCAGTAAAATTACAATGGGGTTATTCTGTGCAGGATATTTAACCTCTGGAGCCGATGACTGATCGAACGACTCATATTCTTCTGGTGGAAGACGATGAAATTGATGTAATGAATGTCCAGCGGGCCTTCAAGAAAAATAAGATCTCCAATCCCCTCTACGTGGCTGGAAACGGAATTGAAGCGTTGGAGATGCTGCGGGGCAAGGTGGGAGACTTTCCGAGGGAAGAAGAATGTCGGCGGATTGTGCTGTTGGATTTAAACATGCCCAAGATGAATGGGATTGAGTTTCTCCAAGAGCTGCGGGCCGACCCAAAGCTGAAATCAATTGTGGTGATTGTCCTGACCACGTCGGATCAAGAACGCGATCGCGTCGATGCCTATCGTCTAAATGTGGCGGGCTATATTCTCAAACCCGTAACCTTTTCTAAGTTTGTGGATGTGGTGGGCACGCTGAACCACTATTGGACGCTGTGTGAAATTACTTAACTTCGTAGAGTTATGGAGCTTTACCGCCGGCGGCTGGGTCAATTCCTGGTTATTTTGCCCCTGTTTTCCCCTGTTCGACTCCAACCCCGCTGCCGATCATGCCTAATCTTTTAAAAGTTCTGATTATTGATGACGATCAAGTGGATCGAATTGCGATCCAAAGAGCGTTGCGAACGAGCCATTTAAATGTAGCGTTCACCGAGGCCGAGCACTGTCAAGAAGCCAAGGCAATCTTGGCGTCGGCAGAGTTTTCCTGCATTCTGCTGGACTACCGACTCCCGGACGGAAATGCCCTAGATATTTTGCAGCACCTGCGCATGATTCGTCACCAGACCCCTGTGATTGTGCTCACGGGTCAGGGCGATGAGAAGATTGCGGTTGACTTAATGAAGAGCGGTGCTTCGGACTATTTATCCAAAGCCAATTTGTCACCAGAGCTGCTGACCAAATCCATTCAGGGCGCGATGCGGATCTATCGAGCTGAGCAGAGAACGGAGGAGGCAAATCTACAGCTGCGCAATAGTAATCTGCTGCTGCAGGCTCAGAACCGGCAGCTTGAGGCCCAAAAGCAAAAGATTCATCTTCAAAACCTGCAGCTCATTCAAGCCTCAAACCTGAAGTCCCAGTTCCTGGCCTCCATGTCCCACGAGTTGCGGACCCCCATGCACGCCATCATGGGGTTTTCGCAAATTTTACTGCAGGGGATGAAGGGGGATCTTCAGCCGCAACAACGCAAGATGGTGGAGCGAATTTTAGACAACAGCAGCCATCTACTGGAGATGCTGAACGATCTGCTGGATTTTTCCAAGGTGGAGTCTGGGCAGCTCAAGCTGGAGTTTTCAGAATTTAACGTTGCCAAACTGGCCATTGCAACCCTTGAGGAACTGCGATCGCTGGCAGATCAAAAGGGTCTGACTCTATCTACCCACATCCAGTTAAGCGATCGCAAGCTAGTCAGCGATGACAATCGGCTGCGACAGGTGATCGTCAATTTGCTTTCCAACGCCATTAAGTTTACTGAGAAAGGCAGCGTGACGCTGAATCTGTACGAGCAGAGCGATGGTCGAGTGGCAATTTCGGTTCAAGATACTGGGATTGGCATTGACCCCACGCAGTTTGAAGATATCTTTGATGCCTTTCGTCAGGTGAATCAAACCGTCTCGCGAAAATATCCTGGAACGGGACTGGGGCTGGCCATCTCTAAGTCTCTGGTACAGATGATGCAGGGGGAGATTAGCGTGGAAAGTCAACTGGGACAGGGAGCGACCTTTACGGTGCTGCTGCCCCGCATCGTTTCCGAGGACACGATAAACTACGAGCTCAATTTCACCCAGTCCCAGGAAACCTTAATCCCCTGAAGTATAGATAGTTAGAAAAGCCGGTTCCGGTCTTCCCTGAGCCTGGGAAAAAGACAAGCATCCGGATCTAGATTGCCTCGAACATCTTCTCCAATCCACAAAAGCCCAGGATCAAGAAAAAGCCGAGGGGAGCCCTAGCTCGCTCCCCTCGGCAAGAACTTGACAAGGATGTCCCTCGCCCAACGCGCGAGAGATCCCGATCCTGGAGATCCCTCTGCCAATGGCAAATGGATTTCCTTCAGGACGGCTTAGTCAATGGCTTTCTTAACTTCGTCCTTCACATCTTCCGCGGTGTGGCGGGCTTCTGCCTCGGCCTGCTTCGCTTTGCCTTCGGCACGGTCCTTAGGATCGCCAGAAACCTTACCGACAAACTCTTGAGCTTTTCCTTCAATATTCTTGGCCGTGGCTTTGACGCGATCTTCAATACTCATAATTTCCTCCGAAATTAAACAGTGGGTTGATTCGTTTGCTAACGTGTTTTCAATCTAGGACGCTTTCTGGGAAAAGAAGTCTATCCTTAGGTCACATTGCCACTCTCCCTTTGGGCAGACTCGCTCAAAACACACGGAGCCCGGTTCTAGGCTGGCTCCACGTCCCCAGGGATCTGGCTTTATTCTTCAAAAATTTCAGCCGGAACCACCTTCAGCTTCAGCTGAATCGGACGTTCAAACTCTCTGGACAGAAAATCGCGAACCTTTTGAACCTGAGTTGTGGTGATGGTTCCTGGCTTGGCGGTTACCTCCAGCTCAATCTGCATCACGCCTCCTCGGAGGGGTTGGGTTTGCACCGATTCAATGCGAAGATCACTGAAGGTTAGGGTTCTCCGCTTGAGGAGGGTAATCACTTCCTGCCGCACCGACTCACGAATTAGGATGGTGCGCAGGGTTAACCCCAGGGGAATCGCCAGGATCACAATTGAAAGAGTGCCCGCCAGCAGACCCGTTTTGGCCCGTTCCACCGATCCATATTTCTGCACCAGAAACACCAGTGATCCGCTGAAGACAATACTGATTAAATTGGTCACAAACAGCAGCATTGCCCCACCGGCAATACGGTAGTCAGCGACCGACAGACCAATGCCGATGACGCTCAAGGGGGGAACCAAGGCCACCGCGATCGCCACCCCTGGTAACGCATCGGCCACATGACGACGAGACTGGGCAAAGGCCCCCACGGCCCCCGCCGCCAAGGCAACGCCCAGATCTAGCAGGGTGGGGCGAATTCGGCCCAGCACCTCGGATCCAAAGTTTTGTAGCCCCAAGGGAAAGGCAATCACCCAGGAAAAGGCAATGCACAGAATGACACCAACCACCGTCGTCAAGGCCGATCGCTTCAGCAGCCGACGATTCCCCATCACCAGCGAGTAGGCCATACCAATGATCGGTCCCATCAGGGGCGCCACGATCATGGCTCCAATAATGGTGGCGGCGCTGTTGGCCAACAGGCCAAAGGTGGAAATAATGGCCGAGAGACTCAGCAGGGTGTAAAAACTCAGGGTCGGAACAGAGGCCCGCCACAGCTTGCGATTGAGCCCCTTGACCGGCATCGGCTTATCCGACAGCCATTCCCAATCACCACTGTTGAAGTTCCAGAACTTTAAAAGGCTCTGGCGCAACGCTACCAGCTTTCTCAGCAGGGAAAATTTAGGATTGTTGTTGTTGGGGACCTTCATGACGGTTGCGTTCCGCAAGGGAGAGAAACCCATCATATCTGATCCCTCCACTGTGCTTGAAATAAGCCCCCAGGCTTCCTTTGGCCAGTTTCTTCGGGGCAGCGTACTCTGGCGGTTGCGATCCCGTGCTATGGACCGCAGCCGCCAGAGAACCGTTACTCCTCTACCTTTAGCTAGAGACGGTAGCCCAGCTTCAATGCGCCCAAAGCTGGATTCTTGAGAAGGAAGGAGTCTCTAGAATAATTTCATTGAACTTGACGAATGACCTTAGAAACTATGGATATCGTGCTATTAGATGTCTCTGCTGCTTCTCATTTTCCCTATGCGGCAGTTGCAACCTTGGTAGTCGGCTTTATTGCAGCGGTCACTCTCGGCTCCATTGCCTGGTACAACTCAAAGCGGCCTGTGGGTTGGAAGGATAAGGAGCGTCCCGACTTTGTGCCCAAGATTGACAAATAGGCATTTTCCACTGTCGTCAGCAATTAGCTTTTCTCTCCTTAATTAACCCACTCGGTTGTCTACAGCGCTCTCCAGCCTGCTGATAGATAGCCGATTTTATTTCAAGGAGGGGCATGCTTGCATTTTTTATTTAATCAGGTGAGTTAGAATGTCCCTCGAAAACGGTGTCATGATGCAGTTTTTCCACTGGTATACGCCTGCCGATGGCGGCCTGTGGAACGAGATAGCGAGCAAAGCAGCGGAGCTTGCTCAAAAAGGAATTACCGCGCTCTGGCTTCCCCCGGCCTATAAGGGCATAGCAGGCGGGTATGATGTCGGCTATGGAGTCTACGACATGTATGACCTGGGCGAATTTGACCAGAAGGGGTCGGTGCGGACCAAGTACGGGACCAAGGAGGAGTACCTGGCAGCGATCGCCGCTGCTCACGAGGCAGGCATTCAAGTCTATGCCGATGTGGTGCTGAATCATCGCATGGGGGCCGATCACGCCGAGGAAGCCGAGGCCACCCCCATGAATCCCCACAACCGCCATGAACCCTTGGGCGAAATGCGCAAGGTCAAAACCTGGACCCACTTCACCTTTCCAGGCAGAAATAAGGCCTATTCCGATATGGAGTGGCACTGGTGGCACTTTGATGCCGTGGACTATAGCGCCTACGATGACGAACTGGATGCCGTTTTTTTGTTTAAAGATAAGCAGTTCGACGAGCAGGTGGACCTAGAAAAAGGGGCTTACGACTACTTGATGGGCTGCGACCTGGATATGGAAAATCCTGAGGTCCGGGAAGAACTAAAGCGGTGGGGAGCATGGTATGTGGAAACCACCGGGATCGATGGGTTTCGTTTTGATGCCGTCAAGCATGTGAAGGCCGGCTTTTTTCCGGAGTGGCTGAATCATTGCCGTAGCACTGCCAAGCGAAATCTATTTGCCGTTGGGGAATATTGGTCTTACGAGATTGAGGCGCTGCACCACTTTATTAAACTGGTGAATGGCGATGTCATGCTCTTTGATGCCCCCCTGCACTACAACTTCTGTGAAGCCAGCAAGGCGGGAAATGCCTACGACATGCGCCAAATTTTTGATAACACCCTGGTTCAGCACCAACCTGCCCTGGCGGTAACCCTAGTGGACAATCACGATTCCCAACCGCTTCAGGCCTTGGAATCTGTCGTTGAAAGCTGGTTCAAGCCCCTGGCCTACGCGCTGATTTTACTGCGCTCAGAAGGCTATCCCTGCATTTTCTATGCGGATTACTACGGCGCCCACTACGAGGATCACGGGAACGATGGTCAAGAGTATGAAATCTGGCTGGATTCCCACCAATGGCTGATTGACCAATTCCTGGCCGCCCGCCATAGTCATGCCTACGGCGACCAGTATGATTATTTCGATCATGCAAACACGGTGGGGTGGACCCGTTTGGGCGATTCGGATCATCCTGGAGGCATGGCTGTGCTGTTAAGCAATGGTGATGCCGGTCAAAAGTGGATGGAGGTCGGCGTCCCCAATCAGAGCTATTATGACGTTACCGAGCACATTGACCAAATTGTCACCACAAACGACGAAGGCTGGGCTCAATTCCACTGTCCGCCAGGTTCGGTGTCCGTGTGGCTACCGAAGGAGGGATAAGGGATAGATTTGGGCAAAGCGCCCTTGAAGAGGGGGGGGTAGGGATTGGATCTGGATCGATCCTGCAGTCAAAAATCTATTGCAGATCCATGACCGATCAATTTATTAAGTTCACCCTTAAGGAGATGGAAATACGCTTGGCTGATGATACAACCTACCCCGAGCCGCATTCTAGCTGTAGATGACTCGTCCGATAATCTGCTGCTCATTGAAACTCTTCTAGAAGATCTAGAAGAGTACCAACTGCACTGCGTCGATAGCGGCCCTGCTGCTCTGGAATCCATTCTGGCTTGTCCCCCAGACTTGATTTTGCTGGATGTGATGATGCCAGACATGGATGGCTATGAAGTGACCCGGCAAATCCGGGAGTGGACGAACTTGGGGTTTATTCCAATTTTGCTTTTAACCGCCCATCGCCAGGCGGATGTGGCTGTGGGCCTAGATGCAGGTGCCGATGACTTTATTCGTAAGCCCTTTAAGGTGGAAGAGTTCATGGCTCGCATTCGCTCCTTACTCAGGCTTAAGCACAGCATCGATCAGCAAGAAAAGGTTTTGCGCCAGCGGGATGACTTTGTTGCCCGACTGACCCATGATCTTAGAACACCGCTCATTGCAGCCAACCGCGTCCTAGAATTTTGCAGTCGGGGAACCTACGGAAACACGGTAGAGGAGATTCGTCCCCATATTCAGGGGGTGGTTGATAACAATCAGCAGCTGTTACACATGGTCAATACGCTGCTGGAAGTTTACCGCCATGAAGCCAATCGGAAAAAGTTAACTCGGGTTCGCCTGGATGTGCGTGAGGTGCTAAAGGACGTCACGCAACAGCTCACCCCCTTAGCAGAAGATAAACAGATTAATCTGGAGCTATCTTGCAACCAAGAGTTACTGGCAGAAAACTCCCAGGGATTTGAGCTAATGGGCGATCGCATTGAATTAAACCGCGTGTTCACAAACCTGGTGGGCAACGCGATTAAGTTTACCAATGCTGGATCAATTCACCTGCGGGTGGATCGCCAGCGGGCAGGGCAGATTGATCCTGACCTTCGTCCCGAGGCCAAGGCCGAGGAATATGTGGTGGTGTCTGTCACGGACACCGGCGTTGGCATTCCCCCAAGGGAACTAGAAACCATCTTTGATTGGTTTCGCCCCGGTGCCCATGTCAATTCCGGGAGTGGCCTAGGGCTCCATCTTTCCCAACGGATTGTACAACTGCATCAGGGCAGCATTGACGTCACTTCTCGCCTGGGTGAGGGGACCACCTTCCAGGTGTACCTCCCCTCCTTGACCTCCTCCTCCCTACAAAACCTTTCCACCTGTTCCGAAGCGCGCTAGCGTAACGGTACAGGGCACAAACCCGCCTCAGGTGGGCAGTAGAATAGCAAGTAGTGGCCAAGTCATGGCCAAGTCATAGCTAAGTCATGGTCAAGTCATGGTCAAGTCATGGCTAAACCATGGCCACCTAGTCGCAACCAGATCGACATCGGCAAGAGACCTAAGGCTGCGAACCAAGTCAGCGGGAGGGATGAGCATGGGCCGGTTAGCATTAAAACAGAAGGTAGCCTCTCCTCAGTCTCCGGATCGCCGCGCCAGGCGGGGACAGGCTCCAGTTCCACCCAGATCATCGGTTCCTCTCCCGAAGGGGAGCTTCTGGGACTGGGAAGGAAGCCTTAACGGTTCGAGGGCTTCCCTGGGGCTATGGCCGGGACTGCAGGCCCGATTTGGCCGATCTCTGGGGGCTGACTTTTCTCAGGTGCGCCTGTTTCCCAATCACCCGGAGGTGACCGAACCGCTCCAGGCCAAAGCCGTGACCCAAGGCCAGAGGATTTACTTTCACCCCGGCCAGTTTCGCCCCGGCACAGTTGAGGGCGATCGCCTCCTGGCCCACGAGCTGGCCCACACTCTGCAAACCCGCGATCAGCCTGAACAATCTCCACGGCAGGGAATCTCCCTAAGCCAATCCAGCGAAGCCCTGGAGCGCAATGCTGACGCCCTGGCCCAGGGGGCATCGGTCTCGATCCGACCCGCGCCTGCCGGACTGCTGCTGCGATCGCCCTTTGAGGGCGAAACGCCCACAGCGCACGCTCGGCGAGAGCGCCTGATTCAAGCCATTGACCACGCAATGCAAAATATTCTGAGCCTGCTGCGCACTGGCAGTCTGGTGGCCAACGCCGAGGTCGTCACGGTAGAAAACGGCGTCCAGGGAGTGTCGATCTATCCCGGATCTCCTGGGGCCATTTTTGTCAGCTACCACGATCGCGATGCTCGGCTGCGCCGCATTGTGCGATCGCTCATGGTTCTGGCAAGGCAATATCGCACTGCCCCAATTCCGCCTGAATTTGCGCCGCCAATCCCCTCCCCCGCATCAGAGTCTACCCCCGCATCGAGCCGGGTTTATTCCTCGGAAATTCAGCGCAGATCTGGCAGCATCGTCTATGGGGGAAGGACAGCCGAGTGGGCCGATCTGCAGGGGGCCTACGGGCGCTACCAGATTGCCCAGGGACAGGAGGGCCAAGCCTTTGACGCGGACTGG
This sequence comes from Lyngbya confervoides BDU141951, assembly GCF_000817775.3. Classification (GTDB taxonomy): domain Bacteria; phylum Cyanobacteriota; class Cyanobacteriia; order Thermosynechococcales; family Thermosynechococcaceae; genus Lyngbya; species Lyngbya confervoides. The sequence goes on from NZ_JTHE03000013.1 coordinate 29,447, forward strand.
ATCTATCTCAATCCTGATTTACAACGGGTACCGGGTGCGGCCCGAGGGGCACCGCGCATCGGGAACGGCATTCCCACCGGGGCCTACAGAGTGGTCCCAGATATTGAGCAGGACCCCCTGCGCTACTGGCCTTTGACGGGGTTTGACCCCATTCCCCCAGGTAGCGTCATTGTGGAATTCTGGCACGATGACTTTGGCTATTACTATCTGCATCGCGGTCGACGCATTGATGTCCCTAGTCCCTGGGCTCCCTGAGACAGAGTTAGGCCCCCTTGACAAGGGATTGTATGATAATTGGGTTTTCTCATGGCCCGTTGACCGGGGTTGACCGTAGCTGTCCAACCTAAGAGTGATTCAACTTAGGATCGTTCAGTTTAGAGTAATTCAACTCAAAGTGATTCAACTCAAAGTGATTCAACTCAAAGTGATTCAACTCAAAGTGATTCAATTTAGAGTTGTTCAACCAGTAGTTGCCACCCTTAGGGTCCTGACCCTTTCGGTTGTACCCTTGGTCGCTGTTCCCCTTGCTGCCTAGCCCCATGGATCTCTATGTCTCGACCTAAGCGCCTTTTATTAGGCATCACCCTGGCATTAAGCAGCCTCCCTGTATCACCCGCCATTCCATCCACCTCGGCTAGCCCCTTTGGAGAAAAGGCGGTGGATCAGACTCGGTTTATTGCCGTTGCGGCCCCCATTGGAGATGGATCATCCCATCAGTTACTCATTCTGGAGCAGGTCTCTAATCAACGGGCCTGCTGGCGCGAACAGGGGGTCAACCCAACCCTGGTGGAGCCGTTGTTAACGCAATTTAATTTTGCAGGCATCTGTGGCCGTAGTTTGGATGCCAACGGCTATTCGATTCGGATTGCCGGTCAGGAACTGGGCCTAAGCTACCGCCTGCGAATTCGCAGACAAGAGGGAAATCTTTTGCTGGTGGGGGTACCGGACAGTCCCCGCTACTCGGAACTTCTCCTGGGGAGCACCAGGGGCGAAACAAACTCCTTTGCTAAAATTTTTCTCAATTCTGGCTGGGAATTTACTAAACGCACCTTTGGATATCAAACCCTGGGACATATCTACCTCTCCAATCCCGCCTTGAGCACCGTTAGTGCGCTGCCAAGGGATTTCCAAGCGTCCAGCCGGGTCATCTCCGATACTCCGCATCTGTCCGAGGGAAGATTAAGCGTGAGTTCCCAGACCTCCAGACAGTTTGGGGCGGCTGTCCCCCCCGGACCAGATCAAGGGTCCTTGCGCCCAAGCAATCTGGCCTACCAGCCCCCGCTGCGCCGGGGAAACATACCCTACGGAAATCCGACGCGGGGCCAAACCATCATCTCCTCTCTCTTTGGCAAAAGACCCAATCCCTTTGGCAGCGGTACGGTGTTTCACAAAGGCATGGACTTATCAGGACCCAACGGAACACCCATCATCAGCACCGGGGCAGGCAGGGTCGTGAAGTCGAAAAAAGCCGGAGCCTACGGAAACCACGTTATGATTGACCACGGAAACGGCTTTAGAACCCTCTATGCCCATCTGTCCAATCGAGCCGTCCAGGAAAATCAAGCGGTGAGACGAGGGCAGATTATTGGCTCTCTAGGCAGTAGTGGTCGCACCACCGGGCCTCATCTTCACTATGAAATCCACCACAAAGGCGAGGCCATTGATCCCAAACCCTATGTATTAGATTAGGTCACAGCGATGACGCAATCACCGCCCCGTTCCTATCACGCCTTGTCTGTCCAAGAGGCCATCGTGCAGTTGGGCAGTTGTAAAGAAAGCGGCTTGACGTCCGAAGAAGTAGCCCGTCGTTATGAGCAGTATGGCTGGAACGAATTGCAGTTTCAGCCGGGAAAACCGGCCTGGATCAGGTTCTTGCTGCAATTCAATCAGCCACTCCTGTATATTTTGATCCTAGCGGGCGTTGTCAAGGCCTTCCTGGGATCCTGGACCAATGCATGGGTCATCTGGGGCGTGGCGCTGATTAACGCCATCATTGGCTATGTGCAAGAGGCCAAGGCAGAAGGGGCGATCGCCTCCCTGGCCAAGGCCGTCATTACCGAAACGACGGTTCTGCGGGAAGGGCAACCCCTCCCCATTCCCTCGCGGGATTTGGTACCGGGAGACATCGTCCTGCTCACCTCCGGCGATAAGGTGCCCGCCGATTTACGTCTGCTGCGAACGCGCAACTTACAGGTGGATGAATCTGCGCTGACGGGGGAATCCTTGCCCGTGGAAAAGTCTCTCCCGGCAATTGCAGAACAGACTCCCCTCGCAGAACGGCACAATATGGCCTATGCGGGCAGCTTTGTCACCTTTGGCCAGGGCCAGGGGATGGTGGTAGCCACCGCCAATGCCACGGAGATGGGGCAAATTTCCCGGTCCCTGGAAAATCGCGTTAGCCTGAGTACCCCGCTCACCCGCAAGTTTGAAAAGTTCAGCCGAACCCTGCTCTATGGCATTTTAGTCCTGGCAGCCTTCACCTTTGTGGTGGGGTTAGGGCAGGGAGAATCCTGGATTGACATGTTTGAAGCGGCGGTGGCCCTGGCCGTCAGTGCTATTCCAGAAGGGTTGCCCGCTGTGGTGACCATCACCTTAGCCATTGGCGTGAACCGCATGGCCCAGCAACATGCAATCATTCGCAAACTTCCAGCTGTGGAAGCCCTAGGCAGTGCCACGGTGATTTGTTCTGATAAAACCGGAACCTTGACGGAAAACCAGATGACGGTTCAGGCCCTCTACGCCGGGGGGCAGCACTATCGCGTCAGTGGTGGGGGCTACAGTCCCAAGGGGGAGATGACCCGGATAGACAACGGCAATGAGATACCCCTCGATGCGGTGGATTTGCCCCTAGCCCTGGCCCAATGCCTCAGGGCCGGTATTCTCTGCAACGACGCCCAGCTCAAACAAACCGGGGCCGATTGGTCGGTGGTGGGCGACCCCACGGAGGGAGCCTTGATTACCGTAGCAGAAAAGGTCGGGCTGAGCCAGGCAGGGCTTGCGAATGCAACCCCGCGCATGGATGCCATTCCCTTTGAGTCTGAGTATCAGTACATGGCAACGCTGCACGATGATCAGCCGCGGCTGATCTATGTGAAGGGATCGGTGGAGGCCCTGCTGCGTCGGTGTACCCAAATGCTTGATGCCCAGGGCCAAGCTAGGGGACTGGATGCGACCTCGATTCAACGGGAAGTGGATGCCATGACCGCGCAGGGGCTAAGGGTGCTGGCCTTTGCGCAAAAAGCAGCAGCCCCCCATCAGCACGCCATTGACCATGAGGATATTGCCACCGATCTGGTGTTTTTGGGCTTGCAGGGCATGATTGATCCGCCCCGGCCCGAGGCGATCGCAGCGGTTCACGCCTGCCAATCGGCGGGAATTCAGGTCAAGATGATTACGGGCGATCACATCGGCACCGCCCAGGCTATCGCGCAGCGGATGGGAATTCAAACCGATGCAGGCGTAGTTGCCTTTACGGGGCAGCAGTTGGCTCAGATGAGCGACCTTGATCTGCACGATGCGGCCGTCGAGGGATCTGTCTTTGCCCGAGTGGCCCCCACCCAAAAGCTGCAGCTGGTCAAAGCGCTTCAGTCGAGCGGCAACATCGTGGCCATGACTGGAGATGGAGTGAACGATGCCCCGGCTCTGAAGCAAGCAGATATTGGGATTGCCATGGGCAAGGGCGGAACAGAAGTCGCCCGCGAGTCGGCGGCCATGTTGCTGACCGACGATAATTTTGCCTCCATCGAAGCAGCAGTGGAGGAGGGCCGCACAGTTTATCAGAATTTGCGAAAGGCGATCGCCTTTTTACTGCCCGTTAATGGGGGAGAATCGATGACCATCCTGCTCAGCGCTCTGCTGGCGAGGGATTTGCCCATTCTTTCCTTGCAGGTGCTTTGGTTGAATATGATTAATTCAATCACCATGACGGTGCCCCTTGCCTTTGAACCCAAGTCGCCGGGGTTAATGCGGCAGCCCCCGCGCGATCCCAGTGAGCCCTTACTCACACCAAGGCTGTTCCGCCGCATTTTAGTGGTTTCGGTATTCAATTGGATTCTCATTTTTGGCCTCTTTGAATGGGCGCGCACCACCACGGGGGAGGTTGCGGTGGCTCGAACCATGGCGATTCAAGCCCTCGTGGCTGCCCGAATTGTATATTTGATCAGCATTAGCCAGCTGGGGAAAAATCTGGGTCAATTCTGGCGGGGTCGAGTTCAGGGGGTGGCCGATGGATCAATGTTGCTTTTGGGACTGGCCACGGCGATTGTCCTGCAGGTTTTATTCAGTCAGTGGAGCGTGATGAATACCCTGTTTGCCACTGCGCCCCTGACCGGACCGCAAGGGCTGATTTGCCTGGCGCCCATGCTCCCGATGATTCCCCTGAGTCTGTGGGTGAACCGCCTTGATCCTCCCCAGGCTAATTCTGCAAAGGTCCGACTCAGCCCTGGGGGCTAGAACAGAGGATTTAATAGAGATATTGTTCGTTCCTGGTGGGGGTCTAACCGGGATTCTCCGCCTGGGAAATTGGCGGAAAGGCAGGCAATCTCTGGGGCAATCCCAGGACGTTCCCTCTCCATTCTCTAGCGTTTGGGTGGAGAGAATGCCACACTGGAACGGTAAATTGAGTGAATCAGGTCCGTAGATCTGACCCTTGGTGTTCCCTGGATCCCCCCTGTAGAAGACAACCCAATAGATCCCAATGAAAACAACCCTTCTAATCCCTGTTTCCCTTCTGGCGACCCTGATCTCCTCAGTTTCAGCCCTGACCTCACCGGCAGCGATCGCCCAAAGCTCTGGAAGCGTTGGGATTGAGCAGATTAAGCCCCAGGAGAAGACCCGGATTGCCGTTCTCAACTTTGACACGGCAACCGTGAGTCAAAGTGGACTGCGGTATGGCCTTTACGACGAAAGTGGCGCCTCCAAGGGGATTAGCAACCTGCTGACCAACGAACTGGTGAAGGAAGGCAGCTACATTCTCATTGAGCGCAGCCGCGTGGAAGCCGTGCTAGCCGAGCAGAATTTTGGCCAGAGTGGCCGGGTTGAACCCAGCACTGCGGCACAAATCGGACGAATTTTAGGTGTGGATGCAGTCGTGATCGGGTCTATCACGCAATTTCACGTCGAAGAGCAGTCTCGCGGCGGCAGCCTGTCTGGCCTGTTTGGGTTAGGCGGGCGGCAACAGAAGCAGGTGGCCCGCGTGCAGCTAGCCACCCGCCTGGTCAGCACGGCCACTGGAGAAATTCTGGCTTCCGCAGAGGGTACCGGAGAAGCGGATAAGAGCGATGGTGGCGGCCGTATCTTTGGCATCGGTATCGACTCCAACTCCGATAGCTCCGACCGTCTGCTGGGCGAAGCTTCCAGTCAGGCAGTGGGAGAAATTGTCACCCAGCTTGCCCGCTTCTCGCCTCGATTAGCCGCCAGTGCCACCCCATCCCCGGTGAGCCAAATGGTGATCGCTGACGTCACCGGTGGCATGGTGGTGCTCAATAAGGGGGGCAACCACGGCTTTCGGCCAGGCATGGTTGTCTCTGTGGAGCGCGTGATTAAGGAGATTAAGGATCCTGTGACCGGAAAATTTCTCCGGCAGCTCACAGAGCCCGTGGGCCGGGTCCAGTTGACCCAAGTTGACCCCGACTCCTCCATTGGTAAAGTACTGTCAGGGTCTGGGTTCCGAGTGGGCGACATCGCTAAGGCAATTGACTAGGGCTGCTTGCGCCAATGACCAATCCCGACCCAGATCCGCTCTAGATCGGGTTGGTCAAAGGCCGGAATCCAGTCTTGAAGCACCTGTTGCATGAGATCGATGCCGCCAATCTCGTGGAGCCGGCGACCGCAGGATTGGGCCGTTCTGTAAGACTCTGGCCGAGAAAAGGGGCAGCGCTGATGGGCTCCCAGCGCACAGCGCTGGTCTTCATGCAGACTGAGTTCAAGAAGACGAATAATCGCTTTGCTGGCCAGGATACCATCGTAGGGTAAAAAGCTGGGATGGTGGATTAAGTTAGGGACAAATCCCTCTCGACAGCGACGGAGAAGGGTTCTCGCCCTGGCCCGCGCCGCCTGATCTTGATCAATTTGCTGCTGATTGTACTGCTGCTGTTGTCGATAGGCAGCTTCATCCATCACCTCCGCCGCAATGGGTTGGGTCGGAGTCTCCCCATGGGCGGGCCGGACCGAGCCAGGGTGATCCGGGGTGGGCTTGAAGGGGAGAAGGCGATCGCGGGCAGAGTCGGTCATCGTCACACTCCGAATGCAGAAAACAGGGCAGATTCGAGAAAACAGGTCAAAAGTCCACTCCTCCAAGGGCACCCTAACCTATATTGTGCCTACCATGAGGACCTCTGGGCGATGGCATTGATTGCTGATCTAGACATTCATCCTGAAAAATCCCGCATCTTGAAGCTGCTCTATTTCGTGGTTCATCAGCATTGGGTCACTCATGATTCCATGCTGATGAATCATTCCATTCAGGGGCTGTGCCAGGAACTCATGCAGCAAACGCCCGAGGATATAGAGTCCCGGCTGATCCAAAGCGCCATGAAGCTGAATAAGCCCCAAACCTATCTAAAGCTGGCACACCTGATTACGGGAGCGCTTCAGCCCTCCTCTGAACCGCCCACCAGCGAGTTAGACCACTTTGGGCTTCGCTTTGCGCTGCATCAGGGACTCAATCCCTATAAGGCCAAGATTCTGCTCTACGGGCTGATGCAGGTGAGCGAGGAGAATCGAGAGGGGCCTGAACCATCCCAGGCTGAACTGCCCCAACTTACTCCCCCTCAGATTGAACAGGCCCTCAAACCATATTCCCTCGATCAGCTCTGCCAGCAGGTGATGATCCGATTTCCAACCCCCTCAAGCCTGCGTCACGCCTGCCAGCGTCTTCCCCACCTATCGCTGTTTGGACCTTATGCTGAACAGCTTCAACTCATCCAAACCCTCAGTTCCATCCTGAGCCCCCATCTGGCTCCGGCAGTCTCCTCGCCTCGATCTCAGTCCCAACCTGAGGCGCAGGCTGAGGACGCACAGGTTAGGGACGCACAGGTTAGGGACGCACAGGTTAGGAGCGCCCAGTCTACCCTCACAGAGGATCACACCTGTCTCATGATGTCGGTGATAGGCCCCCCCCCTTTCCCCCGCCGCTGCTCAACGCTTTGAACTCCTCCCGCTGATGTCACCGGAAACCATCCTTCAACGATATTCTCAGGGCGATCGCAATTTTGCCGGTGCCCATCTCCCCCGTGCCCAAATGCCTCAGGCAGATCTGATTAACGCCAGCTTTGAGCAGGCCACCTTGACTGGGATTAACCTGCGGCTGAGCTACCTCAATCGCGTCAACTTCCACAAGGGGCAATTGCGCTATGCCCAGCTCATGGGGGCGAACCTCAACCAGGCCGATCTGCGAGAGAGCAATCTGCGCGATGCCTCTCTCCACGGGGCAAGCCTGCAAGGGGCCAACTTAACCCAGGCCAATCTTGCCTTTGCCGATCTCACCGATGCCAACCTCATTGCGGCGGATCTGCGTTCGGCCAACCTCAGCTCGGCCAATTTAAGCGGAGCCTGCCTCCGCCGGGCCAACTTCACCGCCGACCTCCGCCAGGACAGTGCCAACCTGAGTGGAGCGGTGATGGACGATGCGGACTTTCAGGGGGCCAACCTCCGTCACGCCAATTTATCACGCACCAGCCTGCGGGGCGCCAACCTGAGCGGGGCCAACCTGCGGGGCGCCAACCTGCGCATGGCAGACCTCAGCGGCGCTATCCTCACTGGAGCCACCTTGGCAGAGGTCAACTTGAGCGAGAGTCAGCTCTGCCAAGCCAACATCCGAGACACAAACCTGGAGCGCTGTATCCTGAGCGATAGTGATCTCAGTGGCAGCTGTTTGGCCGGGTCCATTCTCAGTGAAGTCAATCTGCTGCGGGCCAATTTAACCCAAGCCAACCTCTCAGGGGCAAAACTAGCCCGCGCCGACCTCAGCCGCGCCCAGATCGTGGGGGCCGATCTGAGCGAGGCAACGCTGGTCAAAGCCTATCTGGCCCGAGCCAATTTAACCGGATCCATCCTCGTGCGCGCTAACTTTAACCAGGCCGACTTAAGCAGCGCGATCTTAGTGGATGTGCATTGGCAAGATACGATCATGCCCGATGGTACGCTCCGCAGTTAGTCAGGTATATTTCATTAAGGCTAGATAGACCTTATTCACTGATCCCTAGATCCCCTAGCCTGACGCGGTGTTTCGGGAAGACAATTGCCTTGGCTCAAGTTATTCTGACGGATATTTGCAAGAGCTTTCCAGCTCGGCGAGGAGAACCCTCAGGGGAGTTTTCTGGGGTGGAACCCGGTCTGCCCGGTGCGGGATCCTCCGCCAAGACCTCTCCCGCCCAGGCTGCTTCTCCTGGGACTCAGGGAAAGGGCCAGGTGCAGATTTTGCAGCATATTCAGCTCCAAATTCAAGATGGGGAGTTCATGGTGCTGGTGGGGCCGTCGGGCTGTGGAAAAAGCACCTTGCTGCGCTTGATTGCCGGGCTTGATACGCCCACCGCTGGGCAAATTCGGGTGGGCGATCGCCTGGTGAATGATCTTGCCCCCAAGGCCCGAGACATTGCCATGGTCTTTCAGAGCTATGCCCTCTACCCCCACATGACGGTCTATGACAACCTGGCCTTTGGTCTGCGCCGCACCGGGTTCAAGGGACTGGGTGCACCGAAGGGCGCACTACCGGGGCAGCAGTGGGCGGAAAATGCCCTGATGGTGATCACCCGAAAACTACCCAGATCCCTTCGATATCAATCGGCTCGCGAACGGGCCATTGCGGGGCATGTGCAGCAGGTGGCGGGGATGCTACAGATTGAGGGCCTGCTCAAGCGCTTTCCTAAGGAGCTTTCGGGGGGGCAAAAACAGCGGGTGGCGCTGGGACGAGCCATGGCTCGAAATCCCCAGGTGTTTTTGATGGATGAACCCCTCTCTAACCTGGATGCCAAGCTGCGGGCACAAACCCGTGCCCAGATTGTGAGGCTTCAGAAGCAGTTAGGCACCACGACCATATACGTCACCCATGATCAAACCGAGGCCATGACCATGGGCGATCGCATTGCCGTGATGAACGCCGGGGTGATTCAGCAGCTAGCCACCCCCCTGGAGCTGTACAACCGTCCAGCCAATCGCTTCGTGGCCGCTTTCATTGGTTCGCCGCCCATGAACTTCCTACGAATGCAAGTCAAAGACTCCCAAACGCTCTCTCACCGATCCTTTCAGCTACATCTGCCCGAATTCCAGGCCCACTTGGGCCAGCGCCTGGGTCAGTGGCTAGATTTGGGGGTTCGCCCGGAGCACATGGATCTGGCCTCCGAGGCTGAGGCGCATCTGCCCATTGAAGTGGAGTTGGTGGAGGCCCTGGGCCATGAAACCTTTATTCGCTTTTCCCTGGGGGCAGGAGAGGTCTATGGAGAGGAGGGGCGGGAACTGTTCCATGCCCGCATCACCCCGGATCACGAAGTGCACCTTGGCGATCGCCTCCATTTGCGGCTGCAGTTTGACAAGCTCCATTTTTTTGAGGCCCAATCGGGTCAGGCCCTGCCCTGGACCTGATCCAAACCAGAGCAACCGTTACCCAAAGCTCAAGGATCTAAGCTGAGACGCCTAAGCGATGAGACGCCTAAGCGATGAGACACCTAAACAGTGAGAGATCTAAACAGTGAGAAATCTAAAGCGAGACACCTAAACCGACAAATACTGGCGTCTTAAGACCTCTGCCACTCGCTGATAGGACTGCCGGAGCTGGCCCAAAACCGCAGCAGACTCTTCCAGCGCATTGGCCTTAGCCTGGATTTCGAGGAGGGCGCATTGTTCAACCACCTGCACAGCGCCAATGTTGGCACTCCCAGATCGCAAGCCATGGGCCGCCTGACGCAGAGCCTGGGCATCCTGGTGAGTAATGGCCTGTTGAATCGCCTGAATCCGGGCCGGACTGTCGTCCAAATAATCAGACACGATCTGCTTTAAGACCAGCGGCGCATCCTCTCCGGCCAGATCGCGAATATCTTCTAAAATCTGGGGATCTAAGCAATGAGGGCAAGGATCAGCCGGGGAAGCAGCAGGGGGCGGTTGCATGATTAAATCCTCTAGGGTAGAACGACAGCGCCAAAGATGCCGGGGAAACCGATCAGAACGCACCACTTCTAGCAGCTTGTTCAGCAAAGCCTCTGAACGGATGGGTTTGGCGATGAAGTCCTGCATACCCACCTGAAGACATTGTGTCCGATGCTCGTCAGTGGCATAGGCGGTCATGGCCATAATATAGGGACGCCGATCCGGGGGAAAGATCCGGCAAATCTCTCGGGTCGCGCTCAGCCCATCCATCACCGGCATTTCCATATCCATCAGCACCAGGGGAAACGAGGACTGCCCCAGCCGGTCCAGGGCTTGCTGGCCGTTCCCGGCCACCGTCACCTGGCACCCCATTTTTTGGAGCATCAGGGTAGCCACCTGTTGATTCACCGGGTTGTCCTCCACTAGGAGAATCTCCAGCCCCTGCAGGTCGGGCGAGGCGAGGAGGCGAGGGGCGGCAGGAACCGCCGCCGGTCGAACCTCCGGAGGCAAATCCGCAGCCTGGCTGCCCAGCCCCTCAGGCAGGTCACACGTCGTTTCCAAGGCAACGATAAAGAAAAACTCTGTGCCCACTTGATCCGGGTCGAAGCCATGGGCCTGAAAGAAGGGGGGAGAGGACGCTGGCCAGCGCGCCGGACTCTGGCCCGAGAGGGTTCCCTGACTGTGCAGCCAAATTTGTCCACCCATGAGCTGGGTCAGCTGACGCGCAATGGCCAGGCCCAGACCCGTACCGCCATAGCGACGAGTAATGGAGGCATCCACCTGGGAAAAGGACTGGAACAGTTTCCCTTGCTGATGCTCGGGAATGCCAATCCCCGTATCTTGAACCCGAAAGCACAGATGCAAGTTCCGAGGTGGCTGGAAGGAGAAGGCCGTCACCGCCAGGGAAACCCCGCCGGAGTCGGTAAACTTAATGGCGTTGGCCATTAAATTTAGCAAAATCTGGCGCAGGCGCATCTGGTCCCCCCGCAGCCCATCCGGCAGCGCGGGGTCGATTTGTACCGTCAATGCAAGCCCCTGCTGCTGGGCCTGGTAGCCGAGCATCTGGCAAACCTCCTGCATCATGGAGCGCAGCTGAAAGGGGTGCTGATCCAGGGTCAATTGCCCCGATTCCACCTTGGAAAAGTCGAGAATATCGTTGATGAGCGCCAGCAATCCTTCCCCACTGTCTTGAATGGTTTTGGCAAAACTTGCCTGTTGGGGAGTGAGGGGCGTATCGCTTAAGAGCCCGGACATGCCGATAATGGCATTCATGGGGGTGCGAATTTCGTGACTCATGGTGGCAAGAAACTGGCTTTTGGCCACGTTGGCCGCCCTGGCTTTTTCCATGGCTACCTGTAGTTCCTGGTTGCGATCGCGCAGCTGGTCCTTGGTATCTTGCTCCTGTTTTAGGAGCAGGGAATGGGCAATGGCCACCCCCACCTGGGCCGCAATGGCCTCTAAAAACCGAACTTCATCGAAGCTCCAAGCACGCGGCTTAAAGCTTTCATGGAGGCTAATGAGTCCCAGGGCCTTCCCCTGGTAGGCAATTCTGACGGACAAGAGGGCACGAATTTGCTGGGGCGCACAGACCGAGTCCAGCAGCAGGGTGGATCGCACCGATTGCACATCATCCACGGGCAGAGCGTCATCCTGGGCCATCACCCTTTGAATGTAGGGGCTTTGCTCCCAGGGCGCCCCCCCGTGCATCAGCGATCGCACATCCTCCACCCGGTATTCCGCCACCACGGGCAAGGCCTGGGCTTTGTCGTGGAAATGCAGGACGCAGCGACTCACCTGGAAGGCCAGCCCCACCACATTCACCACCTGTAGGAAGGTTTCCTCCAGGTCCAGGCTATGGTGAAGCTGCTGAACCACTTGCTTCATTAAAATGTTTTGCTGGAGCTGTTTACGGACGTGATAGAGGCTCTCAAAGCGATCCAGCTCGCTGCCCAGCCACTGGGTCATCATCTGGATCAATTCCCCATCCTTAGGCTGCATCCGCGGCCCCGACTCCCGGCGATCGCTCCAGAACTCCAGTAAGTCTTGATCCTTCTGATCGCGCCCCACGGGCGCCACCAGCACGCAAAGGGTACGGCCAGGCCCTTCGGCAACCCGACGCGGATCGCGCGGGTCACACTGCCCAGGTTCCAGGGTAAAAATCTGATAGGAACTTTCAAAGGCCTGTAATAGGGCACTGAGATAGGCCGATTCCGCCTCCGCCCCGTCTAGATCAAAGCTGTAATCCGGGGGCAGAGCCAGGCTCTCGTCCTCCATAGAGACGCTATCCAATACTTGAATCTGTCGTCCCTGGCGGGTATAGAGCGTTCCCACCTCAAACCCAAACCACTGACAGCCCAACCTCAGCAGGCGACAAATTCGCTCCTCAAGAGTGACCTCCTGCGCACAAATCACCTCACGTAAGAGGCAGTCGCGGCGCTCGCGTTCCTGGGTTAGCAGGCGCTGCACCGTAATATCCTGAGCAAAGATGCGAATCAGCTCACTGCTGGGAATAATTTGCAGCCGCTGCTCGTACACCGACCCGTTCCAGCGAACTTCCCGGCGAAGGGTATCCGTCGACTGGGGCTGCTCCACGCGATCAACCCCCTGCAGGAAGGGATGATGACAGCCCTGCTGCTTGAGATCTGGCATTAACTGGTGAGCCGCGGGGTTTGCGTAGGTCACCTGCCCAGCAAAATCCATTTCGACAATGGGGTTAGGAATCAGCTCCGGAATGGAGGCGAGCCGCATCAGGGCCGCTTCGCGCACATCTTCTGAGGCGGATAAAGAGGTTTTGTAAATGGCCGATTTCGGCAGATTCCGGGTTTGGAAAAACCCCGATAAATCCTCGGCTTCGCAGGACTCTTCAAACTCTAGGTCGGACAGATTAGCCAGGAGGTAATATTTGGCGGTGACATCCCGACCGAGCAAAATTTCATCTCCATGGACTAAATCGCGCAGGGTACACTTTTGCCCATTGACCCAGGTGCCATTGGTACTGGGTTTGCCATTGAGATCCCCATCTTGAAGCCGAAACTGGTACTCGGCCTCACCCGGAAGGGTCAGCCGCAGTAGGATGGCCTGGGACCGGGACACGGTCGCTGAATCTAAAACAATCGCATTGTGTTCATGGCGACCAATGGTGTAGGTGGCTTCCTCCAGAACCACGGTTCTTTTGCCAGAACGGTCGTGAATCGAGAGGACGTGGCGAAGTTTTTGGCGTCCTAAATCCGTGGGAGGCAGATCTGTGGGAGAAGGGTCTAGCACAGGTTTTAAGGAGTCCTGAGAGAGAACGTTAGCAGGAGCGCGTCCGGGAGAGGGGACGCCCGGTTGCATAGTGATGCTGTAGGGTGGAATACAGATCCAGCATGCGGGTGGTAATGTAGTCCCAATCGTAGTTTGCCCGAACCTTCCGATAGCCTTGACATCCCATCTGATGCCGCCATTTTGGATGGTCCAGGCAGCGCAGAATAGCCTGGGCAATGGCCTGGGGAGAGGGCACCACAATTAATCCATCGCCCTCATGATCAATCAAACTGCGGATCACGGGGAGATCCGCGGCAATGACCGGCTTTTCATACTGCCAGGCCTCCACGTAGGCCGCCCCAGAACTTTCATGGAGAGAGGGCAGACAAAACAGGTCACAGGCTGCCAGGGCCGAAGCCTGGTCGGCTAAGGGGAGATCCCCCAGGTACAGAATGCGCGGATCCTGGACGGTCTGAAAGAACAGGCGAGATTCCGGGGTGGGAGTTCCGACAAACACAAATCGGGCCTCTGGATATCGTTTCCAAACGAGGGGAGCCGATTGGCACAGGGCGCGATAGCCTTTCTCTGGACGCTGTTTTGCCAGAAACAAAATCACGGGATGATTGCCAAGGTGATAGCGGCGGCGAAATTGGCGGGGTCGGGCCGGACCTCGCACCAATGGCCCCACCGGACAGACGTAAATTAACTGGGGCTGCACGCCCTGACGGATTAACCAGTCCTTCTCAAATTGGGTCATGGCAATCAGGGCATCCGAACGGCGGTAGAGACTCAGAAGCGATCGCGGTGCCCGTTGATCGAGATGATTCACATACACCAGGGGCGTCAGAATAAACGGCTTTTTTTGAGCGTGGGCCACCCGCTGGGCGGCCCGGACACTAGCCGTCATCCCCGTGTAAACGGCATGGATCATTTCATAGGGCTGGGCAATTCGGGCAATGGGTCGCTGGACACTCAGCCGCAGCAGCGTGCCGTACCAGAACCGCGCCCAGCGATGCTGCTCGTAGCGCTGGGCCAGCTGCTGCAGTCCCCAGCGCCAGGGCGATGGAGGGCCAAGCTGGTAGATGGGCGTGCAGCCATCACTCAGGGTGAGGGTGGGATTATGGGCAAAGGCTATTTCCTTCGACACCGGCTCATCGGCGGTGTGTCGAATCACCCCAAGGTCGTAGTTCTGCGCCCTGAGATGAAAGATCAGCTCGCGGGTATGGAGAGGCGTCCCGGCGATCGCGGGCCAGTAACGAGATACATGAAATAAAATCCTGGGGGACGCCTGCTGGGTCCAGATATCATGATTGATCTCAGGATTTTGGAGCATTAGAGCGAGAAAAGATAACGGTGCGGTGGTGAGCTTAGAGTGCCCTTGTGCTGCGGCCATCGCACATCCGGAGGAGATCTGCCCAAGCGCCCTGTGGGGTCTACCCAATCCCTCTCATCCCAGCCCAGAGAGCACCGTCTTCATGCGCCGATCAAGACTCCGACACCTCTGTTTCACGGTGGGGCGCCTCAAACTGCTTTTCAAAGGTCAAACAATTGCGATCGTTCTCTGTACGCCCCAAGGCAATCCTCCAGCCAAACTCTTGCCGTAACTTCAAGAAAATCTGCACCCCCCACTGGCGTTCCTGTGCCAGAGGATCATAGTCAGGCCGCTGCAGGGTTTGCGCTCTCCCCTGGAGTGCAGCCTCCAGGTCAAAGGGCGGTCCCCAGTCCCAAATCATGAGCTGAAGGCGCTGCGAAAACAGCGCTAGCCGGACATCAATGGGGGTTTCGGGGGGCAGCTGACGATGGGCATGGCGAACCGCATTGGAGAATCCCTCAATCAGGGCCATGTTCACCTGCTGCCAAACCGTCTCGGGACAGTCAGCGGGTTTTGCTGTGGAAAGCCACTGCACAACCTGGGGAAGCTGATTGAGATCCGTACTGAATCGCTGCTGAAATTGCCGATGGGGAAGATCACGAACCATACCTGGGAAAAACCCAAAGTTATACGCTGCGTATACTTTAAATCAAACAGGACTCTTCCAGCTTAGAGATATCAACCCTTAGCGGTCCTTCAGGTTCCCAAGCCCCGCGCGCCAATCAGCCGCAATTTGGAGCCCGGACCCATGGGGAGTTGGGATTGACCGGTTTGAAATAAGCCTTATGACTACCTATTTATTGCTGTTTCCCTTTGCCCTTGCCTGGCTGGTAACCCTTCAGGGGGTTCCCTGGGTCATGCAGTTAGGGCAGCGCCATCAGTGGGTTGACCAGCCCGACCATCGCAAGGTACACCGCACTCCCATCGTGCGGGTAGGGGGGTTGGGAATGGCGGCGGGCCTTCTACTGGCCACCCTAGTCCTGGGAGGAATGGGATGGATTCATAGCGACTTCAGACTCACGGGTGCCGACTGGGCAATTGTGCTAGGCGGTTTGGGCTTCTTTGCCATTGGCTTTGCCGATGATATCTGGCAACTGCCGCCCTTGCCACGGCTCGTCATGCAGGTTTTAGTAGCCTTGGGGGTCTGGGGTCTGGGGGTACAGGTGGAGTACCTACCCGTCCCCCTGTTTGGAGCGGTTTCCGTGGGCTGGCTGAGCTTGCCGATTACCATTCTTTGGATTGCCGGTACGGCAAACGCCCTTAACTGGTTTGATGGCCTGGATGGTCTGGCCGGTGGGGTGGGAGGTCTGTGCGCCCTAATGCTGGCTATCACAGCAATGCTTCAGGGGCAGTGGGTCACCGCTGCCATGGCCCTGACCCTGAGCGGCGCAGCCCTGGGATTTTTGCGATACAACTTTCCTCCAGCAAAAATTTTTATGGGGGATGGCGGCTCCTATCTGATTGGATTTACCCTGGCTGCCCTCTGTGCCCATGGACTCATGGGCACTCCCAGACTAATGGGAGCGATCGCACCCTTTTTCATCCTGGGTATTCCGCTCCTGGATATGACCCTGGTGATGATTGCCCGGATCTCGAACGGTAAATCTCCCCTCTATCCGGATCGCCGCCATCTGCACCACCGGCTTCTGGCTCGGGGGTGCTCTCCCCTCATGACCACCGGCTACATCTGGGCGCTCTCAGTGTGGACCGGAAGCTGGAGCCTAGTGATCACCCGTCCTAGCCTTGGCTGGCTTTGCCTGGGGGCTACCTCCCTGGTTTTGGGGGCAATGACCCTGTTCCTGCTGCGGATCAGTCGCAAGGACAAGCTCCAAACCTCCTATTCAGCTTAAAGGGATCCACCTAAAGAGATCCACCTAAAGGGATTCCGCCTCAAGGCCGGCGGAAGGCTCTGGGCCGGAGGTCTTGCGTCGCGCCCTCTCTGCACCGCGAGCCACCCCTACAATCCCATTTTTTCCAACCACACTACGCCAATTTTGCCTTGTCTCTTGCTTGGATATCATCAATGCAGATAGTTTCAGCGGCCCCTTCCCCGAGCCCCCTTCACCTTTGGGCGCCAGGATTGTTTGAATTTAAAGGCGGCATTCAAACCTTCTCGCGGTTGCTGTGTGAAGCACTCGCGGACGGGCTGCCCCAAACGCCCCAGCATATCTTTAGCCTTCATGATCGCTGCGCTCCTCGTCAGGCCCCCAATCAGCAGTATCATTGCGCTGGCCGGGTCCCCCGTCAGGCTCGTTTCCTAACCTACGGCGCCCAGCTGATGGGCTGGGGGTTATGGCAACGACCCCAACTCATTCTGACCACCCACCTCAATCTGGCGGTGGTCGCCCGCCGTCTCAAGCAGATCACCGGAACCCCCTATTGGATTGTGGCCCACGGGTTTGAATCCTGGCATATCAGCAAGCCCCAGGTGCTCGACGCTCTGACCCATGCCGATCGCGTCCTAGCGGTGAGCCACTTTACCCGCAATCAGCTCATTGCACGATACGGACTGAATCCAGACCAGGTGAGCGTTTTTCCGAACACCTTTGAGGCCTCGAGATTCCAGATTGCCCCAAAGCCCCAACATCTCCTCGATCGCTATGGTCTCCAGCGCGATCAGCCGATTCTGCTGACGGTTAACCGTCTGGCGGCTGGAGAATCTTTTCGTCCCTACGATCAGGTTCTCAAGGCGCTTCCAGCTATCCAGGCAGTCATTCCCAATGTGCATTACCTAATTGTCGGCAATGGAGATGACCGGGAACGGTTAGCAGCGGAGATTCGCCAACGCCAGCTCGAGGGCGCGGTCACCCTGACGGGCTTTGTGCCCGATGAGGATCTGCCGGATCACTATAATCTCTGCGATCTCTACACCATGCCCAGCAAGCTGGAAGGTTTCGGCATTGTGTTTCTGGAAGCCCTGGCCTCTGGCAAGCCTGTGCTCGCAAGCGCAAGCGACGGCGGTCAAGATGCCGTGTGCAACGGCAAACTCGGCATACTCGTCGATCCTGAAGATGTGGCAGCGATCGCTGCGCAGACGATTCAGATTTTGCAAAAACGCTGCCTTCATCCCCTGCTGTATCAGCCCGAGGCGCTGCGACAGGCGGTCATTGGCACCTACGGCAAGGCCCAGTTTCGTCAGAACCTTTTGGGTGAACTGAGCCAGCTAGCCCCCCAGCCCGATCCGGGTCTGGCCCAATGGGCCAGCTAAGGCCGCAATCCCTCCTGAATTCCTTCGCCCCATTTGCCCAGGACCCGATGAAAGTTCTCCACGTTATTCCCTCAATTTCTCCCCTGCGCGGGGGACCCACCCAAGCCGTATTAGAAATGGTGCAAACCCTGCGCCAGCGAGGTATTGAGGCCGAAATTGCCACCACCAATGATCACGGCAATGACACCCTATCCCTGCCCCTGCGGCAGCGCTATGACTATCCCCTCCCCTCTGGAGACCCGGTGCCGGTCTATTGCTTTCCCCGCCATGAATCCCCCGTAGCGGCCCTGCGGGAGTTCACCCTTTCCGCATCCCTGACCCGGTTTCTCTTGGAACAGGGAAGAGGCTATGACCTGATTCATAGCCATGCAATTTTCTCCTATCCCTCCGTGGCGGCCATGGCCATCGCGCGACTGCTACACATTCCTTACATTGTGCGGCCCCTGGGAAGCCTCTGCGCCTGGTCCTTGACCCAGCGAGCAGGTCGCAAGCAGCACTACCTTAAGCTCATCAAACCCCTACTCAACCACAGCCACGGCCTTCACTTTACAGCGGAGCAGGAGCGGCAAGAGGCGCGATCGCTAGGGATTCGAGCTCCGGAGTGGGTGATTCCCCTGGGGTTGAAGGTGGCCCCGCCCCAGGCTGAGGCAAGGGAGCAGTTGCGGGCCAGCCTGGGGTTGCCCCCCCAGCAGCCGGTGCTGTTGTTCCTGTCTCGAATCCATCCAAAGAAGGGGTTAGAACCCCTGATTCAGGCCCTGGGAACCCTGAGGGGTCAACCCTGCACCCTGGTCATAGCCGGCAGCGGCGAGGCGGAATACGAAGCCCAGATTCAGTCGCTCGTGGCGGCCCAGGGATTAACTGCCCAGGTGCGTTCCGTGGGCTTTGTGAGCGGGGCACAAAAGCAGCAGCTCCTGCAGGGATCCGATGTCTTTGTGCTGACCTCCCACTCCGAAAATTTTGGAATTGTGGTTCTAGAAGCCCTGGCCGCCGGGACCCCTGTGCTGGTCACGCCAGGGGTGGCCCTGGCGGATCTGGTGCAGCGGCATGACCTGGGCTGGGTTTGCCCGATGCAGGTCCCGGCCATTGCCGCCGCATTGCAAGCCGCGATCGGGTCCCCCGCCCTGCGGCGACAGAAGGGCGATCGCGCCCGGCAGGTGGTGCAGGACCACTATAGCTGGCAATCCGTGGCTGAACAGCTGGAGCGTCATTATCACCTGGCCACCTCCTCCCCGTCCAATCCTATCCCCTCAATGGCTTAGAATCCCATGCTTGATGCAATTACCCCCGTTATTCTGACCTATAACGAAGCGCCAAACCTGAAACGGACCCTGGACCAGCTGGGTTGGGCCAAACAAATTCTGATCATTGACAGCTTTAGCCAGGATGCCACCCTGGAAATCGCCAATCGCTATCCCCAAGTGCGCCTTCTCCAGCGCCAGTTCGATACCCACGCCCGTCAGTGGAACTATGGTTTGGAGCAGGTGGACACCGAGTGGGTTCTATCCCTGGATGCAGACTACGTCCTCAGCGAACCCCTGATCCAGGAGATGGCCCAGCTATCCGAGAAGACGCCCCTCGATGCCTTTGCCATTCCCTTCCACTATTGTGTCTTCGGACGCCCGTTGCGCGGCACTCTGCTGCCTCCACGGGTGGCCCTCTTCCGCAAGGCGGTCTCAACCTACATCGACGATGGCCATACCCAGCTGCTGACGGTGCGGGGCACCACTGGCGCCCTGCAAGCACATATTTTCCACGATGATCGCAAACCTCTCGCACGCTGGGTTTGGGCGCAGCAGCGCTACGTGGATCTAGAGGTGGAAAAGCTACAATCCACGTCCTGGTCTGACCTAAGCTGGGGCGATCGCATCCGGCAGACCCGCGTCCTGGGTCCTTTAGTCATCCTGTTCTATTGCCTGTTTCTCAAGCAAGCGCTCCTAGATGGACGAGCTGGCTGGTACTACACCTTTCAGCGAGTCTTCTTTGAAATCTGGCTCTCCATCAAATTAATTGAAACCGACACGCAAGGCGGGAGCTTGCAAGCTTCCCCGCCAAGACTGGCCTAGAGCGCTGATTACAAACAACCGGCCTGGGAAACCAGGCCAGTTGTGCTTTGATAATCTCTAGATGGCGGGGGAAGTGTTTAGGCTTTCCTTAGATTTGTCTTGACCTACGCCTCGATGAACTTCAGTTAATTTTTCAATGGCCAACGCCGGTATAGTGAAATCCAGCCGCCTCCAGGGTGCTGCGATCGAGGAAGTTGCGGCCATCCACAAGAATAGCGTGGGTCATCAGGGCCGCCAGGCGCGGGTAATTTAAGGTTTGAAACTGCTGCCAATCCGTAACCAGCACTAGGGCATCACAGCCTTCGGCGAGGCGTTCCACATCGGACTCGATGAGCACATTGGCCAGGGTATGGCTTTGACCCGACTGGGACAAAATTGGATCAAAGGCTTTCACCTTCACCCCCAGCATGGTCAGCTTTTCAATCAGCTTGAGGGAAGGAGCATCGCGCATGTCGTCGGTATCGGGCTTAAAGGTTAGCCCCAGCAGGCCAACGGTTTTCCCGTTGAGGATCTTGAGAATTTGCTGCAGCTTTTCAACTACCACAAAATGCTGCTTCTGGTTGACCTCCACCGCCGATCGCAGCAGCGGAGCCTCATAACCATAATCCTCAGCCGTATTCACCAGGGCGGAGACATCCTTGGGAAAACAAGAGCCGCCCCAGCCAATGCCAGCCTGTAAAAATTTATCGCCAATGCGCGAATCTAAACCGATGCCCCTGGCCACCTGCACCACATCGGCCCCCACGCGATCGCAGATGTTTGCCACCTCGTTAATGAAGCTAATTTTAGTGGCCAGAAAAGAGTTGGCGGCATACTTAATCATTTCAGCTGAGGCCAGATCCGTCACCACCACCGGCACCGGGGAAGCCTCGGAGTCATCGCTAAATTCACGCCGAACCAGGGGGTCGTAGAGCTGCTGCATCAGGGCGATCGCCCGATCGGAATTCCCCCCTAACACAATTCGATCGGGATTAAAGGTATCGTACACCGCCGATCCCTCCCGCAGAAACTCCGGGTTGCTCACCACGTCAAATTCCGGCAGTGCTGGAGATCCCGGCTCCGCAATCTTGCCTCCGTCGCTGGCCGGGACCTCAGCCCCCACCGCTGTCAGGGCCGAATGGGTCTTTTTAAGACCATCTAAAATTAAGCGCTCCACCCAATTCCCAGATCCAATGGGCACGGTGGATTTATTCACGATAACCTTGTATCCCCCGTTTAAATGCTCTCCAATCCCTCGGGCTACGGCCTCAACGTAGCGGGTATCGCTTTTGCCGTTGGGAAGCGCTGGGGTGCCCACCGCAATGAACAGAATATCGCCGTGATTGACTCCCGCTTGCAGGTCGGTGGTAAATTCAATGCGCTGCTCAGCAATACATTGCTGCAAAATCTCTGCCAGTCCAGGCTCGTAGATGGGAGATTGACCCGCCTGCATGAGCTTGACCTTGGCTTCGTTGTTGTCCACGCAGATCACCTGATGGCCGATCCGCGCCAGACAGGCACCGGTCACTAATCCAACATACCCCGTTCCAATTACACAGACCTTCACCATTTCCTCTCCCAATTCATAGTAGTTCCAATAAATTTTCCAACTATACCAAAAGGATCCTTTCCACCAAAGGGACCCTCTTACGAAGTCATTAGGACAGCCGGATTGGGTGTGGCCGGTCCGGCAGGCGTGACCCGCGCCTGGAAATCTTGAATGGTCATGCGCAGTCCCTCGGCCAGGGGCACCGTGGGCTGCCAGTGCAGATGATGCTGCGCCCGCTCAATGTTGGGACGCCGACGCTGGGGATCGTCCTGAGGAAGAGGCTTAAAGGAGATTTCGGCCTCCGGATTAATTTGGGCCTGAACCGACTGGGCCAACTCTAAAATCGTGTATTCTTCAGGATTACCCAGGTTCACCGGCCCGATGAAGTCTCCGTTCATCAATCGCATCAGGCCCTCCACGAGGTCAGAGACATAGCAAAAGCTGCGGGTTTGATCCCCGGAACCATAGACCGTCAGCGGGATGCCGCGTAGGGCCTGGGCAATAAAGTTGCTCACCACGCGACCGTCATTTTCCAGCATCCGCGGACCGTAGGTATTAAAGATGCGGGCCACGCGAATATCGACCCCATTCTGACGGTGGTAGTCAAAGGACAGGGTTTCGGCCACGCGCTTGCCTTCGTCGTAGCAGCTTCTGATCCCAATGGGATTCACATTTCCCCAGTAGGTTTCGGTTTGGGGGTGCACCGTGGGGTCGCCGTAAACCTCCGAGGTGGAGGCCAATAAAAATCTTGCCTTAATTCGCTTGGCCAACCCTAACATATTCAAGGTTCCCATCACATTGGTTTTGATGGTTTTGACGGGATTGTACTGATAGTGAATCGGGGAAGCCGGACAGGCCAGATGGTAAATTTGGTCCGCCTCCAGACGGATAGGTTCAGTAATGTCGTGGCGAATCAGTTCAAAGTTAGGAGATCCCCACCAGTGGAGGACGTTTTCTTTGCGCCCCGTAAAAAAGTTATCTAGACACAGAACCTCGTGGCCCTGTTCCATCAGGCGATCGATCAGGTGGGAGCCGATAAATCCAGCTCCCCCGGTTACTAGAATTCTCATAGGTTAATGTCTAATGCTAAGTCTAATGCCACGCGTTGTATTGCCCCATTGGAATCATACTGCATCGGTTTCCAGCGTCAATCTTGGGGCGCCGAGAACCGGGTGGGTGATCCTTGCCGGTTAGCTTAAACCCAACCCTGCAAAGACGTCGTCCGTAGGATTACGGGTTCCCTTGTCAGCTAGCTCGCGATCGCGGGAATTCTAAGGGTGTTGTCTGCGCTAAGTTCTCTGAACAGAGTCTCTCTATGTCTTTGACCTTCAAACAGGCTATCCTCGGGCTTCGCTTGCCTCTCTACGGACCAATTTTTCTCCTTTGCGCCTACTGGCTCTCAAACACCGCTCCCCAACAAGTTCAGGCCAATCCCGCCGCCAACCCGCTTCCCAGCCTGATGCCTAGCGATCCTAGCACCTGGCCGACACCCGATCCTTCTCCCCTGCCAGTGCTCCCGCAGCGCGTTTCCCCGCCCCCCCACCCCGCCAAGGCAGGTCAATCCTCACCGGAATCGGCGCTGCCAGAATCGAGATCTGAGCCCGCTGCGGTGGCCCCCTCGCCCCCGGTGCCACCAGCGGCAGAGGGCAGGATCAAAGACACCATACCGGTGCCCATACCCAGCGGATCGGCCCCGGAGTCTGTCCCAAAGGCCATCTCCCCCCCAGAGGGCACGGTTCCCCCACTGGTGAATCCCTATGCTCCCGATGACTATCGTCTATCGATTGGAGACAGCATCTCCATTTTTATCGCCAATATTCCGGAATTTACCACTGAACATGTGTTGATGAGCGATGGCACCGTCAATCTTCCCGTGGCCGGTCCCATGGCCCTGTGGGGCATGACCCTAAAGGAAGCTGGAGTCGCGGTAAAGCAGCGCTATGTCGAGACGGATATCTTGCGAGATCCAGATGTCACCGTGCAGCTGCTGGCCTCAAGTCCTTTAAAGGTGGCGATCGCCGGTCAAATTAATCGCCCCGGTGCCTACGATATTCCGGTGCTGGATAAAAAGCTCCCTACCCTCACGGACGCCCTAAAAATGGCGGGAGGCATCGCTAGCGAGGCGGATCTGCGCAGCGTTAAAGTCTATCGCCACCATCCGACGGGCGGAAGTCAGGAAATTCAGGTGAACCTCATGGCGCTGTTTCAGGAGGCGGACCTTTCCCAAAATATTTCGCTGCGCAACGGCGATCGAATTGTTCTTCCCCAGGCCACGATCAAGCCTGAGGAGGCCAAACTGCTTGGATCTGCCAACATCTCCCCCGATGAAATGCAGGTGGGCATTCTCGGCGAAGTGCTCCAGCCTGGCTTAATTAAAGCTCCGACCCATACCTCCCTCAATCAGGCCTTACTCCTGGTGGGAGGATTTAATAGCCGCGCTAAAAAGAAAACCGTGGAGTTGCTGCGCACCCACGATGATGGCAGCGTGCTTCGCCAGAAAATCAAGGTGGACTGGTCCCAGCCCGTGGGCGTTGAGGCAAACCCCATTTTGAAGCATCGAGATGTGGTTTTGGTGGGCCGATCGGCGATCGCCCGCTACAGCGATTTTCTAGATCGAATTATTGGACCGATTAATCGCACGGTTCCCTTTCTGGGCATTCTGGATCTAATCCTGCCCTCTTCCGGAAGCAATCGCTAATTCATGGGCGAAATTTACTCTCTCGGCCGAAAATCCTCCTCCGATGATTTTAATCAGTTTACGGAGGCAGATATCGAATTGCTGAGCCAGCCGGAGGACCCGCCCGGCTACTTCAGCCCTGGCAAACTCTGGGGAATGGCTCGCCGCAAACGGGTGCTGGTGATGGGGCTAGCCTTTGGACTGTCGCTGTTCATGGGATTTCGGTCCTATCGGCAGCAAACCTTCTACGAAAGCAGCTTTCAAATCCTGGTGGAGCCCATCACCGAACAGCAGGAACTCTCCGATGAGCTCACCGGCGAAAAGCCTTCCAGCTCCAATCAGGAATACGACTACACCACCCAGCTGGAGGTCCTGATGAGTCCCCAGGTTCTGGAGCCCATTGTGCAGAGGATTGGGATTGAATATCCCGATGTCACCCTCGATCACCTGAGCAATAGCCTCAATATCTATCGCCTGGGCGAAACCAAAGCGATTGAGGTGAAGTACAAAAGTGAAGACCCGGTCAAGGTGAAAGTTGTGCTGGAGGAGGTGGCTGAGGGGTTTTTGAACTACAGCCTGAATGAGCAAAAAGCAAGGCTGGGTCAGGGGATTGAGTTTGTCAATGTCCAGACACCAATCGTTCGCAAGCGGGTCAATGAGATCCAATCTAAAATTCAAAAGCTTCGTCAGGACTTCCAATTTATTGATCCTGAAACCCACGCCGAGGAACTCCAGAGCAAACGGACAGAGCTGGGACAACAGCGCCAGACACTTCAGCGAAACATTGAAGGCCTCAGGTTCCGCTACGACACCCTCAAGGAGGAATTAGAACAGCAGCTTGTCCTCAACGAGTCGCCAGCCTATCAGGAGTTTAAGACTCAGTTTAATGCTCTAGAGCGCCAGATTGCCATTGAGCTCGCTCGCTTTGGAGAAAATAGCCCCACCATTAAAATGCTGCGGCAACAGCAGGCTAATCTAGAGCCCCTGCTTCGGCAGGAAGCCGAGCGTGCGGTTCGCAATCAGATGGCCAACGTGTTCAACGAGATGCAGATCGCCGTCACCGAGGAACAATCCCTGGCAAAATCAGAGCAGCGGATCAACCAGCGCTTTCAGCAAATGCCGGCCATCACGCGCTACTATACCGATTTGCAGCGGGAGCTGAAGGTGGCGAGCGAGAGCCTGGAACGGTTTATCAGCTCTGGCCAGGCCCTGCAAACCCAGGCCGCCCAAAACGAAGTTCCCTGGCAGCTGATTCGTCCCCCCCAGGATGCCGTCGCCCTGCCCAAGGGCAGCTTCGCCAAAGGAGCCGTGAACGGGTTTGTGATGGGCGTCCTTCTCAGTCTGGTCATTGCCTTTTTGTACGAACGCTTTCAAGGTGCTTTTTTCACGGTTTCTGATCTCAGTCAGCGGACCCGCCTGCCCATTCTGGGAACGATTCCCTACCAGCGGCGGCTCAAGGATGCAGGCTACCAGGACCATGTGGTGGACTGGCGACCCATTTTAGAGTTGACGGAAAGCCTGGAAGTCCTGCATGATACCGCCGCCTATGGAGATAGGATTGAACTAAACGATAGTCCCGACTGGGATGAGCTGGAGGATGTGGAGGTCCTGGCCACCCCCGTCCCCAAGGGAACGAGTAACGACTTTTTAGAGTCGTTTCGAACCTTAAATACCTATATTAATCGCGTCAAGTTTCCCCAGGGCCGCTGGGCCTTAACCATTACCGCCGCTGATCGGGGAGAAGGGCGCACCACCATTGCCATTCACCTTGCCCAGGCGGCGGCGGCCATGGGCAAGAAGGTGCTGCTGGTTGATGCCCACCTGCAGGGACACGATCGCGATGCCTCAACTTTTCTGGGGATGGAGGATAAGCCCGGTCTCGGAGATTACCTGATGGGCCACAACAGCCTCAAAACCGTCATTCGTCGCCTGCCCTGGGAGAAAAATCTTTATTTCATTAACTCAGGGACCTTTCCCCCCGATGCCACTCGCGTGCTTGCCTCCCAGAAAATGTACGAGTTTATGGGCAAGGTGCGGGAAACCTTTGATATCGTCATTTACGATACCCCCCCCATGATGGGCCTGGCAGATTTAGCCATTCTCTCTAAATGTACCGACGGAACGTTATTTGTGGTGAAGTTCGCCAAATGGGGCGCCGTCACCAGCCTTCCGGCCTCCCTTGAACAGCTCAAAACTGCGCGAATTCCCGTTGTGGGCCTGGTCGCGAACAGCGTGAAGGATTATTCAATTAAATGGTTCTTGCGATAGGTTAAAGGGCTGTAGGGGATGGTTAAAGACCTCATGGATCTGGGCGTTGAGCGTCTCCCACAGCGGGATGAGTTGATCAGGCGCAGGGAGGGAGGCCCCGTCTGGAGAGGTTGAGCGAACCAGCAGGCGACTCCAAAGACAGCGCTTGTCAAGGGCTTGGTGGGTACCAATCAACCAACGCCCGATCTGGGGCAAATTGAGATCGTGAACCAGGCGATTATTCAGAAACTGCTGCGGGGTTACGGTATTAGGTCCCTGGGGATTCAGGCAGGTGTCCAGCACAATTTTCTCCGGCGTCTGTAGGACCCTGCGATACCATCCTAGCTGGGGATGGTGTTGGACTTGCTCCAAAGGCTGGGACCCCAGGCGATCGCCCTCGTCTAACTCCAGCTTCCGGGACAAAGCCGCTAAATTGGCATCGGTGTTGATTAAATAGCGCACCTGCAGCGTCAGCTGGGTTGAGCCTCGCTGAAAGTGGTACTGCCGCCCCTGGATCACCACATCGTAGTTCTCCTTGGCCTCTACCCGAGGCAACGGCGCCCCTCCTTGGCGACTCCAGGAGGCAAGCCTCAGCGCATCGGGAAGCAGAGCGGAGGAGTGCAAGAGCGCCGGCGCCGGAAAGGTGAGCACGCGCACGGTGGCGGCGAAACAACCCACAGTGAGCAGGGATAGTCCCAGTCTAGAGCGTTTCATAGTGACCGGCTCCCTCGATCAACGGGTCCTCGGATTGATCGCAGCCCTCTGTCTGCCTGAGAAACGTGAAATAGTAAGTCAGCCCCAGGATCATAATCAGAAGGGTAGAGATAATTTCCTGGCCTGGATCACCATGCCAAAATTCAAACAGCTGGGGCTGATCCACAATAAATGCTAGATAGGCGACCCGAGCCACGGTGATCAGATAGGTCACGATCAGGGTAATCCCGCCTACCTTGAGCGTTGGTCCCCCGCCCATGGGCATCAACAGCATCAACAAAAACCAGATTTGCACAAGGGCCATCACAGCAGGATAGGCGGTGCAGCCCAACTCCACATGCACCTGCCCCTGGGGCAATTGAATTTGAATGCCTTGCAGAGCGACGGGCAAGCCAATGTAGTAGAGGACAAAGGCCGCCGCCTGGGCCGTCAACTTTTGCAGCAGCAGCCCCGACCCCTGGTTAAGCCAGACGGTCAGGAGGGTTTTAGGAATCAGAAAAGAGCTGCTAAACAGCAGCTCCAGATAGAACAGCCGCAACCGCCGTCCGGCCCCGAGGAGTCCGATCGCCAGTACCGCCAACCCCGGCATCAGGTTGGTAAAGGAGGAATCAAACCAGTAAAACGAGAAGCTGTGGGTCAACAAACAGGCCACAATCACGCCCGCCAGCAGTTGGGACCACCGATCGCTTCGGGAGTTGCCCCGCTCAGCAAGGGAATCCTGGACAGCACCCAGGCCTCGAATCCGGCGATAGAGAACCAGCCAAAACAGCGCAGCAATGACCAGCTCATCCAGATGAGAACTCATGCGATAGACCAAGGCCAGATGCAAACAGACCAGCCCTACATAGAGCGGAACCAAGCCTGCAGGGGGACGATTGTCCCCATCGAGGGGGTTCGGGGGGCATACACCAGGGCGGGTCATAGGGTACAGGGTGCGGCAATGAAACAGTGGCGTCAGGGGATTGGCGATCGCTGACCTTAGCGAGCATCTCGCTTGATCCAGCCGCCCCGAGATTTACGTCGAGACTGAGTCCGCCTGGCCCAATCCGTACTGCGCCAGAGCAGCAAGTAAAGAACCGCCGAGAGGAGCGCCTGCATAAACAGCTTTGTGGAATTTTTGCGCAGGTTCAAGGTGACATTTTGGCGAGCGGTCGCCGCGCGTTCATCGGCCTGAGCCTTGGCTCGCTCAATATTATCCACAATGCTTTTCTTGGCTTCTGCTGGAGAATTCGGTATGGTCCCTAAGCTCCCCATTTGATCGCGCGCCGGAATTAAATCCTGAATTTGCTCCGGATCCATCTTCGAGAGCTGATCCTGGGTGGCATTGAGCTTACGCTTTTGCAGATTAGTCTCCTCACTAATTTGGGCATTGTTAAACCGATCAATGCGCACATAATCAGTCACAATCAAGGGCAGCAGCAAAAAGAAAAACACACTAATCAGGAGGGTCAACCAGGCCAGAGCCTTGAGAAGCCTCCTTTCAATGGGGGAACGATTGTTGCGTTCTCCCACAAAAATGAGCAGGAAGGCAAGTATGGGTAAAGGAACCAGCTTAACCACATCGCCAATGACTTGATATTCCCAAACCGGATTTAAAAACTGAGGCGGAATAAAGATAAAGATAAAGTCAATGATCCCCATGACCAGCAGGCCATAGCCCAGCTTGCGAGCCAGGGCAATAGACCGCTGACCCAAAAACTTTTCCACCAACTTCGGCAACCCTGTCTCAGATTGCACCGCGGTGGCTTCCTGTACAGCAGTAGTCCCCGGAGGAGACTCTGGAGACACGGAGGCGGGAGCATGGGACTCCAGGAGAAGATCTGCTAACTCCGTTAGTTCATCATCGGATCCCTCGAATCGGACATCGGCATGAGAGTCGTCCAGGTTCACGTCTGAACTGCGGTTGCCCCTGCGGCGACCACGTAAAGCTTCCCTTAAAATCACTGAGGCGTTATCGGGATTGCGTTTAGGAGCTGCGGACATGGAGGTGAGACCCTTATAGTGAGATATCCCAAGGAAATAAGCAACTAGACGTCAAGCAATTTGCTAGCCCTTCTTGACCTAGTTTTCCCATTTGTTACAACGATGCAACATTGCCTGTCCGGCTAGGCAAACTGCTTTTTATGCTGCCGCTTGAGCCAGCATCGATGGGTCAACCAGATCAGGCCAAAGAGCATTAATCCCAGGGCTGACTCTAATTCATAGGGAACCGGGACAGTTTCGCCCGTTTCAAAGTTAAAGCCACTCTCTCCAAAGCGAAAGGAGTGATTGTCGCTTTCAAAGCCCCCACCTTTCGACTGGGAGATTAATATTTTGTTGAACACCCCCGTAGCATCATTGGCATAGAAGTGTAGATACCCATTGCCTTCGCCATTGTGTTGAGTGGCCCGAACCGGGGCAATGGGATTAATATCTTCGTAAACAAAGGAGGCAATCAGCTGATCGTCATTATAAAATGCAAAGTCATTTCCGCTGCTGAGAGCGCCCCAGTTAATGCCAAAGTAGTTGAGGTTTTGACCCAGATTAACGGTCACGGAGTTCCCCTGAAACACCGCCAGGTAGTTCGACTGGTTCACTTCTCCATAGGCTCCCGCTGGTGCCCAGCGATTGGAATAAACCCCCGTTCCCGATCGGGTTGAGAATCCGTTTTGAAAGGTATAGGAAATATCTTCGCTGCCAAAGGTGTAGGTGTTTACACCCACCCGAACCGCCGGTTGGTTAAAGTCGACGGTGACGACATCGTTTCCCGTAAATTCAGAAAAAGCACCCTGGCTGCCATTGGTTCCCTCTGGATTAATCCCACGGGTCACACGAGCCGTGATGGAGTTTTTAGTGGCTTCCCCATAGACGGGAATAGATTGATAGACCCCAGAACTTGTATCTGCCTCCAGTAGACCAAAGGCATGGGCCGGAGCCGTCAAGATTGTTAAACCGGCCAGGGTATAGAGACTCGAGGCGAGGGAAAGGAGTTTTAAGCGGGATTTCATGGGGATCTCGGAGCCTCTCGTAGGGGCCAGACTTCACTAGTAGATGGAGGGGGGAATACGTGGCATTCGCTGGAGATGCCAGCCTGTGAAGATACCAGCATAGAAGCAAAGCGCGTCGGACTCCCTCCGTGAGAATAACTATTTTTTTGCAGAGAAAATTATGCCAATGCTCTCGCCATCTCACCAGGAAAGTTGCCCCGTTCCGTGGCGCATGGGGATAGAATTAGGTCCACAATAATGCTGCCTAACGCAATGACAGACGCCGATGAGATTAGATCACTATACGACGGGTACAGACTATAGCTGCGGTGCGTCTTGGCTGACGCAGGTTCTCTGGTTCTTCGGGGGCAGCGTGTTGGTTCAAACCCATTGGATCCCGTTTTCTGCCTTCAAAGTGTGGGTTCTGCGCCGGTTCGGCGCTCGTATTGGTCGCGGGGTCAGAATTAAACCCGGCGTACAGGTCAAATTTCCCTGGCGACTGCAGGTGGGCGACTACAGCTGGTTAGGAGAGAACTGCTGGCTAGATTCCAACGACAATATCGCCATTGGTGAGCATGTTTGCATCTCCCAGGGTGTTTATCTGTGTACGGGAAACCATGACTGGAGCGATCCGAACTTTGCCCTGCGCTGTGCGCCCATTACCATTGGGCGCAGCAGTTGGATTGGCGCTCAAGCTCGGGTTGGCCCTGGGGTCACGGTGGGGGAAGGGGCCGTGCTGACCCTCGGGGGTGTGGCAACCCGCTCCCTGAATCCCCACACCATCTATGCCGGTAACCCAGCAGTGCCCATTAAAACCCGCAAAATCACCGCCTCCCCACCCAAGCCAGAAGGCTCGCTCGCTCCCTAGCCTCGTCCCCAAGTCCCCAATCTGTGTGAGATTACGGTGCGGTGCGGGGCCAAATTGCCCTGGCTGCCCCTGAGTGCATCCTTGGCTGTCCATGGGTCAGCCCTGCCAGCGGTCCCTCCCTCAGGGGACGGGAAAACTCAAGGTTTTAGGCGAAGTCTCCGGGTATTTCTACTGAGGCCTCGCCCTGGACCGGCAAGTTGATGTCCAGGGTAGATCCGTGTTATCAACATTTTCGAAAAAAATTTACTTTGAGAAAATAATTTTATTCATACAGCTCTCACTGTTCTTTAAAAAGACGACCCGGATCTAGGGACAGAACAAACCACAGGCCCTTAAATTGGCTGACCACGGTTCTCCTGATCATGCCAGAATCCCCATAATATTCGCGCAATGTAGACCTCACGCTTATGACTAACGTAACTTACGCTCCTTCTGCAGAATATGATGACAGCGCACATCTTTATACAGATGTGAATGATTCTAGTCAAAGCTCTTTAAGGCTATCGGACAGCTCCGTTTGGATGGTTGACGGCAGTATTCTGGAAGGGCAAACCCAAAGTTCCGAGGATCCTCTGTTTACGGTTCCCAACCTGATTACCGATCCCAATCAACAGGTGGTCGTTCCCGTGGATAATACGGCCTACGAAGAGCCAGCCATTACCTTTTCCACCCTTGCGGCTCTTGGGGATGAAACCTTTGACACCTCAACGCCAGAAAATACAGCTGTAGAAACGGCTGTGTATACGGGAAATGTACAGCTTGCCTCAGACCCATCGGCTTCAACCTTAGAAATTAATGGCAGCAGCGTCAATGGCACAACCGTTGAAACGGCCTTTGGCAGCAGCAGTGGCGACGGTTCCGGGTCGGGTGGAGAATCTCTGACTTCACTCCCCAGCGGAGAGGGCGGCGGAGATCAGACCCCCACCGGGGAGGCGGCCACCCTGGGAGAATCCGCCTCCGGCGACCTGGGAACCCCTACAGCCGACTCCACGCCAGTGCCCTTTTCCTTTACCCAAACCCTGGGTCTGGCGGTGTTATTGGTCTGTCTGGTTGGGCATAAAGCGATCAAGCGTTTTTCCCATCGACTGGGGTGGATGAATTAAGAAAGTTTGTCCCCCTGCCCTGGTTGCCCTGAGGCGCCGCTAGAATCGAGCTATTGAATCCCTCCGAACGTGACTATCGAGATTTCCATGAGCAGCCGTCCGCGCCACCGCTTTCGTCGAGGTCGTCGCCAAGGGGCAAAATGGCTGGCGATCGCGACGCTTGGCACCCTAGGCACCCTGGCGAGCGTGATTCCGATTCGCCTGGCGATCGCCGCCCGGCAAGCTCCCCGCCCCCAGGCTATTTTGACCCTCGGAGGAGGCACAGGCCGGGAATATACCTCAGCCGTGCTGTCGCGGAGCTATCCTCACCTTGACGTATGGGTTTCCAGCGGCAGTTTGCCCGATGATGCCACGGCTATTTTCACCACCGTCGGCGCCTCCACCCATCGGCTTAACCTGGACTATAGCGCCACCGACACCGTCACCAACTTTACGACAATCTTGCCCCAACTCAAGCGCCGTCGCATTCAGCATGTTTATTTAGTCACCTCGGACTACCACATGCGGCGTGCCCAAACCATTGCCACGATTATTTTGGGCAGCCACGGCATTACCTTCACGCCAGTTCCGGTGACAACCCAACAACCCGATGAATCCCTAAATCGGGTAATTCGGGATGCAGGACGGTCGATTTTTTGGGTGTTTACGGGCAAGAGTGGATATCAGCTCAAGTCCGAAAGCTGTGAAGGGAAAAATCGTCTGGAGGCCATTGTGGAGCTTCTAGTGGAAGAGGGGATTCAATGCCAGGCCCTTTAGCAGGGGCGGACCGCAAGCCAAACCGGGGAATCATGCCGCCAGGGATCGGCCATTTCTGGATCTGAGAGGAGAACAGGGACATGTCTATGCAACTTAGCGTGCGCTTCTATGCAAATTTGCCTGAGTCTCAGTATGAGAGTAACTTACTGTCGCACTGTTACGATCTTTTCGAGGAGGTGAAAGATTTATTAGGGGTACAAAATATTTTGGCAGTGCCGTTCACAATTCATGAAGAAGAACTGTACGAGCAGATTGAAGCAGATCTGGGGGGTGAGCCCGAGGAAGAAACAGATGCAGAGGGCTTCGATACATTTGAGGAGACTCTAGAAACGGAACTCTCTGTTCGGGGAGAATTCTTTTCTCTCTCAGACCTACGCAGCTCGGTTTTGGCGTATCGCGAGTACTTTCAGCTCCAGTCTGATGAAACCTTTGATCTGGGGTACAATCGCAGCACCTGTGGAAAGCTTATTGCAGAGGACCTGGGTTCCCTTCAGCAAGAACTAGAACGGTTACCCGAGGGGAAAGCCCGACTCGTGATAGGTTAAGCGGACGGGCCCGTGATAGTGGATATTCTTGCAGACATCATCGGTGAGCTAGTCCTCTACAGACTGAACTCATCAAAGCGGACACAGCTTCTGTTTCGCCGAATCTTTGGGCTATTGGGAAGTGGCTTGGGCCTCTTCGGTGCTGTCCAGGTGGGAAGCGCGTCCACCCTGACTGATAACCGGCTGTCGCAGATTAGCATGGTGGGCCTAATGCTTTCCCTGGCGTCCTTTTCCCTGTTTAATCTGGGCCTTGCTAAGCCGTGGCGGTGGCCACGGCGGGCGTTCGTTGCCAACCTTGTGACCCTGTTCCTTGCCAGAATTCTGCTTGGGCCATAATCCGTGACCGGTTCTCAGGCCAGCGCCTGCCGCTGAGAGAAGGAGGTGTTGGGGATTACGAAGGTCTGGAGCGAACGTCTCTCTCCATTGAGGTAGTGGGTTGCTCGACGAATCCGATTTTTCTCAAATAGGCGAGTCATCTGTCCTGGCTCCAATCTGGGAGGAGCGTCAAAGCGACCGGCTAGATCCTGCGGCGATCGCGGCGGATCCATCAGCCCCCCGCTGGAAAAGCGCCGATTGAAGGCGCACAGTGGAGGGAAGGAGCTAAAGCGCGAGCAGGTACCGAAGGCGAAGGAATCAGTCATTGTTTTCTCCTGAGTGAGTGATCCGTTCCAATCCGTTAAGGCCTTTCCAGAAGCAGGATGCGAATTGGCTGGCCACCGCGGGCCTAAACGAGTGAATCATGAATGTTTGATCAATATCCTCCCACGGAACCATGAAGTCTTTGGATCCGGATCCAAGGCTGTAAAATTTCTTGATGCACTTGGATCTGACCATAACGAAAGAGAGTCAAGAATTCGACAAGAGCGCCGTGT
This sequence comes from Lyngbya confervoides BDU141951, assembly GCF_000817775.3. GTDB lineage: Bacteria > Cyanobacteriota > Cyanobacteriia > Thermosynechococcales > Thermosynechococcaceae > Lyngbya > Lyngbya confervoides. The sequence goes on from NZ_JTHE03000013.1 coordinate 63,689, forward strand.
TTTCAATCCAAGCGCAAGGAGAGGGAAGGGTAAATCAGATCCCGCTTAGGTTAGGGCCCCGATCACTCGCAACACCCGATCGACCTCCTCAGGCGTGTTGTAAATTCCAGGGGTCAACCGCGCATAGGACACCTCGTAGGGTGTGGTGCTGGCAATTATCTTGTGCGCTTGAAGTTTGAGAACCACCTGAGATGGATCCATTCCCGCCAGGTCAAAACAGACGATCGCTGCCGATAACCTCTGATCAATGGGGGTATACAGCGTCACATGCTTCATTCTGGCCAGCCCCTGCTTGATCTGCTGACTCAGCTCGTGCAGCCGCTGGGACACGCGCGTTTTTCCCATCTGGCGATGGAAGGCAAACGCCTCCGCCATCGCCCACTGATGCTCAAAGGACTTAAACCCCCCCGGTGTCATCCAGCCTCCCCAGCCAGCCCCGCGGGTAAAGGTGGGGATGGTCGGGGTCACCGCAGCCTGCGATCGCGGATTGCCCCAGAGGATTCCGGTGCCGCGGGGGGCAAAGATCCACTTATGGGTACCGGCAACGAAAAAGTCGCAGTCAAGGTCACTCAGGGACTCTGGTTCCACGCCTAATCCATGCACCCCATCCACAAACAGGAGGGCGCGATCCGCCTCATCGCGATGGGCATTGAGGTCAGCCAAACGGCGGGCAATCCGGGCCACGGGCACCTTGAGCCCCGTATTGGAATGCACCCAGGTGGCTGTCACGAATCGGGTTTTTGGCCCCACAGCCGCCATCAGGGTCTCCACCATTTCATCCTCGGAAACCGTATGAATATCTTGGTATAGCGGAATTTTAACCACCTTGGCCCCCGTGCGCAGAGCTTTGTACTCCAGAGCGGTGTGGGTTGAATAATAGTCAAATTCAGTGGTGAGCATCTCCTGATCGGGTCGGATGCGCAGCCCATTGATCACCAGGGCAGTGCCCATGGTGGTGCTGTCCGTGAGGGCAAGATCATGGGGCTCAACCCCCAGGTATTGCGACGCCTGGCGCCGAACTTCCAGGACCCGTTGGGGGCGATTTTGATACAGGTAATGGGTGGGGTTGTGGTCGAGGCCGTTTCGATGGCTGGCGATCGCCTCCTGCACGCTGACCGGATGCGCGGCTAGCAGCAGTCCAGCCATGTGGATATAGTTGGGATCGAGATTAAACTGGGCGCGAACGATTTCCCAGGCGTCCAAGTCAGCCGGGCGCGATGGCGGCGTTTTCTTCGAGGCCTGAGCTGGTTGAGCCGCGCCCACCATGCCGCTAGCCGCGGTTCCAAGCGCTGCCGTCATAAGAAAATTTCGCCGTGTCCAAGTCATCATCCGGGCCTCGTTTTAGCCTAAACCCTCCGCTCTAGACAAAAACAGAGGCAGAACTCCATAGAATGCCTCCATACGATACAGGGTCGAGCATCTGGAAGATCCGATCTAAGCGCAGCCCCCACCCAGGGGCAGGGCAAATCCCTCGTGGCTCTGGGGCTCTGGAAACCCCAAATGTTAAGGATCTGCAGAATGTCTAGAAGGTTAATAGACCTGCGGTACAAAATACTGCTCATTGCGGGGAGGACGCCGGTAATTTTTAGGTGCGCTTCGGCGCGGGGGGAGTTCCAGGGGGTCAGGGGTCATGTCCACATAGGGAATCTTGCTGAGAATATGCTGGATACAGTTCAGGCGAGCCCGCTTTTTGTCATCGGCCTCTACGGTGAACCAGGGGGCCTCTGGAATATTGGTATGGGCGAACATGACGTCCTTGGCTTGGGAATATTCTACCCAGCGATCGCGGGATTCTAAATCCATGGGGCTAAGCTTCCAGCGACGCGCTGGATCCGTGGTGCGAGCCTGGAACCGTCGCTCCTGCTCCTCATCGCTGACAGAGAACCAATATTTGAGGAGGATCACTCCCGACCTGACCAACATCCGCTCAAACTCTGGACAGGTATGCATGAACTCCTGATATTGTTCCTCCGTGCAAAAACCCATCACATGTTCCACCCCAGCCCGGTTGTACCAACTGCGATCAAAACAGACGATCTCCCCTGCCGAGGGCAGATGAGCGACGTAGCGCTGAAAATACCATTGAGTCTTTTCGTGGTCGCTGGGCGTGCCCAGGGCAACCACCCGGCACCCACGAGGGTTGAGGGGGTCAGTGATGCGCTTGATGGTTCCCCCTTTACCAGCAGCATCGCGTCCCTCAAAGAGAATAACAATGCGCGTCCCAGTATGCTTAACCCAATACTGCATTTTCACCAATTCCACCTGGATACGCGCCAGCTCTTTTTCATATAGCTTTTTGGAAAGCTTAGAACTCCCCTCTGATTCTGAAATATAGTGAAATACAGGCCGTTCTAAATCCTCCGGTTTGGATTTTTGGGGCTTGTCTTTTTTATGAGACTTCTTCTTGCTTTTAGGCTTGTCTTTGTGCTTTTTCTTGTTTTTGTGACCCTTGCCCTTTGTGTCATGATTCTCTGGCGCATTTTCCCGCTCTGCAAGCAGAAAATGATTTGAAAGATCAGGGGTTGCCTGATCATTATGGATGGATTCATTGGTCATGGGGGTAACTCCACTCTTCAATGCATGGTTCCAACGCGGACTGTTCTCACGCAGGAGGTTTAGACCTTTATACCCCCTCCTGATTCTCTTGGTTGATTGTCATTAACTTTTAGACCCGGTTCCCTTGACCATTGCGGCAGCCGTTCCAGATCATGCCTGATCGCCATCGCCCCCAGCCTCTCAGAGGCGGTTTGACATCTCTCTCCAAACTCTGCATTCGTCCCCCGGCCCCCAATGCTGCGGGGTTCCGAAGGTCAAAGCCCCTCCAACTTGAGGGAGGGCAGGGGAGGCGATGGGATCTGCGAGAATGGACCTGTAGGGGGAGAGAAACCTTAATATACCTTCATTATCGAAGCCCAGCATTATCAAACATTATTTCATTTCAATGAGGCGGGCGTGGATCGATTATAGGATTGAAGTGAGAAAAGACCCCAACTACAAAGACATAGAGTTTTCGTCTCTTCTTGAGGTGGGGTGGCAGAGAGCTATGCCTTGACGGTGATAACTGAAACTGCATTCATTCCAGGGTATTATTCATTTCCACATCAGACATTCCGTCGATCTGTCGTTCTCTCCGTCGTTCTCTGTCCTGGCGAGGAGTTACTGACCTGTTATGGGAAAGGTTCTATTCCCCTCTGCCTCTAATTCAGTGATTAACTGATCAGTAGAGAAAGATCAGTGGAGAAAAAATAGTGGAGAAAGATCAGTGGAGAAAAAATCATGAATACGTTCCTTCGAAAGCCTCAAGCTGAGTTTCAGCTGGGGGATGTTTGGGATCCGTTTTGTGAATGGATTACCAGTACGCAAAATCGCTTTTACCTAGGGTGGTTTGGCGTTTTAATGATCCCCACCTTGGCGGTAGCCACCCTTGTGTTTATGCTGGCCTTCATCGCGGCTCCCGCCGTTGATATGGAGGGAATCCGTGAACCAATCATGGGATCAATCCTGCAAGGAAACAACCTCCTTACCGCCGCTGTGATTCCCACCTCTGCGGCCATCGGCCTGCATTTCTATCCCCTATGGGAGGCCGCATCCATGAGCGAGTGGCTCTATAACGGTGGCCCGTACCAAATGATTATTTTGCACTTTATGGTGGGGATTCTGGCCTACCTGGGGCGTCAGTGGGAAATGAGCTACCGGCTGGGCATGCGTCCCTGGATTGCGATCGCATTTTCTGCCCCCGTGGCCGCAGCCCTCTCCGTATTGCTGGTGTATCCCATCGGCCAAGGGAGCTTCTCGGAAGGATTACCCCTGGGCATTTCAGGCACCTTTCACTTTATGTTTACCCTGCAAGCCAACCACAATGTGCTGATGCATCCGCTTCATATGTTAGGGGTGGTGGGCATTTTAGGCGGGGCCCTCCTCAGTGCTGTGCATGGGTCCCTGGTAACCTCTAGCTTAATTCGAGAAACCACGGAACTAGAATCAGCGAACGTTGGATACCATTTTGGACAGCAAGAAGCAACCTACAACCTGTTAGCCGGTCATGCGGGCTACTTAGGCCGTCTCCTCTTACCCACCCTTTCCTTCCGAAATAGCCGGGTTGTCCACTTTCTAATGGTGGCGCTACCCACGATTGGAATTTGGGGCGCGGCAGCGGGGATTGGCGTGATGTCCTTTAACTTGAATGGATTTAACTTTAACCATTCAGTTGTGGATAGCCGCGGAGCGGTGATTCCGACCCATGCCGATATCCTTAACCGTGCCAATCTTGGCTTCCAGGTAATGCACGCCCCCAATACACATCATTTTCCAGAACTGCTGTAAAGCATGACGGCCTCCAATCTCATCTTCTGAACAGGAAGCCTCCTCGATCTTGAGGGGGCCTTTTTATAGGACCGGGCGGACTACATTGCCTCTAGGTCCAGATCGCGGGGATTCACCCATGCTGGCTCCCTGTCGCTGGTTTAACCCATCAGGATGATTCCGAGGCCAGGGTTGCAGAGGGATCATCTGGTTTTTCTTGCCAGAAGAGGGGAACTGCGGCGATCGCAGCCAGTAACTGCATCCCAGCAAAAATGGCTAGAGCGGATGCAAACCCCCAGTGCAGAGCTTCACCAAACAGCCAACTGCCAATCCCAAAGCCCGTAAACAGGGTAAATACCTTTAAACCCATGGTCTGTCCCAGCTTCTCATCGTCGGTCAAACTGGTGACGATCCCCACAAACAGGGGCTGGGTGAAGTCATAGCCCAGGGACAGCACCAACACCGCCGTCGTGGTGGCAAAGGGCGGCACCTCGGGAATCATGGCCAAGCCTGCCAGGGCTGCCATCCCCAGACCGGGCGGGATCAGCCAGCGGCGGCCCCAGCGATCCACCGCCCGACCGATAAGCGGACTAAAGATCAGCCCCGGAATGCCGTAGCCCAGAATGGTCAACCCAATTTGCAGGGCATTCATGTCGTAGCGCTGAGACATGTAGAACCCCAGCCAGGTATACACTCCCGAGTGATAGATACCGTTCCACAGCACATAGCCGTAGGTGCGGGCCCCCCGAAAATTAGACAGCACGGCCCGATAGCCCGCAAACACCGTCTGCACAGAGGGCATCCGTTGCACCTTGGGCGCATCAAATAGCGCCCCATACTGCCGAAGCCGCCACAGCACCAGTGCTGCTGCGGTGGCGGTGCCCAGGAACAACAGCTGCCAGCCCACAAAGGGCTCTAACATTGCACCTCCGGCAGAGCCTACCGCCATGCCCCCTTCCATAGCCGCAAACACCAACCCCAACTTTGCCCCCCGCTGGTTGTAGGGAAACATATCCCCGATGAGGGCAAAGGTTAGGGGAATGACGCCGCTGGCCCCTAACCCCGTCAGCAAGCGCCAAAAGCTCATTTGGCCAGCGGTTTGGGAGGTGGCGGTGAGCGCGGTGCACAGGATAAACCCGATCATGGACGCCTGAATGACAGGCCAGCGACCCAAGCGATCTGACAAAATCCCGTAGAATAGCGCCGCCAGGGCATAGGACAGCATGTACGCTGGCACAATAAAGCCGATCTCCTGGGCTGAGACCTTAAAAATCTCAGTCAGGCGGGGAATAAGTGGGGCAATCATGTAGCCCTGTAGGAAGATTAGGCCCGCCGCGATCGCCAGCAGGGCAAAGAGGCGATCGTGCTGAGCCATCCGCTGTGCATAGTCGGCATCTTCCCAGTGGGGGACGCCAGAACCATCGGTTTTTGGCTTTACCATGGGGGAAAGGCTTGGTAACGACATCGCACCACCGCTGTCTGAGTCAGGGGGTGGGACTAAACTGTGTAAAGCCTAGCAAACTGTGTATTTTGATACAAAATTTCCAGCTTCACAATAACTTATGAGACCGATTCGCAGGAACTAGAGGGGGAGGCTCCTCGGGCCAGAACCGGATAGACCCGAATCGGGGAGTGTAGGGGTTTACAGAACCCCTAAGCAAGCAGCAGAGCGTGGTGCCGGAAGGCTGCGCTATTTCTTGAGGCCGCGCCTTTGGAATGGGAGACCTTATGGACAATTACCCATTGCTCATTTTGAATTCCCCAATTTTGAATTCCTCAATACAGATTGCCTGAGCAATGCTTGAGGGATAATTAACGTTCAGAAAGCAAAGTCCTCCATGGTTCATTACGGGGATAGCTATGAAGCTGGATGGGAGAACATTAGCTTGGAGTATCACGACCTGCCTTCCGGAGAAACCCCTCAGCTTTGCTTTGATCATTATGCGATCGCCATCCACCTTGGCGAGAGTCTACAACTTGATTGGCAAATAGAGGGTGTTGCTAAGGGGCAGGTACAGCGGCAGATTTTGCGGCGCGGGGGGATGACCCTGGTTCCCATGCAGCATTCCCATTGGGGTGCTTGGACTGGACGGATGCAAGGAATAGCGCTCAATCTAAAGTCAGATCTGCTGACAGGCCACGCCGTAGAAATGCTGGAGGGTAATCCAGTGGAGTTACTGCCTCAAGAGCCCCGATCCGATCCGTTGATCCTGCAAATCGGCTTGGCCCTCAAAGCTGATCTAGAATCCCAACGCCCCGGCGGGCGGCTGTATGCAGAGACGCTGGCAACGGCACTGGCGGCTCATCTGTTGAGAAATTACGCGGCCCACGCCCCAACCCCCCTTTGCCCTGGGGGTGGGTTATCCCCCCAGGATCTCAAGCGAGTCACTGACTATATTAACGACCAGATCCATCAAGAGTTACGCTTAGAAAAGTTGGCCGCGATCGCCCAACTCAGCCCCTATCACTTTTGCCGTTGCTTTAAGCAATCCACTGGCCTAACGCCGCACCAGTACGTAATTCGGCAGCGGGTAGATCGGGCTAAGGAATTGATCAAGACCGGAAAATTGAGCCTTGCAGAGGTAGCTGTTGCCTGTGGCTTTACCCACCAAAGCCATCTCAATCGCCATTTCAAACGCCTGACGGGTGTGACGCCAAAAAATTTTTCTCAGCCTTAGCAATTTTGTGCAAAAGCAGCAATCTGGTGCAATACATTGCTGATGCACTTGCTGTAAAGTACACGCTGTTTAAATTAACTTCTGGTTTTTGAAGCACTAACACTGTTTGCTGAAATCAGTGCTAAATCTCGGTCAAACAATATTTTTGCATTAAATCATACGTTTTTCTAGGTATTCAGAATCATGTTAAATTCATAAAATCTAAGGAGGTTCGCGTAGATACTCTGCTCATATCCACTAGGTTCCTTCAATCCCCTTCAGGAGATAACTCTACCTGATTTGGCTAACCAAGCACCAAAGCTTGAGTTTAAGTTCTCTTTCTCATCTGAGAAAGGGGGTTAGTTTCTCCTGCTTTCAAGTGGGGGCTCTTGTCCTGAAGGTTTTGACAATCAGCCCACCCAACAATTTACCGAATCAATCACATCTCGATCAATTAAACAAATCTTGGGATAGGCTCTATGGCAACGTTCACAGTTACCAACAATAACGACAGCGGTGACGGTTCTCTGCGGCAGGCGATCTTGGCAGCTAATGCCACGAGCGAAGCTGATACTATTACCTTTGCATCGGGGCTGGGAACGATTCGATTGGCATCACCACTTACCATTACCAGTAGCCTGACGATCGATGGCGACCTAGACAATGATGGCTTTGAAGACATCACTATCAGCGGCGACGCTAACAACAATGGACTCAATGATGCCGAGGATGTTCGCCTCTTTTCTATTGCTACTACCAGTGGGTCTGTGGTGTTGGATGGCTTGAACCTGACGGGTGGACGGGCTCAGGGAGTCACTGGCGCACCGGGTACGGGCAACGGCGGTGGAGGTGGTTTTGGCGGTGCCCTGTTTATTGAGGATGTAGGAAGTTTAACCGTCCGCAATAGCACGTTTACCAATAATACGGCGATCGGCGGCAATGGGGCCTCTGGGCAAAGTGGTTTTAACGGGGGCGTCGGTGGTGGCAGCACCCAGTCACTAGCCCTGAAGCTAGCCCCGCCCCTCACAAGCGCGCAAGGGGACAGAAAGGCATACCTTCCATCCCCATCAAAGGCTATCCTAGAGCAGGTATTGGAGTGTGAGCCGTGACCAATCTGCTCATTGTGGAATCCCCTGGTAAAATCAAAAAGCTCAAAGCCATTTTGGGTTCAGGCTGGGAGGTAAAAGCCTCGGTGGGACACATCCGCCAGCTCTCCAATGAGGGAACAGACTCCCTCGGCTTCACCATGGATAATGGCGCAATCCGCTGCAAATACTCTCCTCGCGATTCCCGAGCCAAAGAGACCATTGCAAACCTGAAAGTTGCTGCCAGTCGAGCCAGGCAGGTTTTTCTGGCCTGTGACCCCGACCGTGAGGGAGAGACCATTGCCTGGCATTTGGCCGATGTGCTCAAGCTCAAAAATCCACAGCGGGTGGTGTACCAGGAAATCACCGAGTCAGCCGTGAGACGAGCGATCGCATCCCCGCGCCCCCTAGATCGAAATCTGGTGGCTGCAGGTCGTTGCCGGGACTGCCTGGATAAGCTGGTGGGGTACAAGGGATCTCCTTTGGTGTGGCGGCTGAACAATGGGGCCAAATCCGTGGGGCGGGTGCAGTCGGCCACCTTGCACATCGTCTGTCAGCGGGATCGCGAGATTCAGTCCTTCGTTCCCCAGGACTATTGGTCCGTGTTTGTGGAATACACCGAGGGATTCAAGGCCTTTTACTCCGGTTCCCAAGACCATTCAGACCCAGAGGAGGAAGCAATCGACGATACTGGACGCAAGGAGCAAACCCAGGAATCGACCCGAGTCTTGAGTCAGGCCGAAGCCGACCGACTGGTGGCCATTGCCCAAAGCAATCCCCATCGCGTCCTCACGGTGCAGGGCAAACTCACGAGCAAAAAGCCCCCGGCGCCCTTCACCACCTCGACTCTGCAGCAGGTGGCCGGATCGCGCCTCAAGTTCAGCCCAGAACACACCATGCAGGTGGCCCAGAAGATCTATGAAGCGGGATTAATCACCTACATGCGCACCGACTCGGTGCAGCTCAGCCCTGAGTTTTGCCAAGCCGCACGCCAATGGCTCCAGGCCAAAGACCCGGCGAACGTGCCGGACAAGGTAGCAACGCAAAAACGTAAAAAAGATGCCCAGGAAGCGCACGAGGCGATTCGGCCCACGGATTTATCCCTGTCCTCAGCCGATCTCAAGGAAAGGCTCTCTGAGGATGAGTTCAAGCTGTATTTTCTAATCTGGATGCGGGCGATCGCCTCCCAATGCAAACCTGCTAAGATCCGCAAAACAATCATCCTCAGCCAGTCTGGTGAGGTGCAGTGGAAAGCCAGGGGTCAGGTGGTGGAGTTCGAGGGATACGCGAAATACTGGAAGGACTTGAGCGGGGATCACGATCTGCCCCAGGTGCAACCAGGGCGATCGCTCACCCTGGACAATGCCGCCCACGAAGCTAAGCAAACGAAACCTCCAGCCCGCTACACCGAACCCAAGCTGGTGCAGGTCATGGAGCGCAAAGGCATTGGCCGACCGTCCACCTACGCCCCCACCGTCAAAACCTTGAAACAGCGGGATTACGTCACCTTAGTGAGGGGAAAGCTCGAACCCACGGCCCTGGGGCTGCAGGTGGATGAGTTCCTGGAGAAGGCCCTGCCGGAGCTACTGGAAGCAGAATTTACCGCTGGGATGGAAGCGAAGCTGGATGCGATCGCCCACGGCAAAGAAGAGTGGGAACGCTATCTGATTGGCTGGAATCAGGGCTATTTTCAGCCAGCCTTAGCCAAGGCCATGCAGGGCTTACCCGCCCAGAGTTATTCAGGTCCTGAGCGCACCCTGGAGAAATCGCGGACGAAATGCCCAAGCTGCGGCAAGGCAATGTCTAAGGTGCCCAGCAAGAAGGTGCAGAAAAAGTATTTCCTCAAGTGTCAGGAGGGCTGCAAGGCCAAGAATGGTTTGGACTTGGTGATGTTTTGGTCGGACTCAGAGAAGAAATGGCAGATCCCACAATCCAGTCCGGCGAGTGAAGCGGATACGTTAACGGACTATCCCTGCCCAGTGTGTCAGAAACCAATGGCAGAGCATCACTACCAAAAAGCGGGACAAGCCAAGAAAATGCTGCGCTGTTCGGATACTGAGGCGAGAAATGGGCGAAAGCACAAGGATGCAGTGTATTTTTTTAGTAAAGGGCAATGGTGGAGCCCTAAGTTTGGGGTGCTGGAGCCTTAGACTGTATTTTTGCCATTCTTTCCTACGTCGTTTGGTAGTGGCAGAATTCGAAAATATTTCGTGCGTGGCAGTCAGTCTCTTCTAAAAGGTGAGCTATCCTAATTAAATCGTCAAGGATTTGGGAATTTTCTTCATGACGCAAACTTGGGATGCCAAGAGTTATGCTACTAACGCTCGCTTCGTTTCTGAGTTAGGGATGCCAGTGATTGAATGGCTGAATCCGAAACCAGGAGACAGAATCCTAGATTTAGGATGTGGGGACGGAGTATTGACAGCAAAGTTGCAAGAGCTTGGATGCGAAGTGATAGGCGTTGATTCTAGTCCAGACCTGATTCACTCAGCCAAATCGCTTGGATTAGATGCACGTCTACTGGATGGTCATAATCTTCACTTCAACGGCGAATTTGATGCTGTGTTTAGCAATGCCGCACTGCACTGGATAAAGCAACCTGACCGAGTCATTGAGGGGGTGTGGTGGTCCTTGAAGCCAGGAGGAAGATTTGTTGGTGAGTTTGGTGGTGATGGCAATGTGGCAAAAATTGTAACGGCTCTGCATACAGCATTAAAAACCCGAGGCATTGATCCAGAGCCGATTAACCCCTGGTACTTTCCCACTATTAAAGATTACCAATCCCGCTTGGAAGCGCGAGGGTTCCGAATAAACGCAATTGATATAATTCCCCGTCCTACCACACTGCCGACAGATCTTAGGGGCTGGCTGGCAACATTTGCGCATCAATTTACGGCAGCGATCGCAACGACCGAACGTGAGGCTTTTCTTGAGGAGGTGATCAACTTTTTGAAAGCTGATTTGTGTAATGAGGCTGGTCAATGGGTCGCTGACTACATCAGATTACGATTCTCTGCTAGTAAGCCTCTCAATCTGCCTTAATCTTGTGCCGTATTGACAATGAATTTACCAGAAATTCGACCATTTTCTCTCACGAGTGACGATGTGAGAGCAGTTGCCGCCCTCATCTGGGAGTCCGCCCCGGATTTATTTGCCTTACTTTTTGGATCCCGAGCGCAGGAGATTTTAACCGATCTGGTGCAGCGAGATGGCAGTCGATTTGGCTATCCCTATATCCATGTTGCCATCTGCGATCGTCGCGTAGTGGGGATTGTCACCCTCGTCCCTGGAGAGAAGGTAATCACGAATCCGGACTATCAGGTCTGTCTCAATTGCTGGCAGTGCTTTCGCCTTGAAGCGGCCCACCGCATCTTTCTAGATCACGTCTTACGCCGCGACTATCCTTCAGACTCTGCCTATATCGGCAATCTCGCCGTTGCGTCGGACTATCGCCGTCGCGGCATCGGTCGCCAGCTACTCTTGCAGGCCCTGACTGTCGCAAAATCCTCTGTCAATGCTGTGTTTGTCAGCGCCGATCTCCACAACGAGAAAGCACAGAACCTATATAAATCGATGGGTTTCAAGGAGGTTGAAACTAGGGAGCTTCGTGCGTGTGGTGTTGCCATTGGCTCACGGATTTTTGCTCAGTCCATAGCGAGACTGCCGATCTAAAGTGAGTAGGACACAATCAACGGGATTGATGCTCCAGTCGCGAGAGAGGATATGATGATTTGGCTAGCCCTCCTTTTGAAAAGCATAACAATCCGTTTACACACCAACGATAGAGACTGGGGTATTCAAGTGTGTTCATTCTTGTATCTCTGGTATAACTGAGGTATAACCGAAGCACATAGTTCTTAAGCTAAGGACGTTTGCGCCATGGTAAGGCCTCCTCTGGTCACACCAGCCAGTAGATCAAGGTGAAGCAGGTGTTCACGGAACGCTTGAGCAAGCAGCAGAGCGTCGTGCTTGAAGGCTGTGCAATATTGCTTGATGCCGCGCCTTTGTGATGGGATACAAGGAAGCGATGGCGACCCCCAACAATAAAACACCCGCTGGTAGCGGTCCCACGAGCCAACGAATGGTGTTTAAGGCTGAGTCTGGCTGCGGAAGGAGACTGACCTCCTTCCCGTCGTGAGGGACGTAGTGAGCCAACTCTAAAATTTTACCCACCCCGAAAATCGCCAGAGCGCTGCCAAATTTTTGCAACTGCACAAAGAAGCCACAGAAAATTCCCTCCCGGCGCTGTCCCGTTTGGAGTTCATCTAGATCCATCACATCGGGCAGCATTGACCAGGGAACCAGATATGCTGTGGACAAGCCCAACCCGGCCAGTACCCCAAATAGATACATCCAGGCTACTTGTCCGGGTGGTAACCAAAATAGGCTCCATTGGGCCACGACGGTTAAGGGAATTCCCCAACAGTAAATGGCGCGCTTGCCGATCCATTGTCCCAATCGACTCCAGAACAGCATCATCACCAGAGCCGTCCCTTGCACTGTCAGCACCATTTGCGTAAAGTGCTGTTCGGCCAGTCCCATGTAGTCAATCACGTAATACTGTAAAATCGCCGCTGTCACCTGGAGCCCAATCCAGGAGCACAGATAAATCCCCATCACGATTAAAAAAGGTTTTAAGGTGAAGGCAATACGCACCTGCTGGGCCAGGGGCAGATGCGAGACGGCTTCAGCCGCTGGACGCACAGCCTGCACCTGCCAGTAGCGTTGATAGGTGCCCCAAACGCAGAGAAACGTGGATAGAATCACAATTATTCCAATCACGCTTCCCAGCACGGCATAGCGCTGAGAAGCTTCAAATCCCATGGAAAAAATGATTTGAGCAATGACCAGTCCTAAAATGCTGCTCCCAATACTAAAGGCAGACTTAACGCTCATCAGTTCGGTCCGCTCGTCGTAGGTTTGAGTCAGCTCAGTACCCAGCGTCGCATGGGGAATGGCAATCGCGGTGAGAGCGGTGTACAGCAGAATTAAGGCGCCGCTGTAATACCAAAAGCGTTGCTCCTGATTGGCCAAGTCTGGAGTCAGCCAGATCAGGGCAAAGCTGACCCCCAAGGGCACGGCACCCCAGAGCATCCAGGGAAAGCGTCGACCCCAGCGGGAGCGCGTGCGATCGCTGAGCCAGCCAATCCAGGGGTCGTTAATCGCATCCCAGCTTTTCCCCAGCAGCAGTACGGTTCCTGCCAGCCCTGGATTGAGTCCGGCATGGTTCGTCAAAAAGAACAGGAGAAAAAAGACCAAAATACTGCCGGGAATTTCACGGCTCAGTTCGCCGATTCCATACCCCATCTTTGTTTTTAGGTTGAGCGACGGAAATGCTGCGGTTTGCATGAGATCCCCTTTAAACAACGCTGAGGCTGCACTCAAAGCTGGGGTAGGCTCAGCAGCGATCGCTGGCTGGGCTGCTCCCCTAAGCTTTAACCATAGTCCCACCCCGGAGCCCCTCAGGGCTGGGGGTCAGGCTTGAATCAACGGCCCCATCTATCCTTGAAAGATTCCTGACTTCCCCCCTCCTGGGAATCAGGTCCCTCTAGTCTAGGTCTGGACCAGATGGATAGAGCAATGACTTCGATGAATCACATAGGAACTGACACTCCCCAAGACAATTTCCTTCCAGTTAGAATGCCCTCTTCTTCCCATGGCAATGAGATCTGCTCCCCAATCATGACCAATCCCCACAATGGAAGGAGCGGGATTCCCCGCAACTTGCTTGATTTCTGCGTTAACCCCTTGTTCTCTAGCCCTCTCAGCCCATGCTTGCAACGCGGCCAATGACTCCTTTCTATATTGATTCCATGCTTCTTCAATCGCCTTCAAGTTTGCGGTGTCATAGGGGGCATAGCTAATTGGACTTTCTGGAGCTTCTGGAGAAAGAACATGAAGCAGCAAGATCTGGGCATCAAAGGCTTTTGCCAGATTCAATCCAGCTGTAAACACAGCCTGACTCATGGGGGATTGATCCACTGCCACCAATATTTTGTGATACATAACCAAAATCAACGTTGAATTGAGCTAATAGAAGTTAAAGCGCCAAAGCGTTTCGTTCAACTTGTCCAGGATCATTTCAAATCTATTTTAGTATAAGGGGCCAAAATAAAGATGATGCTTCTGGAATTTCCGAAGAACCGACGCTAGCGGACGGAGAGACCGAAGGGTTGCCAATTCTTAGTAAACATCGATAGAATCAACCGCGCTTCACAGATTGCTCGCCCCTGACATCCCTCGGCCCCTTCGGAACAGGGAGGTTAGATCGGACGATCCTGTTCCGAATTTTAGGAGAAGGGTCCGGAGTACAGAAACCACGCCATTGCGTCAGAATTCACCGACCCGCAATCTGTAACCAGAGCTACAGATTAAATATTTTTATCATAAATTTATGCAAAGTTTTTGGTCAATATATTTCCAGATCTAGGGCGCCTTTATTATCTAGATTTAGACTTTAAGTAATCACCTAAAGCTAAGGGTTAGAAAATCTCTTCTGGAGGTTTACTGCAGAAGAGAAGGCGGCACAGGGGGTTTCTAGTATCTCCTTAAAATCCTCAAAAATTTCAATTAATCAAGAGGCGTTAATCTGTTTAGTTCTTTAAAACTGAGGTCAAAAAATAAGCATTTAAGACTAACTTACTAGGTATTTAATAATTGATTAAAGCCATGCATTCAACCTATTCAAATAACTATTTAAATTTGTATTCAGCCGAATACAGCTGTATTCAAGAGGATACTCCGCTAGTCAATGTGGTGTTCGTCCAGGATCAAGTCCCCATAAATTAAGGTTCACATCTATTCTCTAGCTGTGAAATTTTTCTGCAGGGCTTGATGATGAAGACTCCATAGAAGGGAGGTAAACCCTATTTCAGAGGACTCCGTGAATCGTCGGATTTTGGAAGGCATGAGGGAACAGCAAAATGACTGATTGGAATCTAGCTAAAAATGCAGTGGCCTTTTATTCTCCTAAATTTGCACCGGATCAATCCACCTATTTGAATTCTGAAAACCCCATCCAGAAATCATCTGTTCTCCAGCAGTTACAGACCCTTGGATTTAAAAATTCAGGTCGAATCTACCACAATCTCTCCGTGCCTCAACTGGTGGAAGCGGCTCTTGCTAAAGGAGAAGGATGCTTAGCCAGTAACGGAGCGCTGGTGGTGGAAACGGGGAAGTACACCGGGCGATCGCCTCACGATAAGTTTATTGTTGATGAACCCCATAGTCACGATGAAATTGATTGGAACCACCTCAATGTTCCGATCTCAGAAGAAAACTTTCATCGTCTGTATCAGCGCGTCCTGGCCTATACCCAGGGACGCGATCTCTTTGTTTTTGATGGATTTGTCGGTGCCGATCCTAAATATCGCTTTGGGGTGCGAGTGATTAATGAGCTTGCTTCTCACAACCTCTTTGCGCATCAACTCTTTATCCGACCTGCCGGGAGTGAACTCGCTGAACATCAAGCTGACTTTACGGTCATCTCCATTCCTGGCTTCCAGGGCGATCCAGAGGAAGAGGGCATCCATAGCGAGGCGTTTATTGTCCTGCATCTCTCTAAACGCCTAGTCCTGATCGGGGGATCTAGATATGCCGGTGAAATTAAGAAATCAGTGTTCTCCCTGATGAACTACTTTATGACCAAGCGCAATGTGTTACCGATGCATGGCGCTGCCAATATCGACAAGAATGGCCACACCGCCTTATTTTTTGGGCTGTCCGGCACTGGGAAAACAACCCTCTCTGCAGACCCGGAACATCGCCTCATTGGTGATGATGAGCATGGATGGTCGGAAGAGGGCCTGTTTAATTTTGAAGGCGGGTGTTACGCCAAAACCATTCGTCTCTCCTCTGAACATGAGCCGCAAATTTTTGCGGCCCTGCGGTTTGGGGCGCTGCTGGAAAATGTTGTTCTAGATCCCCTCACTCGCATCCCGGATTACGCCGATGGCAGCCTAACAGAAAATACCCGCGCAGCCTATCCGCTTAGCTACATTCCCAATTGCTCGGTGTCGGGGATTGGTAGCCACCCCAAAACCATTATTTTCCTCACGGCGGATGCCTTTGGCGTACTACCGCCCATTGCAAAGCTCACCCGTGAGCAGGCCATGTATCATTTCCTGTCGGGTTACACCAGCAAGCTAGCGGGCACTGAACGCGGCATTTCCGCTCCTCAGGTCACCTTCTCTGCTTGCTTTGGCCAATGCTTTTTCCCCTTATCCCCCACCGTCTATGACGAAATGCTCGGCGATCGCCTCAAGCAACACCCCGAGACTGAGGTGTATCTGATTAATACGGGCTGGTCAGGCGGACCCTATGGCGTCGGAGAGCGGATCGCAATCAAGCACACACGAGCCATGGTTTCAGCGGCTCTGCATGGTGAACTCAAGCAGGTGCCCCATACGCCCCATCCCATCTTTAGGATCCTCGTTCCGAAGGGAGTACCCGGCGTTCCTCCCGAAATTTTAGACCCGCAGAACACCTGGCACGATCCTGAGGCCTATCGGCAGCAGGCTCAGGAGTTAGCCAGACAATTTATAGAAAATTTCCAGCAATTTTCATCCCTACGTCCTGAAATTGTGGCGGCGGGTCCGGTGATTCCCTAGTCTTGCTGTTGCTTCCGCTTGGGTGCTCACTGTTGAAAGGAGGCTTTGACAGAATGCTCTGACAGGAGGCCTTGAGGGGATCGCGAAGCTCCAGAGAAATTAACCGCTAAAGGAAGCAAACACTAGAGAACTATAGAGACTTTAAGAACTGTTCTAAGGCCTGGCGATCGCTGCGGGGCAAGGCCGTGACGAAAGATTGACTCGATTGCGCTTCCCCACCATGCCACAACACCGCCTCCATGAGATTGCGGGCTCGCCCATCGTGAAGAAAGAAGCTATGTTTATTGACACTTTCCACCAGGCCAATGCCCCAGAGCGGTGGCGTTCTCCATTCACGGCCAGAGGCCTCAAAATCGGGCCGGCGGTCGGCCAATCCTTCCCCCATATCGTGCAGTAATAAATCCGTATAGGCATGAATCACCTGCTGATTGAGTTCAGGATGGGGAGATCCATTGCCCGTGGTCTGTGTTGGCAGGTGACAGCGATCGCACTGGGCCGCGTAGAAAAGTTTCTCTCCCCGCTGCACCCGAGGATGATTGAGATGGCGGCGGGCGGGAACACCCAGAAGGCTGATGTAGGTGGTTAATTTTTCGAGAAATGGATCTTGAACCTCCGGCTGATCACCATATTGCGTTTCCCGTTGACAGCCCCGTTGCGCAGCGGTGCAGTTGGAATCGGGAAACAGGGAGGTGGTCAGCCCCATATCGCCATTGAAGGCACCCGCATTCTGCTGTTTGAGATTGGGCTGATTTGCTTTCCAGCCCAAACGCCCCAAGCGCCGCGCCCCTTGCTCTACATCCCACACATAGTTAGGACGACCTGAAATACCATCCCCGTTTGTGTCCTCTGGATCGGCGTGGGAGAGGATCTGATCTGCTGGGATATTTTCGAGTAACCCCAACCCAAACACAGCTGGCGCGACCCGCGCTGAGAGTTGAATGTCAGGGCCTAGGGGACCATAGCCTAACTCGGTCATCTCGTAGCTGGGCTGGCGGAGAGCATAGGAGTCTCCATCTTGGAACTGATGGGTTGCTTCGGTCCAGGTAATTTGGGTTCTCCCTTCCGCCGGAACCCCTAAAATACTTTGCTCCTGAAGTTGAGTGCCGTAGACAGGATGGGGGAGAGGCCCCCCGTGGAGATCTTTGCCAGGAATGCTGATCCGCACCAGCTTTGAGAGCATCTGATCTTCCCCGGCTAGGGGAGGACGCCCACGCCCGTCGCGTAGATGACAGCTGGAGCAGGAGTTCCGATTAAACAGAGGACCTAAGCCATCCAGGGTTTTGACGGAGGCGGGTGCCTGCACCCATTGCGTATTGAAGAGGTGGTCGCCGGCGGTAAAAATCCGTCGGCGTTTCCCATCAAGATTTTTCAGGGGTTGGGCAAAGGCCGTTTGCTTGATTTCAAAAACCGTTGCCGCTTCTCCCCCCGATAGCGGCGTCCGGTTGGCTAATCTCGTCACATCCTCCCGAGAAAGCCGCCCATATTGAATCATGGCTATCCCCAGGACGATGGCAAGGCCCAAAAGTCCCATCAGTAGATATCGACGTTTCATTCGGCCAGAATATCGACGGTAATCCCCAGGACGGAGGAGAGTTTCTGAAACTGCTGCGCCTGATTTTCGAGGGCTTGGACAGCGGTTTCCGCCCGTTGGCGGGGAGGACTCTCAGGGGCAGAGGCCAGCATTTGATCAAAGGGCGCCGGAATTTGGGCGATCGCCTCCTGGGTTTGCGCAAGGGCAGCCGTAATGTCTTGATGCACCTCGGGATTGATCTCCTGGATCAGATCATCAAAGCCCAATCCTTGATAGCTGCCATAGTCGCCGCGATAAACATTGGCGATCCCCTGGGCGTTAAAGATAAAGTCTTGGTGAGTGGTATCGCTAAAACAAGAATGCTCATCTTCTTGATCGCCACTATCGAGGGAGGTAGCCAGGCGCTCAGATCCCATTTCAAAGGCGCTTAAGGTGGCGAGGGCAGTGAAAATATTACTCAGGGTTTGCTGGGGATCGGCTTTGATAAAGGTGGCGCGATAGCTGCCTGAATCTGGGCTCCATGCCTGCTCCAAATTGCCAAGATCCGTGACCAGCTGATCGGTCACTAGGGTGAGATAGTCTCGGCGGCGATTGTTATTGCCTTGATCAGGCAGAAAATCTGTAAAGCTGCGCTGCCCTGGCCCCTGGGCATTGAGATCTTGCCCCCACAGGAGAAATTCTATTGCATGCCAGCCCGTGGTCACATCGGCCTCATCATTGATTTGATCGTTTTCCAGGATAGAGTCGAGATCGACAGTGAGTTCAGGATTGTTAATAAATCCGCTGTCGGGCTTACCTTGGACGTAATCAATAAAGGCCTCATTCATGGGCCAAGCATTGATTCGTGCTTCGGGGCCTTCTTCTCCCGTTTGCTCATCTACAAAATCAATCGGACCACCGTAAAAGCGAAAGGCTTCGGTTTGGAGATAGCTTTGGCGAGCTTGAGTCCAGGCTTGCCGAGCCTGATTCAAGGTGGCCTCACTGGGATTTTCCAGGAGGGTTGTGATGGCGCGTTGCAGGGAGACGGCCTGTTGATGGCTGTCGCGGTAGGTTTGAAAAACCAGTTCCGCATAGTTTTCAATGTAGGGCTCCGCCTGTGAAGCGCTAATCTTCAGGGTTTTAGGCTGGGAGTTAATAGAATTCACTGGGGCGCGATCGCACGCGATTAGACTCAAACCCACCATGGCGATCCCCGTCCACAAAAATGTTTTACTCACCGTTTACTCATGAACGCGCAACACAACAGGAACTTAGTCGAAGCTCACTCAACATACACTTTTTGAAAACTATTATCAACTATCAAGTCATAATCAGCAACAACCTGAGCCGGATCCGGTCTAGACGATACTCTCTTGTAACCAGATCTGACGGGCGTCTAGGGCGGCATTGACCCCGTGCAGCAAAGCCAGCGGATCTCCATAGGAACTCAAGAGCAAGCCAACCCCCGGCACAATCTGTTGCGTGATGTCCTGGAGATCTCGAATGCCTAAACTCTCCGCGCCCGCAATCAACACTCGATCACCTTGATCAAAATTAAAGTCAATAATGGTGTTCACTGCCGCCGGAATCGATCCGTTCGCAATCCAAAATTCGTCTCCATCCGGCCCGCCAGAGAGAATGTTCTCTCCCCCAGCCCCCACAAAAAAGCGATCGCGCCCTGATCCCCCCCAAAAGACATCGCCATGGCCCAGGTAAAAGCTATCCTGTCCCGATCCACCCTTTCCCTGGTTTCCGCCCAAGCTATCCACAGCATCCAAGGCATCGTTGCCCAAACCGGTGCTGACAAGATCTTCTCGCCCTAAAAATACGTAATCATCGCCGCTACCGGTAAAAATAAGATTTTCCCCCACGGGGGCCTGCTGGAGTGCAACCAGAATCGCATCTACTTCATCCGGACCCGATCCGGTTCGCACCACATCTCGATAGCCATCAAAGGGACCCTCTAGATCCGCAATGAACAGATCGGCTTGAGGGGTGCCCATCACCAGCTCATATTGATTGGAGGCTAACCGATCGGAAGCGGTGGATTGGAACCAACCCCTGTCACTGGCGAGGCGATTGGATTGCTCAATGGCCAGGGCTGCCAAGGATTCCAGAACGTCGGGATCGACAGGGGCGTGACTCCCATGGACGCTTGCATTCAAGCTTGAGGCGGCATTGCTCTGCGGGAAAGGCACCTCCGCCCCCGCTCGCACAAACACAGGAATGGTATCCAGGGGAGCCTCAACCGTAATCGACCGACGCCCCTGAAAAACCTCTGCCGGATTCCAGTAGTTTCGCCATTGACCGCTAGGCAAATAAACCTCTCGACTTCGCTCTCCAATCTTCCAGACTGGAGCAACTAACAAATCGGGACCGAACAGGTACTGATCCCATTTGTCTCGGACCTCAGGCACTTGAGGATAGGCGATCGCCATGGGGCGAACCAGGGGAACTCCCTTTTCTGCCTCCTGAGCGGCGCTGACGATGTAGGGGAGCAGAGTCTGTCTGAGGGTGGTATAGCGACGATAAATTTCGATCATGGCCTCATCAAAATTCGGCTCCGTCGGCATATCCCAGGGAGCATGGGTACCCTGACCACCAATTTCCATTATTCCGGAAAAGGCGCTAAATTCAATCCAGCGGGCAAACACTTCGCGATCTTTAAACTCGTAATATCCCCCGGTATCAGATCCCCAGATCGGCATTCCCATATAGGCGGCCCGTTGCTGAGCGATGATTGCACTGCGAAGACCCAGATCGGTCCCGTCCCCCAGTCCAAACAGGGCACTTCCTGCCGTATCTCCACCCCAAAAAACAGAATATTCTTGCGTACCGCTGTACCCCGCCCGTGAAATTAAAACGAAGTCCCCATCGGGGTGAGCGTCCTCGAGAGCTTCATGGTGGAGTAGGGCTTGCAGATTAGGATAGTCATTGCGAACTTCAGCACCTGTGCGTCCATCGGCCCAGATATCTGACAAGGTAGACGGGATGTTTTCCTCTCCGCGATCGAGCTTAATGCCATCAATCCCCCACTCCGTCAAAAACGACGAGATCCGATGTTTCCACCAGTCCCTGGCGGCAGGATTCGTAACATCAAGAACAAAATTCGGACTGAGAAACGGAATCTGAACATCTGAGCATAGCGGCAACCCAGGGGCTCCGGGGGCTAAATAACCTCGCCACAGGGCCTCAGCGCCATTGGCGCCACACATTAAAGTGCTACTCCAAATTATCGTGCGATACTCACGGGCTTCTAAGGCCTCAAAGATAGCGTCAATGTCACCCATCCGGCCTTCATCCCACTGCCATGAGCCAAAACCATAATTCCCCTCTAGAACAGGCCGATCGAAAAGATAGACACCAGGGGGGATTTCAAACTGATCAAAATTTTCAATATCCTCGGCAAAGGTGGCATTCACAAGTCTTGTTTCTTCCTCTGGATCCATCTCGCCATTGCCATTAATGTCCATGGCTTTTAAAGGCACCTCGGTGGAGAGTTCATCTCGCCAGCGCCAGTTCAGAAAAGCCCAATCAGGGGGCACAAAGGGGCGTCCAGTCCGCTGGGTATATTCATCGAGGATTTGCAGGGGACTGGGGGCTGTAAAAACATGAAACGTAAGACCTGGCTGAGATCCACGCTCAAAGTTAAATCGAAGTTCACCTGGATTTGAGTTTGCGATGTCAAATTCGCCGAATGTTGTGCCTTCCACATGGAGTCCATAGTCTCTAGAGGATTGGTAGAAAGGCGTGTAAAGAGAAAAAGTGGGATATATTTTCATCTCCACAGTTTCTCCACGACGATTCAAGGATCCAACCTCTGCGCCCCAAATCACAGGGCCAATCGGGGCAGGAAAGGGGAACCCCTTCGGCCCGTTTGGAAACCCAGGAAAGACGTCTTGTACCGGAATATCCGGGATCTGGGGGACAAGGTTGAAGGGTGGTGTTTCCGAGAGTAGGGGGGAATCCTGGAGTCGTTCGGTCAGGCCGTAAATCGCCTCATTTTCTGGAGAGATGAGGCGATCGCCCACTTCAAGCAGGCTATCGGGGTCTGGTGGCAGAAATTGGATCTCAAGCCCCTGAGATGAGGATAAACGCAACCTGACCCTCGCTGTTTTCCCTTCCTCCGTTAAGACCTGTAAATCCACCCCCTCTCCAACGCGTTGATAATCGGTGACCTTGAGAACGCTAAAAGTTGAAGGGGTATCCTCTCCTGGGTTTAGACGGGTGTAAAATAGCCCTCCTGCCTGTTCACGAGCTGTAATCTGACCCACGCTGTTACGCACACTCCAGCGAAAGGGATCGAGATGCAGTTCAACGGTCATGATTCCATTGGAAATTTGCAGCAGGCCTGCACGGTGCTTCACCTGCACATTGCTGATCCCAGGCAGAGGCAAGGCGTACGTCCCATCGGCAGACAAAGAAATGGACTCTGAATTCCCCGGGAAAAGCCTGTGGGCAGACCGGGTCGCGGTTCGTCTATTCTTGTCTACCATGCCTGCCAAGGCGGGAAATTGAGTAGTTTTGAGCCTTAAAAAATGACCTGAATTACCGCGGTCAAAAAAATCATTGCGCGTGAAAGGGGCATCCAGGTTCCAGGAAGTTGCTTGAATACCATTCAACCTGTTCAAATCCACAGAATCTGAAGGAATGACACTTAAGTTTGCGGGAGTATTGAATAAGGGATCGCCAAGCGCGGCAAATAGACTTTGATGATTCGGTCGAAGGCCTGGAGATGCAGGTCGGATCTGAGCAAACTGCTCCCCCATGGCCTCGCCAAGGGCCTGGAGTCTATCCACCGGATAACGCCCTATCCCGTTCCTCTGAGAGGCATGTTTCATCACCGCCCTCCATTCGGATATGTCCATAGAAGCTTGAGGAGATCACCAGTCCCGGAGAATTGATCCTAAGGGGAAATTCTGCTCCTGAAGTCTCAAATCGGAGGGGCAAGGAAGATGACACAATCGGCAGGCACCCTTAAAGCAGCCTTCTAGTCAAAGCAGGAGAGGGTTGAGATGGATTTTCCGGTCCTGTGGCGATGGTTTGAAGAAGAAGACTGTTCAGGCCACAGTTCCAGGCTTCTAGGCGATCGCGTCCAACGACCTTGAGAGATCTTCCCTGGCCGATCGATTCTGCTTTCATTGTCAGGAGTTATGTTGAGGAAAATGTGAAGATTAAGATTCTTAATGTCATCCTTGAGAGTAAATGACGCGGTTATTTAATGCCTTGCTGAATCTTGCTTCCACAATCCTGGGCAGAGAATCGTTTTCACTGGTCATCCAAAGCTCCAATCGTCATTGATCCTGGTGGCCAGCACCGATAAGCGATCAACAATATCCTGCGGGTAGGAATCGCCTCCCATTTTAGACAACCCATATCGGTGAAGATTTTTCGTAACAATGCATCTCAGTTGCTCCTCATTCAAGGCTTCAAGTTCTGCAAGACTCACAGAAACAGCCTGCTGCTCACGATGATGCAACTCGTTGATGAGGACTCCAAGGAGATCATCGCGGGAAAGAACAAAGTGTACATCTATCTTCATGGCCTTCACCTCACTGTTAGAAAGGGCCAAAGCAGTTCACGATATCAAGTCTTCAAAGGGTTATCAACATAAACGTTCATACCCTTTACGCAGCCATTGGATCAGCCATCAGGGTGGATTTCATCCCAGCGACCCCCCTATGCTCCTTCAAGAACCCGAGCAGGAAGTGGTGGTTGTGGGGCTTTCAGAGGGAGCCGATTGGCTCCTCCATAGTCCATAGTAAACCGAGCGGATGCACGAAAGAAAGTCCTGCACCGGATATTGCACAGATCACGCAAATTCTCCATCAAGCTAAGCCAGAAAACTTTTTCAGCCCCAAGCAAGCGGTGAGGCTTACAGCACCATAGTCCTTCCCGGTCGGAGATCATCGCGGAAGCAAGCCGACAATGCCAGGGTCGAAGATCAACCGTCGGTCATGGCGCTGACGCAGGAAGGGAAAAGATGCTGATCATTGCCAACAAAGGGTAAAGGGGATTGATCGCGATCCTCGGGGTCAAACAGCCCCAGCTGCAACCCGTCCAACCCGTTCACAGACACCCGTTCAACCAGCATCCCCCTGCTTTGGCATAGCGCACTCCCGGCACAGAACCGCTGCCCCCTCAGGCCGCCAGCCTCCGTTTGCGGGTTCCGCTGTTGGGACGAAAATATTCAACCTGCCGCCAGGGTCGCAGACCACCCTTTGGGCATCGCCTTACCGATTACCCCTTTGGGCTGGGCGACCCTAGGCGGATCCACACCTGCCGCAATCAGCAGGCCAAACCTTTGCAATGGCCGTTGCTGGCTGCCCATCGAGCATAGGCCAGTCCTGGGGTATCTCATTTTGTAAACTAAGCCCCCACTGACCAAAAATCACGGTAGAGTGATACAAGCTAAAACATTAAATAAATATTAAATTCGAAAAATCCTTTAGTGTTTCATGCGTCTTGAGGTCATCGCCATGACACCCGACTTAATCCACTCCGTTTGGAAACTTATCCAAATGCCGGGAACGTTAGAGCTATCGCAGTCTTATCCAGAGAAATTAGTCAATCAGGTGGTTGACGCTTTGAAATATCAGGGTTGTCTCACGCCCGCGAACGAATCCAAGATTAGAGATTATCTTTGGTCTAAGCTGCCACTGATGTGTGATTTGCTCAACGAGGCGTTTATTTAGGGATCCGGTGTTGCGACCTGAGGCACCCCGCACCAGCGTAGGTCAGGTCCCAAGAAACCCTTCCCCTTCTCTGGACAAACTTTATCGCCATGGAAGCGGACGTGGAGCGCAACCGATCCTGATTGGCTGGAATACAATGCCAGTGAACATGGATTCGCCTTGTTACCGGCAATCTGGCTCATGCCTTAATCCGGTCTAGGGCATCTACACAGTTTGAAGCTGCTGAGTCCCTGCCGCGATCGCCTGGATCAGTTGTTGATTGAAAGCTGGAATATCATCAGGATTGCGGCTTGTAATCAGGCCATTGTCAACGACAACCGCTTGATCGACCCAGGTTGCACCCGCATTTTTTAAATCTGTCTGTAGAGAAGGCCAAGAGGTGACCGTTCGGTCCCTGACCGCATCGGCTTCAATCAGAGACCAAGGGCCGTGGCAAATGGCCGCAACTGGCTTATTCGCCTTAAAAAAGGCTTTAATGAAGGCGATCGCCTGCTTGTTCACCCGGAGTTGATCGGGATTGACCGTTCCTCCAGGGAGCAGCAACCCGTCGTAAAGGTCCGCCTTTGCTGCTGTTAATTCAACATCTACTGGGAAAAAATCAGCCTTGTCGTAGTGATTCCACCCTTGCACCTGATCAGATTCTGGAGAGATGATATGCACCTGTGCTCCTGCTTCAAGCAACGCCTCACGAGGTTTTGTCAACTCTGTCTGTTCAAATCCATTGGCAACCAGGATCGCGATTTTTTTGTCGGCTAAGGTCAAACTCATAGGATAATTTCTTCTGTTTTGTGTCACTATGCTTGAGGCTATTCAATGGAGCCATCATTGATCGTCCTTCTAAGGATAGGTTTATGGCGGTGAGACACCCTACCTAGAGATGGGGGGCCTGTCCCTTGGTTTAGACCATCAGCTTTGGACACCGTCAGCTATAGGAGTAGAATCCCTAGTGTTTTAATCATAGATATCTATGCACAGGGAGCGAAGCTCTCAAGAAACGTCTCTAACAAGTCAATCCGGCTACCAATTTAAGGCGGGACAGTTTTGAGAAAAATGTATTTTTTGGGAGAGTGCTCTAACCAGGGTTGATCCTG
>NZ_JTHE03000014.1 GCF_000817775.3 Lyngbya confervoides BDU141951
TCTGTCCAAATTGTGCTTTGTCGTCTTGGATATTTTACCTGAGCATTGGCAGTGTCTATTATTTGGAAGTCCCTAAGTCGCCCATCCAGGAACCAGTGGCCGTAGCTGATCAGCATCAGCCCCCAGGCCACAACGCCCAGGGACGTGAGGCGCAGACCATAGGCCATGCCCAAGACGCCCAGACTCCAAATCAGCAGCAGTTCATAGAGAAACCCGCTTTGATGAAACATCTGCGACATCAGGCCCAGATTGGCCCCGAGGACCAGGCTGCCCGTTAGCAGTAACCCCTGACCCAGCCGTTGTCGTCCTGGCTGTCGCCAGAGGAAAAAGCCGGTGCTGTTGATGCCCAAGAATAGGCTTAGGAGCAAGATGACGCGCACCGATCGGGACCAGTCCTGCCAGTTTGCCGCCACAAAGGTAATGGCTCCCAGGCCCAAGAGAATCCCGCCGAGTCCCAGGAGAATCGCGATAAAGCGAAGGCTGGTGGCGGTTTCAATGCTTTTAAACTGGTATCGGTCGGCGAGCTGTTCGTAGAGGGCAGCATCAATGAGGCCGTCCTGCCACCATTGCTCGGCCTCCTCGCGCAACTGTCGCCGGAATTTTTCTGTACCCATGATGGTTGATGAACGTGATAACGATGAACGTGATGGTAAGGGCAGGGGGGCGGTCATGGCAGCCCGTGAGCAGGGGAAAATGCAGCGGCAGAACAGGGGGAAAGCACAAGGGGAAATCGCCCTGGGTCAGGTTGATCTAGCCTGGGTAGAAACAGGAACGGGACGGAGGTGATGGCTTTGATCCTAGCTTGTCTGCGCCAGGGTCGGGAGGGGATTGTTTTGAGCGTGATCAAAGTGAGCGTTGCGCCGCTGGAGGGTCCAGTTCTGGACAGGGAGAGTGTCCCATCGAGGTTCTACCCGTCGCTGGCCAGCGCTGTTGCACCGTCTCTAGGATTGCCGCAATCAACTGGCCATAGGAGAGTCCCTCTGCTGCGGCAATTTTTGCCAGGGATCGCTGGGGGTGCAGGGTGGCATCGGCATTCACATCCAGAAGGTAGGCTGATCCTGTGGCCGTCACCCGAAAGTCAAAGGTGGCGTAGTCCAGGGGATGTAACAACTTAAACAGGGCGATCGCCGCTGCTTTGGCGTCCTGAAACGGTGCCTGGGAGAGGTCAACCCGAACCTTTTGATCGCCCCCCTGCCGCTTGCGCGGCAAATCCAGCATTTGATCCTGGAGCGGTTGGGCCTCAGCTGTTAAGGTTTCCACCCCGCCCAGCACCTGGCACTGTGCATCCCCCCCCACCAGCCCAATCGTGATTTCTCGTCCAGGGATAAAGGCTTCACACAGAACTGGGACGTGAAACTGTTGGTGCAGGTGATCCACCTGCTGCTGGAACACAGTCAGACCCGCAGTATTGTCAAACCGACTTAGCCCCAGGGAATAGCCCTCACAGGTCGGCTTCAGTACCGATTGGGGCCAGGGAGGAAGGGCCATCGGGACGACCCCCAAGCCAAACCGCTGCCATTCAGGAGTTAGAATTCCACACCAGTGCAGCAGCGGCTTGAGCCAATCTTTGTTGAGTACCAGGCTTTTACTGGCCGCATCCCCCCCGGTGTAGGGGATTTGCAACTGTTCTAAGAGGGCCGGAGCGATCGCAGTGCGGCTGCGGGACTGGGCGCGAACCGAAAGGTTCCAAACCAGATCGGGGCGCAAGCCCGCTTGATAGCGTTCTAGCAATTGGGTCACCGATCCGATGGACTCCACCTGGTGTCCCAGGGTGGTGAGGGCCTGGGTGAGGGCCGCCACCTCCTCGTTTTCGCGCCAGTGGTAGTGGGTTTGGGCAACGGCCCCTGGCTGGGACAGCAGATCGGTGGCGGTTTCAAACAGTAATCCCACTTGCATGCTTACAGCCAAACCTGATGCGGGGTTAAGGGCCGCAGTTCAACCCCCGCCTCCGGCGCCCCCCGCCGCACCTGATGCCAGCGTATCACCAGATGCTGGGGTTGCCCGCTGGTCAGGCCCACCAGTTCCACCTTCCCGGCCCCGCAGGTGAGAATGTAGCGAAATCGTTTAATCGATCCATTGCAGCGCTGCCGCACCGCTTCCACAAGGCGCAAGCCCTCTAGGATCGGGAGTTGGAAGTGAGTTGCGTGCTTCACTGGCCGGGGATGAAAAAGATATTGGGGGGTCACCCCCAGTAAATGGAGCTGGTAAAAGAGCTGGAACAGCGTATCTGCTTCATTGTTCACGCCTTTAATCAAGGGGATCTGAGCGGTCAACAGGCAGCCGGCTTGCCGCAGCTGAGCGAGGGCGGCCCTGGCTGCTGCCGTGATTTCCCTGGGGTGGTCAAAGTGGCATTGCACAATGATTTGAAAGCGATGGCTAAACTCTTGCAACAGCGTCAGCAGGGCTGGGTCCGTGGTAAACCGGCTGGGGAGGAAGGCGGGCAGTTTTGAGCTAATGCGGATTTGCCGCAGATGGGCCATGGGACTCAGGGCGGTGAACAGGTTCCGCAGCCGCTGAGTATGGCAAATCATTGGATCGCCGCCCGAGAGCAGCACATTATCAATTTCAGGATGGGCCTTAAGATAGGCGATCGCCTCCTGCAGATCCTCGATGGTTTCCTGGGTGAGCACATCGCGGCTCATTAAGCGCCGCCGAAAACAGTAGCGGCAATGACCCGCACAGGCCTGGGTGACAATCAGCACCGCTGTTTGCTCGTACTTGTGCTGCAACCCTGGCAAGATGGTGGAGGCTTCCTCGCCGCTGGTATCTAAATCCCCCGCGAGATTGTCCTCTAGGGGGGAGGGCAGGAGCAACTGCCGCAGCGGGTCTGCTGGGTTCTGCCAGTCAATTAAATCGGCGTAGCCCAGGGGCACCATCATGGGGAAGCTGGCCTTGGCGGCGATCGCTCGCTCCTGATCCGGTGCCGCCAGCGGCAGCCAGTCTTCCACCTGGCGCGATTGCTGCAGGCTGGCAAGGAGCTGATCGCGCCAGTGGGGTGGAGAGGAAACAGCGGCAAAGCTCATGGTTCAAGGGCCTCCCTCAAGCAGACATTTAAATCCTGATTATGGGGGGGATTTCCAGGTCGGGCATTAGACTTTACAACTGTTTAACGATCCCCCCCCGCAGGACACTCAACATTCCGTTACGGTTTAGTTTGTCCCCGAGGCATCTGCGGTAAAAAGAAGGCAGTGGGTTGGGGGACCATCGATGCAGTCTGCCTTAAGACAACTCAAGAAATCCATTTATCAGGCGCAGAAAGACTGGCGGCTACAGCAGCGGCTGGGGCCAATGCGCTACGGACAGCAGCACCCTGCGGCGTCTGAGGCCTTTGGGCATCTGTGGAGTCGCGCCCAAACCCCCATCAAGCAGCGATCGCCCGATCCCCAGGTGAACGCCCAACGCCTCCACAACATGCAGCTCGCCCTCCAAACCCTGGACGGCGTGGTGTTGCACCCTCAGGAATGGTTTGGATTTTGGCAGCAGGTTCCTGCGCCCACCCTGGGCAATGGGTTTCAGGCTGGCCCCATGCTGGTTCGCGGCCAACTCACCCAGGCGGTGGGGGGCGGACTGTGCCAAGTCTCCACCACGATCTTTCAGGCCATGCTCTGGGCCAACTTAGACATTCTAGAGCGCCACAATCACAGCATTGATGCCCACGGCGCGGATCGGTTTTTCACCCTGGGTCAGGATGCCACCGTTGCCTACGGCTATAAAAACCTGCTGGCGCGAAATCCGACGATAACGCCCCTGAGGTTGGGCATCGCGCTTTCCGCAGACGGCAAGCAGATGACTGCGGAAGTTTGGGGCCAGGCCCCCAATCCTCAGCAGGTGCAGGTCAAATCCGAGATTCTCCGCGAAATTGCCCCCCAGCCCCCCCATTCCCGCAACGGCTGGCAGGTCAGCACCCGGCGCTGGGTCTGTCGCGGCACTCCCGAAACCTGGCAGCTGAGCTATGAATCCTTGGATACCTATCATCCCCATGGCTAATTCTTTAACGGTTTCAGCGCATACCCTTCGCGCTTTTCTGAACACAGTCCTGGATCCCCACGGGCTTTTGCCCGCCGTAGAACAGGCGGTGGTTGAGCATTTGGTTAGAGCCAACCTGCGCGGTGTGGATTCCCACGGGCTCCAGCAGATCATGGGCTACGATCGCAGTCTCCGATCAGGACGGATTAACCCTCGCCCGCAGATCACGATTCACCCCAGACGCGGCGCCATCCTAGAGGTACAGGCTGATGGCAGTCCGGGACAGTATGCGGCCCAAGTTGCTATGGAAACGGCGATCGCCCAGGCCAGGGAGACCGGCATTGCCCTGGTGGGCATTACCCATAGCAATCACTTTGGCATGGCCGGATACTACGTCCAGCAGGCCGCTGCCGCTGGGATGATTGGCTTTGCCACCAGCGATACCAACGTGGTTGACCTGGCTCCCTACGGCGGCAAGAGCGCCAAGCTGGGAAATAACCCCATGGCCTGGGGACTACCCACGGGAACGGAGATTCCCTTGGTCTTGGATATGGCCACGGGGGCCGTGAGCGGCGGCAAGATCAAGCATTTTGCCTACCAGGGGATCTCCATTCCTGAAGGCTGGGGCTTAACACCAGAGGGAACAGTGACCCAAGACGGCAATGAGGTGGCGGTGAATTTAGCGGCCTCTTACAAGGGATCGGGATTGGCGCTGATTGCGGATCTGCTGTGTGGTCCCCTGCTCGGAACAGCCGCGGCCATGTTTAAGCAAAAAAGCATTCCCGATGCGGCCAATGGCACCGGCCATCTGTTGGGGGTGGTGGATATTTCAGCCTGGACCGATTTAGACCGTTTTACGGCACGAGTCCAGGCCGCGATCGCTGAACTCAAGGCCACTCCTCGCCTGGAGGCCAATCAGCCTCTGTACTATCCAGGGGAACTGGAAGGCCTGACGGAGCAGGTGCGATCGCGTTCCGGCATTCCGGTGCCGGTTAAACTGGTGGAAACCCTGGCGGATTATTTTGGGGCGGATCGGGTTCAAGAATTTTTTGACGCAGGGTAGGAGCCGCTGGGCAAGAATGGGTTTCGGGGAGGGTGCGGGGCCCCACACTTCACTGTAGACTGCGTCAAGGTTGGCATTCAATTTTAGTTTAGGCTGTCGCCCCTATAGGCTGCTTTACTGATTCACCAGCAGGAACTATCTAATGCCTACCCACTTAAAAGCTCGCTTAATGAGCAAGGCAAAAATAATTCGTCCATCGGCTGCTGACCAAGGTGGAATTTGAATTAAACTAGCTAAGATTGAGCTGAATCCCGATAAAACTTGGCAACTTTGAATTTTAGCTAAACCTAATGCCATTAACCCACAGGCTTTGTATAGAGCAGGCTGAAAAGAAACGTGTTCCGCAGCCTTTAAGGCCTGCGTTGCAAGAAATAAAGCCTGTTGAGAATCACCCAGTCCGCTGTAGACATAGGATAACTGTGAATAGCATTGAGATTCAAAATGGTCATACTTAAACTGATGCGCGAGCTGAAGGCCAAACTGCGATTTCTCAATCGATAATTGAGCCTCATCTTGCCAACAGTAGATAAAACCGAGCAGCATAGCTGCTTGACATTGGACACGAACATTGCCAAGTTCTTGAGCTTCTAAGGTAACCTGTTCTAAGGCCTGAATGGCTTTATGAAACTGAAGTTGATAACAGTAGGTAGCGCCCAAATCAATGAGGTTGATTAACTCATCATGTCGATTGACACCTTGATTTTTCAGCGTTAATCGCTGTTGTAAACATTGACTTGCTTGTGCATGTTTTCCCATCTGCGAATAGCAAATTGCCATAGCGCCTAGGGCCATCCATTGACTTTGCGTATCTGAGTGTTCCTGCGATCGCATCATGGACTGAGCTGCATAGTGTATTCCCTTCCGATATCGGCGAAGAAAATACGAACTGTATGCCAACCCGGCCATCGCCCGCCCAGAACCATATGCAATTTCATCAGAATTATCTGCATCCAGCAGTTCTACAGCACTTTGAAGCTGTTTCAAGAACAATTCTTGGGCCAATTCATATTTACCCCAATACAAATAGCAAAATCCAAGCCCTTCTAAAGCCTGTGTAATGGCCTGTACATTCCTTTGGGCTTGAGCAATGTGTAAACATCCTTCAAAAAAATGAACAGCTTGAGAATATTGACTCAAATAAGTATGGGCATTACCTAAACCTCGTAGGCATAGCATATCCATTTGAGCATCGACTTGTCCTAACAAGGCTTGGAAAAGTTGAACTTGTTCATGGACGAGGCCCCATAGCTCAAGCTGTTGGTAGAGGGGGTAAGAGCCGTTGGCAGGAACATAGAATAGAAGCTCACAAAGCCAAGTCCAGGCTTTGAGCTGCTCCAGAGCATAAACACCCTCCATCAATCCTTTGACCTGTTCTTTCACACTAGAAGGATGACTATGCTGATATTGATTGAGCCAAAAGTAAGCTGCTCGGAGGTGAGCAGTTTCCTGAGCGGTTAAATTCCGAGGAGACGATATTCCACTTCTATTCTGAGCCACAGACTGAATCGCCTGGACCTGTTCTACCTGTCGGATTAATTGGCCTTGAGGGGTAAGCTGACAGCCCGATAAATCCTGGATTCTCCACTGATGAATGGTCAGGGGAGAATGAGGGTGATCCTTCATATCAGCAATACCCTATCCAGATATTTAAGATGTCGTAAGGCAACACTTCGAAGCAGATTGTGTAATCGATAGACAAGACGACTGTTTTGGACATCAGCTTCCAGGAGGAATCGACGTTGGAGGCTCTGAAAGGCGAGATTTTGCTCTATCGGATTTGCAGCACAAATCATAATTAACCACCCTTCTTTTGGAGTTGCCCCACGGTAGACGGATCCCATGCACAATAACTGGTAGGCAAGAGGATGTTGTTGCCGTATTCGCTCAAAAGTCTTCTCCATGCGCTGCTCTACGAGGTCTGTCAAGTTCAGACTGTAACCTTGCAAATTTAAATTGTCATCAAATTTAGGCTGTTCCATGGATTGATTTTTCGCAAATTCTAAGGCTTCAATTTCCTTGCCATACTCATTCCAGTAAGCGGTAATATTATTTCGAAAAGGTGCATCTGCTATTTCGCCCGCGATAACCCGAAGTGCGAGTGGATGACCTTCATAGGCTTGACAGTACCGAAGCAAGTACTCCTGTTCAAGATCAGATTGAGGCATAATCTCCCATAGAGAAAACAAGTGAAGGGATTCATCGAGAGAAAGTCCTTGTAAAGATTCTTGGTAAGTCCTGGTAATATATTTTCCTTGCTCTAAAACAGGTGGATAAACTTGGGAGGTTACAATGAAGCGTGATGCCATTGCAGTGGCAGCAAGATATTGAGAGAAAAATTCTTCAAGGGATGGGTCCTGAAACTTAAAGACTCCATTTTTTGCAGCTACCAAAATGTCTTCCAGGGTGTCTAAAATGATCAAGACTGGATGCTGCTGAAGGTGCTTCACCAGGAGCGTAACCATGTCAGAGACGTTCTGCCTTAAATCTCTGGATTTTTGGATGGACTCCCCCAGCACTTGAGCCGCCAGTTCTTCAAAGGAATCCTGGGAGTCACTACATCGCACAAAATAGATCCGATGAAATCGCTCAATAATCGCGGGTTCCAGTACCAGTCGAGCAGCTAAAGCTGATTTACCAATTCCACTCATCCCCACTAAATATAGTATCCAGCAATCCGCCAAGATTTTTTGAGATAACCTCTCGATCTGGAATTGGCGGCCAACCCAGCGAATTTCTTGGGCTTCGATTTGCACTGGAGCCGGGTTGCTGAGCTTAGCCACAGCTTCAGGTATTGCTGACTTTAAATTAGTCTGTGAAACTTGAGTGAGTTGATAACGTTTTAAGACTGAGCGAAAATTTCGCTTGGAGACGGGTTCCCCTATCGCAAAAGAGAGCGATCGCCATAAATCAGCAGCCACATGCTTAATATGATCATAATCGTAACCAGATTGAAGAGCAAGCTGTTGATACGTTTCCCCAAGATTTGATCCATACAAAATATACCACTGCAGATCCGTCAGTTTAAAGTCAAGATTTAACCCATAATACTGTTCAATTAGTTTTTGCCAAGTTGGATCTTGCTTCATTCAAGGGTAGTCCTAAACCTGTAAGGATGCATTGTAATGATGGATGAAGTACCAGATAGCGCCAATATGGTTCTCCAGCTTC
>NZ_JTHE03000015.1 GCF_000817775.3 Lyngbya confervoides BDU141951
ACACAATGTCGTGGATGCTCTCATTGCTCTATTTTCTGGAAGCCCCAAACCTTTCTTACTTCAGCCTGAGTAGTTACCACTGCTTTGGCAGCATGGCTAGAGAATACGCTAGAGAAGTTTCTAGTAAAGCCAATGTATTATGCCGTTACGAATCACCATCTGACAATTGCGGTGAGACGAATTGATTCAAAGCGTTAGTGCTGAGTTCAGGGGAATAAAAAACAGTTTATCGAAACCGTTTCTTTCAACATTAAACTCACAAAAATTTAGGTGTAAATTATATAATTCAGACATTTGGAATTCTCCCGATGATATATTTTTTGTTTTTCCTATCAATTGGACTTATTACTATTCTTGCATTGGTTATTAATCGGCTCCAGAATCAGAAGCTAGAGACTTCTGTTGCACAGCAAAAGTTGAGAGAAAAAGATACAAAAATCACTCGTCTTGAGCATGTTCTATCTGAACAAGTTGGATTAATTAAGCAGCTCAATAGACAAATTAATTTGCTTCAAGAAGTGAGGGATAAAGAAACTGAGGAGGATGTTCCAGATGAACGTGACATCCAAATCCAAAAACTCAGTCATGAAAATAAAGATTTGTACAGAAAATTAAAAGAGTTAGAAAATAATAATAGCGAGCTTCGTCGGCTTAACGAGGAGCAAAAGAATACCATTGCAGAGTTCTATAATAATCTAGAAATGGAGATTGAAAAAGAAGCAAACAAAAAATTTATAGAAAGAATCCAAGAATTAGAAAAAGTCGACTTTCAGACTGAGTCTAGCAGCAAAAATTTGGATTCTAATCGATTTTCAGCACAAGATGGCTTTATTCTCATAAAAGTACAAGAGCAAGATCTATATTCAGAAGAAATTATCAGTATTCTGATCGATATTCTCAAAAATTCCCTTAACAACGTTCACGAGAATAGCCGTAGGCAGCACATAATAACCGATATCGTTCACAGCAACTACTCCGGCCACTATCGAGAGGAATTCAAGGCAGAAATCCAGAACTTATTCCGAGACTATAAAAGTATGAACTCAAGAACGAGAAAAGCTCTGAAACGTCTAGGATTTGAGATAGTATCCGATAATAGTAACTATAAAATGATTTTCCAGCAAGATAGTCGTTATACAGTTTCTTTTTCTAAAACTCCGAGTGATTGGCGCGCTGGGCGAAATATTGCAAGCGATATATGCAATTTAATTCTTTGACCCTACAGATCATGCACTGTGCTGATCATCATAACGCTCTTCAATGACTTTAGTGGGAGAAAAATTAGAATGGAAAGACTGTATTTGGGCGAGCACCCAGGATCGCCCCACGAGCTGCGAAGCCTACCGTTAGGTTTATTGATGAATACTGCGAAAGCTATCGAGATTTGTTTGTCGACGTGAGAAGCTTCGAGGCTTTCAAGCATCTGCACGTTAGTGCGCTGGCAGAGATTCCTCGTAAATCTTTGCCAGCGATTGCCAAGGTAAACGGGTTACCTAATGCTCAGATGGAAAACCTGGTTAAATAACCTGCGCTTGGTCCTATTGCCTTGGGTTAGTGCCAATCTACTGAGACCTGGGCAACGGGTGTTCCCAATTACTGAACTAAAACGCGGCTTTGAGATACTCATTGCATTGATTGTCTAACTTCAATGAAGCGAAATGACTCGTCAATCTGATGCTACGCTTATACTGTATGTCGTCCGCTCATCTCCTAAACGTTAGCAATCCAAGTGCTATACTCTTTAGGGTGAAAGTAACTGGCTCTAGCTAATGAGTGCCTGGTGAAAATTTAGTTACTCAAAAGCTATTTTAGTTAAGTCACTCTTCTTTTGAATATGATAGGAATCCTTAAATAATGCAAGATTTAGATCTCAACAGTGTTTGGATTGATAATGACGGAAATTACCCAGATGTAACGCAGCGTGATAATTCAATCGTCAATCCTAACCGTTCGATTCAGGTCTATTTTAGAAATCTTGAGCTTTATCTTATCAGTCATATTGCCCGTGCGGATGCGATATTCGGTTGTATTGCTTGGTTGACAAGCGGTTCAATCTTGGACGCACTCGCAAGAAAAAGTGTGGTTTCCATTGTTGTTCAAAAAGAGGATTTTCTACGTCCAGATCTCGGGGGTGGAAAAGATTGGAAAAACTGGCTCAGGAAAAAATATAAGTCCTTGCAATGCAATATTGATCGCTATAGCTTTGATAATATAATTTCTAATCTGTCTGTCTGTTCCGATCCTACTCTTGATCCAATTCGCTGCGTAGGCAATTACAATCGTGATAAAGCTCCTGCATTCCCTAGAATGCATAATAAATTCATGATATTTGCAAAACTTTCAACGCTATCTGACGTAGATCAAACACAACTAGGTTCTACTAGAGTAAATCCATATGCCGTTTGGACAGGTTCTTTTAACTTAACAAAAAATGCAGGTAAATCATTGGAAAATGCGCTTTTTATTACAGATTTAGAAGTTGTTCAAGCATATTTTTCGGAGTTTAGTCAAATAGTTGCTATTTCAGAGCCACTTGACTGGGAAGTGGATTGGGCTGAACCGGAGTGGCGGGTTGGCACTTAACATAAACAGCTAAGCCAAATAGGGGGGATCCTCATAAATTCTTCCTTGCTCAAAATTCTAATTACAGGACTCGAAACAAAACATTCCCTTGGACTTGGTTCCTGACTAAATGCCCCCAGTCCCTAATGATCAGCGTCAAGGGCGCGAACAACGTCGATCCACTTCTCCTCGGCGAGGGTTTCTGCAAGCATAACCTTACAATCAGCAATCCCCGATCTCAGCTTTTTAATCTCGGCATATTCTTCGGAATTCCAGAACGCCTCAGCCGCCTCCATAGAAGGCCATTCGGAAATGACGACCTTAGTTTTGCCCCAATTGCCCTCCAAAAAAGTTTTGCTTCCCCCTAATACCCGATATCGACCCCCAAATTGGATTACCAGCTTCAGAGTTGCACTGGCATAGGCCGAGAATCGATCCTCATCCTGGATATCAGCCTCAATCACCATAAAAACGCTCATATGACCCAACTCATTCCCAATGATGCTTGATCACCCCAATCCTACCAACCTGCGGTTCCCTCAGATCTTGCCAAGGTAAACAGCGATCGCTCATCTATTAACCATGCCTCCAGACCAACCCTTGGCCTAGGGCCACTCAAAGATCATTCATCCCCTTTCCTTGGGCACAGCCCACAGAAATACTATGCCGACCGTTCGCGCCCAGGGCCGCACCTTCACCGGCCATCCCGGCGAAAATCACCGATGGGTTCTGCTCAAGAGTAAGGGGTGGATCTCTACGATGGCAATGCTAGGCAGATCAGATGGCTTCATCGACACCTAGATGAAGTTTTCGCCAGGTTCGACCCTGACTCATGCCCTGCTAACTTGATCTTCGCTTCCGGACAGCCAGTCTCCTGCCATGGCAATTCTTGTAGACCTTGCGCCGGGAGAATTATGGCTCCACGGGCTGAATCTGATCGGGGCGCATGACCTCAATCTGGGCCGAGGGTAGCTGCATCCGCCGTTGCCATCCCCAGGTCACCCCGATCGCCCCCGCCACCTGCGCCGCGATCGCCATTTGAATATCCGCCTCCGAATCGCCCACCATCAGCGTTGCCGATGGAGCCACCCGCAGCGTCTCGCACACCGACAGCAGCAAACGTGGATCCGGCTTGCTCAACAGACCCTCAACCCCGCGACTGAGGGCAATACAATCCCCCAGACCATGCTGCCGCACAAATGCCTCCACATTCTCCGTCGTATCCGACGAGAGGATCGCCAGCCGAATCGGATGAGCCGCGAGCGATCGCACCAGATCCCCCACCCCCTCTAATAGCGGCGTGTGGGCACATTTGGGAGCCAGATACCCGTCCGCCTCCTGAAACGCCGACCTCGCCAAAGTCAACGCCTCTATCCAGGGCTTCCCAGTTTCAGCAATGAAACCTGCCGCCGCCACCTCGCATTCCCCACGACTCGCCACCGCCATCATGCCGGCGGGGTTGAGGGCGGTACCCTCCAGGCCAAAGGCCATTTGCAAAGGGTCCTGCACCCCCGGCACCTGGGCATCAATTAGGCGCGATCGCTTTTGGGCAAGCTGGACAAGATAGGGTTCGGTGTGGGCAAGGGTTCCATCCTTATCAAAGACGATGGCCTCAATATGGTGAAAGGGGCGATCGCAAACCTGTACCGTAGGCATTATTCTTTCTGACGCACGAAGAGGACTGGGCAGGGAGTATTGACCCTGACGTAGTCTGACACAGAGCTGCCCAGGAGACGATCGAGGTCCACCAAGCTACGGGCAATGGAGGGTCGGCGATCGGGCGATCCCATCACCAACAAATCCGCGTTGCTCGCCTCCGCAAGCTGGCAGATCGATTCGCCAGCCTTCCCGGTTCCGGCATAGCACTGGTAGCCCAGTCCCTCGCGTTTGGCCAGCTTAATTCCCTCCGACAGGACCGGATCTTCCTGTGCATCACTGTCGGCGAGCTTGGCGCTGCTGGTAAATTGCTTACTCACGTGGGTCAAAATCAGCTGACCTCCCTGGACATCTCGCAAAAGACGTGCGGCCAGGTTCAGACCCGCCTGGGAAGATGCCGAGGGATTGAGGGCGACCATGACGCGCTTGATGCGCTTGATAAAGATATCGTCCTTCACCAGCAGCATGGGATGCGAAGATAGCTGAAAGACGTACTGACTCACGGAATTTTCTAGGATAGAGCGAAGCCGCTTCAAGCCGCGCGATCCCATGATGATTAAGTCAGCATCAATTTCATCGGCTGCCCGACAGACCTCAACCTTCGGATCGCCTTCGCGAATCATGGTGTTGATGGAAAGAATGTCGCGATCTTCAAGGTGAAAAGTTTGTACAGTTTTAGCCAGAATTTTGGCGGCCTCTTCGCGCTGGGCCGCCATGTCCTCGGCGTTGTTTTTTTCCGGAACGACGTTGAGCACGGTCACGTTGGCGCTCCGAAGCGTGGGCATCTCTAACAGTTTGTCGAGCATTTGCTCAGCTTGTCCAGTGCCTGCATCGGCCAGTAAAATTTTGTTTAGCATGGGATTTGGTGAACTAAATCGGGAATCACGGCCACCGGGAATGCCCTCCGAGGCTTAGTAAAATCTTAGGAAGGATTAGCCCCGACAAACGTAAACTTTTTTGATTGCAATTCTTATTTTTGTTGACGATCTCGACGCCCATGGCCCAATCTTTGATTTCTCCCACCTGCGTGCCCCCGTTGCCCCCTGGCAAACCGCTGCGGTTGGGAGTCATGGCCTCAGGCTCGGGGAGCAACTTTGAAGCCATCGTGGCGGCCATCGCCGCCCAGAGGCTCCACGCCCAGGTGCGGGTGATGATTTGTAACAATCCTAAGGCCAGGGTGTTTGAGCGCGCCGATCGCTGGCACATTCCAGCGGTGCTGCACAATCACCGCCAGGTCCCGAGTCGGGAGGCGCTGGATACGCAGATCGTTCAGACCTTGCACGATCATCAAGTGGAGTGCGTGATTATGGCGGGTTGGATGCGCATCGTCACACCGGTGTTAATTCACGCGTTCCCCAACGCGATTTTGAATATTCACCCGAGTTTGTTGCCCAGCTTTAAAGGCATCCATGCCGTGGAGCAGGCCCTGGCTGCCGGGGTTAAAATTGCGGGCTGCACCGTGCATCGGGTTGTGCCTGCCGTGGATAGTGGCGAAATTCTGGCCCAGGCGGCGGTGCCGGTGATGCCCGAGGATACCCCCGAAACCCTCCAGGCGCGGATTCATCTTCAGGAGCATCGCATCTATCCCCAGGCGATCGCTTCAATTATTCCGGAGTTTCGGCCCACCCCCTCAGCCTGATCCGGTGGGGATTGCCTTGATCCGGTAAAGTACGAAAGCATGTTTTTCCCGATCGCCCATGGCCTTCCAAGCAACCCTATCGCAAATAACCCATCTCCTCTCGGCGCAGCCGGTGCATCTCGATTCAGCCCAGATGGGTCAGCTGGGTCAGCGGATTCATACCGATACCCGCACCCTGAATCCGGGGGATGTGTTTCTTGCCCTTGGCGGCGAGAATTTTGATGGTCATCGGTTTGTGGCTGCGGCCATAGCGGCCGGAGCGATCGCAGCCATCGTGGAGGAGGTGATTCCTGGGGCTGGGCCGCAGCTTGTGGTGCCTGATACCCTCGTTGCTTACCAAACCCTGGGACATTGGTGGCGGCAGCAGTTTCAAATTCCGATTATTGCCATTACTGGATCGGTGGGAAAAACCACGACGAAGGAGCTGATTGCAGCGGTGCTGGAAACCGCCGGTCCGGTTTTAAAGACCGAGGCAAACTTTAATAATGAAATTGGCGTGCCCAAGACCCTGATGGGGCTCTCGGCGCATCATCGATTTGCGGTGATTGAGATGGGAATGCGCGGTCCTGGCGAGATTGCCTGTTTAGGGCGCATTGCCCAGCCAGATATTGCCGTCATTACCAATGTGGGCACGGCCCATATTGGCCGCTTGGGGTCTCGGGAGGCCATTGCCGCGGCCAAATGCGAGCTGCTGGCTGAAGCCCCCCCGCATTGCTTCGCGATCTTAAATGCCGATACGCCCCTGCTGCCCCAAACCGCGCAGCGGGTCTGGTCGGGCAAAACGCTCACCTATGGTCTGGAGGCGGGTGAATTGCGGGGAACAGTGCTGGGGGATCACACCCTACAGGTGGGGAGTGACCGGTTTCCGCTGCCCCTGCCTGGGGATCATAATGCCTTGAACTACCTGGCGGCCCTGGCAATTGCCCAACACCTGAACCTGGATCTGGCCCCCCTGAAGGCTGGGATTGAGGTCCATCTCCCGGCCGGTCGAGCCAAGCGTCATGCGCTTCAGGGAGATGTGGTGATTTTAGATGAATCCTACAATGCGGGGTTAGAATCCATGACTGCGGCCCTGAAGCTCTTAGCCCAAACGCCTGGCGATCGCCGCATTGCCGTGTTGGGGCCTATGAAGGAGCTTGGGGACCATGCCATGGATCTGCATCGCCAAATCGGGGCTCTGGTGCAGCAGTTGGGGATCGATGCGCTGTGTATTCTGGACCCTGACCAGACCGAAGGCGCTGCGATCGCGGCCGGGGCCCATCCGCTGCCCTCAAGTCAGTTTCAGAGGCACCAGGATCTGGTGGATCACCTCAAGCAGCTTCAGGCTCCAGGGGATCGGATTTTAGTCAAGGCCTCCCACTCCGTTGGCCTCAGCCAGGTGGTGGACCAGTTACGGGCTGATCCGTAAGTGGATTTCCCCTGTTCATTTTCAGATCGCCCCCCCTCGCCTTAGGCATCCTTTAGGGTATGATCTGGTTTCGTTGGCCTGCGCTCCGCTTCCCTCGCCTAGCGTCACCGGTAATTCCCCAAGGATTCTAAACTCGTGAGCAATCTAGATCAATATGAGCCGCCGCAGGTGTGGCAATGGAACCCCGAAGGCAGCGGCACCTGGGCAAACATTAATCGTCCCGTTGCTGGGCCGACCCATGATCAGGTTCTACCCGTGGGCCGTCATCCCCTTCAGCTTTACTCCATGGGAACGCCCAATGGCCAGAAGGTGACCATTCTGCTAGAAGAGCTATTGGCCTTGGGCCTCCAGGAAGCGGAATACGATGCCCATTTAATCCAGATTGCCCGTGGGGATCAGTTTGGCAGCGGCTTTGTCCACCTGAATCCCAACTCTAAAATTCCCGCCCTCTTAGACCGATCCACCCCTGCTCCAACCCCCGTATTTGAGTCGGGGGCGATTTTGCTGTACTTGGCGGAAAAATTTGGGCAATTTCTGCCCAGGACGCCTCACGGGCGCACGCAATGCCTATGCTGGCTGTTTTGGCAGGTGGGATCGGCTCCCTATCTGGGCGGAGGATTTGGTCATTTCTATCGCTATGCCCCGACTCCCATTCAATATTGCATCGATCGCTTTGCCCTGGAGGTCAAGCGTCAGCTCGACGTGCTGAATCGTCATCTTGAACAGCATCAATACATGGCGGGCGATCAATATTCCATTGCCGATATTGCCATCTGGCCCTGGTATGGTGGGGTGGTGCAGAATACCCTCTATGATGCAGCCCAGTTTTTGGATGCGCAGTCTTATACCCATGTGGTGCGCTGGGCTGCAGAAATTGCCCGTCGTCCGGCTGTGCAGCGGGGACGCATCGTTAACCGAACCTGGGGCCCCCTAGCGGATCAACTCCATGAGCGTCATGACGCCAGTGACTTTGATCAGCGGACTCAGGATAAGGTGGAAGCTGAGACCCAGCCGGGTGACGCCTAAAGCGGTTAGCCTTGCCTATCCGGTTTCGAGGGAAGTATTGCCGTAAATGTTTGCCATGGGCAAGGTGGGAACCGTGCCGCGATACATTCGGCAGTTGCTAAAGCAGGGCTGAGCCTGAAGCGCCTCCATCATTGCCAGGGCGGCGGGATTAGACTGAGGCACATCCATAAAGATGGGGCAATCGGAGGTGGATCTGAACCGACCCAGATGGCTGATCAGCCCGCGAGCAATGTCTGGGGTCTGGGCAAACAGCGGTCCCAGGCGATGTCCCAGGGTTGCCGGACGAATCAATCCATAGCCCAGCACCTGTCCATGCTGGAGATAGGCCAGTCCCTGCTGTTGGGGTTGGGTCAGCCAGCGCTGGAGAAACGTGCGGCGATCGCAGGGGAAATGCTGGGCATCGAAGGCATTGATCTCCTGGAAGGGGAGGGCCTGGACCGGGCGAAATCCGGCGGTCAATGCCGGGGACTCGGCAAGCTGGGCCAGGGCGATCGCCGAGATCCGGTAGCGCACGTGCTGGAAAGTGCGCACAAACCCGCTCTGTTCGTAGGTGTCCTCCATGGCGATCGCCCCTTCCAGGCCAATGGTGGCCCCGGCTAGCACCTGCAATGCATGATTCCAGAGCGATCGCCCATAGCCGCGCCCTCGATAGGCCGTATCCACCAGATAACAGCCGATAAACCCAAAGGAGTCGGCATAGCGGAGGGCGGCAATGGATCCAACGAGCTGATGATCGACGGTCCCTACGAATAATCCGTGCTGCTGCTGATACACCTGTAAATCATGACAGCCTGGATTCCAGTTTTCACGAAGGGCCCAGGCCTGGATCTGGCCCAGGTCCGCCGAGGTCGCAGGACGAATGTGCAGTCTCTTCGACGACCTGCCCGAACTCTTCGCAACGGAGATTTTGGACGCTAGCAAAGGGCACAACCCGAAAGAACAACAGCAGCTTTCTTAACTATGATCGCAATCTTCATGGAGTCCTCAAAGTTTAGGATTATCTTCATCAATGTCAGGGGAAATGTCAGAGGGATTGTGGACGGGTGGCAGGGCGTCAGCGGGATCAGGGCGCCAGAGGATCTTGGGGCAGCAGGATCTTTGCCAAGGCCAATCAGGCTGTGACTTTGGCACCAGATGGCTAAATCCCCTCAAAAACGGCTAGGACAGGGAGGATTGCACCATGCAAACCGATTATCTCATCGTAGGGAGCGGTCTTTCGGCGCTGGTGTTTGCGGCTCTCATGGCTCAGGCTGGCCAGTCCGTGAGGGTGCTTGAAGCCCACGAACATCCCGGTGGGTTTGGGCATACCTTTACAATGGCCAAGCAGTACCATTTTAATGCCCAGCTGCACTACGTTTGGGACTGCGGCGTGGGCCACACCGTTCATCGCGTCCTCGCAAAACTAGGCCTGGATCATGAGGTGACCTTTGAGCGCTACGACCCCAATGGGTTTGACCATATGCGGATACCGGGCTTTGCCCTGGATATTCCGGCCGATTCCGCAGATCTCATTCAGCGTCTAGGGGCTCTATTTCCAGATCATCGTGCCTCCCTGCAAGGGTTTATCAGGGAGGTGCAACGGGTGAGCCAGGGGCTAAAGTGTCTGTCTCCGCCCCGGCGTCCAGGGTTAATTCTCCAGCATGGGGTCCCCGCCTTCACGGCCCTTCGCTACTATCGCAGTACACTGCAAGCCGTGTTCGATCAGTTCAACCTGCCGCAGCCCGCTCAGTCCTTGCTGGCACTGCAATGGCCCGACTTTATGCTGCCGCCGGATCAGCTCTCCTTTTATGCCTGGGTGATTCTGTTTACCGGCTACCAAACCGGCGCGTTCTATCCGACCCATCATTTTGAGCAGGTGATTAATGCCCTAGTGCGAACCATCCAGAACCACGGCGGGGAGGTGCTAACCGAAACTGAGGTCACAGAGTTTTTGGTTCAGGGCAAGACCCTTGTCGGCGTTCAGGCCATACACCGCAAAACTCAAGAAATTCAGACCTTTGAGGGCAAGACGGTGATCTGCAATATGGATCCTAAAAAGGCGGCTCAAATGATTGGGCCAGAGAAATTTTCCCCGGCAGTCCGGCGGCGGTTGGACTATGATTATTCGCCCTCTAATTTTATGGCCTATTGCGTGGTGAAGGATTTGGACCTGCGCGACTACGGCTTTGGGCCTTGGAACACCTTCCATAGCGAAACCCTAGATTTAAATCAGGCCTTTGCCAGAATGTATGAACAGAACGATTTTTCCCAGCCGAGCTTTG
Organism: Lyngbya confervoides BDU141951; assembly: GCF_000817775.3. Lineage (GTDB taxonomy): Bacteria > Cyanobacteriota > Cyanobacteriia > Thermosynechococcales > Thermosynechococcaceae > Lyngbya > Lyngbya confervoides. The sequence goes on from NZ_JTHE03000015.1 coordinate 10,553, forward strand.
CGATCACGACACCCACCCTGTTGACCCAGGCCCATCGGGATTGTCCTGAGGACTGCCAAATTATTGAGTTTCTGACGGTTGCAAACTACGATTATTTCCAGCAGCTCCAGCAGCGCGATCGCCGGGCATACCGTCAGAAGAAGGCTGAGATTCTGGAAACCATTCTGGATATTGTGGAACGGCACTATGTTCCTGAGATTCGTAAGCATCTGGTGTTTAAAATTTCCGGTAGCCCCACCACCAATGAACGGTTTTGCTGGTGTCCTCAGGGGAATTCCTATGGATCTAGCCTCACTCCGAAGAATATGGGGCTGGGCCGCCTCGATCATCGGACCTCGCTGAAGCAGTTCTACTTTTGCAATGCCTCCTCTGGCTATCCAGGGTTTGCGCCCACCTTTTGGACGGGAGCCATGCTCTACCAACGCCTTTCTGGAGATCCCCTTTTGACGGCCCCATGACCCAGGGCTAGAGAGACCCACACACTGCCTTACATTGAATGGAGGGAGAAGGAGATGAAACTAGCGATTGTTGGCGGCGGGGCGAGCGGGATGATTGCCGCTTACTTGCTAGATCGCCAGGGCCATCAGGTGACGGTTTACGAGAAAGAGGCTGTTCTGGGAGGACATATTCGCACCTTGAATCAAAATATTCCCCAGAGCCCGAATTGCCCTGAATATCTAGAGACGGGGGTATTAGAGTTCCCGGTGGAGTTTCGGCATTTCCTGCAGCTCATGCAGGAGTTAGAGATTCCCCTAGCTCCGGTACAGGTAGGATCGGGTCTATTTTTCCGAGATGGTCGTCGTTTCCTGTCACCAGTGATGATTGATCAGAACGTTCGGGGCTGGCAACGATGGCGGGAACTCCTGCAGGTGGAGAGCCTATACGCTAGGTCTGCCGGGCTTTGGATTAAAACGCACCGATCCACCCCCGATCAACTGCGCGGCAGCCCGCTCTCTGACTATCTGCAGCCGGAAACCCCCCGCACCATCTGGCTAAAGCTCTTGACGATGTATAGCTATTCCATGCCCTACGAAACCATGGATCACTTTCCGGCAGAGTTGGCGATTCCAGCCTTACGGCGCTATATCTTTAGCCATTGGGTGAGAATTCGCGGCGGAGTTTACTCCTACATTGAAAAAATTTTGCAGCGGTTCTCGGGCACCGTGATGGTCAATGCCGAGATCCATCGGATTGATCGATCCGGTTCCTCGGTCTTTATTCAGGGCTGTATTGCCCATCAGGAAAACTTTCAGACCTCCTTTGATCGGGTGATTTTTGCCACTCCTCCGGATCAGGTGTTACCGCTGCTGGCAGATCCTAGTCCCAGTGAAGTCCGTCGATTTCGAGGCTGGCGGCGCAATGATGCCACGACTATTTTGCACTGCGATCGCCAGATCTATGATGCCTACGGCATTCGTCAGGGTTCCGAGTTTGATTTTTTCCAGACTTCCACGGGCTGGGGCTATAATGCAACCTTGAACCAGATGTGTGGCGTTACCTCGGGCGTGCCCTATAGTCTGGCCTTTAACCTCCAAGAGGCGATCGACCCGGAGAAAATTATTCATCGCCAGCGGCACCACACCCCTTACTACGATGTTGACGCAATGCAGTATCGATCGGACGTGATTGCCCACAATGGTTGCCACAAGACCTACTATGTGGGGGCTTATTTAGGAGATGGTTTACATGAGGGGGCCGTGGTCTCTGCCCTGCGTGTCGCGGAGGCCATCGGTCCGGCGCAGTGGGCGGATGCCTCCCTCTCCGCTCAGGCGGCATTGGTGCGTTAGATCCGGGTGTTGAGGGGGATAGGATCTTGAGCGGGGGAATGGGGCACAGCCTGATGGGTGATCAGCTCCACGACGTTCATGCCGTTACTAATCACCCCCGGCACGCTGGGATAGCCTGCCGTGGCATTGACCAGGTAGAGATTGGGAATTGCGGTGCGATAGCCGATGCGCCGCAAACCCACCTGATCGGGAATGAGGTTGGCTCCATAGATATTGCCCTTGGGCTGACCGAGAAAACGAGCGCTGGTGGTGGGTGTGCCAAACAGCTTCATTCGAATCTGGGGCTTCAAATCGGGAATTAAGTCCTGTACGCTGTGCATTAACTGATCATAAACGGATCGCTTTTTCGCCTTGTAGGCGGCAGGATCAGTTTCCCGAAGGACCTGAAAGGGTTCGTAGGGGCACACCGTGGCAATTTCTAAGATATGGTGCCCTGCTGGCGCAATTCCCTCTTCCTGAGACTTTAGAGTTGGGCAAGAGAGGAAAATCCAGGGGTGATCGAGATTGCCTTGCATTTGTTGGTGATAGATCTGATTCAAATTTCCCTGGGGATAGTACCAGATATTCCAGTTGCCTAAGCCATACCGATTGGGGTCAAAGTCTCGATCTAGTCCCAGGTAAATATTAAAGGCACTCGTGGAATATTCATAGTCGGTCAGGCGATGCCGTTCGTGGGGGCTGATGGCAAAGGGATCGTGCATTAACTCCACCGTGAGTTTAGGATCGAGGTCGCTGATGTAAGCCTCCTGAGCTTGATATTGATCTCCGGCTGCCGTAATCCACTGCACCTGTCCGGCCTCAACTTCGATATGTTCCACGGGTGTGGACAGGAGCACGATGCCGCCGCCGTCGGTGATGGAGTCTACAATGGAGTTCACAAAGTGCTTAAAGTGATATTTGGGGTAGTACGCTCCTGCACAATAATCCCACACCAGACTAGTGTGAGTCATGAGAGACACCGCCTGGGGGGGGAGTGCATAGTCGCCGCTTTGTCCTGCTAGCAAATCTTGAAGTTTAGGAGAAAGCCCCGTTTGATCGTAAAGATCCTGAAGGGTTTGCTGGCGTCGTCTAAACAAGTTCCAGTATTTAGGAAGCTTCAGCCAGTCATACCATTTATAGTCGTACCAGCGGATTTCGGCATCGAGATCCGTCATTTCCTGATGCAGCAGCTGAATTTCGTCGCAGTATTGATGAATGGCAGTCGCTTCATCGGGAAAGGTTTGCACCAGCCGATGGCGCAGGTTGTCCCATCCCAGGGGAATTCGAAAATCCACCTCAGGCGTGATGATGCGATCGATACAATCGGGATTGAGAGAGTTAAAGGGGACGTCCCGATGGATATAGCTTAAAAATCGATCGACCACTTCTCCCTTGCCACATTGATAGATATAGTGAACATCCGCGCAGAAGTGGTAGTCTCCGTATTGAAAGGTGTGGCAACAGCCCCCAGGCAGGTAATGTTGTTCTAAGACAGCCACGCGCTTTCCCTGCTGGGTTAGACAGGCCGCTGCTGATAATCCTCCCAGACCTGCTCCCAAAATCACGTCGTCAAATAATTCCATGGAACATCTCCTCACCAAGGGCCAGAAGGGACTGGAAACCTGATCAGTTCTCCATCTTGTTAGCCTAAATCAGGTTTATGAGGATATTGTGAAGGCGATCGGGCTCTCGGCCTGCGAGGTTAATCCCCATCTCTGAACTATGGCGCGGGGAATGGGCTGGGGCTGGCAGCGATATCCCCATAGATCGCGAGATCGAATTCTCCTCGCGATCATCCGTGTCGCATTAGGTCATCCGTGGCGCATCACCGGATCGGCTATTCTCTGCCGGGGTCACCGCAATGCCTCCCGTGCGTCGCGGGTCCGCAACGGCGTTGAGCTTCCCATTGACCTGCATTTGGGCGGCTTGAACCCCGCCAAAGTACATGGAATGTCCGGGAAAATAGCGAAGTTTCCAGCCCTGGACGGCCTCAATCCTTAGCCTATTTTCCAGCGCAATGGCGGGAACGCCCTCAAACTGCTCTATATGGATCCTTGGATGGTCGATGGCCTCTTCCAGCGACATATGGAGATGAATATAGTTACTTAAGACCTGCGCGATCGCCGTGGTGATGCGCGAGGCCCCCGGTGAGCCGATGGCCAAAACCGTGCCGTCGTCGTGACGGGCCACCGTGGGAGCCATATTAGAGGAGAGCCGATCGCCCGGAGACAACTCCTGCAGTCCCTGCGGATGCAGATCCACTTCGCCCAAGGAGTTATTGAGCCAGATTCCTGTATCCGGAACCAGTACCCCGGATCCGTAACCGGCTGAGGCACTAATCGAGCAGGCTAACCCTTCACTATCCACGGTGGAAATATGAATCGTGGAGGGAGACTGAAGCGAGAGATGTCCCTGGCGCGCCAGATCTAGCAGCCTTTGCACCTCGGCAGCGTTATCTATGACCCCATCAAGACATTGGGAACGGTAGTCTAGAACGGCCTGCTGGATCGTGATCCAGGCTTGGATGGCCCCTGTATCCCAGCTCAGAATGGGGGGGCGATCGCGCAGCAGCAGCATGGCGCCTAAGCAGGCTCCGCCAATGGCGGGAGGCGGATTGGTGGCAATTCTCCATGGCCCGCAGCGAATCGTAATGGGAGACCGCGCGATGGCTTCATAGGCGGCTAAATCCGTTGCCGACAGCAGCCCCCCATGGGCTTGAATTTCAGCCGCAATTCGCTGGCCCAGATCGCCCGTATACATGGTGGATGCCCCCTGAACGGCAATTTCCTGCAGGCTCCTTGCCAGTCCGGGAATGTGGACGGTTTCTCCAGCCTGTAAACAACGTCCATCGGGATGATGCAGTGCTGCGTAGCTGGAGGGATGCCAACCGAAAATCGCTTCATGGGTGTGCGCAAGGTACTCTGCGGCCCCGCCTGTTAAGGGAAAGCCTCGGCTGGCCCAGGTTAAGGCGGGCTCCACCACCGTTGCCCAGGGCAGCTGGCCGTATTGCTCGGAGGCCATTCCCAGGCCCTTGAATATTCCAGGTGTGGCGACGGTGCCGTGGCCAACAATATTCCTGATGCCTCCGCCGTAGTTGAACCAAACCTCGGTGGAGCTCTGTCCCAGGGAACCGGGCCTGGCTTCGCGCCCCGGCATTTCAGCATAGGCATCAATCACCACCGGTGCACTCCCCGCAGGCCAGAGGGTAATAAACCCGCTGGCGCCTAGGGCCATCACTCCCAGATCGGTACTCATGGACACTAGGGCAGCGGCTAGGGCTGCATCTACGGCATTGCCACCCTGCGTTGCCATCGCTGCCCCCGCATCAGCAGCAATCTGAGATCCCGCCGCGATCGCCACTCTTACCATAGCTGTTGTTGAAACTTTGGAATTCCGGGTTCTATTATATCGAGTCGGCCGACTCCCGGTGCCATGAACCCCAACTGTGCCGTTGAAAACCGTTCTTCCCGGCGATCGCTCCCTTTTGACCCCGACGTACCCCATCGGTCATGCCGGTAGTCGTTGATGGGACCCGCTAGACCTACGGCAACGATCCTGACCCTTAGATCTATCTTACTGGAGTTGGGGATGCTGTTTGGCAATCACAATCAGGTAATCCTCGGCTCCCAGTAAGGTGTCGTTGGGGGGGTTAGACAACACCTCTGCTTGATGGCCAGGCTGAAGGGCAACGACGGTTGAGTTATAGCGCTCCTTCATGTACACCATCGCATCTAAGAAGGAAGTACCAACCTTTGACTTCGGTACCTGAACCTTATAAAGCTGATTGTCCGACTCGGCGGTGAGCAACTGAGAAATCACGGTGCTAATACCGTGATTGAGCGCGGCTTGAGACATCAACATACTCGTGATTTCACTGCCGACGATAATTTCATTGGCATGAGCGCGACGACAGGTAATGGCGTGGGTTTCGTCCACCAGCTCCACCACCGTATAAACCGCTTGATTTAAGCTCTCCACCGTTAACGTCGAAAGAATGACCTTGGCATCCCGCGCCACATCCTCCAGGCGATCGTCGCCTAAAATTAAGACCGTGGCCGCCTCCTTAATGTTGGCGCGGGTGAGGGTGTCATCATTCACATTGCCCTGGATCAGATAAACCCGCTCCGCCCGACTGGGATTGTGCTCCAAATTCGCAATGATCACAATGGGGGTGAGTTCCGTTTGGGGCGCAAGACGCAGTTCCTTCACGATGGAGGCGGTGCGACCGTTCCATTCGCAAATAATGATGTGATTTCGAAAGCTATAGTCTCCCATGCCCCGATCCTCCTTGAGTCTAAGATTAACCAGTAGGCTAGCCAGGGTGGCGCTGAGAATTGCCAGTAGGCCTACCCCCACCAACATATTGACGGTGGCCACTGTACGTCCCAGGAGTGTGGCGGGTGCAATGTCGCCATAGCCCACCGTGGTTAGGGTCACGATGCTCCACCAGATGCCATCCGCGACGGACAGGTCAGGCTCTACGGCACTTAGGGCGATGGCGCTCACGAAGACCAATCCCAGGATTAACAATGATAGGCGATGAAGATTCTCCCGCTCGATGAAGATCCAGGCGCGTAGCCAAATTTTTCGCAACCTGCTTCTCATGCTTGCGGCAGGCAGGTGCCAGCATTCGTCTGCAGGTTCTCCGCCCTCCGGCTGTGGCAAGACCTCCAAGGTCTCCCCAGGACGGTGACTGCCATGGCCCCTGGCCCCGGACGTATCTTGATGGGGCTTCTCTGGGCGGCGATAAAATTCTTTGGTGAAATATTATTGGGCATGAATCTCTGTGAGTATTTTAGGTGAGTATTTTAGGCGAGTGGTTTAGGTGTGTGTCTTGGGAAGAAATGCGGCCTTGAAGCGGAAAGGCGTGGCGGCTAGAGGGAGAGAGGAACCGGCGATTTTTCCCTAATGTACCAGGGATAGGGCGATCGCCAGGGGCTGGATCTAAAGAAAATCAGTAAATCCTGAGGAAAAACTTTGCAAAAATTTAGGTTCAGGGCGGGGGGGAAAATCAAATTTAAAGATCCCCTTGGTAGACTAAATCATACCCACGGATTGTCCGTGGTTTTTTCCCCATTCCTCAGATCTGGCTCCAGGTTTTTTAAGTAGTCCATTCGTGAAATAGGCCATTCGTGATCACCCGGTGATCGGTGATCGAGTGGTGCTGAAAGAACAGGATGATTAGGGAGAAATATTCATGGATCAGGATATTCTTGCGTACCAACGCGATCGCGCCCTTGACTGGTTGCGCAACGAGATCAAGGCCTCCTCGGAGCCCGACGAACTGGATCAACATTTAGATGCCCTGATTCGCCGCATTGCAGGACTTCAAAATGGCCGCCTGTACGGGTTTGTGCGGCTACCGGAGGCCCAGCAGCGAGAGCCCTCCTCTCTAGAGCCAGCGCAGATTAAAGCCCTGCGAGAGACCTACATTAAGCTGAAGCCAGTGGCCTCCAACTATCTCTACGATCAGGAGAAGGTCTTGGTTCCCAGCGGCACCCGGATTACCGTGGAACATGCGAACCACGACAAGCACCAGCATCTGTGGATTCAGCTGCCAAATCAGCGCCAGGGATTTATCTATGCGCCGCATTGGGAAGTGTCTGAAGTGCTGCGCAATCAGGAGATTAAGCTGGCAGTGCCCTACTACTCTCAACGGGATAACTGGGAAAAGTTCCATGGCCCCGGCGGTCGTCAATGTAACCTGACGGCCCACTGTATGGCGGCGGACTACCTGCTCAAGGGAGACCTTGGGCGTCGGGCCAAGGAAAAGGGCTACCAGGAAGCCGAAGATCTCTACGGAGAAATCCTCTATCGCTACGGAGATACCACCAATCCCCAGGCCCATACTCCTGCCCTCAAGGACCTCGGCATTGAAAGTTACTTTAGCTACACCGGGTCCATCAAGGATTTAATTCTTTGCCTGGATCACGACGTTCCGGTTCCCATGGGGGTTGCCTACAAAGCTAGTGGTCATTACGTTTGTGCCGTGGGCCACAAGGCTGAAGGCGTCTATATTCACGACCCCTTTGGTATCAGGATGGGAATGACCGATAACTACGAAAACAGTTCAGGAGAATATGATTTCGTCACCTGGGAGTGGCTGGAGGCTAAATGGGTCGACCAGGGCAGCGAAGCAGGCTGGATGCGCGTGATGACGGCGGTCAATGGTACCTCCACCGGGGCACCCACGGGGCTCTAAGACCCTTCGCCTCATTGCACCTTCACCGCTTGGCTGAGTTCACAAAGGCTACTAATTCTTATGAAAAAATATGCTCCCTTAGCTCTGCTCGCTGGATTGACCACTGTGCTCGTGGGGCTGCATGTGAGCTGGCTTTGGGGCCTCACGACCCTACTGGGGTTTCTCTGGTTCTCCGTACTGGGCAATCTCACCTTCAATCGCAAGCCCGCTTCCCCCCTGGATCACGACCTGATTCCCGGTGATCCGGCAAACTTAGATAAGCTTTACCAGCGGGCCATTCAATACTGCGACGAGGTGATTAACTATTACGAGGGCGCTCGCTACACCACCAGACGCTACTTTATTGTTTTTCAACTTGCAACGGCTGGTCTGACGGGGCTGACGCCGATCCTGGTTCTCATGACCCGTGCTCAGGATCTGACCCAAAATCTTCCCCAAAACCTCCAAACTGCCCTGAACTGGGCCACAATTATCGTGCCTGGCATTGCTGCAATTCTGGCCACCACCTCGACCCTCTTTAACTTTCAAGAAGAGTGGATTCAGGCTAAGAAAACGGCGGAATCTCTGGAGGCATTGCGTGAGGAGTTTATGATTGGCGTTTCCCCCCACTATCAAATTAGTGCCCTCGACCCCTTGGAAAAACAGCAGCAGCGCAAGCGTGCCCTGGAGAACTTTATTGTCAAAGTCAATGAGCTGCATCTCCAGCAGGTAGATCGATGGGCCTCGCTCCAGCGCCTGGATCAGCAGCATGGTGGAATCTTCCCGCAGAGCGTTCCGGTTACTGCCCTGGAGAACGGTTCCCTGACCGGTCCCCCTGGATTAACCACCGGAGATCGGCTGGGATTACCGGATCGCCACAGTCCCACCTTGTCTCAACGGGAGCGTGAGAGTCGGTCGGGCCTCACGTTCAGGGACCGCGATGAGGATTCCCTGCCCCTGACGCCGCCGAGCTTTTCTGCAGCGCCGCAGTCCCCGCACCTTTCCCCGGAGGAACTCTCCCCGCCTCCGGATCCGCCTCCAGGGGAAGAGGAACCGCCAGCCTGGGGCGAGGAAGACACGATTATGTAATTTCCCCTCTAGAATCCTGGTGTCCGGGGCCAGGAACCATTCCCTCTCCACCGGGGTCATGGGAGAGGGGCGTTCATCTATCACCACCCCTGGCCTGTTTCAGGCCTTGCGCCGATGCCTGGGATCTATTTAGAGATTGGCGTTGTTTTTGGTGTTTAGGCGGATCTTTTGGCGATTTTTGAGGTGTTAGAGCGAGATTGATTAGGTTAACTCTCCCCTTAGACCTATATCTATCGAAAGTTGTCTTTTTTCTACCTTTCCATAAAGATTGCGGTATTGTGAAGTAACTTTTGTGTTGCTGAGAGATTCGCGATGTCCAACTCAGAAACAAATGGTCCCGCTTCTGGACAGCGATCGCGCCGTTTTTTTTCCAAATCTGTTCTGGCTACCGCCGGCACCCTGGGCGCAGCGGCCCTGGCCGGGGGAGGATGGTTTGCCCTCAAGTTTGTCCAGGAGGACCTGGCTCCCACCATTTCTTCTAGCTTAAGTGAGTCTTTAAATCGGCCGGTTCAACTGGGAGATCTGCAAGGGATGAGCTTGACAGGTCTGGAATTTGGTCGATCTGAGATTCCCCCCCATCCCTATCCCGAGGGACGCAGCGGCATCGACTCAGACTCGGTCACTGTGGAGGCGGTGCGGGTGCGGTTTGATCTGTGGAAAACCCTGCTGACTCGCACCCTCAACCTGGACGTCACGCTGGTCGAACCGCAAGTCTATGTGAATCAAACTGAGAATGGACTCTGGCTAGAAACCCAGATCTCCCCGCCGGAGGAGGAGGGGTGGCTGAAGACCCAGCTGGACCGCATTCAGGTGGATCGAGCGGCGGTGACCCTTGAACCCTTTGGGGGATCAGCCCTGCAGTTAGAAAACTTGAATGGGGCCATTACCCTGAGAGACGACAATCAAAAAGTTAATTTTAATCTGACCAGCGCCCTGAACTCTGGCGGACAGGGGCAGGTGCAGGGCCAGTGGCTCCAGCCCAGCCAAACCCTGACCCTCAAGGCAAAGACGAAGGATGTTGCCGTGGTGCCGCTGTTGGGATTTGTGCCCGATCTGCCCCTGACGGTGAGATCTGGGCAGGTCAGCGGGGACTTTGATCTCAAGTATCAGCCCCAAGAACCTCTGCGGCTAAAGGCAAAGGGCCAGATTGACCAGGCCAATGTACAGATCCAAGATCCCCAGATTCAGCTGGCGGCCGAAACGGTGGATGCGGATCTCCAAATCACCTACCGTCCCAATGCCCTGCCTATCCTTGCTGGAACCGCCCAGATTAAGGACGCCAGCGCTGGCGTGCCAGAAGATTTAATCCTCCAAACGGGGCGATCGCGGTTGCAGCGGGTGGATCAGGTGAACGGCATGGTGAAGTTTTTGCCTGATACCCAACGAATGCAGTTTGATCTCAAGGCCAAACTGCCCCAGGGCGGCGTGCTCAACGGCGAGGGTGTGGCCTCCCTAGATTTAGAGGAAACCAATCTGCTCCTGCGCGCCCAAGGGGTGCCAGCGCCGCTGCTAGATCGGGCCTATGCGCTGCCCATTAATGTGCGTGACGGCCGCGTTAACGCCAATCTGCTGATTAAGCTGCGCGAGGAAGATCAGCCCTACCTCAAGGGCTGGGCGCAGCTTCAAAACGTGGATGCAGCTGTTACCCAGATGCCACGGCCCTTTTTCGATGCCACCGGCTTTATTCAGGTAGAAGGGTTAACGGCAAACCTGAACCAGGTCCGCGCCCGCTACGGTCAGATTCCGCTGGTGGCTCGCGGCACCATTGATCCCGATCGCGGCTATGACCTAGCGGTGCGGGTGCCCCCCACGGAAATTAACCAGGCCCTGAGAACGCTGCAGGTGGAGTCCCTTCCCTTTCCCCTGGCCGGGCAGATTGAGGTGCCAAACCTGCGCGTGGGGGGCCGAATTGCTGACCCGGTGCTCACGGGAACGGTGCAAAATCAAGGACGCACGCAGATTGATCGGGTGCCCTTTCAGGCGGTGTCTGCTGATTTTCGCCTCGTGCTGCCCAATCTTCAGGTGCAAAATATTCAGGCGCGGCCCCTGGGCGGCGGCACCATCGCGGGTAATGCTGCCTACCGAATTACGCCGGAGGGCCGCATTAACGCCCTGCTCAGGGCCAGGGATCTTCCTGGAGATGCCATTGCCCAGCGGTATGGCGCGAGCGCTGATCTGCGGGTGGGACCTGTGGCGGCGCAAATTCGGATTGCAGGTCGCCCCACCAATCCCCTCACGACGGTTAATTTTCAAGCGCCCCAGGCCCTCTATGCCACTCGTGGCCAGGTGCTGGTCCAGGGAGGAGAGGCCCAACTGCGCAATGTTATTTCCCAGGTGGCCCAGGGCGAGGTGGTGACCAACGGTCTAATCCGCGATCTGCAGCTGGCGGCCCAGGTTGAACCGCGGGGACTGGTGCTCAGCACCTTCTCGCCGGATCTGCGCGGCCTCCTGAACGGATCGGTGGAGGTGAGGGCTCCCCTGACCGACTTCTCGGCCCGTACCCTGCGGGCCGAGGGGCGCCTGAATTTCTCCGAGGGGATCTCTCTCATTGAAGCGCCGATTGATTCCAGAATTGCCTGGAATGGTCAGCAAATTATCGTTCGCAATGCCTCAGCACCGGGGTTTCGAGCCAGGGGCGTCCTGGGGGCTGATGTGGAAAATCTTCAGATCACCACCCTGGATTTAGGCTTGAGCCTGGAGGATTTTTCCCTGAGTCGCCTGGCGGCCCTAGGTCCGACGGCGGTGGAGTTGGGGGGAACCGCCGATCTCAACGGGCAACTGTCGGGGACCTTGACCTCGCCTCGCCTCCGGGCCAGTTTGGCCGTGGATAACTTAGCCGTGGCTCAGGTTCCCTTTGAAGACCAGATGCGGGGCAGCCTCACCTATCAGCCCACGGGGGTCGATCTGACCCTGGCGGGGAATCGCGATCGCATTCAGGTGGCCCTAGCGGAGGACTTTTTACCCAATCGCTTTTGGGTGAAGCGCGATGACGCGATTGCCCAGGGAGATCGCCGAGGCGACACCCTCGTGGCCAGCGTTGAGCAGTTCCCTCTGCAGCTGTTTAACCTGCGCCCGGCTGCGGACTTTGGGTTTGGCCCGGTGGGGGGCTTAGCCTTTGCAGAGGTCACTGCCAATCTCAACACCTTGGCCACCGCTGGCAGCTTCACCATTCAGCAGCCCAGTCTGGGCACCCTGGTGGGCGATCGCGCCTCCGGGCAGTTTCAATACCGGCAGGGCCTGGCCCGGATCATGGGGGCAGAACTGCAAAAGCGAGACAGTACCTATCGCCTCAGCGCTGACCTGCGGATCGATGAAGATCCCGATGTCCGGGGTACGCTTGCCATAGATCAGGGGCAGGTGGCCGATCTGGTCTATATTGCCCAGGGCTTTGGCAGCTATGGATCTGCCCTGGGGACTGCCCAGGATCTTCAGATCCAACCGGTGGGCGATCCCGATGCGCCCCTACTGATGCAGCTTCAGCGCCTGGCCGAGGTTCAGGAGATCCTGGCCGAAGCAGAGGACCGAGATCAGCAGGCCCCGCCTTCTCTGGCTGAACTCACCGGAATCCTGGAGGGCCAAATAGCCTTTAGCGGCTCAGCCGAAACCGGGGTGGCGGGCAGCTTTGATCTGCTGGGATCTGATTTTCGCTGGGGCCAGTACAGTCTGGACAACGCAGTGGCAAAGGGACGGGTGGCCAACGGGGGCGTGGAGTTTGAACCGCTGCGCCTGGCCAGCGGCGATCGCATCGCTCAGTATACGGGTAGCTTAGGGATTATCGAGCAGTCGGGACGGCTGGTTCTCAGTCAGGTGCCCATTGATCCCCTGAATCAGCTTTTAGATCTGCCTGTGACCGTGACTGGCAATCTCAATGGGGTCGCGGTGGTGGGCGGCAACCTCCTCGATCCCACCCTGTCTGGGGAACTCAGCCTAGCCCAGGGGCAGGTGAGCCAGATGGCGATTAATCAGGCCGAGGCCACCTTTAACTATGAGCAAGCCCGCCTGCTGGTGGAGGGACTGGCCCGACTGGATAATCCAGAGCCGGTGCGCCTGAAGGCAGACATTCCCTATGCCCTACCCTTTGCTGCTAGCTTCCCCAGTAGCGATCAAATTGCCGTTGACATTAGCGTGAAGGATGAGGGCCTGGGTCTGGTGAGCCTGTTTACAGACCAGGTGAACTGGGTTGATGGCGATGGATCCTTAGATATTCAGGTGCGAGGCACTCTGGATCAGCCCCTGCTGAACGGGGCGATCGCCCTGCAGAATACCACCTTAACCACGCCCAATATTGAAGATCCCATTACCGCCGTCAAGGGCACGATCCGCTTTGATCAAAGCCTGGTGAGAATTGCCAGACTGGAGGGGCGTCACGACCAAGGAACGGTCTGGGTGTCTGGCACACTCCCCATTAGCGGTTCCGCCCCGGACACGGCACTGCGGGTTTCCTTGGAGGACCTGGACCTCAAGCTCAAGAATCTTTATGACGGTGAAGTGGAAGGAACCCTCCTGGTCACTGGATCGGTGCTAGAGCCCAACCTGGGCGGCAGCGTCAGGGTACAAAACGGCAAAGTGGTGCTTTCGGAAGTGGCCTCCATGGACAATGGTAATGGAGAGAATGGGGTCTCCCCGGCCGATCCTGGCCGCCCCATTGCCTTTGATCAATTGCAGGTGACGCTGGGCGATCGGGTCCGCATTTCTCAGCCGCCGGTGCTTAGCTTTGTGGCCGCTGGGGACTTAGTGGTGAATGGTGATCTCAGCGATCCGCAACCTGAAGGGACGATCTTTTTCCAGAATGGCACCATTAACTTATTTACCAGTCGTTTTCGCACCGATCCGCGCCGTCAAAATGTGGCCATTTTTGACCCGCGCTACGGCGTTGATCCCTACCTCAACCTGGGGATGCGATCCACGGTCTTTGAAGTGGTGCAAGGACGAACCAGCAAGCTCAGTGACTTTGAAACCGTACCGGCCAGCAGTTTAGGAAGTGTGGAGTCGGTTCGAGTCTATGCCGAGGTGGACGGTCGCGCCAGCGAACTGCAGACCAACTTTCAGGATGTGGTGCAAATTACCAGCGATCCACCCCGATCTGAAGGGGAGATCATTGCCCTGCTGGGGGGCGGTATTAGTGATGAAGTGCAGTCGGGACAGGTGGAAACTGCGGCGCTGAATGTGGCCAGTTCCGCTTTGCTGGGCAATGTCCAGGATCTGCTGGCGGGCGTGTTGGGCAATCGTGCCACGGTGAATGCCTTTCCGGTGCTGTTGCCCAATAAGGACAACGATCGATCGGTTCTGGCCTTTGGCGCAGAGATTAGCTACGATGTGACCGACCGGCTTTCCGTCTCAGCCTTGCAAATCCTGACGGGGATTGAGCAGCCCACGCTCTTTAATCTCAAATATAATTTGACCGATCAGCTCCGGGCCAGAACCTCCATCAGCAGTGATGGAGAAGGGGTGGGTCTGCTGGAATATCGGATGCGGTTTTAGAATCTGGCTCCATCCAAACTGAGGGCAATCTTGGGCAACCTTGCAAAACTGGGATGCACGCCATCCCAACCGACTCAATGGGAGTTAAGCTGAGAACTCTCCTGAAACTCGTCAGCTTATGTTCATGGCGGCTGCTGATCACCTTCATCCTGAGGTTCAACGCTGGATCTATCACCAGGGCTGGACGGGACTGCGTCCCATTCAAGAGCTGGCGATCGCCCCAATCTTAGGGGGGCAGCAGGATTTGATCATTGCTGCCGCGACCGCTGGCGGCAAAACCGAAGCGGCCTTTCTGCCCATTTTCTCCCATCTTCTTAACCATCCTGGGGCCAGTATTCGTGTTCTGGGCCTTAGCCCCCTCAAGGCCCTCATTAACGATCAACATCGTCGGCTACTGGATATGGGGGAATCCATGGGAATTTCGGTAACCGCGTGGCATGGCGATGTTGCCAGCCATCGCAAGCACAGGCTGCTGCAAGATCCCCAGGGGATTGTGATCATTACGCCGGAGTCCTTAGAAGCCCTGATCGCGCGACGGGGACCGGCGCTGGGGCGTCTATTTCAGCGGCTTAACTACATTGTGATTGACGAAATGCATGTTTTCATCGGCTCCGAGCGGGGCCGTCAGCTTCAGTCCTTGATGCACCGGCTAGAGTATTGTTTAGACCGCTCAATTCCGCGCATTGGCCTGAGCGCCACCCTGGGCGATATGGATCTGGCGGCGGAGTTTCTCCGTCCCGGCCATGGCCGACAGGTGCAGGTGATTAACCCCGCGGGACCTGGGGGCCAGCTGCGACTCCAGCTGCGTGGCTATCAGCGATCGCTCTCGGATCAAGCCGCAGTGGAACTGGCAGCCTCCCAAGCCCTGCACTCTGAGGCGAGTGCCGATGATCTGGCAATGGCGCAGCATTTATTCCAGGCGTTGCGGGGGAGTAATAATTTAATCTTTGTCAATGGTCGGGCCCGAGTAGAACAAATGGCAGACCTGCTGCGCCTGTTCTCAGAGCAAGCTCGGGTCCCCAACGAGTTTTATCCCCACCACGGCAGCCTCGCAAAGCACCTGCGGGAGGAGGTGGAAGACCTGTTACGGAGTGACCTGCCCGCTAACGTGGTCTGTACCACCACCCTGGAAATGGGCATTGATGTGGGCGATGTTCAATCCATTGCCCAGGTGGGATCACCCCTGTCCGTGGCCAGTATCCGCCAACGCTTGGGCCGTTCTGGGCGACGGGCGGGAGAACCTGCCATCGCTCGCTTTTACGTGTCGGTGCCGGAGTTGGCTGCCGATATGCCTCCCCAGGAGGCCATCCATCCTGAGCTGGTTCAGACCATTGCTATGATTAACCTGCTGCTGGAACGCTGGTGCGAACCCCCCGTGCCGGAAAAACTCCAGCTGTCCACTCTGATTCAGCAGCTTTTGTCCTTACTGTCCCAATATGAAGGGTTAAAGGCCCAGGATCTCTGGGAAATTCTTGGCGAGACGGGACCCTTTCAGCAAGTTTCTGCTGAACTGTTTCAGGATCTACTGCGCTGCCTGGGTCAGCGGGAAATGATTCAGCAAAGTGGCGATCGCACGCTGTTGCTCAGCCCCAAGGGAGAGCGGATTGTCAACCACTATAGCTTTTACAGCGCCTTTCAAACCCCAGAAGACTATGAACTGGTTCATCTGGGGCGTACACTGGGCACCCTCCCTCAACGGATTCCCCTGGTTCCCCAAATGCGCATTGTCTTTGCCGGACAATCCTGGCAGGTGGAGGCCGTTGACGAAGCCCGAAAAATCATCGAGGTGAGTTCAGCACCCGGAGGACGGGTGCCGCGATTTAGTGGGGGGGGCGGCGGGATTCATAGCCACGTGCGTCAGGCCATGTACCATCTCTACTGTTCGCAGGATCAGCCCCCCTACCTGGACCCCATGGCCCAGCGTCTACTTGCAGAAGCGAGAGAGCAGTTTCGCGCCTTTCACCTCCATCGCACCTCAGTGCTCGGATTTGCATCTCAGTCCCTGATTTTCTGTTGGCAGGGAGATCGGGTGTTGAACACGCTGCTGGTATTGTTGCTGGCCAAGGGGCTAAAGGCTGCGAAGGAGGGCATCGCGATCGCCGTGCGACAATGCGATCCCCCAACCCTGGTGGCCCAACTGGGCCAGTGGGCCGATGAACCCATGAGTGCCCCGCTGGATCTGGCGCGATCGGTCAAGAATAAACGTCTGGATAAGTACGATTATCTGCTCAGTGAGGACCTGCTCTGTCATAACTATGCCCTGAGCGAATTTGATGTGCCGCTGACCTGGCAAACGCTTCGCGATCTCTCCTCCCAGGATCTCCCCTAGGGCTACGTTCGCGCTGTTGGTTTGCGAGCGAGTTTGGCGGTTGGGGTAAGGGGGCGAGATTGTCCGTGGGCTGCGGTTGCGCAGATCAACGGACCGCAGAGGGGATGACCCAGCGAGGGGAATGTCGGGATCGCTCTATGTTGCCAGGATGGAGACTTTTGAGGAAAGCTGGGGATTTTATGGCGCGCAGCCCAAGCACAAATCCTAAATTAATTAGAGGCTTTTAGGATGGTGCAGGAACATGATGCTAAATCAAAACTATGCCGTGAAGCAACACTCTTTTAAATCCTTCAAAGAAAAATGTCTAAGAGTCGCGACTGTCAAGCTGCATCGAGTTATGACTGGATTGTAGTTGGTTCGGGCAACGGAGCCTGTGCATTTTTGAGTCAGTATTTAGACAAGAGAACTGATCCGGCTGATCGCATCTTGGTTATTGAGGAAGGTGAGGATTTCTTTGAGACAAGTGAAATCACGCATCAGCGCAACTGGACAAGGTCCTACTCAGAAGGAAGTATTTTTAAGCTTCACAATGCGCAAACCCCAGAGGGTATTCCCATATTGTCAGGCTATGCTTCCACGATGGGAGGCGGGGGGTCCATCAACTACACCATGATTTTTGAATCTCCCAAGTGGTTAGCTGATCATTTTGGCCATGGCGAGCGCTATTGGAATCGATGCATTGACGAACTCTCGGCTAAATTCCAGCGAAAATCGCCAGTTCATGAGTTGACCCCGGTGGGAAATCACCTCCTTGATTCCTTGGAATCTTGTGGGTTTCAGCTCAATCGACAACGGAGTGAGAATATTCCCATCTACAAAGAGAGCAGAGATAAGCAAATTCATGTGTTTCCCAACCAATTCAATGAATTTGGACAACGAACTCATAGTGGCGTGTCCTTAGTGAAATGGCATAACAATCCGCGCCTGCAGGTTATGACAAAGTGTCGCGTCACTCGTCTAGACCTGGAGACCTTAAATGACAGGGAACAACGGTGTTGTCGAATCATCTACCAAGACTTAAAGGCTAAGGAAGAACGGTCAATCTCCCTCGACCGTCATACAAGGGTTTTGCTTTGTGCTGGGGCGGCAACGCCCCAGCTTCTGTATCCGCATCGAGAAGCCTTACGAAACTTTGAAATTGGAGAACATGTCAATGATCATATTGTGCTGCCCTTTGGGATTTATCTATTGAGTGAACATCTCCAACCGACCCTCAAGGATCAGTACATTTCGCTGTTTGCGACAGAGGAGTTGCCCCACTCCGAGGATCCAGATGCAGAGAAAACGGTATGCAACTATGACTTTTTTTCTGGATCCCTGGATGATCTCTTATATTTGATTTCCCATTTGTTCTTGGCCTTTTGGGTCCCCAATGGAATTAAATTGGCAATGATCCAGCAACCGAGAGTGTTCCAAGCTCTGAAGTGGTTGAGTCGTCGTTTGGTTCAATTTTTAAATAGTCTCGATGATGTTTTATATTCCCTTAAGCATCCAAGCCGAATCGGAAAACATGAATGGAGCTTGATTTCTGCGATTGTCAAGTTCAATATCAGTCTTCCCGGATATTATCAGCGATTGAACGATAGAGATCCCACGGATCAGCCTTTGTCAAGCTTCTATGAGATTATTCTACGCTGCTTTCAAGAAAATTCGGATCGCGAGAACGTAGACCGAGCAATTGCCAAGAGCGCGATCTCTAAGCAAATTGAGTTAATGTCAAAATTGGGGAAAGAGCCTCACCCTGTTTTTCGATATTTGATCCGACTGTTGACGCGGATGCCGTATCGCAAAGAACAAGTTGATCAATACCTGGATCATTATCAATGGTATGACTTATTGACCGAGCAGCATTTATCTGGAGGCTGCGTTTTTGGTAAGGCCATTGATCTGGGATTGGAAGCCTCCTCGAGTACGGGGAAAGTATTTGGCAGCCAGAATCTCTACGTGGGTGATTTATCTGCTTCTCCGCTCCCCAGGGTCAGTCCTCAAATGACTGCATACTTAATTGGTCATCATCTTGCAAATCAGCTCTATTAAAAGATTCACCTTCGACGCTGGAAATGCAACTTCCTTTTCCCAGCCACCCATGCTAATCAAAACTAGCTTGTCTACCCGGTGGGGACGCTGTAGGGCAATCTTCAAGGCAAGGATGCCATCCACAGAACCTGCTATCAGAGGGGCGTGAGATAAACCAACTGCATCCATGACGCGAAGCATAAATGGGCTCAGATCGCCAAGGGTGTAGATCGCTTTGGGTTTGTCAATGGGGGCACCATCGGCTGTAGTTGGCTTGAGAGGCATGGCCATCATGACACGATGACGAGTTCAGGCTGCGATCGCGACTCCTTGCGGGTTCCTCTAGCCTCCTCAAACTCGCTCACACACCAAGACCGTTCCTTTCTCTCCCCGAGTAATCCGCAATTCTTCATCCAGGTAAAGAATTTCCAAAGTGCCCTTGGGCGATCGCTTCATTTGAAACTCGCGTTTCCCCGTCTGGGGGTCCATGGCACCGGGCGGCACGAATCCAAACATCAGCCTTAGAAACAATCCCTGCCCCCTCTCTTTCCAGGAAGATCGGGGCGTATCGGTCCGATCTCCGAATACCTGCTGCCACTGTTGGCGATCGGTCTGGGCGATGGGTTCTAAAACGCCGCCGGTAAACTGCACCTGAATATGGGTCTCATCTTGAGGTTCACAGACTCCCAAATTTCGAACCTGTCCCTGTAAAGGGGGGCCTGCTGTGCCCAGAGTCGTAAAGGTGACCACAATATCATGGCTATGGCGGGAACGGTCCCCCAGGGGAAACACGGGCTGCCACACCTCATCAATCTGAACTCTGAGATCCTGCGGCTGAAACAGGTTAAACGCCAGCCGCCCGAGTCGATAGACATAGGTGCCATCCTCCTGGCGCTCCCCATCGGGAAAACTCGGCGCACTGATTAAGCGCCAGTTGCCCTGAGCCAGGTCAAACCGCTGCGCTGGATCCGGAGTCGGATTTAAGCGGACGAGGTCCTCAAGGGCAGCTGCGATCGCGTCTTGTTGAGGATCACCGCCACAGTGGGTGAGGGCATTGCGTAGCGCCTGCTTAGCGGCCTGCCGCTGTGCGGCCATCTCTGGGGCAGCCCTCATCGGCAGGTCGGGGGCTGGGCAGCCTGAACCCGGAGATTGTTCCTCTTTAGATCCTTGCGATCCATTGGCGACTGCGCCTCCTCCATTACTGCTACTGCGTCTGTTTTTCCCGCACTGCCTGATAAAACCCCAGCACCACAAATATATTAGAGAGCGTCAGAAAAAATTCTGCCCCGCCATGAAGCCAATCCACATTGGCCAGGGACTCGCCCAGGACCTTTTCGGTGTAGATCCCGGCTGGAATGGTCACCACGACAAACACCAGTAGAAAGTAAAAGCCAAACAGCGATAGCTTGGGCACCAGGCGCGATCGCGTTAAAAACCAGAGAAACCCCAGGTAGGGAAACAGAGACAGAGCAAAGAGGGTTTCCTTAGAGAGCATTGGACCGGGGCGCTCCTTTCCACAATAACCAAGCAGCGGCACAGAGCGTACAGTTGCCCAGCACCGTAGTGGCGGCCTGAAGCGTTACGAGCCACTCCAGCGTTTTAGCATTGTCAAACAAGTGCCAGGTACAGGCACTCATGGCGCTCACCAGGGCGGGAAACATGGCCAAGGTAAACCAACGCCAGGCTCGATTTTGAGTCAGGGCTGCATAGCGCCAGATTAAAACCATAGCCGTGATCCATTCCACCACGCTGGAGGTATGAATGATCCAAGTCGGTAGTGACAGAACGTGCATCAGAACCTTTGCATCAGAACCTTATTGAACCGGAACTCTATTGAACCGAAACTCTCCATAGCATAGACGATGGCCTGAACCAAAACCACTGTTCTGCAAATTGATCGCGATCCCTCCCCCGCCCGGTTTAGAGAAGGGAGTCTCAATTCAAGTCTGTGATCCCTAGGCAATCAGTTGAACCGTACCTGTATCTAAATCGTAGCGAGCGCCCACCAGTTTTAAGGTGCCCGCCCGGAGGCGATCTGCCACCAGAGTCGAGGCTTGAACCAGCCCCAGTTGATATTTAATATTTTGGGCAACCGCATTCTCCACGGCATCCCCGTTCTGATGCTGGACCTGCTGCACAGCCGGAAGAATCGCCTCCACAAAGGTGCTGATGTCGCCCGGCAGTGGATCCTGCTTAACCGCAGCGGTCACAGCGCCACAGCGCTCATGTCCCAGCACCATCAAGACTGGAGTTTCCAGTAGAGCAATCCCATATTCCAGACTGCCCATCACCTCTGGCGTCACGATGTTGCCCGCCACACGCACATCAAAAATGTCGCCTACCCCCTGGTCAAACAAAATTTCCACGGGCACTCGCGAGTCAGCACAGCTCAGCACCGTAGCAAAGGGATGCTGGGCCTGGGACACTGATTTCACCCTGGCTTGGTTTTGGTGGGGATAGGTGGGATGATGCTGGGCAAAACGCTGATTTCCGGCCATCAGCTCCTGTAAGGCCGCGTCGGGATTGGACAAGAGATCTGGGGGGGGCAGCGTCGCCGCCTGAACGGGTTTCCCCAGCCCCCGGTTGGCGCCCCAATAGCTGGCAGCAGCCATCAGTCCCACCTGAAGAAATCGACGACGATTCACGGCAGCATCCATTGCGGGTCTCCTTTTAGGATAGTTTTTCGACACATTTCATGGACCGCACCTCCAGGGCATCGGTCACATGACAGGTTCCCCCAAATTTATTTAACAGGGGCCTGATGGCCTCCACCACCTGCCGCAGCAGATCCGGGGTGCAAAAGGCCAGAATATAAACATTATCTAGCATGGTCATGTCCAGGTCTTCGTTCCCAGCGTGGAACTGCTTGCCGGCCACGTTTCGAATGACCGCATAGTTGTGAACTCCCGACTTCTCCAAAGCCGCCAAGAGCTTTCCTAACTCAAAGGAGTTGGCAATGATTTCAATTCGCTTAACCTCATGCATCAGTTCAACTCCATAACAACTCAATTCCGTACAGATAAAGGGGGATGCCAACGATAATATTGAAGGGAAACGTCACCGCTAAGGCCGTAGAAACGTAGAGACTGGGATTGGCCTGGGGAACGGTCATCCGCATTGCCGCTGGAACCGCAATATAGGACGCACTGGCGCAGAGCACCGAAAACAACAGCGCATCTCCCGTTTCTAGCCCGATCAGACGAGCCAGAAGGATGCCAATTCCAGCGTTAAATAGGGGCATCAAAATAGCAAAGGAGGTCAAAAAGAGGCCTGTTTTTTTTAAGTCCTTGATGCGCCGCGCTGCCACTAGCCCCATATCCAGCAAGAAGAACGTCAGAACCCCATAAAAAAGCTTATCGGTAAAGGTAGATAGGATCTCGGCCCCGTGCTCACCCGTCAATATCCCAATCACCAAGCTCCCCACCAACAGAAACACCGAGCTGTTCAAAAACGCTTCCCGGAGGACCTCTGACCAAGACACCTCGCGATCGCCGTCGGTGGCAAACAGATTCACTAAAATCAGCCCGACAATAATCGCAGGGGATTCCATCAGGGCTAGGTCGGCTACCATAAATCCGTGATAGCTCACGTCTAGCTCCCTGAGAAAGGAGCTGGCGGTGATAAAGGTGACGGCGCTGATGGATCCATAGGTGGCCGCGATCGCCGCGGCATCAAAGTCATTCTTAAGACCGGCCCGTAAAATAAAAAAGCAGTAAATGGGAACTATACAGGCCATTCCCACGGCGGCAATGACGGCTAATAGAACCTCTGAGGTCAGGCCACTCTTTGAGAGCTCCACCCCCCCCTTAAAGCCAATCGCCAGCAGCAGGTAAAGGGAAAATAGCTTGGGGATTGGCGCTGGAATTTCCAGGTCGGACTTCACAAAGACAGCCAACATCCCCAGGAAAAAAAATAGAATGGCGGGATTCAGCAAATTTGAAATCACTAAATTACTATTCATTCCCACCTCGAATTCTCATTAAAACCTCCCTGATCTCAACCTGACTGAAACTCAACTTGAATGGTCATGCACAATCATGAGGCTTGGCATGAGTATTTCTGCTGTAGGTTATCCTAGGTCAATCTGTGATGGCACTTTATTAACTTTGTTTGAGCAAGTTACCAATTGCAAACCGATTCTAAGGGTTGGCCCCAGCAGTTAGGGTTTGCCCACCGCAGGTGCTTATAATTGCAAAAACTCACTGTCACTTGGGACATTATGGCATCGAAACAGGTTCTGCTGTGCGGATACTATGGCTACGGAAACGGAGGCGATGAAGCGCTGTTGTCCACCCTGCTACAGATGTTGCCGCCCTCGGTGATCCCGGTTGTCATGTCGGCAACTCCGGCGAAAACAGCCCAAGATTACGGCGTTGTCACCTGTAACCGCAATGATCCCCTGGCCGTGATGCGGGCCCTCATTCAGGCAGATGCCTTTATCTGGGGTGGAGGCAGCTTAATTCAAGATGTCACAAGCTGGGCTAGCCCGCTCTTTTACCTGGGTTGGATGGGGATCGCCCAACTGCTGGGGCGTACTACCCTGGCCTGGGCCCAGGGGATTGGCCCCCTGAATCGACCCATTTCTCGGGCGATGGCCCGCTGGACTTTTAGTCGTTGCTCAGCACGCAGCACCCGCGATCGCGCCTCTGCCCATCTCCTGGACCAGTGGCATCTAGACTACGTATTGGCGCCCGATCCGGTGTGGGCCTTAGCCGGCACTCCGCCGGGCGAGGGTTTATCGTGCGCTTCCCCCCAAATGCCAAGAGTCCAGGTCACCGCCTCAGAGGGGGCTGCGCCCCCTTGCCTTGCCGTGGTGCTGCGCCGTCACCCCCAGCTTACGGAGGATCGACTAGACTGCATTATTCAAGCCCTGGGGCAGATCCAGGCTCAAAATCAGGCAAAACTGCTGCTGCTGCCCTTTCAGCGCAGTCAAGACTATGAGATTGCCCTTCAGATTCAAACCCGGCTGCCAAATCCTAGTGAACTCGTGATGTTAGAAGATCCACGCCGACTCAAGGGGATCTTTCAAAGGATTGATCTCGTCATCGCCATGCGCCTCCATGCCCTGATCATGGCAGCTTCCGAGGGGTGCCGCGGCTACGCCCTCAGCTATGATCCCAAGGTACGGCAGCTCATGGAGGATCTGCATCTTCCGGGGATTGATTTAGAAACGCTTCCTCCTCATCCCCAATCCCTGATCCAGGACTGGCAACAGGCCCTGGAGTCCCCGGCTTCCTTTGACAGTGGCATCATTCGCGATCGCATTGAGGCGGCCAAAGCCCACCAGCAGCTTCTCCATCAGGTGTTGGGCAAGGGTTGAGAAGGGGGGCCCTGAAGGCTTAAATGCGATTGCGCACCAGCGCCTGATATTCCGCGTTATTCACGCCGCACGATGCTGGAATTGGGGTTCGCTCACACCCCGTATTGGGAGAGGCCGCAATCTGGCGTCTGAGTTCAACAATGCGATCAGAAACGGCGGGGTGAGTGCTAACAAAGGTGGGGGGTCGGCCCCCCGAGAGCAGTTTCTCCATAAACCTTGGCGCCTCTGAGGTGGCATATCCGGCCCTGCGAAGAATCTCCAGACCCGTACGGTCGGCATCATATTCATGCTCCCGACTCTGGGGCCGCCTCACCAGAAGCTCAACCCCAATATTGGCCAGCACATTGCGGTCTGTGCCTAGGGCCGTTGCTGCAATTCCCTGAGCCAGGGTTGCCTGCCTAATTTGCTTAATCAGATGCTTTTCCTCAATGTGTCCCACCTCATGGGCCATGACGCTCGCAAGCTGAGCTTCATTATCCGCTAGCTTCATCAGACCAGTGGTCACGTAAACAAACCCACCGGCTGTGGCATAGGCATTGACAGCATCGTCTTGCACCACAAAGAAGCGATAGGGAATATTGGAACGGCTGACCGAGTTAGACAGACGTTGGCCTATCTGGTCGACGTAGGAATTAAGCCTGCGATCCCGGTTCAGCCTCATGCCGCGCTGCTGCAAATTACTGTGAATTTGCTCCCCCAGAGACACCTCTTGCCGGGGTGAAACATTGGAGAGCTGGATTACCTGGATCCCTCGAAATAGAAAATCGCGCCAGGAAATGGCTTGGGCCGGGAGGCTGCCGCTGCCAAGGACCACACTGGCAACCGCAACGGACATCCAACGTTTGGCAATCTGTTGATGCCGACTCCGACGAACTGAATTCATATGGCTTCCTCTTACAAAAACTCCCTCTTAAAGACTGGATGAAATTCCGGCGTTCCCTGGTCAATATTTTGACGCACATTCATTTAAGACGTCGGAATCCACCAGAGGTTTCGTCAATCAGCACTTGGGAGATAAAACCCACAATCAAGCGGTACAGTAGGGAATGATTTGTCCACAAGGAAGGATTGAGATCATGGCCATTGTTGATGCCAAAGGACGGCTCTTTGGGAAGCTCAGCCTCATAGATATCGGGGCAGGACTGGTAATTTTAATGGTGCTGGTTGGAATTTTGGTGGTTCCGGGAGAGTCGGGGCAATCCATTGCTCAATCCGGCGCCTCCGTCAAGCCTGTTGAGGTGGATGTTCTGGTGCTAGGGTTAAGTGCCCGCGATCCCGACAAGCTCTTTCAAGCCGGTGACAAAGCCAGCTTTATCATTCGCAATCAGCCCTACGGTGAAGTCACCATTGACTCCATTCAAACGCTTCCTAAAACCATTGTGTTAGGGTTGCCGGATGGCACCCCTGCTGTGGTGGACGAGCCTCGTGAAGAATCCCAGTTCTCTCGAAACTTCCTGTTTACCCTGGAGGGGAAAGGGCGCCTGACCGATAAAGGACCGCTGCTGGGTAACGTTCCCATTAAAGTGGGGACGCCTGTGGAACTAGAAGGGCCGCTCTATACGTTTCGGGCCAGCGTCATTGACGTTCGAGTTGGAGAGTAGCGTCTCTCCTCCAGAGAACATCACTGGCTTGGGGAAGCGCGCGCTGGGGATTCTAGGGAACGGAGAGGGAGGGATTCGAACCCTCGCTAGGGGATTTACCCCTAGAACAGATTAGCAATCTGCCGCTTTCAACCACTCAGCCACCTCTCCAGATGGATGGATTTAATACTAACAGATTTCGGTTCCCGCACAAGGTCGTTTTCCATGAAGTTGCCAGATTTTTTTGAGTCCTCCCATCCGCTCATTGAGTCCCTTCAGGATCAAAGTGATGAGCAGCTCTTGCAAGACTTTCAGACCCAGCCTAGCCAGGGAAGATTTTTCATTGCGATCTTTTGTCGCTATGCTCCCCTGACCTATGCACTTTTAAGCCAAAAAGCCGGATCCTCGCTCCAGGTGGAATACCTGTTTGCCAAGGCCTGGCGGAATCTCTTTTTTGAGCTGCGGGCTCTGGATTTTCACAGTTCCTCCTCAAGCCCAGGCCTGACGCTCCAGGATTGGATCTTTGAGAAAATTGCCGTGAGCATTCATACGGATCCGGTTCCCTCCATTGAGGAGGTACCCTACTCTCTGGCTACCGCTCCTTTTCCCCTCTGGTGCTATCTTCAGATCGCCCTAGATCAGCTTCCCCCGCGGCCTCGACTGCTTTTGGTGTTAACCTACTTGTTTCACTGGTCGGCCCATAAAATTGTGAGCTTTTTAGCCGCTGAGGGAGAAGAACTGGCCCCTGCCCAGCTAGATCGTGAGTTGATAGAGGCGAGCGATGGCCTCCTGGCGGCGATCCCAGAAGATATTCAGGAGATTTACCTCACTCCTGAGACGGTTAAAGCCTAGATGGAATGGTTCAGCGCGGCGGATTACTTCAAACGCCCAGAGGTTCTGGCAAGCTGACCCAAACCCAGGGCATCTAGGCCAGCACAAAGGGCATGGGCACGACCCTGGCGTACACGCACGGTCAACAGAAGGGTGTCAAAGGCCTCTTCACAGACGCGGCATCGCGGCCGATCCTTGCGCTCTTGAGCGTCTGGCCCGGATCCCTGCCGAGAATCGGGGCGAGAACGTCGGGACCTTGGAGAATGATCTGGAAATTGACCCATGGAAGTTTTTGTTACGCCTCACCAATTGTGATCCATCCTAGCGCTACTGCACTTCGGAGCGACGAAATGGGCATAATGATCCCGCAGGCCTTGCCATTGACCGTTACAATGGCCTGAAGTGCAAAAATCGGGTTAGATAGATTTATGCTCAGGGCTTTCCTTCAACATCGGGCCGTTAAGTCGAAAAAAACACTCTACATTGGGGTTCCATGCCTCCTTAGCCTGATGGCAGTCAGTCCTCTCCTGGCCTCCATGACCCATGGTTTCCTCAGTTCACAGTCCAGTCGTGCCCTGCAGGTTCCCCCCAGAACAGGGGCAGATGCCGCAGAGATTTCCAAACCCCCGACGATTGTGGCCCAACCGGGGACGACCGCACCCGCCCCAAATCCAATGCAGCCCCCGGCAAAGACCCCGGCCCCGGCCGTACCGGTCAC
Source organism: Lyngbya confervoides BDU141951 (assembly GCF_000817775.3). GTDB lineage: Bacteria > Cyanobacteriota > Cyanobacteriia > Thermosynechococcales > Thermosynechococcaceae > Lyngbya > Lyngbya confervoides. The sequence goes on from NZ_JTHE03000015.1 coordinate 37,864, forward strand.
CCCAGGGTCTCAAGGGAGCACGCCTGCACCGGTCCCCGCAGATCAGTCTGCAGCATCTCAGCCATCCCCCCAGGCTCCAACTAGGCTCACCGTGCAGCATTACGCGGGGGGAAGCGCCACAGATATTCCTGAGGTGCCTGTGCGCGTGGGCATCGTCCTAGACCAAAGCCAGTTGACTCTGGCCACGGCCAACGCCGGCGTCATTACCGATGAACAGGGACAGGTCCTGCAGTCCCTCGCCCCGCAAACCGCTACTGCCGCAGTTTTTTCCAGCGGCGGAGTGCAAATCGGCAGCTTGTCACCGCGTCGCTCGGTATGGGTACAGTCAGCCTCCAATGGACTCACCTACGTGAATGGACGCTGGTATCGCGGCGCCATAGAGCTCATTGCAGACCAGGGCAAGGTTTTGGCTGTGAATCACATTGAGATGCAGCCCTATCTCTACAGCGTAGTGGGCGCTGAAATGTACCAGAGTTGGCCCGCAGAAGCGCTCAAGGCCCAAGCCATTGCCGCGAGATCCTATGCCCTGGTGCATATTGTCCGACCTGCCAGCCACTATTTTGATCTGGGTGCAACCCAGCGTTGGCAAGCTTACAAAGGTGTAGAAACCGAAGCGGGCTCCACCCTTGCCGCAGTGGATGCCACCCACGGAATGATTATTTCCTACGATGGGGGCGTTGTGGAATCACTCTATGCTTCTTCTGACAGTTTGGTCCGAGAGGCCCATAGTGGTTTTGGCATGAGCCAGCATAGTGCTCGTGATTTGGCCCAGCAAAATCTATCCTTCAGTCAAATTTTGAACCGCTTTTATCCGGGGACCCACCTAGCCCTACTCCAGGCCGAGTAAGGCGTCATATCCTCCGAGTACATAAGGTCAATCTCTTGACAAAGAAATTGACCGGATCTTCCCCCGGATCTTCCCAGGGCTGTTGCTGGACTAGTCCTCAGATTCCTCTAGGGAATCGTCGCTTTTAAGCTGGTTGAGATGGATGTGTTTGTACCCTAACTTGATCTCAAACTCGTCTCCGGGTTGGAGACCCATTTCTGAAGTGTAGGCAGCACCAATAACAATGGAGCCATTTTTGTGCACGCTGACGCGATAGGACGCTTCCCGGCCGCGACCATCCTTACTTTTTCCATCATTGAGCTTGATTCCTTGGGCTTCCAGAATCGCTTCGAGAAACTCTGCAATTTTGGCCTTGGGTTGCTTCCCTGTTGCCACGGTTGCATACCCACATTGAATGGCCTTTTGCCGCCTTGATAAGTGAGAAAGTTCCTTGACTTTCCTCAGCAATTCCTTCCCCTTCAAGGGTTGAATTTGCTGAACAGACTTAGTTTTCGCCATTGGAGCTGGATGATTTGAGTCTTTAGATTATAAACACAATTATAGCAATTGCCAATCCACATTTTTCGACTGTTCTTTACAAGAATTACGCTCAGTCCTACCAGTAGATTTAAAAGGCTTGTCTGCAAAAGTTGATCGCTGTGCTGGATTCTTTAGGAGAAAGAATCTGAGGTTCCTAGGCGCCTATTCGCCCCAGGAAGGTGACCATTTCATCCAGGAAAGGCACAAAAATCTGGCCACAGGGTAACCCAAAGAACCCTTGACTCTGGGGAACCAAAACTTTATCTGACCGAGAAGATTAGGCGAAACGCCTGGCAGCAAGAAGGGGGAGATTATCACCGCTCAACCTCGGGGTTGAGATGCATCCTCAGGATGGGTTGCCCTTGGCGATCGCTGGCTGAGTGAGTAACCGGTTCAGTTTGTAACATTCAGTTAACATAATGAAAACAACGCGCAATCCCCTCCTGCTAACGTCATGGAACGATTTAATCTGGAAGTCTTTCGCCAATTTTGGGCGATCGCCAAGCCCTACTGGTTTAGCGACGAAAAGTGGCGCGCGCGCGGGCTGCTGCTGCTGGTCTTGGTTCTCTCCCTGGCCTACACGGGCCTGAGCGTCCTGCTCAATAACCAGCGCGGCGCTTTAATCTCCTCGCTCTCGGCCCAGGATGAGGCTCGATTTTGGCAGACCATTCTCATTTTTAGCCTGGTGCTGGTGGCCTATGCGCCTTTATTTGCTGGCTATGTGTATCTGCGCGATCGTCTGGGGCTGCAGTGGCGGCGCTGGCTCACAGAGCGTTTTGTGGACAACTACTTTCGCGATCGCGCCTACTACGATCTCAACACGGGCGAGCCTGAGATCGACAATCCAGATCAACGAATTGCGGAGGATGTCAAAAGCTTTACCGGCGAATCCTTAACCCTGGCCTTGGTGATGTTGGACTCTGTACTGTCCGTGGCTGCCTTCGGGGAGGTTCTCTGGGGAATTTCGCCGCGGCTGGTGGTGTTTTTGGTCCTCTACGCCGTGGTGGGGACCCTACTCACCGTGGGCGTGTTTGGCAAAGCCCTGGTGCGATTAAACTTTGCCCAACTTAAAAAAGAAGCTGACTTCCGCTTTAGTCTGGTGCGGATTCGTGAAAATGCCGAAGCGATCGCCTTTTACCGAGGCGAAAATCAAGAATCCACCCAGATTAAGCATCGCTTTATGGCTGCCTTTGAAAACTATAAGCGGCTCATTTTCTGGGAGCTGAATCTCAATGGTTTGACCAACGCCTACGAGTTTATTCCCTTTATTTTGCCAGCGCTGGTGGTGGCTCCCAGCATCTTTGCCGGGGACCTGGAAGTGGGGAAGGTCTCGGAAGCCCAGGGAGCATTTATTCGCGTCTTCTTTTCCCTCAATTTAATTGTGGCCCGGTTCCAGGAACTCACCACCTTTGGAGCAGGCATTGAACGTTTGTACACCTTTGCCGACTGTCTGGAACAGGCCCAACCGACCGAGACACAGTCCGATCAGCCAACCATTGCGGTGACACCAGGCAAGCAGCTGGCGCTACAACAGCTGACGGTCATGACGCCCAACTACCAACGGACCCTGATCCAGGATCTGTGCGTAGCCCTGCCAGCGGGAGAGGGGCTGCTGGTGCGTGGCCCGAGCGGCTGTGGCAAAAGTTCGCTGCTGCGGGCGATCGCAAGTCTTTGGAACGCTGGGTCCGGGACCATTGTTCGCCCCGACCTGGACCATATGCTGTTCTTGCCCCAGCGTCCCTACATGATTCTGGGCACCCTGCGAGATCAGCTTCTCTATCCCCACGTCACGGTTCAGGTGGAGGATGAGCGCCTGACGCAGGTGCTGGCGCAGGTCAACCTTCCTGGTCTGGAGCAGCAATTTGGGGGCTTTGAGGCCAGGGAAGATTGGGCGGCGGTTCTCTCCCTGGGTGAACAGCAGCGGCTGTCCTTTGCGCGAGTTCTCTTGAATAATCCCAAATATGCCATTCTTGACGAGGCCACCAGTGCGCTGGATCTGCAGAATGAAGCGGACCTGTATGGACAGCTGCAAAGCACGGGCACCACGTTTTTGAGTGTCGGCCACCGCGAAACCCTGGCGGCCTATCACCACCTGGCCCTAGATCTGGAGGCAGATCACAGCTGGAGACTCTCTCCCCTCAGCGGTTCCCCGGATTCCGTCCCGTAACCCCTCGATTTCGGCCTCTCCTTTTCGGCTGCTTTGAGGGGTTAGGGCTGTTGCTGGGACTGGGGGGGAGGGGCCTCGATCCCGGAGGAGGTACCGATCCAGTCCACGTTCTGCCACATCAAAACCCCCCCCAGGGACATTGCCGCCACCAAGGCGGCTCCGGAGGTCAAGCGCAGTTGTCGTCGCAGCGCCCTGATCTGGCGCTGCTGGGACCCGATTAAGACCTCGGGGGCGGGCGCTACGGTCTGCACGGTCACGGTTGGGGGGATCGGCGGCACTTTAAAGGCTACCTTTGAAAACAGCCAGCCTGTAATCAGCCGCGGCGTCTTTTTCACTAGCCAGCGATAGCCGAAATAGCGACCTACGGGGGTGGCCCAGTGAGCCACGGTTTTCAGGCCGTGATTTACGGGTTTGAACTTGACCTTATGGTTGATGAAATTAATCGTGCCGGTGGCGTAGAGGCGATCCAGAATCAGCTTGATCGTTGCCTCTTCATTGACCATCAGCTGAGTGACCAGCAGCTCCACGTCCCGTCGACGGATTTGCTGATTGATGGATTCCTGGTCTTGCATAGCTCCGCTGTCAATGGTATCTGACTATTACTATGCCATACGCCTTTTTGGCAAATTGTAAATTGCAGCATGGCGGTTTCACCACTAGGACCACCACTAGAACCAGGGGCCTTCAAGCAGCTGCTAGCGCCGTCGTTCCCGGGTTCGAGGCTGGGCGATCGCATCATTCGGATGTTACGCTGGTGGCCGCAAAGACCGCCAACGTTTCTGCTAAACGGTGAGATTGCCCTGACTTTTTCCGCCCATCCCAAATTCTCCCAGGACCTTCGCAATCTGCTGAGGCGGCTCGCAGATCGCCCCCTCACCCTGGGAGACTTGGTCACCGAAACCGCCGACCGCGGAGTGGTCTTGATGATTGGTTTACTGGTGCTGCCCTTCCTGTTGCCGATGCCACCGGGGTTAACTACCATTCTGGGGGGCGGCAGTCTTCTGCTGAGCCTGCAGTTGATCTTTGGTAAAAATGTACCCTGGCTACCGCCGCGCATCGCCCGATTTCGATTTCCACAAAGGCTGGCCAAGCAGGTTCTCAACAACTTGCATCGCTTTACCCGCTTGCTTGAGACCCACACCCGACCCCGCTGGCTATCCTTGGCCCAGCATCCCCTGGCCCAGCGGATTAATGGCCTGTGCATGGCGTGGCTGGCGCTGCTGCTCATGAGTCCAGTTCCCTTTACCAATCCCATTCCCACCGTGGGAATTTTGCTGTTTGTGGTGGCCATGCTAGAGCGTGATGGCCTGCTTCTGTGCATTGCCTACGGAATGACGGGCCTGATTACGGCCATGGTGGGCATCATTGCCTTTCTGGTCTGGCAATCCCCGGACTGGCTACCCCAGATATTTTCCTGAGGCCCTCGCAATGAAAGCCTGCAAAACAGCAGGGAAAGTTTGTGGACTTCCCCTGCGATGGCGGCAATGCCTAACTCTTACATTGGGATCACTGGGCTCAGCTACCAGCTCCAGGTTCTGGTTGCGCTAAAGGATCCATCTTGCCAGTTGGCGTAGTGGAACCCGGTTGCTCCACCGTGGGCCGGCCAGAAGCAGCCAATATCCCAACGGACGTAGGAGGATTCCGTATCACAATTAGAGCAAGAATCGCGATCGCGGCGGCTGCCAATTTCAGCCCGTGTTTCTATGTAATTAATCCGTGTGTGGGGACGATATCCACCTTGGATCGGCCCCCAAGCTTCGGCCTTGGTCCAGGCCCGATAATCGCGGCAAAAGCCACCGCGGTAGCGCCAGTACATGGACCAGGAGAATTGAGAAAACGGATAGGGGTTCGCAGCTTGCAGCATGGGGACTCCTACGAGGGGCAGCGAAGCCTGGAGCGTGGGGAAAAACCTTGCGGCCGGTTGCTGCACCTCAAAAACTTCGCTTTTTACAAACAGCGTCACCCTTTGTCCCAGTTCATCGAGGAGGGTGCCATCGGGTTTGAGGGTGTACTTCATTTCTGCCAGCTGATCCTTGAGGGTGCGTGGCACAAAGGGGGTTTCCACTAGATAGAGGCCAGTCTCGGGCACCGTTTGCAGTTCCGACCAGCGCTGCAGGGAAATTTGCCTAACGCCAGGGAGATCGCTCAAAGCCAGACCCGCACGGGAGGCCGGAGCGATCTGGACCGATCCGCCGTTAAATTTCAGATCTCCCTTGGGCAGGCGAATTTGTTGTAAGGAAGGCTGAATGGGCTGTACCTCAACGGGCTGAATTTGAATCGGCCGGAGGGGCCTCTGGGGACCCGGATCAACCTGGGCAATAGCGCGATTGTAATCCAGCTTGGCCTGCAAGGGACAAGCTGGATTCTCGCTCTGCTGAGCCGACCCCTCGGCAGCATTGAGGACCGGGGAGAAACTGCGGTTAAAGGCATCGGCAGGAAGTATGCTTGAGAACAGCGCAGTTAGGGTAAATGCACTGATTGCGATTATTTTTTTGTTCATGATCTGCACCGAACCTGAGAGTGACAGAGGGGTTCACAGCTTCAAACGGGAAGGCTCTGCACCTTGATTGTTTGTCTTGGATGGCAATGAAGTTTTTGTACGGGTGGAGGGACGATTTCTGACGGCTAGACCCACATCCCTCGGCAACGATCAAGGCCGCTATTCCTTTAACTCTATGCTAGCGCCGAACTAGCGGCATTCGCTGTGATCTCTATCAGCTTGAGGGGACAGACGAATCCCCTTTCAGGCTCTAGGGCGATCGCGCCCTGTAGATGCAAAGGTGCATAGGCCACGGAGGCCATCATCCGCAAGGCGATCGCTTTCGTCCATATTGTAGAGTTCAGATTGGGGTTCCTTCGCTAAAGTAAGGAGGAGATGGGGCGTTGGGTCAGGTCAGATTTTAATCTCCATTGATCCCCGCTGATCTCCATCCCAATGTCCGAAACCCAGTGAACTGAATCGAAAGGAAATGCTTGTTATTTTTCAGCAGGGCTGCTGTAGGAGTGATCTTTAGCGATGCGTTTATTCCATACCCTTAGCATTGATCTAGGCACGGCCAATACCCTCATTTTGGATCTTGAGCATGGGATTGTCTTAAAAGAGCCCACGGTGATTGCTCTGGACTCTGCCTCCGATGAAGTTGTGGCCCTGGGGCAGGCGGCCGAGCAGCTGCGCGGTCGCATATCCAATAAGGTGGTGGTGAAGCGTCCCCTCAAAGATGGTGTCATTGTCGCCCTAGACGCCGCCGATCTAATGCTCTCTCACTTTATTCGGCAGATTCTTGGGCGCGGACATATTTTTTTGCCTAGGGTCATTGTGGGAGTGCCCAGCGGAGCTACGGATATTGAATGTCGCGCCCTCAAGGAGGCGGTGGCGCGGGCCGGAGCCAAGCTGCTGTACTTAATTGATGAACCCGTGGCGGCGGCCATTGGAGCAGGCTTGCCGATTACAGAACCGGTGGGCAGCATGGTGATTGATATCGGCGGCGGCACCAGCGAAGTGGCGGTGCTGAGTATGGCGGGGGTTGTCTTTAGTGAGTCTGTGGAGGTGGCTGGGGATGAGCTGACCGAGTCGATTCAGCGCTGGATTAAGCAGGAATATCACATGGTGGTCAGCTATCGAGTGGCGGAGGAGGTCAAGCATCAACTTGGGTCTGCCCACGCCTCGGCAGGATTGGATGAGAAAACCATGGAGGTTGCGGGGATCAATTTGCTCTCGGGCTTACCGGCAAAGATCTCCCTTAGCGGCGTTGAGGTCCGGGAGATGATGGCTGAGCCGATTGGGGTGATTCTAGCGATGATTCGGCAGTCCCTGGAGCGGCTTCCCCCAGAACTGGCGGCAGACCTAGCCGAACGCGGAATTGTCTTGACCGGAGGGGGAGCGCTGCTGCAAGGATTAGCCCAGCGCATTGGCGAGGAGTTTGAAATTTTTGTGGATGTTCCGCCCGAGCCGCTTCACTGCGTTGTGCTGGGCGCGGGAGAGGCCATCGCGAATCCTAAAAAATATGGTCGCTTTCTGCAAAAAGTTGAATCTTAACCCCCAGGAGCCCAGACTGCTCCTGGGCGGGGAGAGCCCCCCGCAGGCTCCCACGAATCCTTTGGGTATTCTAAACCCGCGGTGCAAAAGGAGGTTCAGATCCCGTCAGGGTTCATCGCCGGGGGGCGTGCTGGGCGATCGGCCTGACCCTTGATTGTCTGGCGTGGGTGCAGAGGTTTGAGCGGGAGAAGATCCGGGCGCGGGAGAACCCGATCCCGCCTCTGGCGGCTGAGTGACTGGCGTTCTAGATTGACTGCGGATCTGCTCAAGCTGCACCTCTAGCTGACGAATTTGGTTTTCATGGTCTTGAACGGCATCGGCCAAGTTGGCCGGTATTTGTCGCTCTAGATCCTGGATACGCGTCTGGATCTGGTCTAGCTGCTGCTGCTCCACAACAGCATTGCCAGCGGACTGGGCGATCTGTTTTTGCTCCAGGGCTTGAAGCCTCAAGGTGACCCAGGCCAGGCTGCCACCGAGAAGAATAATCAGGAGGGACAGCAGCACCTTGAGCCAGGTGGTTTGCGATCGCAGATCGCGGATTTTCTGGTTTAGATTTGCACTCTCAAGCTTGAGGTCTTGGAGATAGAGGGAATAATCGTTCCCCCCTGATGCCGAGGGAGACGATGGGGCCAAGTTTTCCCCCGAGTTCGGGGAGGCATAGGGATCATTCATGACAGTTCTCCAGATAAAGACAGGGGCACGATGGCATGACTAAAGGACATGCCATCGTGAGGGAACACACTTCTTTAATCTAGCCGCTAATTTAGCCGCTCCGTCCGAGGCGCGACCCGATTGCGGGATTGAGCCTTACCCAGTCACTAGCGACCCATGTTGTAGCCCACCCCCAGGAAAACGCCAAAGTCCCCATCATCAATGAACCCGGCATTGGTTCCCACCGTAGCGGTAAAGTCCCGGTTGAGCGGAACATCAATGCCGCCGTTGATCATGGGACCAAAATCGGCGTCGGTGGTCACCGCCATCCCTGCACCAATATAGGGAGCCAGCTGAATCTCCGATTGCCCCACGCGACCGATGCGAATGGGAGCAAAGTCAAAGGTGGCAGGTAGCAAGAAGGTGGCATCATCGGTAAAGTTGGTGGTTACCGCCGGGCGGACCGAGAAGAATTCCGTCAGGCCAATTTTGCTGTAGATAATCATGCCGTCCTTGCCAACGGAGGATCCCCCCACAGCCCCCAAGTTCCCACCAATGCCAATGTAGCTTGAACCGGATCGAGTGTCTCGTCCTGGCTCAAGGCCTGATTCGGGAATGAGGTCCTCCGCATTTGGAAATTGCTGGGCAAGTTGCCGGGGAGGGGTCTGTTCAGCGAAATCCAGATTGGGGTCCAGGGGATCGGCTCCGGCTGCTTCTGAGAAGCAGAGGGACAGCCCTACCCCGCTGATCCAGCCCAGACCGACCAGCCCCATTAGAGATCCCAACGTCCGTTGCTTCATGATCACTCCTACCTTGCTAAATCATCCGTTGCCAAGTTTCGTTGCCCTTGCTGGAACCCAGAGGACCCGTAGATAGAGGCCTGGAAAACAGAGGGCGATGGCTGCGCCAAGGCACAGCTTTTTTCCTTGGCTTGATGCTTCCATTGAACTGGCAAACGCAGATGCGCTCCTCTTCATCAGGGAGGAACTTCATCCCTTGGGACTCATCCCAGGGGCGGAAGCCTAAAGATTGAAGGACAGTTCGCCAACTGACACAGGTGGGTGAGCCCCCTTTAGAAATATTAATTTTCTATCCCGGTCCTGGGTTCATCCGGCAAAATTTTATTGTGACGATATCTGTCACTCTCACTCAATGAAGGCCAGACCTTGCGGCCGAACCATTCTTTCTCGCTAGAGTCAACGGCGTTTCATCTCCAACCGCCCGCGAAACTGAAGGCAGTTCAGCACCGGGCCGCAAGCTGGCATATCGTAGTGCCTGGCTTTGGGTAGAATAAGGAGCCGGATCGATGGATCCAATACAGCATCAAGGGATCAAGTTTAGAGCGTTATGGCCGTGGGTCCTGTTTCTATGGCTGACTGTGGCCTCGGTTTCACTAGCCCAGCCCCAACGCCCGATCTCTGATCAGGGAGCGGCGGTGGTGCTGGGCGGCGAAACCCTCTTTCATGTCAAGGCGAAGATTGCCTCCTTTACCCCTGAGTTTCGCGCCCAGGTGATTTCAGGACGCATTGAAGACTACGCTAAGGCCAGCACGCGATCGCAGCCCCCCTTGACCATTGTCGACAATGAGGCCGCCCAAACCGTCGATATTTTGGCCGGAGATGAAACCCTTGTCACCATTGCGCAGGTGGATGCCGTGGCTGCAGGGCAGTCGCGGCAGGATCTGGCGAGGCTTTACGTGGACACGATTACAGCAGCCGTGCGCGAGTTCAAAAAGGCCTATAGTCTTGAGCGCATTCTCTGGGGAGTGGGCTATTCTCTCATTGCAACAGCGGGCTTAATGCTGGGCTTTCTGGGCATTCACCGGCTCATGCCCAAAATCCGCCAAAGCCTGCGGCAGTGGGAAGGGACCCGGATCCCGGCCTTGAAAATTCTAGGCAATGAAATTCTCTCAGCTCACCGGCTTGTGGATGTCCTGATTGAGGGCGTCAAGATTCTGCGACTCTTGCTGTGGTTTAGCTTGATTTACCTGTATCTCAATCTGGTTCTGAGCTTCTTTCCCTGGACTCGCGGGATCTCCCGCACCCTCTGGGGCTATGTTGCAGCCGCGGTCAACAGCATGGCCACGGGATTTTTAAATTATCTGCCCAATCTGTTTTTCCTGGGCCTAACCCTTGTTGTTACCCATTACATTCTCAAGGTGGTGCGCTTTATCTTTACGGAGGTGGAGCGCGGCACCATGTCCTTTCCAGGCTTTTATCCAGAATGGGCAAAACCCACTGCCAAGCTGACTCAGCTGCTGATTTTGGCCTTTGCGGCCACCATTGCCTTTCCCTATCTTCCGGGATCTGGAACGCCAGCCTTTCAGGGCATTTCCATTTTCCTGGGGCTATTGCTCTCCCTGGGGTCCTCCGCTGCAATTGCCAATGTTGTGTCTGGAACAATCCTTACCTATACCCGCGCCTTTAAGCTGGGCGATCGCGTGAAGATTGGCGACACCATTGGGGATGTGGTGGGGAAAACGCTGTTTGTCACCCGAGTGCTCACTATTAAAAATGTGGTCATCACCATTCCCAACGGGTCCATTCTCAGCGGCCATATTATCAACTACAGTGCCGCCGCCAGCGACCCAGAGATTCCTCCACTCATTTTAAGCACCACCATTACGCTCGGATATGACCTGCCCTGGAAAAAGGTCCATGCCGTGCTGGTGGATGCAGCCCTCAAAACCCGCGAAATTTTAGCCACGCCTGCGCCCTTTGTGCTCCAAACCAGTCTGGAGGATTTTTACGTGAGCTATGAACTCAATGCCTACACCCGCAGTCCGGGAATTATGGCAAAAATTTATTCCGAACTCCATCAAAATATCCAGGACTGCTGCAACGCCGCCGGGATTGAAATTCTCTCTCCCCATTACCGGGCGATGCGCGATGGCAACGCCACCACCATTCCAGCCGATTATCTGCCCTCTCCCGATGAGGCGCCCGGCTTTCAAATTTCAGCGATGGGCGACCCGCTTTCCCCACCGCCTGCGGATCATCCGGTGTAAGTCATGGAAAAGTTTATTGATACCCTCCGAGGTTGGCTCGGCGACCCAGCTATCTTGCGCTTTCTAGAGCTGGGCCTGGGCATTCTGGTGCTGTTTATTCTCTTTCGAGTTCTGGCGCGGGTGCTGCCTAGCCGTATTCCCGACTCGGATCTTCGCTATCGGGTCCGCAAGGGTATTAACCTGTTGGGCTATATCATTGTGGCGCTGTTTGTGGCAACGGTGTTCAACGATAACCTGCGCCAAGTCACTGTGATCTTTGGGGTGGTGGGCGCGGGGATTGCCTTTGCCCTCCAGGAGATCATTGTCAGCTTTGCGGGCTGGGTGGCCATTTCCCTGGGACAGTTCTATAAATCGGGCGATCGCGTCCAACTGGGCGGCATCATGGGCGATGTCATCGACATCAGTCTGCTGCGCACCACCTTGATGGAATGTGGAGATTGGGTGAAGGCAGACCTTTACAATGGCCGGATTGTGCGTATTGCAAACAGCTTTGTGTTTAAAGAACCCGTGTTTAATTATTCAGGGGACTTTCCATTTCTCTGGGATGAAATCACCATCCCGGTCCGCTACGGCAGTGACTACCATCGGGCCAAACAGATTCTCCTGGAAATTGCCAATGATGTGGTGGGGCACCATATTGCCACGGCGCAGCAGGTCTGGAGTCGGATGGTTCAAAAGTATTTAATTGAGGATGCCCGCGTGAATCCAGTGGTGACCCTAGTGGCCACGGACAACTGGCTAGAGTTTACGGTGCGCTATGTGGTGGACTATAAGCTGCGACGGATGACCAAGGATCAGCTCTTTATGCAAATTTTGGAAGCCTTTGACGCCACAGACGGACAGATCCAGCTAGCCTCGACCACCGTTGAGGTCGTAGCCCATTCAGGAATCCAGGTTCAGATGCCATGGGATCAAAAAAGATCGCCCGCCGCTGATCCTTAAGCGGTCGGGTCCCCAGGACTGCGGAAGCTGTCGATCAACTGCGGCAAGGGACAGGGACTCCGCTATACTGAGGGCAGGCAGAATTGAGCACCCTTAAAGGGTAATAATCCTGTGAATCCTCGGTCAATTCGTAAGTATCAACGAATTCGTAAAGAACTTCAGTTTGGAGTTCTTTTTTTAATTGGCCTCAATTTAATTGGCACCCTCTGGTACACCGTCATTGAGGGGTGGAAATTTCATGAAGCGGTCTACATGACCGTGATCACCCTGGCAACGGTCGGGTTTCAGGAAGTTCATCCCCTCGGAGTTCGGGGCCGGATGTTTACGATCAGCCTGATTATCCTGGGCGTGATCGGGCTGGGCTATATCATCAACCGATTTACAGATGCCCTGATTCAGGGCTATTTTCAAGACAGATTTAAATATCGGCAGCAGATCCGTCTTATGAGAAAAATCTCTGACCACATTATCCTATGCGGTTTCGGACGAACTGGCGGTCAGATTGCTCGGGAACTGGTGGAACAAAATATGCCGTTCATTGTGGTGGATGCCGAGGCTGAATCGATTGATATCGCTCAGAGTATGGGATATTCGGTGTTTCAGGGCGATGCCACTCTAGATGACACGCTGTTAGATGCGGGCATTGAGCGAGCAGCCTGCTTTATCGCGGCTCTCACCTCCGATGCCGATAACCTCTACGCCGTTCTCTCGGCCAAAACCCTCAATCCAAATCTGCGAATCATTGCCCGAGCCAGTAGTGAAGAGGCCATTCAGAAGCTGCAGCGGGTGGGGGCCGATGTCGTGGTTTCGCCCTACATCACTGGCGGCAAGCGCATGGCCGCTGCGGCCCTGCGCCCTCAGGTGATGGACTTTGTGGATGGTATGCTTTCGGGGGCCTCCGAATCGGTTTACATTGAGGAGCTAGAACTGCACGAGTCAGATTGTCCTGAGGTGGGGAAAAGCCTGCGGGAATCGGATTTGCGATCGCGAACGGGGGCGATGGTGCTGGCGATTCGACGGCTGACTGGCCAGCTGATTGCAGGCCCCTCTCCGGAAACCCAACTCGAGGACTGCGACACGCTCATCTGTATGGGAACGGCGGAACAACTGCGGGACCTCAACCAGATCCTCAGCCCCCTGGCTCCCCAAGAGCCGCGGGTGCCTCGGTCACTGCGTCGATCGAAGTAGGCGATGGCCGCTGCCTTCTATCCCCCTAAACCCAGTTCAAGCCTGATTCGCCTGGTGCAGATTATGGCCCCGCCGGTGGCCTGCCTGTTTTTCAAGATGCGGCTGCGGATTTCGGCGGCGGATTTGGCCACTTTGCGATCGCTCCAGCACCAGCGCGTGATTCTCCTGTGTAATCACCCCAGCTTTAATGACCCTGTGGCGGTGATGTTGCTCTCGGCAAAACTGCACAAGGGCTATTACTATCTGACTTCGGTGGAGCAATTTGACGGCCCCTTGGGATGGATTTTTCAGCGCATTGGCAGCTACTCCGTGCGCCGCGGCTTGAGCGATCGCCAGAGTTTAAAACAAACCCAGAGGCTCCTGAGGCAAGCGGACACGCATCTGGTGGTGTTCCCGGAAGGGGGATGCTCCTTTCAAAATGAGACGGTGATGCCCTTCCGGCCAGGGGCGATTCAAATTGCCCTACAAACCCTGGTCCATCAGGTGCGGCAGGGACAAGCGCCCCCCGATTGCTATGTGGTCCCTTTGGCCCTCAAGTACGAATATTCCACTCCCCTAGGTCCGGTGATCGATACGCTCCTGGGCCGGCTAGAGGCGGAGCTTGGCTTGGAACGCAACCTTGATCACGATCCCTATCAACGCCTGCGTACCCTGGCGATTGCCGTTTTGGAGCAGGTCGAGGCGGACTATGGCCTGCCCTCTCCTCCCCCCAGCCGCGATCTCACCCCCAGAATTGAAACCCTGCGTCAGGAAATCCTGCGCCAGTGTGAGCAGTCGTTGCAGATTCAAACCAACCCCCAGGCTCTGGTGCGCGAGCGCACCTATCAGATTGAATTTGCCCTGCGCAAGATGACCGAGTCTGCGAACGCTCCCGATGGCCAAGGTCCTGAGGCTTCGCTGCCAGCAGCCCTGATTGAAAAATCGATCCAGCGGCTGCTTAACTTTAATGCCATCTACGATGGCTATGTGGCAGAATCGCCCACACCAGAGCGATTTTTAGATACCCTGACGCGCTTTGAGCGCGAAGTGTTCTCCATTGATCGACCCAAGATTAAGGGGTTTCGCTGGGCGCATCTTCGAGTCGGGGCGCCGGTGAACCTGAGAGATTGGCTGCAGGCTTATGAAGCGGGGCGATCGCAAACGGTGGAAACCCTGAGCGAGGGACTCCGTCAGCAGGTACAATCCATGCTGACGCCGGCGGCGCCCCAGACCTCTGCGCCCCTCCGGCTAAAGCCGTAACTCTATAAGCTGCCGGGCATTCACGGGAGGGCATTCACGGGAGAAGCATCAAAATTAGGATGCGCTCAAGGTAAACCTGAACGCGAGACCTGTTAGGTTAGTTCTAGTTTACTCCCCCCTAGGCCTTAGCCCACCGAGTTCGATTATCCCTAGTGCTATTCCACCCTTAGCCCGATGAAATTTCCCGATTCAAGGCAGCATCCCCGCTCTAGCCCTAAAATTCCGAAGTTAGGACTTGCCTATCTCCGGAGCGTCTCCCGTCCCGATCGATTTCTATGGACGCTGTTTTTAACCCTGGCCCTGATTACAATGGTGTGGGGATACTTGATCTGACCTGAGGTCTGATTGTAAAACTCTCACGTGGGTGGGATCTCACGGGTTTGGCAGCTCATTGCCCCCGGTTAGGTTTCCCGGCGTCCCCCTGTCCTTGTGCCCTGAACGCTAAGGTGAAGCCCCTAATATGACTGCTCAAGCGACTAACGTTTTAGGAACTACCCTAAAGCCCTGCTGCACCGATCCCATGACGGGGTTCTATCGAGATGGTTACTGCAACACGGGGGCTGGAGATATCGGTGCCCACCTGGTTTGTGCCCAAATGAGCGCAGAGTTTTTGAGCTTTTCCCAACAGCGAGGGAATGATCTGATCACCCCACGACCGGAATATCACTTTCCGGGACTCAAACCGGGCGATTGCTGGTGTCTTTGTGCCTCACGCTGGCAAGAGGCCCTAGAAGCGGGCGTTGCGCCCCGAGTGAGGTTAGAGTCCACCCATGCTAGCGCGCTGGAGTTTGTTTCCCTGGCGGATCTTCAACGGTTCACCCTGGAGTCCTAGGGTTTATAAGGGCTTTGCCTCTCGATGGATAATGTGTTGAATGGCTGCCGCAATGAGCTCGGGCTGGTCGACCCAGATAAAATGACTGCTCAAGGGCGCTTCTATCTGGACGCTGTCATGGGAGAGCTGAGAGAGCCTTTCCTGCATTAAGTTCCGGGTTTGATTGGCCTGCCTGAGTGGGATCAAGCGAGTCCAGAGTTTCGGATGAAAAAAGGAATCTGCCTTGAGGGTAACCAATGGGATGGATCCTAGGGGATGGGTCCGCTGGAGTTGCTGACTACTCCGGTTTAAGTTCCATAGCTCGCGGGCCATCGTTAGCCAATGTTTAGGTCGACAAAAGGAACGAGTGACTGGGTATTGTTCCGCCTTACTCCAGCGTTTTAGCTGGGGCTTTAGGAACAAGAAGGCGCCTAGCTGTTTGAGCACTCGAATCAGGCCTAGCCCTGACCCCAAAATGGACATCAAAAACCCAGAGAAAAAGATCCACTTCAGAGCCGTCAAGGACGGGGATAATCGGAGCATCTCTGCCTCGTGGAGACCATCGGTCAGCACGACTCCCTGAACCTTTTCGGGATAGGTGTGGGCATAAAGGCGCACCGTGTAGCTCCCAAAGGAGTTCCCCACCAAGATGTAGGGCGGAGGAATCTGGGCTTGAGTGAGAAGGGCCTCTAGTTCATTGACCAAAACCTGACTGGTGCGGGGGTGGGGGCTGGAATCACTCCAGCCGTATCCGGCACGGTCGTAAAAGCAGACCTTGCCCAGAGAGGAGAGTTGCTTTGCCAGCAGATACCCCTCCACGCCACCGAGACTGTGATCTAACACAATGGTTGGCGACTGGGTGCCCATCACCATCAGATGTAGGCAGTACCCACCAATATCAAAGCGCTGGCCCGGCTGACCGGCTTCCCACAGGCAGCTGATGCCTTGGTAAGCGGTTGTGATCGTCAAAAATAATAGCTGAATTTCATTCAAGCTGAGGTCCTCAAACCGCCTGCACAGCGATAGAAACAAAAATCACCCTATCATAAGCCTCTGGGAATTGTGGGGAGAAGGCCAAGGGTGGGAGCAGGTGTCTGGGCGCAATGGATTGGTTGTTTCAGCAATTGCCCTGCGATCTAAAATGAGAACACCGCGTGGATTAACCCCTGATAGCGATAAGATTGCGGAGCATTCTCTTGCAGGTTCACTGAGGTGGATATGGCTGGAATGACACTCAGGCGATCGCCCAGGGGCAATCGATAGAAAGCCTCTAGCTTGATTTCTGTGGTTTGTTCAGCGGAGAGGGGAATGGGCTGATCGCTCAGGGAGGCCAGGGATGAGCTGAGGGAGGTGCCTAAAACCGAGCCAGGCACCCAGAAATTTTCCACACTCACGCTTACGGTTCGATCTAATCCTGGGGGGTGGGAACGGGGCAGCGGCGCCTCAAGGAATGGAGGCAGGGTGGGACGGTCGGGTTGCATCAGATCAGAGGAGGCAGGGAGCGCAATCCTGGAGGTGGGGAGCGGAGGCACCAGGGTCGCTGGGGCGTTGAGGGCAGCGTAAAGCTGTTTGATCGGTTCAGATTCCATGGGGATTTGATGGGTGGCAATGACCTCCTCTGGCCCCTGCAGGATCTGGATTTCGGTGGCTAACTGGCTTAAGAGCCAATCCAGGGACTGTTGTTCTGCTGAGCGCAGGGTAACAGACTGGAGATAGTCTTGGCATTGGAGCAATGAGGCTGCCATATCGTAGCGATTGCGCCAGGGGCTGAGGGTGAGTTCAGGACTGGGCAGGGGCTGTAAGCATCGCGTCCGGATGACCAAGGAGTGCAGCGCCTGGGACATTGAGATCAGCGGATCGTCCACGGGATGATCCTTCCAGGGTTCAATGGAGTGGTGGATCAGCGGAGTGGACGCTCCATTGACCTCCCCATTGACCTCCTCTGGAATTGGGACAGCCCAGCTCACTGCCCCGGAGCAGATTGACACAATCATGCCACTGAGGATGAACGCCCCGATTCCCTGCCAATGCCTTCCCTTCATCACCACACCTCACACGCTTGTCCTAGGCCCGGAAAAATTCTGGCACGGGGTTGAGAAGCCCCACTGTTTTTATGGTGCCCCGCTAAAATATCAAACCCAACGGTGATTTTTTAAGAATTTCGATATCATCGAGAAAAATACCCCACACCCGGTTTCGTTCCTCCATCGCCATGTCTGACTTCAAGATCAAAGCGCCCTTTGAACCCACCGGGGATCAGCCCACTGCGATCGCGCAGCTGGTGGAGTCTATCCAGCAGCAGCATCGCTTTCAAACCCTGTTGGGAGCAACGGGAACCGGCAAAACCCACACCATTGCCCGTGTCATTGAGCAGGTGGGGCGGCCCACCCTGGTGCTGGCCCATAACAAGACCCTGGCGGCTCAACTGTGCAACGAGCTGCGGTCCTTTTTTCCCCACAATGCGGTGGAATATTTCATCAGCTACTACGACTACTATCAGCCGGAGGCTTACATCCCCGTCACCGATACCTACATCGAAAAAACCGCCTCGATTAACGAGGAAATTGATATGCTGCGTCACTCCGCCACGCGATCGCTCTTTGAGCGTCGAGATGTAATTGTCGTGGCCTCCATTAGCTGCATTTACGGTCTGGGGATTCCGTCGGAATATCTAAACGCCTCCATTCCTCTGAGCGTGGGGGCTGAAATTGACCCGCGCCAGATCCTGCGAAATTTAGCCAGCATTCAGTACAGTCGTAATGATATTGACATGGGGCGAGGTCGGTTTCGCGTTAAGGGTGATGTCCTGGAAATTGGTCCGGCCTACGAAGATCGGCTGATTCGCATTGAGTTTTTTGGGGACGAAATTGACGCCATTCGTTACGTTGATCCTGTGACGGGCGAAACCTTACAGAGCGTAGATCGCTTGAATATTTACCCCGCCCGCCACTTTGTTACCCCCGCCGATCGGCTGGAGATTGCCCTCCAGGAGATTGCCGATGAGCTGAAGCAGCAGGTGGTCCATCTGGAATCTGAGTCCAAGTTGCTAGAGGCGCAGCGCATTGATCAGCGTACGCGCTACGACCTAGAGATGCTGCGCGAAGTGGGCTACTGCAATGGCGTTGAAAACTATTCTCGTCATTTAGCAGGGCGACCAGCTGGTGCCCCCCCGGAATGTTTGATCGATTACTTTCCCTCGGACTGGCTGCTGGTGGTGGATGAATCCCACGTCACTGTCCCGCAGTTGCGGGCAATGTACAACGGGGACCAGTCTCGAAAGCGGGTTCTCATTGATCACGGGTTTCGATTGCCCAGCGCAGCCGACAACCGACCGCTCAAGGCCGAGGAGTTTTGGCAAAAGGTGAATCAATGTGTGTTTGTCTCGGCGACGCCAGGAGACTGGGAGCTAGAGGTGTCCAACTCTTGCATTATTGAACAAATTATTCGTCCCACCGGGGTGGTGGACCCTCAGATTTTTGTCCGTCCGACCCAGGGCCAGATTGACGATCTCTATGCAGAAATTCAAGAGCGGGTGACCAAGCGGGAGCGAACCCTCATCACCACCCTGACAAAGCGAATGGCCGAGGACTTGACGGAATATCTGCAGGAGCAAGGGGTGGCTGTCCGCTATTTACATTCGGAGATTTCTGCCATTGAGCGAATTGAAATTATCCAGGCCCTGCGTCAGGGAGGATTTGATGTGCTGGTGGGGGTGAACCTGCTGCGGGAGGGTCTCGATCTTCCGGAGGTGTCCTTAGTGGCCATTTTAGATGCGGATAAAGAGGGCTTTTTGCGGGCCACGCGATCGCTGATTCAAACCATTGGTCGCGCCGCTCGCCATGTGGAGGGACAAGCGATTCTGTACGCCGATAACCTAACCGAGAGCATGGCCCGAGCCATTTCGGAAACGGAGAGACGCCGAGAGATTCAGCTGGAGTATAACCGCAAGCATGGCATTATTCCCCAGCCCATTCCAACCCAGATCAATAACTCAATTCTGTCTTTTTTAGAGGTTTCGCGGCGGCTGAATGCCCATGAGCTTGATCAGGCCTATGCCCAGGCGGAGGCGCTGCCCCTGGAGAATATTCCCGAACTCATTGCCCAACTGGAAGACGAGATGAAAACCCTGGCTAAAAATCTTGAGTTTGAAAAGGCTGCGGAGCTGCGCGATCGCATCAAGCATTTGCGGGAAAAACTGGTGGGGCAGCGAGGGTAAAGTCAGATGCTGCATTTTGAAAAAACAAGCTGGATTGATGCCGCGCCCCCGGTGGTGTGGCGCTTCTATGAACGGCCCGATATTCTCACGCTCATCACGCCTCCCTGGCAACCCGTGGAAGTGGTGCGCCGGGAAGGCGGACTGGGGGTGGGGGCAGAAAGTGAGTTTCGGATTTGGCTGGGCCCCATCCCCGTGACCTGGGTGGCGGTGCATACCCATTGCCAGGCCCCCGATCGATTTGTGGACGTGCAAAAGTCGGGGCCGATGGAATTCTGGCAACATCAGCACTTTTTTATTGCCGAGCGGGGAGGAACGACCCTGGTGGATAAAATCGACTTTTCCCTGCCCGGAGGCGACATGGCGGAGTTTTTACTGGGCGGCTGGATTAAGGAACGGCTCTCGGATATGTTTGATTACCGACATCAGGTTACGCGAGAGGCCTGCGCTGGGAAGATGTAGCCCGCCGGCGGGGCTGCCTCCAGCGCTCAATCGCACCGCCATGGACATAAAAAAATGACAGCTCCATCAGAAGCTGCCAGTAAAACGTGTGTTCCCCATTGATATCTCAGCTATCGCTAAGATGTGTTTAGTTTGACCCAGGAACTATCCTTGGACGGTGATGCTCATCACTGCCTAGCGTGATCCCGGTCACGGTCATTAACACCGTCTCATCGTCTCACCGCCCGTCCTTTTTCGAGACTTTTTTGACGCCCATAATAATACAGATATACTATAATAAGAGGATTCCCCTTCACGTTCATTGGCGACAGATCTATCCAGACGCACCATCCCAGAGGTTTGCCATGACTCACCCGACAGAGCCATTTCTTCAGCTGCTGCTGCGTAAAGTGGAGCATTTAGAGCAGCAAATCTATGACCAGGGAACCCTGGGGTTTACCCAGGGAAGACGCTTTATCTATATTCAAAACACCAAGCGATCGCTCTGGTCCTATATCGACACCGATGAGCCGGTGAATGCCATTGCTCTGACGGGATATATCGTGGATCTCTATCGCAAAGAAGACGAGGTGCCTAAGCTACATGTGGCCATGCGCACCCGCGAAGAGGAATATGTGCTCTGTTCAGGTTTTGAAACCCACTTCTCGCGGGATGTGATGGCGGCCATTGCCCAGCTCACGCCGGATCAACTGCGGCGACCGCTGAAAATTATTCCCTGCCTGAAGGACGTGAAAAAAGCCGGGCAAGAGGGAGACAAAAGCATTAAGAAGCCGGTGTATGCCAACGTTTTGCTCGATGATAAAACTCTCTATACCTCCGCCCTGAAGCAGCGCTTGAGCGCAGAGGATCTATTTATGCAGGCTCAGGCAGTTCTTCAGGGCAAGGCCAAGGCGGCCACCATCGCAGCGCCTGTGCCGGCTTCTGCCCAACGGTCGGCGCAGCCCCCCCAGGACAGCGCTCCTGCCCGCACAGATTCTCCGACCTTAGGAGGCTCTGGTGCTCCGTCAGATCCTTGGGGGAATCGCCCCCAGCCGACAGCGGCGGTTCATGATGTCCAGGCACCTGCGGCAAAAACCACCCCAATTAACTGGAAAGGATTTTGTCAGCAGTACGGGATTTTACCGGGTGCGCTCAAGGCGCTGGCCCAGGAGTTAGGATTACCCATGGGAAAGCTTACCGCCAGTCAGTCGGCTCGGCTCTATCAGCAGGCCTATAGTCGGTTTGTGCGGGGCACGGCGGTGTCCTAAGCTCTTTCCTAGATGGTCTTCAGGCATACTCGGTGGTCTTCAGGCATAAATGATGGGGCAAAATGAATCTACACCGGTGGTCCTCGTGACTGGGGCCACCCGCGGCATCGGTAAGGGGATTGCCATTGCCTTTGGTGAGCAGGGCGCTACGGTTTATATTACAGGGCGCACCCTCACCCCCCAAGCAGACCCCCAAGCCATGGGCGGTAGCTTAAGGGAAACGCAGGCCGCCGTTGAGCAGGCAGGTGGGCGCTGCATCGCCGTGGCCGTCGATCACCAGCAAGATGATCAGGTACGCGCGCTATTTGATCGCATTGCCGCAGATCAGCAGGGACAGCTGGATGTGTTGGTGAATAATGTCTATGCAGGGGTGCCAGCCCTGCGCAAATTTGCCGGGCAGCCGTTTTGGGAAGCCGACGCAGACCTTTGGGATGCCTGCAATCAGGTGGGGTTGCGCAGTCACTACCTAGCCAGTCGCCTGGCTGCCCAGATGATGGTTCCGCGTCGGCAGGGGATGATCTGCACCCTCTCTTCCTGGGGGGGACTCTCCTACATTTTTGGGGTGGCCTACGGGGCCGGCAAGGCAGCCTGCGATCGCTTGGCTGCTGATATGGCGGTGGAGCTTAAGGATCATAACGTGCTCTCGGTTTCAGTTTGGCCCGGCATTGTGGGCACTGAGCACATTACTCAGATGGTCCAGGAGGCTCAAAACCATCCAGACTTGCCGCTGGCCCGCATGGGCAGCCAGTTTAACTGGGAGACGCCCCTGTTTGTAGGACGGACCCTCGCTGCTCTGGCGGCGGATCCCCATCGCCACCGCTATCAGGGGAAGTTGTGCATCATTGCAGAGCTGGCTCAACGCTACCGCATCCTGGATGAGCACGGACGGCGTCCTGTTTCCCTGCGATCGCTTCAATTCTTGCTGCCTTCTGCCCTGCCTCGTCTCCAACGCTATCAGTCCTGGATTTTGGATCTCAAGCTACCCTGGTGGATACTCCTGAATCTGGTGCTCCAGTCTCCGCGACTAGGCCCTTAACTTCAGGGCCTGGCTGGGATGATTTCTGCTTTTAGACCACAGATCCCTGGGAGCTTGAATCCTCAAGCTCCCAGGGAAACGCAGAATCCTTCGTGCTCCGGTTAATGCTGGAAGGCAAAAATTTAGACTGCAGCCTAGGAAACTAGCTCCTTAAGCTTCGAGAAAATGCCGTTTTCGTCCTCGTCAAACTTTTCATGAACGGTGCGCCAGGCGGCTTGCTCCGCCTTCATTTCATCCTCTGTTTCATCGTAGACGGCATTGTATCGATGGATAAACACCTGCTGCGCCGCTTCGGAGAGATGGTTGCGGACCTCTGGCGAGAGATCGTCAACCCCATTGCAGCGTCCAGGACAGGGATGGGGGAGCGGTTTATCGCTTTCGTGAATATCTTCACCGCCACTGCTCTCTAGCAGCAGATGAAATTCTCCCGACTGTGCCGCTGGCACCTCTACCATCACGATATATTCACCCGCTTGCAAACGAGTTTGATAGACGGCGGCCTTTTCCTCAGGCATTCCTAGGGTCGTTAGCACCGATACAAGACCAGCACCCGCACTACCGGCGATGGCGCCTCCAGCGGCCCCCAATAAAAGGGCTCCCAGGGGACCGGCGGCCACCACTGGCCCCACAAAGGGAATAAACAACACCCCTACCCCAGTCAGCAAGCTAAAAAAGGAGCCGATTAAGGACCCAAAGACGGCCCCGGTTCTCAAGCCACCGAGGATAACGTCTTTCTTAGTGATAAATCCACTAATCCGGGTTTGGGTTTCAAAGTTACGCCCCATCACGGAAATATGATCGCGCGGCACATCGCGCTCCAGGAGACGGCGCACCACTTGATCGATCTCTGACTGGGTTTTAAATATGGCAGAGAGGGTGCGTTCGGCAAGATAGGGAGTTGACATGATGAATTTCTTAACAATGTGAGAGTAAGGGAAAGCAAGGGAGCACTTTTTTGTGACTCCTGTTTTAGGAAACGCCCGCAGCCGATCGCAGGTCTGCGTTATCTTGGCCGATAGGAGTCACCGCCTCTCCTTCCATGAATGAGCGCAGCATCCAGGCCATTTCCTCGTGGCTGCTCATCAGACCGGTGAGGAAATCGGCGGTTCCTTCGTCATGGAATTCTTCGCTGCAGCTATCGATGAATTCGCGCAGGTTTCGAATGATTTTCTCGTGGTCTACAACCAATCGACCCACCATCTGGGTTGCCGAAGGTAAATCACCCACATGCTCCTGGATACTCGCCATATCGAGAAATTCGCGGGCAGTACCGATGGGATAGCCGCCCAGGGCTCGGACGCGCTCAGCGATCGCGTCAATATTGGTCGAAAGGGCTTCGTAGTGGTTTTCCCACAGGGCATGGAGCGACATAAACTGTGGTCCCACCACATCCCAATGATATTTCTTGGTTTTAATGACCAGAAGGTAGGTATCAGCCAGGGATCGATTTAACAGGTCGATGACTCCCTGTCTTTCTTTTTCGCTTAAACCAATGTGAAGAGTCGGCATTTTATTTGATTCCGCTAACAACAGACGCTCAGACCCGATGACTCCCAATGAAGGCTAGAGGGCAGGGGCTCTCATTGCCATCGCTGGGATCTAAAATCGACCCAAGCTTGCTTAAATTCCAGATCGCAAAGGGGAGGATCCGAACCTACTCCTCACTATAAAAAACTCCGCTGTAGTGGGTGACCGCCAAAGGGTATAAATCAATCTCTGTATTTGGATAGATTGCCTAAGCTCAAGTTTTCCTTGCCGTTTGTCCCTACCTGCTTATCCTCAGGAATTTTATGGATCTTTTAGGAGTGGAGTCGCAATGTCTACGGTTGTCGTAGGATAATTGAAGCATTCACCTTTAGGCACCATCATCACAAGCACCATGGATAAGATTCGTGTCGTTCTCATAGAAGATCACACCCTGACCCGGCTCGGGCTGAAGACGGCCCTGGATGAACAGCCCGATATTGAATGTGTCGGCGATGCCGCCTCAGGCAATGAAGGACTGGTTCTGCTCCATAAGCAAAAACCTGATGTGGCCATTGTGGATGTGGGACTGCCCGACATTGACGGAATTGAAGTCACCCAGCGCTTCAAAGAAGCCCAAAAACAGTTGGAAACGGCGGATACCAAGATCTTAATCTTGACAAGTCATGACAGCGAAGACGCGGTGTTAGCTGCCTTTGCGGCGGGGGCTGATTCCTACTGTATGAAGGATATTGACCTGACAAACCTGATTACCGCAATACGAGATACCCAGGAAGGAAATGCCTGGATTGATCCCACCATTGCGAGCGTGGTGCTGCGCCAGGTTCGTGATACGGTCAACAGCAGCAAGGCTGAATCGGCGGAGCGCACCATTGAAATTGACGCCGTCGCACCAGAGCTAGAGTCGCTGTTGCAAAATACCCCCCTCACTGGGCGGGAGATGGAAATCTTGGAGCTAATTGTGTCGGGGAACAGTAATTCTGCCATCGCGGAGAAACTTTATATTACATTAGGGACCGTTAAGACCCACGTCCGCAACATTCTCAATAAACTAGGGGTCGATGATCGAACGCAGGCTGCCGTGCGGGCGCTTCGGTCAGGACTCATCCATTAGGGTTTAAAACCATGCTTGCGCTTTCTGCTTCGATAGCTTTTTTTGGGCCGATCTGGGCATTTTTAGGGGCCGTGGGAAACCCCTTTATCCCCCATGGGCATTGCTATCTGTGGAACCCCAGCCTGATTTGGCTCCACGTGCTCTCCGATAGTGCCATTGCCATCGCTTACTATTCCATTCCGTTGACCCTGGTGTACCTGGTCAACAAGCGAGAGGATCTCCCCTTTAACTGGATCTTTTTGCTCTTTGGGGGCTTTATTGTGTCCTGCGGAACCACCCATATTTTTGAGGTGTGGACCCTTTGGTATCCCGACTACTGGGTCTCTGGCACGATGAAACTGCTCACGGCGCTCATTTCCATCGTCACGGCGGTGGTGTTGGTGATGATTATTCCCCAGGTGCTGAACATTCCCAGCACGGCTCAACTGGAGAGGGCTAATCAATCCCTCATGGCGGAGGTGCATCAACGTAAGCAGGTGGAGGCAGAGGTGCGCCAGCTCAATGCCACCCTTGAAGAGCGCGTGGTTGAGCGGACCCAGGAGCTTACCCAGGCCCGGCTTGAAGCTGAGCGCAGTGGTCAGCAGCTTCGGGCAATTTTAGCCAACACCCCTGCCTTAGTTTATCTCAAGGATTTGGCGGGACGGATCATTCTGGCAAATCCAGAATGTGCTAATCAATTTAACCTGTCACCGGAGGAGATGGAGGGACTCACTGATTTTGACTATCTCCCCCCGAATATGGCCGATCGGCTTCGTAAAAACGACCGTCAGGTTTTAGCTCAGCGATCGGCCATTGAATTTGAGGAGACCATTGTTTCCAAAGAACAGCTCAAAATTTTTCTCTCCGTTAAGTTTCCCCTGTTTGACTCCAAGGATCAGCCCTATGCCATTGGCGGAATTTCCACCGATATCACCGCGCGCAAACAGGCAGAGAAGGATCTGGCCGAGCGTGCCGCGGAGCTAACGGCCCTCAACCAGACCCTGCAGCAGACCACCCGAGAGCTGGAGTATCAAAACCGGGAGCTAGATCAATTTAGCTATATTGTCTCCCACGATTTAAAGGCGCCCCTGCGGGCCATTGCCAACCTGTCCACCTGGATTGAGGAGGACTTGGCAGCGGTGATGACCACAGAAACCCGGCAGCAAATGGGCCTGCTGCGCGATCGCGTCACCCGCATGAATCAAATGATCCAGGGACTGCTCGACTATTCGCGAGCCGGTCGGGTCGAGGGCCCGCGCGAGCCGGTCGAGGTGGAGAAACTGCTGGAGGAAATCATCGATTTGCTGGGGTCAGAGGACTCGGTGCAGATAGCCCTCCAGCGACCGATGCCCGTCCTGACCACCCAGCGGATCTTACTGAGCCAGGTGTTTATGAACCTGTTGAGCAATGCCATCAAGCATAATCATCAAGATCAGGGGAAAATTGCAGTCAGCGCCCAGGCCGTGGAGGGAGGCTATGAATTCACGGTCACCGATAATGGTCCTGGCATTGATCCCGAAGACCAAGAGCGAATTTTTAATATTTTTGAAACCCTTGGCCCCAGCCAGAATGTCTATAACACTGGTATTGGCCTGGCTCTGGTAAAAAAAGTCGTCAAGCGACAAGGGGGTTGGATTAAGGTCACCTCAGCCCCCGGCAGCGGCGCAAGCTTCTGTTTTTTCTGGCCCACCGCCTCCTGCTAAGGACGGTCTTGCCCAGCCCCTCGGGCGGCCGATTGAGAGGGAGAGGGATTTTTAAGACTGGCCCGCTGATTGGGGCGAATGCGAGAGCCAAAGTGACGAGCGTAAACCTGGGTAAATTCAGCCCCCAGGAAAAGAATTTGAGCAGAGTAGTAAACCCAGGCAACGATAATCACCAGGGAACCTGCGGCACCATAGGTGGAACTGAAGCTGCTTTGCCCCAGATAAAGTCCCAGGAGGGACTTTCCGGCCACAAATAGGAGCGTGGTCAAACCAGCCCCCATCCAAACGTCTCCCCAGGCAATCTGGACATCGGGTAGAAACTTAAAAATCATGGCAAACAGGAGAGTGGTAATGCCAAAGGACACGGCTAAGTTAAGCAAGCTCCACAGCACATCCATTCCCGGCAGTAGGCCCGTGGCCACATGGCCAATTGCGCTCAGGATGGCGCTGATGACCAGGGAGACCAGCAGCAAAAATCCAATGCCAACCACCATGGAAAAGGATAGGATACGGGTGCGGACTAAGGCCATGAGTCCCTGGTTCGGTTTGGGTTTCACGTTCCAGATAGCATTGAGGGCATTCTGCAGCTGCACAAACATTCCTGTGGCCCCCAGAAATAAAATGCCCAGACTGATAAGGGAAGCCGTAAATCCCGACCCTGTGCCATTTTTCTGGACGTTCTCCAGGGTTGTTTGAATGATACTGGCCCCCTCTTTCCCCACTAGGCCCTGAAGTTGGCCCACGACCTCCCCCTGTACCGCCGCTTCCCCAAAGAAAAAACCGGCAATGGCAATCACAATAATTAGTAGAGGGGCCAGGGAAAAAATGGTGTAGTAGGCCAGGGCTGCGGCCAAATTAGAGGCCTTATCCTGCTTCCATTCGGCAATTGTTTCAGAGACCAGTAGCCAAATTGTTTTGCGCAATCGCGTAAGGGAAACCATGACAGAAAAATAAATAAAAAAAGGGGAAGGATTCCCCTCTACTTTAAGAGATATTTCGAGCGAGCAACGAAGGCAACCCGTGAGAATTAGTCTTGACCCAGGATACTCTTAATTCCAGATTCAATGTCGTCGCGCACGGTGGAAGCCTCCGGCGCATCCTCGGGCTGAATCATTTTCTCTTTGTCCGCAGATCCTTGCACCCCATTGAGTCCACCCTTAGCTACGGACTGGACTTCTTTCAGAGAACGAGGTTGGGAGTCGCTCACCTGCTCAGACTTTTCGCGAATCTGATTAAGGCTGGCTTCCCCCTCTTGGGGGCTGGTCTTACTGCTGCCAAAGGCAAAGGCCGGGGTGGCATTGGCCATGATGAAGATGGAGAAGGCGAAGGCGATCGCCATGAGTTTAAGGGCACGAAGGAAGGTGTTTAAGGTCGTCATATTGTGTCTCCTGAGGTAGTTAATGAGGGGGGATGCCGTTGAAAAAAGGCAAGCCCAGGTCAAAAAGATGACTTGGCCCGATCAAAGGCAGTTTGTAGCTCAGACCAGGCGCTATCAACGCCATCTTTAAGAGAGTCAAAGGCATCTTGACCGCTAGATTTGAGGTTTTGTAGCTTCAGTTCAAGGGATGCCTTTTTGGCCTCTAGGTCTGCCACCAGATCCCGATAGTTCTGGCGCTGTTCAGCCTTGGCGGCCATTGCCTTGGTTTTTAGCTCCTCAATCTTGGCATCCAGTTTTGCCAAGTTTTCATTCATTTTCTGCTGATAGGTTTGATACAGCTCTTGGGTTTTCATCTCTCGCTCCTAGATAGAGAATATAAGCTCATCGCAGAAGGGATTCTCGAAAAAGCCTATTTAGTACAACTTGCGATACAACTAGCGATCGCAATCACTAGCTATCAAAGAAATCCTTGATATTATCCATCAGGCTCTCGCCAGAACGCTCCGCAGCTTCGCCAAGATCCTCCGCAGATCCCTTGACGCGGCCAATGTCGGCCTTTGCTCGTCCCTGGATCTGATCGGCGGTGCCCTCGGCTTGACGGGTGACCTGGCCAACCTGCTTCTTGATCGCACCGGCCGCTTGCTGGGCGGCCCCTTCTAACTGATCGCTGGTGCCGGAACCCGCCATGTTATCCAGGCCACGTTTGATCTGACTGTCGAGATCTTGAGCCGTTGACGTCACGGCAATGAGGGGATGGACGGAGTCAAGCGAACCTGCGATCGCAAGGCTTGACCCATTTCCTGAAAAGCCAAAGGTGAGGGTCAGAAAAAGGCCGCCAATGGCAATGGCTTTTTTGCAACGACTGAAGATGTCCATGATGTCCTAACTCATTTGATAGCTGAATTTGATAGCTGAATTAGCTCGGTTTCTTGAGCATGTCCTACTCTTACCGTGATTCCTGAAGGCAGAGTATCTAGCAGAAGATAGAAGCTGGTTCCTCCTTTGACTGCGCCTAACTCTTCCCAAGGGTAGAGTCGCCAAGCCATATTCCCCTCTTTAATGCCCAATATTTCTGCCTGAAATGGAGATCTTCTCCCTAAAAAGATAGAGCCAGATCGGGAGGGGATTAACTCGATGGTGGGATGAGGGCTGGGACAACTCGGTTTTGAATAGCTCTAGAGATTGAAGGTTAAGTCCCCTTTAAGCGTTAGCCGATAGTTACCGCCAATAGATAGTTACCCGCGTTCACCCAGCCATCTCTCTCTGAGGACGTGTTTGGTTTTAAAAGAACGCAGGGTGGGGCAGACTCCACCCCCAACGCTCAATCCAATCTGTCAGGTAAAACCCAACCATCATGAGTATTTCAACGATTTTTTTCGGGCAGCGCGTCCCCCATATTCTCGCGCAGGCCTTGAGCAATCCTCCGTTTGAGACTGTTCAGCGCACCCCTCAGCTGTCTGGATCACGCTTTTTCTTCACGGTGTTAGCGGGCCTGGTCCTGGCCTTTGCCTTTCAGATGTTGCTGACTAACTTCTCCATTGCCCTCGGCATCTCAGTTCTCAGCACCTCGGATGGGTCCAAGACAGACCAGGAAGGTGGCGGCACCGTTAAAACGGTGGGGGTGGCCATGGGAATTTGGACCCTGGTGAGCGTTAGTCTGGCGCTATTTGGGGCCTGTGCCCTGGCGCTGCGCTTTAGCCTGCTGGCCACGCCCCTGGAGGCCATAACCCTGGCATTGATTATCTGGGCCACCTATTTCACGGCGCTGGTCTGGATCAGCTCGACCACCGTGGGCTCTCTGATTGGATCCGTGGTTAACACGGCCACCAGCAGTTTCCAGGCAATTTTTGGCACAGCAGCTGCAGCGATGGGAGCTAAAACGGCTCAGGTTGAAATTGTCCAAACGGCGGAGAAAGCGGCCGCAGCCATTCGGCGCCAGGTGGCCGCCGATATTGACCCAGAGGATTTGCTAGATTCGGTCAAAAACTATGTGCAGGAGCTGCGATCGCCGGGACTTGACCTCCAGAATATCCGCCAAGAACTCGCGCAAACGCTCCAGGACACGGCCGGTCTCGATCCGATTCATCTGAGCCAGGTGAATCGAGACACCTTTGCAGATCTGGTGCGAGAGCGCACCGATTTATCCAAGCGGGAGCAAGATCGCATGGTGAATCAGCTTGAGCGGGCCTGGCGGCAGGTGGCGGGCGAATACCAAGGGCGCGATCGCTTTAAGCAACTGCTGGATCTGGTGAAAACCGCAACGCCCCAACAGCTCCTTTCAGACAGTTTGGCGAAGGAACTGCAGGCACTAATCCACGACCATCGCACCCAGAGGCAAGATCGCAATCTCCTTATACAGGGACTCAATACGTTGATGGGTGTTGCGCTGGGCCGGTTAGATCTCTCAGATGTGCAAGTCACTCAGGTGTCTCGTCAGCTGAAGCAGGCCAAGCAGCAGGTGATGGATCAAGTTGATCAGGCGTACCTGGCCCTTAACCCAGAAACCGAGGGACCCACGCTCATTGCGACCGATGTGGAGAATTATATTCTCAACTCTCCCCCCTGGCGGTTGACCCGCGATCGCATCCCCACGGACTTTTGGGCCGTGCTTCTGGATCCCGAGGCGGACCTGGCAACGGTGAAGCGACAGATTGCGGGCCTTGTGACAATGGACTTTGACGCACTGCTGCGATCGCGGGGACTTTTTACCCAGGCGCAGGTTGATGCCATCGCGGCGCAGCTGCGGGCCACGCGTCAACAGGTTCTGAATGAAGTGTCGGTGCAGTTGGAGGATCAACAGCGCGATCGCCTGTCCAAAAAGACCTTTACCTACTTAACCCACACCCCGAAGGATCAGCTAACCCCAGCGCACCTTCAAGCGGCCTTTGGATCTCTGGTGGCCGATGCGGATGCAGATGCGCAACAGCTCCGCCAGCGCTTCGCCCGTCTCGATCGCGCCACCCTCTTGACGCCTTTGATCAACCGGGGAGATATTAGCTCGGAGGAAGCCAATCATATTCTGGAAGAGTTGCAGCGGGTCCTAGACCGAACCCTGGCTGAGGCCGAAGGGCTGCAAGCTTCGGTGGAGTATCGGGTGCAGCAACAATGGCAGCAGATCCAGGATTACCTGCGGCGCACTGGAAAATCGGAGCTGAACCCGGCTGGAATCCAGCGGGATTTAGAAACTCTGCTGGACGACCCCCAGGCCGGCCTTCGTGATTTACAGGTGCGGCTGGCCCAGTTTGACCGCGATACCCTGGTGCAGCTTCTCAGCCAGCGAGACGACCTGAGTGATACTGAAGTTCAAGAAATCTTACATTCGGTTGAGCAAAGCTGGTCACAGGTGAAGCATGCTCCTGAGATCCTGATGGCTAAAGCCCAAGCCAAGTACGATCAGGCGCGAGAGGCCATTGCTGACTATCTGCGCAGCACCGGCAAGCCAGAGCTAAATCCCACGGGCATTAAGCGCGATCTCCAGCTGCTGCTTGAGGATCCCCAAGCTGGCTATGAGGCCATCTACGATCGCCTTACCCAAATGGATCGCGATACCCTGGTGCAGCTGATCTCCCAGCGTGAGGATCTGAGCGCCCAGGAGGTCAATCGAATTATTGACCAGGTCCAGGGCACTCTTCAGCAGATCGCACGAGCGCCCAGACGACTGGCCCAGCGGACCCAGGACCAACTGCAAAGCTTCCAAGCCAGTTTAGAAGACTACCTGAAGTCCACCCACAAGGAAGAGCTCAATCCCGAGGGAATTAAGCGAGACGTGTCCGTGTTGCTAGAAGATCCCCGGTGGGGGATGGAGCGCTTGGGCGATCGCTTTGCACAGATGGACCGCTCCACCCTCGTGGCGCTGTTGGCCCAACGTCCAGATATGACCCAGGCCGAGGCTGAAGAGGTGGTCGATCAGATCGTTGCCGTGCGCGATCAAGTTCGGGCGCGAATCACGCAGGTCACAGAGCAGGTGAAGGCTGTCCTTGACCAAATTCTGCGGCGAATTCGCAACTATCTCAATGGTTTAGAGCGTCCAGAGCTGAATTATGACGAGATCCGCCGCGATCTGCGTCAACTCATGGACGACCCAGAGGCCGGATTTGAGTCCCTGCGCGATCGCCTCTCTCACTTTGATCGCGAGACGCTGGTGGCAGTGATCAGCTCCCATGACGCCATTGCCGAGCAGGATGTGAACCACCTGCTCGATCAAATTGAAGCGACGCGGGTCAGCCTACTGCAGCGGGCTGAGCGGGTGCAGGTGCGTTTTCAAGAGCGCCTGGAGACCCTAAAAGCTCAGGCTGGGGTCCAGATGGAGGCAACCCGCAAGGCAGCTGCCGTGGCGGCCTGGTGGCTTTTTGCCACCGCCATCGCCTCTGGCGCGGCGGCGGCTTTTGGCGCCACCTTGGCCCTGTAGGATTGGCTCCCTAGGGGTGATCAAGCCTCGCCAGGGTGCAAGGCTACCCCAGGACAGCGCCCCCCAGTACCGATTGGGGGGCGCTTTTGGGCAATAGTGATTTAGATCGAGAGTGTTCGGAACGGGCCCCCGATCGGCAGGGCAAGCTTCTAAAGACAGAGTCGGGGCGGAGCGGGACTCTGGCTTACGATAGATGTTCTCGGTGGAGAACTGGACTCAAAATGAATCCGAATCATTGAGAGAACCGCCGGATTCAAACCCGATCTGCGCCCCCTCCAATCGTTGTTAATCCACAATCTTTTAATCCACCCTAGGCGACCGCATGCGGTCGGGAGTAATACCATAATGCCCGCTATTTTCTCAGGGATCTCCCTGGGCTTTGGCTCAGGAGGGGCGATCGCGCTCTTGTCGCCCCTTTTAAAGGGCCCCATTCAAGATCCAGTCACCATTTTTCTGGTCATTGTCGGCATCATGCTAGTGGCTCCGCTGCTTTCAGAGCGGTTGGGCCTCCCGGGAATTGTGGGGCTCATCTTAGCGGGGGTGATTGTTGGCCCCCACGGCATCCGTCTGCTGGAGCGCGACGACACCATTGTGCTTCTGGGAACCGTCGGGCTGCTGTTTTTAATGTTTTTAGGGGGCCTGGAAACCAGTGTTGAAGATCTCAAGCAAAACGCTAAATCGGCCCTTGGATTTGGCTTGATGACCTTTTTAATCCCGATGGCCATTGGCACCGGGGCAATGATTCCATTGGGCTATGACTTCATTGCCGCAGTTCTGGTGGCCTCCTGTCTTGCGTCCCATACATTGGTGGCGCTCCCGGTGCTCAATAAGCTGGGCATTATGAAAACGCCGCCCATCACCGCCACCCTGGGAGGCACCTTAATTACCAACGTATTGGCGTTGCTGGTGTTGGCCCTGGTGGTCAAGGCAAAATCCGGGGGATTAACCATCACATTTTGGCTGTTTCTTATTCCCTCTTTGGTGGTCTTTACCTTTGCTACCCTATGGGGCGTGCCACGGCTGGGGCGCTGGTTTTTTCGCCGGTTCGGACACGATGAAGGGGCAGAATTTGCCTTTGTGCTCGTGGCGCTCTTCGTGGTGTCCTATATTGCCGGTCGCATTGAGATTGAACCCATTGTGGGCGCCTTTCTAGTGGGCGTTGCCATCACTCAACAAATCCCGGCCCTTAGTCCCCTGATGAACCGGATTCAGTTTATCGGGAATGCTCTGTTCATCCCCTTTTTCTTGATTTCTGTTGGGATGCTGGTGGACCCCCTCATTCTGATTAAGGAACCCCGCTCCTTGCTGGTGGCCGCGGTGATTATCGGGGCGGAGCTGGTGAGCAAGTTTCTGGCTGCCTGGGGGTCCGGGAAGTTATTTGGCTGGTCTTTTCCCAGTACGATGACGGTGTTTGGCATGTCCGTGGCCCAAGCCGCTTCAACCCTGGCAGCCATTACCGTGGCCTTTAATCTCGACATTGTGGATGAGGCCACCGTCAATGGAATCATTGCCATGATTTTGGTAAGCTGCATTCTCTCCCCCTGGATTGCCGAGCGCTGGGGAAATCAAGTGCAGCCCGCCACCGCTCCGGCCTCGGAGCCCGCGGAATTTGGACTCGATCCAGGGCAGCGAGTGTTGGTGCCCGTGGCTAATCCCAGCACCGAAGATAGTCTGCTGAATCTGGCTATTTTTATCTCGAAGGGCCTTGAGGGTACCCTGCTGCCGCTCCATGTGATCTCCGATCGCCAGGGCCAAATTTCAGCGGCGCAGCAGCTTCGCCAACAGCGCTTACTGGATACAGCCACCAACGTGGCCCATAGTGCCGTTGTGGATGTGGAGCCAATTGGCCGGGTGGACGGCAGCATTAGCCGTGGGATTGTGCGCACCGCCGCAGAGCATCGAGCCAGCCTGATCATCTGTGGCTGGAAGGGCTATT
Source organism: Lyngbya confervoides BDU141951 (assembly GCF_000817775.3). GTDB lineage: Bacteria > Cyanobacteriota > Cyanobacteriia > Thermosynechococcales > Thermosynechococcaceae > Lyngbya > Lyngbya confervoides. The sequence goes on from NZ_JTHE03000015.1 coordinate 72,232, forward strand.
CCAGCTACCGAGAAAGCCTGTTCGGCAGCGTCATCGATGACGTGATTCTCCGATCCAGCGTTCCGGTACTGGTGACCCGCTGTGCCGAACCCCTGGAAAGCACCGAGCGCGTGGTGGTGGCTTTGCCCGCCAGCCGTCGCCTCTCCCCTCGCAGCAAGTTTACCCTTGCCCTGGGCCAGCATTTGGCTTCTGAATTAAAAGCAAAGATTGAAATCCTCTATGTGTTCAAAGGCTCTAACGCCAGGCAAGCCGATCAGTGGATGGCAGCACTCCCAGAGGACATTCCGGCTCAGGCCCTCCGGGGAAGCTTTGTGCAGCGGGTTTCCCAGGCTGTAGGGGAGCATGATTTACTGCTGCTGCCGGCCCGCCGCCGCCGCCGTCAGGGAAAATGGGTCATGCGCCGGGAGCCCGAGGCGATCGCCCACCGCAACTGGCAGACGTCCATGATGGTGGTCTATACGCCTACCCTGGCGGCGGCCCCGACAATACAGTCCCCAGACCGATCTCGGCCCGCCGATCTGCCCCTGGGAACATCCCCCCAAAGTTAGAGGGGATCGCGGCCATCATCCTGGACCGTTGATAGAAGCGATCGCGCCAATTTTCCTGGGAAGATAGCACCACCAGTCCAATTAAGGAAAATCAACCATGGACAAGAAAAACAAAAAGATTCCTACGAAAAACGTCACCTACGATCCCCATCTAACCCCTGCCGAAACCGCCGCTCGGATGAAACGCGAAGGGTCAGACTTTCAGCATGTGGATTCTGAGGATTCCACGGAGACTACCGGTGGATTCACCTCCGACCAAGAAGGTCTGATTAACAACTACGCCATTGAGCCAGAAATGTACGTCAATGAACCGGGTGACCTGCGCGAGGAAGGGCAAGAGAATCGCCAAGAGCGCCAGGAAGAACTTCAAGAAATTAATCAAACCAGCGAGCAAGGTGAGCTCACGCTGGAAGAGGATAATCGCGGAAAAGGGGTAGGGATTATCTAGGGTTCAGGTCAACCCTGAATATTCAGCGGCGCCGTGGCGTGTACGGCGCCCTAGAGCAAGAGAGAAGAACCAAGAAGGAGAGTTTATGAATTTTAGCCGTCCATCGACTGCACTGTTTGCTCTGGCTGGCCTAACGGCTGCTGCTTCCCTGCCTGTGATCCAGCCCGCTGCCATGGCCCAAACCCCGCAGTTTTCAGATGTTGAATTGAGCTTTTGGGCCAGACCCTTTATTGAAAAGCTGGCTGAGCGCAATATCATTGCTGGGTTTCCCGATGGGACTTTTAAACCTAATGCACCGGTTACCCGTGCCCAGTTTGCCGCCATTCTGCGCCAGGCCTTTGATCAAAATCGCGTACGAGAGTACCGGGGCTTTAACGATGTGTCCTCCAGCTTCTGGGGGGTTCCGGCGATTAAGGAAGCCTACGAAACCGGATTTATGTCAGGCTACACTGACGGCAGCTTTTTGCCCAACCAACAAATTCCCAAGGTTCAGGCCGTGGTTTCCCTGGCCAGTGGTTTAGAGCTAAGCCCAGAGGCGCCCAGCGTCAACGCCAGCTTAAACCGTTATCGGGATGCGGGACAAATTCCTGAATATGCCCGTCCGGGGGTGGCAGCGGCGACCCAAAACGGCATTGTGGTGAACTATCCTAACGTCAACTACTTCAACCCAAATCAGGTAACGACACGCGCAGATGTGGCAGCCCTGGTTTACCAGGCCCTGGTGGATCAAGGGGATCTTGAGCCACTGGCCGCCTCCCTGAGGGCCAATCAGTACCTGGTCAGGGCTGAGCCGCAGGGATCGGTTGGGGAAACACCCAACCCGCTTCCGGGTTCGATGGTGCGTGCCGGAACCCGGATTCAGGTCTCGGCACCAGGTGAAGAATCCATTCGCTATGCGATCGTGCCCAGCGAAGTGTATGCCACCAATTTAGAGGTCGCTGAGGATATCATGATGGACGGCACGGTGATGATCCCTAAGGGCAGCATCATTCGCGGTGCATTCCGTCCCACTCAGATTCAATCGGGAACCACCCAAACGGTTGCCACTCGTTACGTGGCCGATTCAGTGACAATTGGAAATCGAGTCTATCCGCTCAATGCCAGTTCCAGTCTCCGCCTGCCCGTCACCCAAAATGAGCTGGAGGAGACCGAGGTTGACGCTCAGGTGAAGCCTTCCGATGCGGCTCGATCCGTCTTGCGTGCCCTTTTCCCGAACCTGGGAAGCGCAATTTTTGGAGAAGACCCTGCTCAAGCGCCCGCTGCGCTGGAAGAGTCTGCGGTGATTATTATTGATCCGGAGGAAGATTTAGATCTGACCCTTCAGTCCGGCTTTCGGATGGGCGCCTAGGCGCGGAGAACTTTTTCAGACCCAGCGGGTGACCGCTGGGATTTTCGTTTGTTGAATGGAGAAAAATATGGTTCGGGTACTCATACTCTATGCCTCTCTTGGATCCGGCCACGTTAGCGCCGCCAAAGCCCTGGAAGAGGCATTTCTACAATTTCCGCAGGTGGAGGTGCAGTGCGAAGATGCCCTTTCCCATGCCAATGCGCTTTATCGCGGCCTCGTGACCCGCACCTACGAGCAACTGAGCGAAAATATTCCCCTCCTCTACAAGGCCTTTTACGAAGGCAGCGACATTGAGGATTTAGAGCGGTCCCTTGAGAATAATCTAGCCTGGGCCACCCTGGAAAAACCCTTCTTCCGCCAGCTTGGCAAGATGGTTAGCGATGCGAATCCCGACATTATTGTTTCGGTTCAGCAGATCCCCAGCCGGCTTCTGCAGCTGCTCGATCCCGATGAGGCCATTTCTCCGCCTCAATACGTGGTGGTGACCGATGCCATGGTGCATAGCACCTGGATTAACCGTGGCGTCAATGGCTACTTTTTGCCGAATGAAATTAGTAAGCGCACTCTGGTGCAGCGCGGCATTGAACCCGATTTACTCCACGTGTCGGGGATTCCCATTAATCCTGAAATCTCAAAATCTAAGGATCGCGATCAGGTGCGATCGCAGCTCGGTTGGAGTCGAGATTGCCCGGTGGTGATGCTTCTAGGCGGGGGGCTCAACGTCAAGCGCGTTAGAAGTGTGGTGAAGGATCTGCTGGAAAGCGACCGGGAGAGTCGACTCCTCGTGGCGGCCGGGCGCAACGAGGAGCTGCTTGAAGCCCTAGAAGATCTTGACAGCAGCGACACCACCCGCCTGGAAAAGTACGGCATGCTGGCGAATATCGATGACTATGTGGTGGCAAGCGATTTAATTATTACCAAGGCCGGAGGCCTGATTACCAGCGAAATTCTGGCGCGAGGAACTCCGATGGTCATCATTGACCCGATTCCCGGTCAGGAAGAAGAGAATGCCGATGTTATTGCTGCGGCAGGGGCTGGGGTTCAGCTTCACCTGCCGGAAATGGTGGCCCCGGCAGTGCGGTTTTTGCTGGCTCACCCGGAGCGGTTGCAACAGATGCGGGACTGGTCCTTGGCCCTGGGGCGACCCCATGCCGCCCAGTCCATTGCCCAAACCATTCTCTCCTCTCCCTCCAAGGCAGATCCGGGCCAAGCGGCTGACTCCCAAGCTGCTGATTCCCAAGCTGCTGATTCCATGGCCACAGCCTCCTAAGGCGAGACCAACCCTCCTCTTTTTTGCCGGGACCGGGGCTGTTCAGCCTCTCGGACTGGACCTGTGTTACTGACAATGAACGAAAATTGATGACTGATTTTAACGCTGCCCGGCCGCCCTTTTATTGGGGGGTTTCTACCTCTGGCTATCAAAGCGAGGGGGGATATAATCAACCGGGACAGCCTCAAAATAACTGGTCGCAGGCGGAACGGTCCGGCCAGGTGGCCGTCACGGGGAAAGCTGCGGAATTTTGGCAACGGTATGCCAAAGATTTTGCCACCTGTCAGCATCTGGGAGTGACTGCGTTTCGCATGAGTCTGGAGTGGGCCAGAATCCAGCCCGCCTCGGATCCCCAGATTCGCACTGCTCCGGCCTTTGATTTTCAGGCCATGGACGACTATGCCCTGCGTATTGCAGCTTGTCAGAAAGCTGGCCTAGAGCCGATTGTGACCCTGCAGCACTTTACCCATCCCCTCTGGTTAGGGGTTGATGCCTGGCTTAAGGAAGAAACCCTGGGGGCCTATCTGACCTATGTGGAAACCGCGGTGAGTCATATTAATCACCGGTTGGTGACGATTCATCAGACCCGCCCGATTCGCTGGTTTTTGACCATTAATGAGCCCAATATCCTGGTCATTAACACCTATCTCAATGGCACCTTTCCCTCGGATCAAGGGATTAGCCTGAATCGGGCGATGGTCGCCTTTGACCATCTTCTCGCAGCCCATATCCAGGCCTACGATCGGATTCATCAGATCTATGCCACCCAAGGGTGGGATTCTCCCATGGTCTCGCTCAATACCTACTGCAGCGATCTCTACTGGTCGGAGAAACTGGTGTGGGATTTATTAAATCTGGCCAGCCAGCCCGTCCCGGCCCAGCAGCTGCCCCACTATTTTCGGCATCGCGCTGAGTCCTTTGAAACGGCGCTACGACAGTTTAACCTGCCCTTTCGGCGTGATCTGCCCTACCGCGTTGGCCGGTTATTTCGCCAGATTGTGCACTGGATGGGTGAGCGTTATCTTGGCCCCCAATCCTTTCAAACAACCCTGAGGGCTGTGGCAAACTGCCAGGGCGATCGCCTGTTTGACTACCTGGCCCTGGACTATTACGATCCCTTTCTGGCCCACAGCGTTCGTCTCCCCTCGTTTGCCGATCTAGAATCTGACGTTCCTGATTTTCGCGGCTGGGTCATGAGCAGCATGCAGACCAAATGGTGGGACTGGCGATCGCTTCCCGAGGGGCTGTACTGCTTTTGTCGCTACTACAGCCAGGAATATTCCGGCACTCCCATTCTGATCGCGGAGAATGGCATGGCGCTGCGTCGCACTGAGGATAACAAAACGGCAACGACCCGACGTGATCAGCTCCGCCGCAGCCAGTTTCTCAGGGAGCATCTGGCCCAGGTGCAGCGTCTGAAAACGGCGGGAATTCCGCTGGTGGGCTACTGTCACTGGTCCTTCACCGACAACTACGAATGGGGATCCTTTACCCCGCGCTTTGGCCTGTTTAGCCTTGACTTTGAGCGGGGCTGCGATCGCCGGGAAGCCGATCATCTGGGCGATCGCCCCGCCCAAACCTACGCGCAGCTGATTGCCCAATATTCACCGGCCCCTTCGCTGCCCCAGCCTTGAAGGGGGGACTGCTTTCGGGCGATTCTTTCCTGCGGCAGATCCCTGACCCGGACAGGTAACCCCATTCAACAGAGAAAAAAGCATGGCAAATTCCGCAAATTCACTGGACATCAAGCAAACGGTCACCTGGAACTGGGGAAACGGCACCGCTGAAGGAGTGATTCAGGAAATTCATCCTGAGACGATTTGCAGAACCCTCAAGGGCCAAGAGGTGACCCGCCACGGCACGGCGGACAATCCTGCCCTGGTGATTGAACAGGAGGATGGCACAACGGTGCTGAAGCTGAGGAGCGAGTTGAATTAGGGTGCCATGGCGGATTTAATTGTGTTCTGGCATCGCCGCGATCTTCGCCTGGCAGACAATCTGGGCCTCGCTGCGGCCAGGGCCAAAACAGCCAAGGTGGTGGGCCTGTTCTGTTTAGATCCCTACCTGCTCAAGCCGGAGGCGGTCGCTCCGGCCCGTATGGCCTATCTCCTGGAGTCTTTGGCAGAACTTCAGCAAAGCTATCGATCCATCGGCAGCGATCTGCTCATCTTACATCAACCCCCGGCGGAAGGTATTCCGGTCCTGGCGTCTCAGCTTGGGGCTAGGGCAATACACTGGAACTGGGATGTGGAACCCTACGCCCAAGCGCGCGATCGCTGCGTACGCGAGGCGCTCAAGGAGCAAGGAATTGCCGTTCATACCGGCTGGGACCAGCTCCTCCACGCTCCGGGACAGGTGCGCACCCAGGCGGGCGATCCCTATATGGTCTACACGCCTTTTTGGAAGAACTGGCGATCGCAGCCCAAGGCGGCCCCGGCCCCCAGTCTCTGGGACTGTCAGGGGCTAACGGAGGCCGAACAAGATTGTGCCCGCCAGGCGGGTGCTGTGCCATTGCCCAGTCTCCAGGATCTCGGCTTTTGCTGGCAGGAACCTCTCCCCCTGCCGCCCGGAGAACAGGCTGCTTGGGATCGGTTTTTGGCCTTTTGTAACCGCGATCGCACCATCGTGGACTACGACCAGCAACGTAACTGCCCCGCCAAGGATGGCACCTCCCGTCTGAGCGCCGCCTTCAAGTTTGGCACCCTTGGTATCCGCGCCGTTTGGCAGGAAGCGATGGCTGCCTATCAGCGCTGTCGCAGCGATCGCACCGAGGCTGGCATTGAGGCGTGGCAGCAGGAGCTAGCCTGGCGCGAGTTTTATCAGCATGCCCTATATTTTTTCCCCGATCTGGCCGAAGGAGCCTACCGGGAACGCATGCAAAATTTTCCCTGGGAGAACGACCCAGACCTATTTGAAGCGTGGTGTGCCGGCGAAACGGGCTTCCCCATCGTGGATGCCGCCATGCGCCAGCTGAATCAAACCGGCTGGATGCACAACCGCTGTCGGATGATCGTTGCCAGCTTTTTAACCAAGGATCTCCTCATTTCCTGGCAATGGGGTGAGCAATATTTCATGCAGCACCTAGTGGATGGCGATTTGTCGGCCAATAATGGGGGCTGGCAGTGGAGTGCATCCAGTGGGATGGATCCTAAGCCCCTGCGCATTTTCAATCCCGTCAGTCAGGCCCAAAAGTATGACCCCCAGGGAGAGTATATCCGGCACTGGTTACCCGATCTTGCGGATCTCTCCACCGAGTCCCTGATCACGGGAGAAATCTCTCCCCAGCAGCGCCAAGCCCGTTCCTATCCTGCTCCGGTGGTGAATCACGCAGCGCAGCGCCAGGCCTTCCGGGATCGCTACCAAAATCAACATCAATAGAGAGTTGAATAGAGAAATTTGAATAGAGACTTCCCTCCCTTAATCAGCATCGATCGGAGAATCCGAGGGTCAGCCAGCACCTTCACCCGCAGATCTTTGCGGTCCTTTGATGCACATCAACCCGGCCTGTGATTGCCACAACCTTAACTACCGTCGTTGGACTTTTCCTGCTAATGTTCGGTGAAATCGGGTTTTGGCTCCCCCTCGCCATTATCCTCGCCGGGGGACTGGGAGGGGCAATGCTGCTGGTGCTATACTGCTGGCGCTATACTTTGTTCCCTGCGTTTATCTCTTGACGGCTCGGCGGTGGGGGAGAAATAATTCAAAGCAGCCTCAGCCCCTGAGGGTGAAATGGGGACGCCACAGTTTCTTTGCAGTTTCTTGGACCTTAGAAGGGACGTTTCATGACCTCTAATCACTCTAAGCCCGATTCCACCGCTCCCGATTCCACCCCTCCTGATTCCACCGCTCCCCAATTTCCGTCTATCAGGACGTGGATCTCTCGCTTCCTGGGGGGAGCGATGCTGGGCGCTCTCGTCCTGCTGATTCCTATGACCTATGGCACCCTGACGGATATCCACCTGGCTCAGGGGGTTGGTGCAGGCCTGCTCATTGGGCTGTTTGGTCTCCTGTCGGCCGTTTGGGGCGAGACTTTTATTGACAACATCATGCGACTGCTGAGCAATACTGGCCTGTAAACGGCAGGATACCTCTGCCATGGATCAATGCCAAACCGATTTAAGATGAGATCTGCGGGACAAATCTCAAACTCTGGTCCGAATCTCCGATAATCGGTAGAGGTCGGAACCCCTCGTCTTAGAAGAGATTGTGTCCCCCACCACAGGGCTGTTTTATCGCTTGATCTCCCCATCCCCACGCTTGATTGGGGAAATCTATCAATGGATAGATCCGCTAACATCCCTCTGGGATGATGGGCAAGCTCAGGAAGTTAGGGTTTGCTAATATCAGGGTAACTCCAAGCATGGCTTGGCTTTTGCCCACTCTTACATCAGCACATCCTGGGGAGGAAATGCGAGCGAGTCTTCCTGCTCAGGGTCTGAAGATTTTCCACCTCTCATAAACTCCGTCCAACCCTTCTAGTGCTGAAGTCCTAAGTGCCTCAGGAGCAATGGATTACACCGGTCCTGGACGTCAGCCCGGTCACTCTAAACGGCTGTGAACCCAGTAGAGGGAAGGGGATTCACAACTCTCTATGCCATAAAAACAATGATTTATAACGTATTAGGTTCCTCTCTATGCCAGCTTGCGATCGCAGTGAATCGACTCCCCATGGCTGAGGACAAGGCCTACAGCTTTGATTCCTTTGATAAAGTTTATTCCCGCCGGCGCTTGGGACAGATCCCTTCTCCAGTGGCTACCAAAACAGACGTTTTACCACCCGCCGCTTCTGCTCCCCCCTCTGAGTCGGGCCAGACCTGCTATCTGTGTTCTGCCCCCATTGCCCAGCACATCAGTCAAAATCAGTCCTACTGGTACTGTCCGAGCTGTCGCCAAAAACTCCCGAATCAGTTAATTCAGGCCATCGATCAAGATCACCAGAATCGAGAAGCCATCCTACGGCAGTTTACCAATCACAGTTCCCACGTTCAAATTCTGCGTTTCCAGGACCCAGAGACCGGATTCCATGAGCATGTGGTGTTTCCAGGACAGCGGCTGCTGCTGTCCCTTCGAGATTTAACCCTAGTGAAAATTTACTCTAGCGAACAGGTCACGACCCTGGCCATCGACACTATCCAGGCCCGCAATTTACCCCCTGCCCCGGAGATGACAGGTCTCTCCTAGGGCTTTGTCCCCAAGAGTGGCAGCGTTTTCTAACCTCAGACAGATCCGCTTGACCTCCGATGGGAAGAGGGGGTTGGCCTGGAATTTCTTTAGATTGTCTTTAGATTTCTATTCCTGCAAGCTTTCAAGGAGACCCATATGCCTACCCAGGAAAAACGCCCCACCCCCGATCAAATTCCAGCTCAGCAGCTAGACTATCCGGTGAGCCAGGCGGATATGGTTCCCCGCCCCGATTCCGATCTTTCCAATTATCGTCCTGCCAATAAGCTCAATGGGAAGGTCGCTCTAATTACGGGTGGGGACTCGGGCATTGGGCGAGCAGTGGCAATTGCCTATGCCATGGAAGGAGCCAACGTTGCGATTCTTTATGACCAAAATGATGAAGATGCGGCCAAAACCCAGGCCATGGTTGAGGAGCAAGGGCAATCGTGTCATCTTCTAAAGCACGATGTGCGCAGTCGCGAGGCCTGTCAGCAGGCGGTTGCGAATACCCTGGATGCCCTGGGCAAGATTAATATTCTGGTGAACAATGCTGCCTATCAAATGGTGCAGCAAAGGTTTGAAGACATTACGGAAGCGCAGTTTCGTCGTACCCTGGAAACCAATATTTTTGGTTATTTTCACATGGCTCAGGCCGTTGTTCCCCATCTCCAGGCTGGCGATGTGATTATTAATACCGGCAGTATCGTGGGCAAAACCGGTAAATCATTTTTAGTGGACTATGCGGCCAGTAAGGGCGCTGTTCATAGCTTTACAAAGGCTCTGGCCCTGAACCTGGCCGATCGCAAAATTCGGGTTAATGCGGTGGTCCCCGGCCCGGTTTGGACCCCCAATATTCCCGCCACCATGCGCGCAGACCAGGTGGAGGGATTTGACACGGATCCAGCCTTGGAGCGGACCGCCCAGCCCGAGGAGCTGGCGCCTGCCTACGTTTTCATGGCGGCAGAGGACAGCAGTTTTGTCACCGGTGCCCTGCTAGACGTGACTGGAGGACAGATCTCCAGTTAAGCAACTGACCGTGATGCCCGGTGATGCCCGGTGATGCCCGGTCGATCACAGACGGCCTAGATCGCTGTGCAAAAAATTTATTGAGCTAACATCAGACAGGGACGCCAATCGGCATGTTCGATCACTACGACATTATCATTATCGGATCTGGAGCCGGGGGGGGAACCCTGGCCTTTGGGCTGGCCCACCGCGGCTTGCGGATTTTGCTCCTGGAGCGAGGCCATTCCATTCCCAAGGAGCCGGAAAATTGGCAAGCCCGGTCGCTGTTTCAGGAGGGGCGTTACCGCACCGACCAGCAGTGGATTGATCAGCGGCAACGGCAGCCCTTTCGGCCCTCTCTTTATCAGCACGTTGGTGGCAGTACCAAGGTGTACGGAGCTGCTCTCCTGCGGATGCGGGAAATGGATTTTGGGACGGTGACTTACCCGGAGGGGATTTCGCCCGCCTGGCCCCTCTCCTACGGGGCCTTAGAACCCTACTACGCCCAGGCTGAGGACCTCTACTGGGTGCATGGCGATCGCGGTGAAGATCCCACCGAGCCCTTTGCCCACGGTCCCTTCCCCTTTCCGGCAATGCCCCACGAGCCTAAGGTGTGGGCCATTGCCCAGCAGCTTTCCCGGCAGGGGCTGCAGCCGTTCTCGCTACCGATGGGAATTGATCGCCGTGAAGGGGGAAGCTGCATCCGCTGTAGCACCTGCGATGGGTATCCCTGTTTGTTAGATGCAAAGGCCGATGCGGAGGTGTGCTGTGTAGAGCCGGCCCTAGCCCAGGGAAATGTGACCCTGAAAACTGGCGTAGAAGCCCAGCGGATCATTACCGAGGAGTCTGGACGTCGCGTGGTTGGGGTGGAGGCGATCGCCGCCGGTCGGGCGGTTTACTACAAGGCTCACCAAATTGTTGTGGCCTGCGGCGCGGTGAACAGTGCGGCCCTGCTGCTGCGATCGGCCACTGCACAGCATCCGCGGGGACTGGGAAATTCCTCGGGCTTGGTGGGACGGTATCTCATGAAGCACAATGTCACTAAGCTCTTTGCCATCGGCTGGGAGAACAATCCCACGGTTTTCCAGAAAACCCTAGCCATTAACGACTTTTATCGCCAGGATGGAGATGCTCCCATCGGTCATATTCATCTCATGGGCAAGCACACCTGGGAAATGATGCGCAGTGACTTTCCCGAATGGGTGCCCAATAGAATGTTGCAGGCGATCGCCCGGCGTTCGGTGGACTGGTGGGTGCAGACCGAAGACCTGCCTGATCCAGAAAACCGGGTTACGCTCACCCCAAGGGGCGAAATTGCAGTGACCTACCGCCCCAATAACCTGATGAATCATCACCGCTTGACCCAGCGGATGCGATCCCTCTTGCGAGGAGCTGGGTTTCCCTGGGTCATTGCCCGTCCGGTTGGCCTGGCCACGCTAAACCATCAGGCCGGCACCTGCCGCTTTGGGGAAGATCCCAAAACCAGTGTTTTAAATCTAGACTGCCGCTGCCACGATTTAGAAAACCTCTACGTGGTGGATTCCAGCTTTTTTCCCTCCGCCACAGCAACCAATCCCACCCTGACCATCGCCGCGAATGCTTTGCGGGTGGCTGAAAGATTGGCGTGCCATCCCGTATCGATGCCAGCGATCGCCTGAGGGGCTGGCTTCTTGGCACTGTTCTCGACCGATTCATATATTGTTAGATGCAACCTATGGTTTCTACATCCTCCTCCTGGTGGGAAGAGAGCGTAATTTATCAAATCTACCCGCCCACCTTCGCGGATGCCAATGGAGATGGCATTGGCGATCTGCAAGGCATTATTCAACGCCTGGACTATTTGAATGACGGGCATCCCCACGCTTCTTTGAGTCTGGGCATTGATGCCATCTGGCTTTCCCCCATTTTTGCATCCCCCATGGGGGATAACGGCTACGATGTCAGCGACTACTACCGCATCAACCCCATGTACGGCACCCTGGCCGATTTGGATGAACTCATTGCCGCTGCCCATCAGCGACGAATCAAACTTATTTTAGACCTGGTGCTCAACCACACCTCTCAGGAGCATGAATGGTTTCGCACCTCCAGCGCCAGTCAAAACAATGAAAAGGCCGACTGGTATCTCTGGCAAGATCCTGCCGAAGATGGGGGCGTTCCCAACAACTGGCGATCCTACATGGGGGGCACCGGTTGGACCTTTCACGAAGCGCGTCAGCAATATTATTTCCACACCTTTAAATCCTTTCAGCCCGACTTAAACTGGCGCAACCCGGCCGTTAGGGCTGCGATCGCCGATATTGTGCGCTTCTGGCTGAATCGGGGCGTGGATGGTTTTCGGCTGGATGCTTCCAGTGTCTACAGTAAAGATCAGGGCTTCCGCGACAATCCCATGAAGTTTACCAGTGTTGATCCGGAAGCTTACGATAGCTATCATCATCTCTACGAGAAGGATTTGCCGGAAAATCACCATATCATCCGGGAAATTCGCGGCATTCTAGAAGAATATGGCGATCGCGTTCTGATTGGGGAAACCTTTATTAACAGCAAGCTCAACGAATCCATTATGTTTTACGGGGTTCAGAACGACGAGCTGCATTTGCCCTTTGAATTTGAGTTTCCCTTCAGTCCCTGGCATCCCGGCTATCTCCAGCAGCAGATTGAGAAAAAAGAAGTCCTGACCCCACCAGGAGCCTGGCCGGTTTACTTTTTAGATAACCACGATATTCCGCGCCATCTCTCGCGCTGGATTGCCTGTAGTCTCTGTACCGACCCGGCCACAGTGGCCCAGGGCGCCGCGGCTTTGCTACTGACCCTGCGGGGAACGCCGATTTTGTACTACGGTCAGGAAATCGGCATGGAAAACCATGAGGAGATTCCCCCAGACCTGCGTCAAGATCGCGCCATGATCAAGGGCAACGATGAGGATGAGCGATCCACCCGTGATGGGGCTAGGACGCCCATGCAGTGGGATGATTCGCCCCAGGCCGGCTTTAGCTTTGGTGAGGCTGTAGATCCCTGGTTGCCGGTTCATCCCAACTACAAAGATGTCAATGTGGCCAAGCAACAGTCCAATCCCGACTCCATTTTTGATTTTTATCGGCGGCTTCTGCAGGTGCGTCGTCAAACTCCGGCCCTGCGCTGCGGAGAGTGGCGATCGCTGATTCACTACCCGGATGATTTATTAGCCTACCTGCGCCGCCATGAAACCGATCAGGTGCTGGTGATTATCAACTTTACCCAGGAGCGGCTATTCTGTGTGGATGAACCCCTTGAGCCCAGTCGATGGCGAGTGTTGGTGTCTAATTGTCGCCAAGCCGGCACCGAAATGGCCACCCTCGACAGCCTTAAAGCCTTTGAAGTATCGGTCTTCCAGCGGATGGAGGCAGGCTAGTTATCCCCTGAGCGATCGGGGATGCCCTTCCCCGGCTAGGCTGCTTGGGGGTTGCACTGCTCGTTGCTTACCGATAAGGCCGTACTGGAAGATCGCGGGGACAGCAGCGTGATAATTGCCTGTTCGCAGGGACTGAGACCGGAGGAAGAATCGGACAAAAATTGATCTAGCACCCTCAGGAGCGTTCCTTGACGGTATAGATTCCAGATTTCGGGATGAATATAGTATTTTTTACAGGTTGCAGGCCGATTTCCTAGCTGTTGGGCGGTTTGCTGAATGGCGATGCGAATGCGCTGATCGCGGTCATCAGCGGTTTTGGCAGTTCCACAGTCCTCCTGTTCCCACAGGGCCTCCACCGCTCGCACCGTCCCAAACCAGGTCCGAAAGTCCTTCGCGGAAAACCCCTCGCCCATGACCTGCTGCAGATAGGCATTCACATCCCCAGATTCAACGCGCTGGCACTGACCCTGGGCATCTCGATACTGAAACAGCACATGCCCCGGCAACTCTTGACAGTGGCGCAGAATTTTAGCCAGCGCAGCGTCTTGAATTTCTATATCATGCTCAACGCCGCTCTTTCCGCAGAACTGAAATCGGATTGCTGACTGCGCCAAAGCAAGGTGGCGATCGCGCAGAGTGGTTAGCCCAAAGGACTGATTGGTCTGGGCATAGGCTTCGTTGCCAATTCGAATCAGGGTGATCTCCAGCAAGTGCACCACCGTAGCAATTACCTGGACCCGCGATAGGCGAGGCTGGGTTAGATCTCGCTGCACCTGCTGTCTGAGTCGGGGCAGTCGTTCCCCAAAGATCACCACCCGATCAAATTTTGCCTGAGTGCGAATGCGTCGCCAGTGCTGATGGTAGCGATACTGTTTGCGGCCCTTGGCATCGCGTCCAGTGGCTTGAAGATGGCCCAGGGGAGAGGGGCAAATCCACACCTGAGTCCAGGCCGGGGGAATTTTGAGGGCCCGAATGCGATCGCGCGGGTCTGGGTCCGTAATTCGCTCCCCATTGACGTCATAGTAGGTAAAGCCCCGGCCCCATTTTTGGCGACGAATTCCGGGCTGGCGATCGCAAACATAATGGAGTCCTGCAACCTGCGCCGCCCGGTGGGGCGGCAAATCTAGGGGGGATGGGGCGCAACTGTGGGCCATAGGATAGAAGGAAGATAATCCCCTGATTGCCAAAGGGATGACGAGATACTGTCTATTGAAGGGCTTCAGACCTCACCGATGCCTCTTCCCTTCGGAAGACTCTGACCCATCGGCCTGGCCTAATCGGGAGGAACTTTGCCAGTAGAGAGGCTGCAAGGGAATCCTTCTCGGGTTTGAGGCCGGGGACCTTACCCCTCCCTTGAATCTGCACCTAAAGAAAGATCCCCTAGGACGCTGACGGTTGTTAGGCTGCAATGGCTAACGACAGGAAATTTTAGCGCCATGAATCAATATCAATGCAAGGTTTGTAACTATACCTATGACCCTGAACAGGGCGATCCCGACTCCGGCATTGAGCCAGGCACTGCCTTTGCCGATCTCCCTGAGGATTGGGTCTGTCCCCAGTGCGGTGCTGAACAGTCTCAGTTTGAACCGGTCGACTAGGGTGAAGCGGGTCTCAGTTTCATTTCCATTCTCCATTCCGCAGCCTGTTCAATAGGCACAATTCAATACGCACAGTTCAATACGCACAATTCAATACGCACAATAGAGAAGCAATCAGCCATGAAGCTCACTGGAAAAGTTGCCATCGTAACCGGCGGAAGTCGAGGTATTGGGGCTGCTATCTGCGATCGCCTGGCCAAAGCGGGAGCCGATGTTGTCATCAACTATCGATCCCACCAGGAGGGTGCCCAGGCTACCCTTGAGGCGGTCCAAAAGGCAGGTGCCTCGGGTCACATCGTCCAAGCTGACCTGAGCCAAGTTGAGAACATTCAGCGCCTAGTGGAGGAGAGCATTGAGCATTTTGGCAAGGTTGATATTTTGGTCAACAATGCCGGACTTGAGAAGCGATCAGACTTCTGGGAAGTGACCGAAGCAGAGTATGATCTGGTGCTGAATGTGAATCTCAAGGCCGTCTTTTTTGCCTGTCAGGCCGTGGTGCGCCATTTCCGCGCCACTCAAAACCCCGGCCGCATCATTAATATCAGCTCTGTCCATGAAGAGCTGCCCTTCCCCCATTTCACCTCTTACTGCGCCAGTAAGGGCGGCGTGCAGATGATTACTCGCAACCTAGCTGTGGAGCTAGGCGAGATGGGCATCACCGTTAACAATGTTTCCCCAGGGGCGATCGCCACATCCATTAATCAAACGCTGCTGGATAACCCAGAAAAGCGCAAGCAGGTCACCCGTAATATCCCTCTGGGTCGCCTGGGAGATCCGGAAGACGTGGCGGGACTGGTCGCCTTTCTGGCCTCCGACGAGGCGAAATATGTCACTGGATCTACCTTCTATGTGGATGGCGGTCTGCTTTGGAATTACAAAGAGCAGTAATCCATAAGGGGGAAATTCAGCGGGCTACCAATTTAAGGCGGGACAGTTTTGAGAAAAATGTATTTTTTGGGAGAGTGCTCTAACCAGGGTTGATCCTG
>NZ_JTHE03000016.1 GCF_000817775.3 Lyngbya confervoides BDU141951
GCCAAAATCCGCACCGGAGGGCTCACGCCCGCTGCATTTCCCACCGCACCTCAGCTCGCTCAGGTCATCGCCCATCTTGCTCAGGCAAAGCGTCCCTTTAAGGCCACCGCTGGCCTGCACCACGCTTTGCCGGGGCACTATCCCCTTTCATCTCATCCAGAGAGTCCCGTCCTCCCCATGCAGGGTTTTTTAAACCTGGCGATCGCTGCGGCCTTTGCCTATCATGACCCCCTATCCCTGCAGGAGCTTGAGACTATTCTGGCTTCGCCGTCGCTGCGCCCCTTTCACTTTACCGCTGAGGTACTCCAGTGGGAGCAGCGGTCCCTGACCCTGACTCAAATCCACACCGCTCGACGCCAGTTCTTTCAGGCCTTTGGATCTTGCTCGTTTCAAGATCCAATTCATGAACTGGCTGCCCTGTCCCTAATTCCCTCCAGTGCTCAAGCCCTAAGTGCCCTGTCATGAATCGCGATCTCAATCCTACCCATGACCCCCAGCTCCGCAGTTGGATTTCCTCTGCCAATCAGCCCGGCACAGACTTTCCGATTCAAAATCTACCCTTTGGAGTCTTCCAGCGGCGGGATCAGCCCCAGGAATCTCGCATTGGTGTGGCCATTGGCGATCGCATTTTAGACTTGCATCAGTGTTATCGATCCGGGCATCTGCAAAATCTGCCAGAGGTCCTCCAGCAAGCCTGCGCTGAGTCGAGTCTCAATCCCCTCATGGCCTTAGGCCCTTGGTCCGTGGCTATGCTCCGGCCCCTGCTGCAAAATCTGCTGCGGGCCGATTGTCCCCCACCGCGGCTGAGCGAAGATCTCCTGCTGCAGGATCTGCAAGTGGAGATGCAGATCCCGGCAACCATCGGTGATTACACCGACTTTTATGCCTCCCTTTTCCATGCCACCCATGTGGGGTCACTGCTGCGGCCCCACAACCCGCTGCTGCCCAACTATAAACACCTCCCCATCGCCTACCATGGGCGAAGTTCTTCCCTGCTTCTCAGCGGCAGGCCCATCCCTCGCCCCCAGGGACAGAGAAAAGGTGCGGATGAGCCCTATCCCCATTTCGGCGCCACCCAGGCGCTGGACTACGAAATGGAAGTCGGCTTTTTGGTTGGCCAGGGGAATGCCTTGGGGAAACCCATCCCGATTGCCCAGGCGGAGAGCGCAATTTTTGGCCTCTGTCTGGTGAATGATTGGTCAGCCCGTGATATTCAAGCTTGGGAGTATCAGCCCCTGGGGCCATTTTTAGGGAAAAGCTTTGCCACCAGTCTCTCCCCCTGGGTGGTTACCCTGGAAGCGATCGCCCCCTTTCGCTGTCCAGCCTTCACCCGTCTGGCGGAGGACCCGCCTCTGCTTCCCTATCTGTCCTGTTTTGACAATGCCAAGCAAGGGGGCATTGATCTCACCGTTGAGGTCTGGTTGCAATCGGCCCTCATGAAAGATCAGGGAATCCAGGCCCTTCGGCTGAGCCAGGCAAACTTCCAAGACATGTACTGGACCTTGGCCCAGATGGTGGCGCATCACACCAGTAATGGCTGCAATTTGCGATCTGGGGATCTGCTGGCTAGCGGTACGATTTCAGGCGCAGAGGAAGGGTCCCAGGGATCGCTATTAGAAATCACGCGCCGGGGGGCTCAACCCTTTGAGCTTCCCTCCGGCGAACAGCGCAGATTTCTACAGGACGGAGATGAAATCACCCTGCGCGGATATTGCCGAAGGGCTGGGTACGTAGACATAGGGTTGGGTCTGTGTCAGGCCCAAATTACCGCATCAATATAGGATAGTTCAGTGCAGAAAAAGTAGGTTCGGGAAAGTTAGGGAGAGGAACTTAACTCGCCATTTTTCTACGCTGAGCGATTTAATTGATTATCCCCCCTGAATCTGATATTTAGAGCTTGGGGATAGTTCAACTCAGAACCATAAGCCTTCTTAACCCGATGGCAACCTCGGTTGGAATCACGGCTTATTCATCATTGTCTGAGTTGTGATGCATGAGGAGAAACCACATGATGAAGCGATGTAGCTGTGGGAGTCGCGACACTCGACGTTCAACGCGGCGAGGATGGTTAGAACGTCGGCTACTGACAATGCTCAGACTCAAACCCTATCGCTGCAATCGCTGCAGTCGTCGTTTTTTTCGATTTACCTTTGGGAATGACACCGCTATCCCCCATGCAGACTCTAATCGTTAGCACTGAAAACGGTAGCCCGTTGAATCGTAGAACTATCAACAATTGGAGTCTGGCGATAGGTCAGGGGGCAGACAAGATGCCCGCCAGGCGTCTGCCCAGGAATGGGGTTAGCCTTCAGGGGATGCAAGCAGTGTGCTGCTGTCTCTGTTCTGACGGGACTCCTTCGGATTGGCCCCCTTTGGACGGGTCCACCGCCTCCCGTAATCCGTGAAAACACGCTGGCGCCCTAACCTGTTGGGAGCCCGGTCCTAAAAAGGGGACTCAAAAATCCGTAAAACAACTGAGCAGATTTCTGAAGATTGGGGGCCACACTAGAGCGGTAGGGTCACACATCACTCATTCCTGATGAAAAACACAGCTTTTGCCGTTATCACGGCCTATCGTCAAAAAGTGCTCCAGGAAAATGGATCTCAATGGTTCCATCCAGAGAATGAAAGCCTGCTGGGACCTTCTTTGACGCCCTCTAAGGCCATGCAAGCCCCCCAGGGTATTTAGGATTTTTCCTGGGGATTCTCGCTCAATCCAAACACAAGGCGATCGGCCTTACACCGGAGACTGGCGCTTTTTCCACTGGTTAAACAGAATCCAGATCCCCAGCAGAATCAATAGGATAACCTGAGCCCCTTGACGAAACAGGTAAAAGCTCAGTGAGGACATTTCAGGCGGGGCGCCCAGACCGTTCACTAGACCATACACCAGGGTCCAGAAACCTCGGCTGAAGTCTGGAATGAGCCAGAAGGCCGCAAATAGGATCCAAATGCCGTAGCGGGCAAATTGCCGCATCTGTTGCTGCAGGAATCCGGGCAGCCAGGGCTCCAGGATTCCGTAGCCATCTAAACCTGGGATGGGCATTAAGTTGAGGACAGCCCCAGCCACCTCCAGGGTCAACAACAGTAGCAGCCCCAAAATTAACCAGCTTTCCAGGGTGAGGGCATGCAAACTCAACTGCTGGGCCGCAGCCGCCTGAAAGCGCACCCATTCGTAGTTGGGACTCAGACGATGCAGCACCAGGGCGATCGCCCCGGCTACGCCAATTGTGGCCAGGGGACCTGCTGCAGCTACGGCGCTCCGCCAGGCGCGGCTGCGGAGCGCCGCCATGTTGATGTAGACGGCGGCCCCCGGCAGGGGCAGTCCTCCCAGCAGCAAAAACAGCAGGGGCATGGCAATGCTGTAGGTGGGATGGGTATATTTCAGCGGGTTTAGGGTGAGATAGCCCTTCTCTTTAACGGATCGATCGCCTCCCCAGTAGGCAACCAGCGCATGGCCAAACTCGTGCAGACAAACAGACAGCACAAAGCCCGTAAAGACGCAGGTGGTCCAAATTAAACTGGCTGGACTCAAGTCTTTGATCATGGGCTTAAAGGCGCATCATTTTGAAGGGACCGTTGGGGATCAGCGGTTGACTTGACCTCAGCGGGCATTGCCCTCGGATCAGCCTCAAGGAAGTGGGGAGCCCAGAACTTTCTGGGACACAAACACCAGATTGGCGCGGCGCAACTGGGGAGACCGGGTGGGCCATTCATGCATTTGATCGTAGAGTCCAAATAAAACATACTGGTGCGCTTCTAAATGATCTTTAAAGCGCGCTAAGGGAACGTGGAACTGGTTCATAGGATTCATGCCTGCCTCCACCTCCACAAAATCTATTCGCTGGTCCAGCAGCATGGACTCACTTCCCATTAAGACTTCCCAATCTCGCCCCTCGGTGTCAATCTTCAGGTAACTGATCTGCTGAATCTTTTGGGTTTGACAAAATTGCTCCACCGTGGAGACAGCGATCGCCTCCAGGTCTGCTGTCTCCCCTAGGGCCTGCATGTCCTGATCCCCTATCATCGAAAAGCGGTCTGAACTGCCCACCAGCCGCATTCTCGCGGTTCCAACCTGGGCACCCAGGGCCAGCTGAATACAGTGAACACCAGGCTTCCGGCCCAGCTGAGCCTGAAGCGCTTGAAATGTTGCCGCCACTGGCTCAAAGCAGTAGAGGGTCGCATCGGGGAAGTGATAGCGGTATTGCTGCGCAGATTGACCGAGATTGGCCCCCACATCAAAGATGACCTCCATAACATAGCGAGGAAAGGCCTGCTGGATATCGCGGCAAACATCAATCCCTCTGGGAAGGGTGCGAAGAATATGGAAGCCAGTTTGTCTGGCCACCCACTGCTGAACTCGATATCGCCAGGTCATGCTTTGCCTCTCATGTGCCCACCGGGGATCCATCGCGATGGATGACTCTCACCCTCTTATTCTTCAGCCTCGGGAGCGGCAGGTGGTGATCCGGCCTCGGGAGATGCAAGTGGGGCAGAGGAGGGGAGATCTTTAGCACCGGATGCATCGCGGGTGAGCAGCTGAACCAGGATATCCCCCATCTGTTGCTGCACCTCGGGCAAAACTGGCATATTGCTGTGGGCGATGGCATTGGCAGGCACCGCCACGGGTTGCACGCCCGGGGGACAGAGAAACTCAACCTTCTCTTTCAGTCCCACCTGCTCGAACTGATTACACAGGAAACTGCGATTGTAAATGGTTGAGTCTCGGACGGGGGGGGCCGGGGCCGGGGCACTGGGCGAAGCAGTCGCGGTGATAGCCGGGACGTCAGCCACCTCTCGCAGACTCAGGTCTGCTTGATCACATTTGATATGGGCTTGACAGCCAAAAATGCGGCCACTCTTACGATAATCCACGGGTGGGAATCCGTTCATCTGCCAGCGATGGTAAAAATAGCCCACGTTGCCAGGGATCCTGCTGCTGCGGACTGTTTTTCTCAGTCCAAAGGGGCCTACGGGATCTAAAATACCGACGAAGAGAATTTTGCGACTGTGGCTAATTTCAGGCAAGAGCTTCAAGACCGAGTTTCCCCCAAAGCTGTGACCGATTAAAATCAGTGGGCGGTTGGGATCAAGGTTCTGGTTAATAAAGTCTGCGCCTTGCCGAATAAACCCCTTATTGCTCAGGTCCACATCCATGCTGGCCAATTCTCCAAAGGCACCAATGTGGGTTCCTTGATCTGTAAAGCTGCTGTAGGGAACTCGCCGAATTTCCGCCCCCAATTCCTGCTCAAGGCGAGTCTGGAGGACCGTCATCCCCTGGGAACCGCTGTTTTTCTGCGTGTTCCAGGCGCAGCAATCGAGAAACCCATTCACAAAAATCGCATAGGGTCGATCGGATGGTTCTTCAGCCCGGACCGGTGCAGAGATTATCCCGACAGTCCCCATCACCATTAGCAAACAGGCAAACCTCCAGCCTGGCCAAGCCTGCCAAACCGGATGCTGATTCGCCGGATTTCCCTGGTTTTTCCTCATGATTCCCGTTCTCACGGATGCTAACTCCACAAGCTCAACACAGTCACTGCACTCCTGCAATGTAGCATGGGTTTTGGCCGCTCATTCTCCCAGTCATCTGTCTGCTTGGAGCGAAAAAATGGCACTCACCGTGACATCAACCCGGTCCGAATCTGTAATAGGGTGGAAATCGACCCTTCCTCCTGATCCCAGTGTGTTATGCGCCATCGAGTCCGGGCAGCTGCCTTAATTATGCGCCCGCGCCCCCATCCCCAGGAAATTCTTTTAATTAAGCACCAAAGCCGAACGCGCCCCGGAAAAATCCTCTGGCTGCCTCCGGGGGGCGGACTCGAAGCGGAGGACGAGTCCATCTTTGCCTGTGCCCAGCGCGAAGCCAAAGAAGAATCTGGGCTGGATGTCCAGGTCTCTCGCATTGCCTATGTGCATGAGTTTATTGATGCGACCCATCACATTCGCCATGTTGCATTCTACATGGCCACCGATTCCTTCCAGGGAACGATTAGCCGCGAGTATTTACCCGTCGATGCCACCGATGCCCTGGCTATTTTAGATATTGTTTGGGTAAATCGGAGACAGATTGCTGACCTCAGCGTTTATCCAACCTACCTGAAAACGTCAGAGTTTTGGGCTGATGCCCAGGAGGACTTTTCTAGCACAAAATATCTAGAGATTATGCGCAGTTTCTAGCCGGGGCGATCGCCCTGAGCATTTTTCCTGCAGTCTGTGGATCTAAAGACTTGATTCCCTCAGAGGATGACCTGCGGGTTCCGGTGGATCGCTCAAACGTTTCCGTTGCTGTTACAGTCCTCCCATCATCATGAATTCCTTTTCCTTCTTTGCCATCCTCTACATGATCTCCTATCTCCTAGATCAAATGGAGACGTGGGATCAGGGGTTCTCCACCTTTGCGGGCATTGCCCTGGTGATCGCCATTCTTGTCCGAGGGTTCAAAAGATTCGATTTCTTTATTTTCCTGCTCATTACCACTGCAGAGATTCTCATTTATCGCTTTCCGAACCTTTCTAACCATGGCAATGTCTTTTTATTTTGCAATGTCTTGCTCATGACCGGCATGGTCTACTCGTGGATCCGGCCAGCTCGATATCCCACGGACCAGTCCTATTACGAAATGATCGGTCCTCCTTTGCGGATCACGCTGATCACCACCTACTTTTTTGCCGGATTTCACAAACTCAATCAGGATTTTTTTAACCCGCAGGTGTCCTGCGCTGGGGAATTTATTCTCCAGCGCATGAACCTGATGCTCAGTTCTCAAATTTGGGGAATTCCCACCAGTACAGTCCTAGGGCTGGGGCTGCTGTTGATCACCTATCTCTTCTACCGGGCAAGCCCAGTTTCCCTTGCCCACCTCATTGAGCCTAGATACCGACGTCAGCTTTTGGGAGTGATTGCTCCTCTGATGATTGGCCTGTTTGTGCTCATCGCAGTTCCAATTTTAAGCATGACGGTTCCGGCTGTCTTGGTCATTTCCACGGCAGTCATGATTATTCTGTGGGAATGTCTGGGAGCTGCAGGTCTGTGTGTCCCTAGAGCGCAGCTTTACGTTGTGGTCTTCTCGTGGCTCATGCATCTTATTTTGTCCTTAATTGGATTTGTAGACTTTAGTTCCTTCGCCACCGCGCTACTGTTTACATTCATTCCAGCTCCGTACAGTCAACGGCTTCTGAAAAGCCAGCCGATTTCCCTATTGAACTGGAGGATACACCGCATCCATCTGTACGTCCTGTTGACCCTGCTTGATGGAGGCATCATGGGGATTCACCACCAGATTCAGCCCCTTTTTGCATACCATCGCGTGGTATCCGGACTCTTGTTCATTGGAGCCAGTTTGCAGCTCTTTTGGCCCGTCCTTCAGATCCTGGTTCAGACCGAGGCTCCGCCTGCCTGGCAGGGAGTCCCCCTGTGGAATGCTCGGACGCCAAAGTTTTTGTTGATCTTCAGTCTGGTGCTGATTGTGTTTGGACTGTCGCCCTATTTAGGCCTTCGCACCGCCGGCACCTTTACGATGTTTAGCAATTTACGAACCGAGGGTCCGCGTTCTAATCATCTACTGCTGGCAACCAACCCCCTTAAGGTGTGGGGATATCAGGAGGACCTGGTGAAGGTGTTGGAGATGAATCCTGACTTTGCCCGTGATTCCCGCCGCTTCCAGGATTTAGAAGGTAATTTCTTGCCCGTTGTGGAGTTCCAGAAACTCATTCATCGCTATGGGATGCAGGACGAGGGGTTTCCCCTTTGGACCTTTGAGTATGAAGGAAAGCGCTACCATGACATTGATTTGCCGAATAGTCCTCTCTGGCCGACGAAAGCGCCCAGTTGGGAAATGACCTGGATGGAGTTTCGCCTGGTGCAGGCCGAGGGCGCCAACCTCTGTCGCTGGTAATCTCTAGATGTTGCGCCCTCGGCGCTCCCGGTGGGCGATCTTTCTTCCTAGCTGATTCTTGGCTGATTTTTCAAGGCATCCTCACATTCCTCCACCAGGATCATCCTAGAATTAGGGAGAGGGAAACCCTGTTGCACCTTAGGGT
>NZ_JTHE03000017.1 GCF_000817775.3 Lyngbya confervoides BDU141951
AGATGGGCGATGACCTGAGCGAGCTGAGGTGCGGTGGGAAATGCAGCGGGCGTGAGCCCTCCGGTGCGGATTTTGGCCCGGAAGGAGGGCGGAAAATGACGCGCGAAGTGAGCAGTCTCTTCCCAGGAAACTTCGCCGTAAACCTCAAGGCCCTGGGGAAAGGGCGGCAATGGATGGAATTCTCGCTGCAGAGTGGTGGGCGGAATATCTATCGCGGCGACCTCCACTGAGGCATGCGCTTCCCTCCAGTCCTGAAGCTGGGGAATGGCCCTGCTCAGGGGAGCATCTAGAATGACGCTGATCGGTAAGCCAGTCCCTGCCGGAATAAGCGAGATTAGGGCGCCAACCTGGGAGAGAGGGACTACGAATCGTCCGAGCATCCAGGCCTGATCGCTGGATCGATACTGAAGATACTGATGGAGAGCCTCCTGGAGATTGAGCTGTGCAGGGGGAAACAAACCGGCATAGTCAATGAGATGGGAAAGTAGCGCTTCAACCGCTGTAACCATGGCATCTCCTTTACTTGCGAACTTAACGGCAATGAGGGCAACCGTTTCATTGCGTTTAATCTGATTTTTAGCTCCCCCATCTCCCCAGGGGTGAGTCTATATGACTCGGCCTGTTCCACCATCTTACGATGCATGAACTATACTGGTAATTAAGATTCTGATAATTAAGATTCTGAGAGAGTTCATTAACTGTATTTTAGCGTTTTGCTTTAGCTTTTTGTTCGTGGGTGGGTTCAGTTTCCGCCTCAGGCAGGGAAGGTGCAGGGGACAGGACACAAAGGTGGAGCTGTTAACCTGGATCATTGCTGCTAGTGGGGTGCTTAAGAATGCCGACCCAGTTTCCGTTTTTGTGTCTTATTCAGGGGTTTGACCATCTGGAGTTTTATGTGGGCAATGCACAGCAAGCGGCCCATTATTATTCCCAGATGTTTGGGTTTACCCTCACGGCCTACTGTGGATTGGAAAGCGGCGATCGCAAGGCGGCCTCCTACGTCCTAGAGCAGGGCCATATTCGCTTTGTTTTAAGCACGGGGCTGAGCCCTGAACATCCCATCAGCCGAAGCGTCCAGAAACATGGCGATGCGATCGCCGTAATTGCCCTGACGGTGGAAGAGGTCCCCCAAGCCTACCGCATCGCCACGGAACGGGGGGCGGTGGGCGCCATTCCTCCCACCACCGTTGAAGATGCCCATGGCGTTTTTCGCTATGCAGCCATTCGTCTGTATGGGGACGTGCTGCTGAAGTTTATTGAGCGTCGGCAATATTTTGGCCCCTTTGCCCCCGGCTTTGTCCCCCACGTGGTTAAACCCTTACAATCCATGGGACTGATGACCATTGATCATGTCGTTGGCAATGTGGAAGTGGGGGAAATGGATCACTGGGTAGAGTTTCTGGCCCAGACCTTGGGGTTTCAACTACTGGCCCACTTTGACGAAACCACCATTTCGACGCAATATTCAGCGCTGCAATCCAAGGTAATGCAGGATAGCCAGGGTCTGATTAAGCTCCCCATCAATGAACCGGCGGCTGGGCAGCGCAAGTCTCAAATTCAGGAATATCTGGACTATCATCAAGGTCCGGGCATTCAACATGTGGCCCTGAGCACCTCAGGGATTATCGAGAGCGTCACGCGTCTGAAATCTGCCGGGGTCAAGTTCTTAACGGTGCCCTCAAGCTACTACGAAACTCTGGATCAGCGCGTGGGTCCCATTGACGAACCCATTGAAAAGCTGGCGGATCTGGGCATCCTGGCCGATCGCAACGCAGAGGGCTATTTGCTACAAATTTTTACCCAACCCGTGCAGGATCGACCCACGCTCTTTTTTGAAGTCATTGAACGACACGGCTCCCAGGGGTTTGGGGAAGGAAACTTTAAAGCACTGTTTGAAGCCATTGAGCGGGAGCAAGCAAAGCGGGGGAATCTGTGAGATGACATTCTACTACCGGCTCGGCCATATTCCGCCCAAGCGCCATACCCAATTTTGGCAGCCGGAGGGCTCCCTCTATCATGAGGAACTCATGGGAATGCAGGGATTTCAGGGGATTCAGTCCTTGCTGTACCATCTGCGCCCTCCGACTCCAATTCAAGAGATTTTGGCCGGGGATCCTGCTGCGATCAGGCTGGCGCCAACCCCGCTGCTGCATCATTGCCATCTGCGCACCGCGACCGTTCCGGAGGGCGGTGATGCGATCGCCTCACGGGTGCCGCTGTTGGCCAATAGGGATCTTTGCCTTTCGGTGGCCCGGCCAACCCAAGCCATGGACTACTGGTACCGATTTGCCCCGGGCGATGAGCTGATCTTCATCCACAGCGGGCAGGGACAGCTAGAGACCCAGTTTGGTCGCTTAACCTATGCTGCCGGAGATTATCTTCTCATCCCGGCTGGGGTACTGTGGCGATGGATTCCCATGCCTCAGGTGCCTCAGCAGATGCTGGTTTTACAAGTGTGGGGGCACCTAGATCCGCCCCCGCGCTACCGAAACGACCGGGGACAGTTCTTAGAGCATTCTCCCTACTGCGAACGCGATCTGCGTCCCCCTGAGGCCCTAGAAACCCACGACGAGGCTGGATCCTTTGAGGTGCGCGTACTCCACGGCGGCGATCCCACCCAGTTACAAATGACCCGCTATCGCTATGCTCACCATCCTCTGGATGTGGTGGGCTGGGATGGTTATCTGTGGCCCTATACCTTTAATATTGCCGACTTTGAACCGATCACCGGACGCATTCACCAGCCACCGCCGGTGCATCAAACCTTTGCCGGTCCTGGACTGGTGGTTTGCTCCTTTGTTCCCCGACTGTTGGACTATCATCCCCAGGCCATTCCAGCTCCCTACAACCATGCCAACGTGGATTCAGATGAGGTGCTTTACTACGTCTCAGGAACCTTTCTCTCCCGCAGCGGAATTGAATCGGCCTCCCTGACCCTGCATCCACGTGGGCTGCCCCACGGCCCCCATCCGGGTCGCTACGAAACCTCCGTAGGTCAGGACCGGACTGAGGAATATGCCGTGATGATGGATACCGCCCAGCCACTCCAGATGACCCCCCAGGCGATCGCCCTGGAAGATCCTGACTATTCCTATCGTTGGCGAGGTCCCGAACCATGACTTTTACCGTCGTTCCAGCACCTAAGTTAGCGCTATCGCATCGAATTCAAGATCGCCTGGCCCAGGGAGATCTAACCGCGACTCAGGCCAGGGAGTTTCAGCGCTTCTTAACCGATGTGGATCGCAAGCTACTGCACCACCGGATTATCACCCATAATGCCTACACGCACTGGTTTAGCCAGGGGAAGGCCACCGATGCCGAACTGAGGCACTTTATTCGCCAGTTTTCGGTGTTCTCCAACCAGTTTTTAATGGCGGCGCTTCTGAAGGTGATCAACGCCCCCACCTTGGAACAGTCTCGGGCCGGTCGGGAGATTTTGCTCAATGAGCTGGGCGTCATTTACCGTAATCCAGCCCAGCCAATTCAGGCGGGTAGGCCCCTCAGCCCTGAAGACAAGGATCGGCAAGGCGATCCGGAATTGGTCCAGACCCAGGGCACCGTCGATGGCGGCATTTGCCGCTTCCAGGCGGCCCACTTTGAATGGCTGACGGGCGTTGCCGCGGGCCTGGGCCTGGGATTTGCAGACATTGGCAAGCGGCGCCACGGGCGCCCCACAACCCTCCATTTTTGCGAGGCGCTGCAGCGGCTTTATGGCAGCGATGATCCGCAGATTGCGGAAGGGGCCAGCTTTGCGGTGGAAAACTGGGCCGCAGCGGGCTTCTGGCAGCAGTTGGAAGACGGCCTCACCCAGATTAAACAAGCCCGGCATCCACATCTGCGCCTGGCCTTTTTTACCTGGCACAATCGGGTGGAAGCCCAGCATGCCGGGCACACCCTGGAGGAGCTAGAGGCAGTCTATTTTCAGCCGAGTTTTAATCGAGCCAAATTTTTTCAGGGAGGCGCCGAGATTCTAGAGGCGATCGCGGTGTTCTGGGATGGTCTCAACGATGACCGCCTGAATCCAATCTATCGTTAGGGAGGATGGCGATGGCGACCCAACTCTCCCGCGAACAGTTGGTGGCTAGCGGTCTGGATGCCGCTAGCGCTGCAGATCTCCAGATCTTGTTGAATCACTGGCTAGCCGCCCTGACCCCTGTGGACTGCTGGCAACATCTGAGTCAACGATTTTTAACCCCCCACCATCCCTTTGCCCTGCATCAGCTGCTTTTCCAGGCGGCCTATGCCGATTGGGATTTCAGCCAGGGACCTCCTCCGGCCTGGGTGCCAACGCCTGCTGAGATCCAGGCAACTCACATTGCCGATCTCTTGCAAGGGGTTCCGGTGTCCTCTTACCGCGATCTGCATCAATGGTCCGTCCAGCATCGAGCCGCCTTTTGGGACCAGATGATTCAGCGGTTGGGGATTCAATTTCACCAGCCCTATCAGGCGGTGCTGCAGCTTGACCAGGGGATTGAATCGGTGCGTTGGCTGCTGGGAGCGCGCTTAAATATTGCGGAAAGCTGCTTTCAGGCCCCGGCAGATCATCCGGCCATTGTGTTTCAGGCGGAGCAGACCCCCTTAGAGCGCATCACCTACGGAGAACTGCGATCGCTGGCCCATCGCGTTGCCAACGGGCTAATCGAGATGGGGATCAAGCCGGGAGAGGCGATCGCCATTGACCTGCCCATGACCATTGCCGCTGTAGCAATTTATCTGGGAATTGTGCTGGCAGGGGGCGTGGTGGTTTCCATCGCGGATAGCTTTGCAGCCGATGAAATTGCGACTCGTTTGCGAATTGCCAACGCCCAGGCTATTTTTACCCAGGATTCGGTTCATCGTGGCGGCAAATCCCTGCCGCTCTATACAAAGGTAATCGCAGCCAACGCTCCCACCGCCATCGTGTTGGGGAATGCTCGACTGCGCTTTGGCGACTTAAGCTGGACGCAATTTTTAAGTGGCAATGATTCCTTTGAGGCGATCGCTCAGGATCCCCAGGCCCCCACCAATATTTTGTTCTCCTCGGGAACCACGGGGGAACCAAAGGCCATTCCCTGGACTCAAACCACCCCCATCAAAGCGGCAGCAGATGGTTATTTGCACCAGGATATTCATCCGCAGGACGTGATCGCCTGGCCCACAAATTTGGGCTGGATGATGGGGCCGTGGTTAATCTATGCCGGTTTCATCAACCAGGCGACCCTGGCAATTTACGATGGCGCTCCCACCCAACGGGGGTTTGGGTCCTTTGTCCAAGCGGCTGGGGTAACCCTGTTGGGGGTGGTTCCGAGCCTAGTCAAGGCTTGGAGAGCCTCCCACTGTCTCCAGGGATTGAATTGGCGGCGCATTAAGGCCTTCAGCTCCACCGGAGAATGCTCTAATCCTGAGGATATGCTTTATTTGATGGCCCAGGCTGGCTATCGCCCAGTGATTGAATATTGCGGTGGTACCGAAATTGGCGGCGGCTACCTCACCGGGACACTGGTGCAGCCGGCGGCACCCGCCACCTTTACAACGCCAGCCCTAGGGCTAGATCTCAAGATCTTGGACGACAACGGACACCTTGCCCCGCGAGGGGAGGCGTTTTTAGTGCCTCCTTCCATCGGGCTTTCCCAGACGCTGCTAAACCGCGATCACCATCAGGTCTACTATGCCCAGGCTCCAAGGCTACCGATGGAGTCCAGTCCTGGCCCCTGGCGAGAACTTCGCTGCCATGGCGATCGCCTAGAGCAATGGCCCAATGGCTTTTACCGCGCCCTGGGTCGGGTGGATGACACCATGAACTTGAGCGGCATCAAGGTTAGCGCGGTGGAGTTAGAGCAGGTCATCAATGGATCAGCGGGGATTCAAGAAAGTGCCGCCATTGCCCTGGCCCCACCCGATGGCGGGCCTAGTTTACTGGTGGTTTACGTGGTGTTAGACCCAGGGGAGTCCCCCTCGCCAGAGGCACTCCACCGGCACATTCAAGCCCGGCTGCACCAGCATCTCAATCCGCTATTTCGGGTCCATGCGGTACGCCGGGTGGCGGCGCTACCCCGCACGGCTTCCAACAAGGTGATGCGGCGATGGCTGCGGCAGGAGGCGATCCAATCCGGCAACCCTGACCCGGTCAAGGAGGCGAAGGGGGCGTCACCGAGGTTTTAAGAAGACCCGTGGCCACCGATACGCCATAGGCCACCAGCAGCGCGGGGAAGGCATCTTCGACTATGTGCCAGTGGGGGATAGTCTGGGGGCCAGAGCGCGAGGCGCGACCCGCCAGGATTTGCAGATTCGAATAGCAGCGATCGCCCTGCTTGAAGCTAAAGCAGTTGCCGGGAGAGGCCAGCAGGGTTAAAACCTGGAGTCCCAAAACCAGGCCCCAGATCCATCGCTTCACCGTGACGCTGTTGCCACGGTGGCGCCAGGCCAGCAGCCAGCAGAGGATCAGCAGAATGCCGTAGAAGGGGAGCAGCAGGAACAGATAGGCGATGGCGCCCAGAATGGTGTTGGAGGCCATCAGGAAGAGGATAAAGCTCACGGCGAGGTAGAGGGTGAAGCACCAGGCCAAGCGGGTAGCACTCATGGGGAACCTAGGGACGGATGGCTGCATGGGGCTGAATGATGGGCGGGTTGCATAGGTGCGTTATCCTGGCTGGGTTCGGAGGAGGGAGAAGATATGATCTGGCGCTTGCAGACTCAATGATTTTATCGGCTCTATTTTGGATGCTTTTCTGGATTGAGTTTAGCTTTAGAGAAAGCGTGATTGCATCACCCTAACTGGGCGCTAGGGGACCTAAGCCTCACCCTTGAGCAGGCCAAAAATAGCGGTGGTTCCGGCAAGGGCGATCGCGTTGCTGGTATTGCTGATTTGCCGTTGCAGGTCGGTTGGGTTTTCTAGAGAGGCCAGGGACAAGCTCGTGATTCCGGCACTGGTGGTGATTACGGTTGTGAGAAGAATGAGCAGCGGGTTTTTCATAAGCGTCAATCTTATTGAACATGTTCTAAGTCTCTCAAAGCTTAATGGGGTAGGCTGTTCAGTCTTTGTTCATGAAATGTCCAAGTTTCTTTCAATCTGTTCAAGTTTGTTCACCGCGCTAAAATTTTTGCTGGGCTAGAACAATGGATAGACCAGAAAAATGGCGCGATCGCGAACATTAGTCTTACAAACTTGGACAGAGGCGAACAATGCTTTGAACCTACATTTCGAGGGGAATAAATCGGAGCTAGCCAGGAAATTGAAGATATCGCGTACGACGGTAACCAACTTTTTTAATGGCCAACCTGTCAGCGATGGTTATTTTCGGAAAATTTGTCTGCAACTACGAATAAACTGGGAGACGGCCTCAAGATGCCACGAAAATCAGCGCGATCAATCCAAAGTATTGGAGCAAACTAAGCAGGATCTTGAGGATCTGATTCAGCGGCTTCGGGAGGGGATTCATGCAGATATAGTGTGGCGATGCGGCACGATGCAGGTCTTGGATATGACACAGCCGGTTGGCTTAGGCGATATCTATACGGATGTAAATATTCTAGAAAAGCCAACGGCGCTAAATCGACGTGAAATTCCAGAACTGCTGGAGAATTACAAAATTGAGGACGCAAAGGCATTTAATCGTATTGGCTTCGGCAAAATCAAAGGGGCACCTCGAAAAATTGCTTTAGTGACATCAAGATGGGATCCTAGAGAGCAGATATCACGCTGGAAAAGCTTGGGA
>NZ_JTHE03000018.1 GCF_000817775.3 Lyngbya confervoides BDU141951
ACAAAGCGATCGCGCTTTAACCAGTCGTCGAGGACGTCAAACCATCCCCGTTCCGCTGGCGCGCGTCCGACAGCTATGGTCATGGAAACAAACCCTCTCGCTCGAACTCAAAAATTGCAAGATGCCTAGCGAATCCCTGGATCAGCCGCCAAAAAGAATAGGCTGCCCCAGTACCAGTGACAAATGCTAATTAGACATTATAAGTCTCACCAGTCGGCAGACTCTCAAATGTTTTGACCGATCCTGTTATTAAAGAAAGCATCGCCCCTTGCAGGAGCAACCGCCAAACATAAAACACCATTGATTATGACAGTGGCCCAAAGGTTGACTTCACGGCTGCAAAGATCGGACTTCAACACAGGGAGCCAAATTCAATGACGGTCAAGAATAACCCAGAGCCCACCACGATTTGCTAAGCGTCACCCGAAGGTGAGATGCATATTTCATTTGATAACGGAATTCTTACGAAATATCAAGTTTTCACATAAATCGCAAGAACTGAATGGTGTGGCTGATCCTGGAACGAATCGCCTGTTGCTGTCTGACATCCAGCACCCCATCGTCCGTCCCAGGGTCCATCGCGGGGGCGATGAGTTTGTGGGTCCAATGGACAGGTCCCATAAAACTTCATATTTCGACATACTTTGCCCCCACGGTTGGGTCCCGCTGCCACCAATCCGCGATCGCAGACCCATGAGGGTGCCCTCAGGCCTAGCAAGATCTGGGAAAGGTGCGCCATCGGCAAAGCCGACCAAATGACATTAAAATCATCAAAACGGCTCTCGCAAAGCAGGATCCGCAAGTGGAGGTTTCGACAAAAACGTCCTTGCCCCCCTGACTGTCATTCCTCAATCATCCCTCAATTAGTTGTCTCAATCCTTTATGACTGCTCAATTAACAGAAAATGAAAGCGTCCTGCGCTACCGCGTCCTAGGTTCCAAGCGATTCAGTAATATCTGGTGGGCGAGTATTATCTCCATTGGCAGTGTCGGCTTCCTTTTAGCGGGTCTGTCTAGCTACTTCCATCGCAACCTGCTGCCCATTGGCAATGCCACGGATCTTATTTTTATTCCCCAAGGGATTGCCATGACCTTCTATGGGATTGCGGGGAGTCTTCTTGCCACCTACCTCTGGTTAACCGTGATCTGGGATGTGGGCAGCGGCACCAACGAGTTTGATAAGCGACAACAACAGGTGAGGCTCAGGCGCTGTGGCTACCCTGGAAAAAATCGTCAGGTCAATATCCACATCCCCTTTGCGGATGTTCAGGCGGTGCGGGTGGATATTCGAGAAGGGTTAAATCCTAAGCGAGCTCTGTACCTCAAGGTCAAAGGCAAGGGAGACTACCCCCTCACTCGTGTGGGCCAACCCATTGCCCTGGCGACCCTGGAGAACCAAGCGGCTGAAATTGCGCGCTTCCTCAACGTGCCCATGGAAGGGCTCTAGAAAGGGCTCTAGTATGGATAGCCTAGAGAGGATGGCATTGCTCAATATGGCATTGCTCAATGCAGGGATGTAATCCATCCTTAGACGGGAGGCGGCATCTCGGGAATCAGGGCACCTCGCAAATTTCCCAGCGTCAGAGGGTATCTAGAGAGGACCCGGTGGGTTCGTCCGTGAAACGCCTCCTGGGAACACTGTAATGTGCGGTTTCACCTTTGTCCTCAATGTAAACCCTAGACCGATTGACCCAATTGGGCTGTAATAACCTTATGAAAGTTTTTTTTCTGTCCTGCGCTGCGATTACGCTCCTGTGGATGACCACGGCCTGTAGTACGGGGTCCTCCGTCAATTCCTCGGAGGCCGTAGCGGGGACTCGTAATGCTGTTACCCAAACTTCCCCAATGCCAGATCAGACTCCTAAAAATGTTGTCCCAGGCGCCATGTCTGCCCAGTCTACCGCTGGGCAGCCTCGACTTGAGGGCAAAGCCACCATTGTCATTAAGGTGCAGGGCCAGCCCATTACCATTGAAGTCGATGGCACCCAGGCGCCGGTTACCGCGGGCAATTTTGTGGACCTGGTCCAGCGTGGGGTCTACGATGGCACCAAATTTCACCGGGTGGTCAAAACCCCACAGCCCTTCGTTGCGCAAGGTGGCGATCCCCAGAGCAAAGACCCCAATATTGCCGAGAGTCGCTTGGGATCGGGTAACTTTATTGACCCCGCCACCGATCAGCCCCGATTTATCCCCCTAGAAATTACCCCTGCGGGTGCGGCGGAGCCAGTTTACAGCAAGACGCTAAAGTCGGCGGATATCACCAGCCCGCCTCAGCTGACCCATCAGCGCGGGGCGGTGGCGATGGCGCGTACACCCCTTCCAGACTCTGCCTCAGCTCAGTTCTACTTTGCGCTGGCGGATCTTCCATTCCTAGATGGCGACTATGCCGTATTTGGCTATGTGACCGACGGCATGGAGGTTGTCGACGGCATCCAGCAGGGCGATGTAATTGAATCGGCTGAAGTGGTGCAAGGCGCAGAGAACCTCCAGTAGGAATAACCCGTTAGGAATGACCCGTTAGGAATATCGTGAGGAAAACAGCGCGTCGATGACAACCACGGTTGTGGTGACCGGGATGGGATTATCCACGGCCCTGGGAGACCACTGCCAGGCTACCTGGTCCGGACTGCTGGCCGGCAAGACGGGGCTGGTTTCCCACAAACCCTTTGCGGACCTGCCTGCAACTGTGATGGGTTTGGTGCATCCCCCCGCCCCTGCGGGGCTGTCGGAGCTGTTGCTACCCGTGGTAGAAGCGGCTCTAGCGGATGCCGGATGGACGACCTTGCCTGCGGCGGAGGTAGGGATTGTGATGGGATCGAGCCGGGGAACTCAGCGTGAGCTGGAGTTAGAGGCGCAGAGGCCCCAGACCAACTGGATCGATTTAGTGGGAGAATCTCCCAGTGTCCAGGTGGCTCGTCATCTTTCAGTCTGCGGACCGATATTGGCGCCGCGGGCCGCCTGTGCGACGGGATTATGGGCGATCGCCCAGGGCGCGGATCTGATTCGCCACGATCACTGTAAAGTAGCACTCGTGGGGGGGGCGGAGGCACCCATTACTCCTCTCACACTGGCGGGGTTCCGAAAAATGGGCGCCTTGAGCGCGGAGGCCGCTCGTCCCTTTGACCAAAATCGTTCGGGCTTTTCCCTGGCCGAAGGATCAGCGTGTCTGGTGTTAGAGTCCTTGGTCCACGCCCAGCAGCGACAGGCACGGATTTACGGCACCGTTTTAGGGTTTGGAGCCACCGCCGATGCCTACCATGTGAGCGCTCCGAACCCGCGTCCTTTAGCGGCCCTAATTGCCATTCGTCAGTGCCTGGCGCGGAGTTCTCTCGCTCCCCACCAGGTGGATTTCATTCATGCCCACGGCACAGGCACCCGTCTCAACGATGCCGGAGAAGCGGCCATGATTGCGCAGTTGTTTCCCCATCGCCCCTTTGTAACCTCCAGTAAAGGCGCAACGGGACATACCCTGGGAGCCTCGGGCGCGATGGGCAGCGTCCTTTGTTTGCTAGCCCTGCGGCATCAACGGGTTCCACCCTGTACGGGGTTAACACAAAGGGATGCCGCGTTTGAAATTGAACTGCCTTTCCAAGCCGTTTCTGCTCCTCTGCAGCATGCGCTCTGCCTGAGCTTTGGCTTTGGCGGACAAAACGCCGCCATCGCCTTTACCCGCTCTGGAGAAAGATAAATATCCATTACGCAAATCTGAAAAAACTCTAAACTTATCCAACTCCCATTTTTGACGGTCAAAGCTAATCCCCAGAACCCTTTAGGGATGAATGATCCCCGCGATCGCGGGTTCCCAGTGAAACTACTATGTTGGTCAGACTTTTGTGCATGCACCAGGCTTCGCCCCCTCCCAGGAGAGGGGTGCCGCTGGTATCAGGACATTGATCCATGCACAGTCTTGAACACCGTTTTTAATAATCTATGGAAAACCTAAACGCTTCCCTGCAGGCCTGCCGATACTGCCAATATTATTCTCCAGAGGGCCGTCGCGGAGGTCATTGTAGTCAGCTAGGGGTTCCAGTGCAAGGGGAGTGGACGGCCTGTCTGCTGATGATCCCCACCTTTTCCCGGTCGCCAGAACACATCCCCGTCTATTGCCGGGCTGAGGGAGAAGAGAGTTTGGCCACGGTGATTATTCATCCAGCAAACCAACCCTGTTTGCCCCAGGTGGGATAGGACGGGGGGGAAATCCCAGGAATCCCAGGGGATTGAGATTTTTATTGCTGGTCAGAAAGGGCTGGAAAGCAAAGATTTCTAGACTTGAGGGCTGGGAGTCAAGGAGAGTCCTGCCCTTGACTCCCTAAGGTCCTCTGTCTCGTGTTGCTGGGCTAAATGATCCAGGGAGAGAGACTCATAATACTCAAAGGGCTGATGAATCCAGGGACTGTGTTCAAGATAGTGCACATAAAAATCTGGTGCGACTTTGGAACTGGCTTTCCACCAGAGAACGGCAGTCCGGTAGGTGTGGGTTTCCTGTCCATGGTGAGTTTTGATCCAGGCTAGGGTTTGATCGAGGGTTATACCTGAATCTAATAAATCATCCACGATCAACACCTGAGATCCCAACTGGGGAGTGGTCATGGTCAGGTGGTGAGCAATGGTTAAAGATCCCTGCACTTGCCCCTGCTGACCGCTGTAAGAGGCAGTGGACAAAATGGCGAGGGGGGTTTTGAAAATTCGTGACAGGAGATCGCCAATGCGCAATCCCCCTCGAGCTAAACAAAGGATTTGATCAAAGGTCCATTGGGATCGATACAGCTTGACCGCGAGCTGTTCAATGGCTTGGTGATAGTCGGCCCAGGAAATATACAGGTCAGAAGGGGTGGAGGGGGCTGCGGGAGAACGGTTAGACATAGGACGCTTGTCAGAAATTCAAGATTAAGACTAGGCTAGGTTAAGGTGGAGATTGCAAACCATGTTAATCCAGTCCTTTTGATCTCAATAACTTATGGATTCACAACAGGCATTCGATTTTTTAAAGAAGGGATTGCATGTCTCCTTGGGGGCGACAACCTCCCTGATTGAATCAGTGCAAGACCCGGTTAAGCGGGAGGAAAACCTAGCTCAGCTCAATCTTGGCTTTAATGAGCTAACCCGCATTTGGGAGGCCAAGGGTGAAACCACAGAGGCAGAAGCACGCCAGTTCATTGATTCAGTGGTGACCTCTCCCTCAGGATCCTCCGCGGCTTCTTCCCCAGCGGCCCCTATCTCTCAGCCGCTGGTGGACCCAGTACTCATTCAGGATCTGCAGGATTTGACGGTACAAATTTCGACCATGCGGGAGGAACTTGCTAAACCCCAGGATATGACGGTGGAGTAAACCCGCCGCCCGGTTGCCCGCAACCCCGTCCTTTGGACACCAATCTCTGAGGTACTGAAAACGTCGCTGCCTGGCAAGCGGCGTTTATTTATGGGAAGCCCCTGCAGCCTCTGGAGAGAAAGAATCGTCAGCAGGCTGTTCGTCTTTGAGCCATCGCGGTGAATACTAGTCCCTAGCATCCCCCCCCTTAACGCTAGGGGCAAAACCCGATAGGATGACGAAAATATGTCGCACTTATTGCCGAATAGCCGTCTAACCTTGAAACATGACTCCGTGAACGAGCCAGAACATCTCCCTGCGCATTGGATTCAGGACGAAGCCAATCGACTAATGGACGAACTGTTTGAAGGGTCGGTCTCGTCCAGTCGGCAGGACTCTTCTTGGGCCTATCTAAGGTCGGCTCCCAAGGATTGGTCAGAAGAAACATATTCACCGTTGCCGTCCTCGAACCTGGCCCTGTACGAGGAGCCCAGGTGGGACGAGTTGTTAGAGCCCAGCCGCGATCTAGATCCCGCATCATGGTCAGCCGATCCCTCACCCTGGATTCCAGAGGCGGAATCAGCGGCGGTCCATCGACGTCGTTTCCTTGCCCTCCTGGGGCTAGCCGGTCTGGTTCTTCCCCTAGGACTGTGGGGAAGCCATCAAGTTCTGCATGGGTCTCAAACGACGCCTGCGGTGGTGGCGACCCAGCCCCAAGGATCCGTTGCAGAGATGACATCCGATCAAAAATTTGCCGATTATGCTCAAAAAGCCTTTCGTCAAATTCAGGCCCGGTCTGCTGCACCCGCCACTACGGTCGCCTCAAGACCACCCACACTAGCCTATCCTCTCGGCATAATGTCCGCTTCAGTTTCAGGTGCGCCGTCCCAACCCCCTCAGGAAACCATTGCCCAGTCGCCCCCGACTCTTCCCACGGCAGATCAGTCCGCGCAAATGCAGCGCATGGCATTGCGGGTGGTTAAACCGACGCAAATTCAAGCCCCTCCGGTTCCTCCGGTAACCGGGACTTCTCCTGCAGCAACTGCCACTCCTAGCCGTTCCACGGTGGCCGGGTCTCCAGAGCCTAGCGGATCCCTGCCTAGCCTAACTTCACAAGCGCCAAACCCTACCTTGAGCTTAGCCAAGCTTCAGCCCATGGGGACTCCAGCCAATGCCAGTCATAAGGTCATTGGCATTGTTGAAATGGGCCTGCAATCCACACTGATGGTCTCTAGCAATGGCAGCTATCGTAATTTTCAGATTGGGGATACAGTGAATCAGCAGGGCTGGCAGCTTGTCCAGATCACGGATGGCAAAGCTATTTTACAAAAGGGCAGTGAGCACAAAACTCTCAGTGAGGGGCAACATTTTTAAAGCTGATGGTCGCCGTCTATGACCTGGCAATTTTAGGCGGAAGTCTTGCGGCCCGCCAACTGGCTGCACAAGCGACCGGCTTGTTTGCTCGCGTGGCCCTGATTGAGCCCGCTCAAGAGGACCATCGACCGGCTCAAAAAGCGGCGATCGCTGCCCTGAATTCCCCCAGCGCAATCGGGGGGAGATCAAGGGAGCCTAGCGCCCTGCAATCTCAGGCGGATTTTTGGGACAGTCTAGACTGGATCGAGCAACTGCCAATCCAAGAGCAACAGCTGCTTGAAGCCTATGCCCCCCAGGTCCTTGCTCGACTGGGAGTGGACTATATCCCGGATCAGGGGAAATTCCCACAGATTGAGGGCGCACCGCTGTGGGTCCAAACTACTCAGCGCCGCCTTCAGGCCCGGCGCTATCTCATTGCGGTGGCGGAGGAACTGGCTATCCCGCCTGAATCCTCAATCGATCCCGAGGCGATCGCTCCCCTGCATCATCTGGAGTCGCATCTGCGGCCTCTGCCTCGCTCTGCCCCCTTGGCCATGGTGGGGGATGGTCCCTGGACGATGGCCCTCGGGCAAATCTTGCAGCGTCGAGGCCATTCAATCTATCTGGTAGCCCCTGGGTCTTTGCTACCCCACGAAGATCCCGATGCCGCCTATCTGCTGCAGGGATGTCTGGAGGCTTCTGGCATACGGATCAGGACCGCAACCCCGGTGGAGGAGGCAAGAAAAACTCCACAGGGCGTTGTTTTAAACACTCGCCAGGGTCAGCTTCGGGCCGCGCTGCTGCTGGCGCCAGATTGGGAGAAGCCTTCTTTGAAGACCCTAGGTCTGAATCCCCAGCAGATACCCCATGGGTTTAGCGAAGAGGGATCCTCACTGCGGACGACCCCCCAGCTCCAAACCTGGCACCGCCAGATTTTTGCCTGCGGTTCAGCCCTAGGAGGTTATTCTTTACC
>NZ_JTHE03000019.1 GCF_000817775.3 Lyngbya confervoides BDU141951
AAGAACTCATGCTCTGTATCTTAATCGACTGGCGACCCTAAAACGCTCATTTTTTCGTTCGACCCTGGGACGGTTACGTGGCATGTTTTCTGATTTAATCTTGGGCTTTCCTCCAGCACGATCGTTGCTAATCTTAAAAATGAACATTGAGTTGCAACCGTCAGTCATCACTGTTATGGGAATCATCATGACCTTTACCACTGGCAAGGGGGTTCTCAAACCAAATAGAACGTTGTGGGAAAGGAATAGAAATTCCTGCTTGATCTAACACTGGCTTGAGCCGTCTGCGATACTCGCGAGCCACGTCCCATTGTTTCAAAGGTTGCGTTTTGATCCAAAGACGAATCGTCACGCTGTTATCACCAAATTGATCTACCCCCAGCACCGATGGATCCTCAAGAATGAATTCACTCCATTGGGGATCGGCACACATCTCCAAGGCAACATCCTCCATCAGTTTAATCGCTTGCTCAAGATCCGTATGATAGGCAACATCGATTCCCAAATTAACCCGAGACCACTGACTCGTGAGATTTTTCACTTGAGTAAAACTGTTATGGTCAATGGTCACCAGTTCACCATCGGTGGATCTCAATTGTGTCATCCGTACATTCATATACTCAACCACTCCCACGACGTTGTTAATCGCAACGACATCACCAATTGCATATTGATCTTCCCAGAGGATTAAGCAGCCTTTAATCCAATCTTTAATTAGATTTTGAGCAGCAAAACCTATCACTCCTAGACTCGTGATGATAATAGATATCGGTGCATGAATCGCGGTCAGAAACCATAGACAAGCTAGTATGACGGCAAGGCATTGAGTGATTTCATTAATTGCTTGGGTGATAGTTGGGAGTCGATAAGCCACTCGCTGAGCTTTGTCAGGAATATTTATTTGCCGTTTTGCCCATCCCTTCAAGGTAATATTGATGGCAATTTTTATAATTCTTAGTGCCAAACCAACCACTAGAAAGATCCACAGTAAATCTAAAGGTGCGGCAAGTAGCCGAAATGCGATTGATCTGGTTCCAGGAAATTTGTATAAGGCAAGAAAGAGTCCTGAAACCCAAAGACTAATTTGTATAAACCAAAAGACCGAGCTTGGCAATTGGTACAAATTCTGTTGATTCCTTAGAGTTTGTTTTGACAACAAACTGAAGGGATCAGCCGTGAATATCCTAAAGCCCCTCAAAGCTTGAGTATTCAGATATGCTTCTGGGTCAGTGGGTACCTCATCGGTGAGTGGAGAAGTGGATAAATTATCTCTTGAACTAGATGAAATCCTTTGTTTAATTAGTTTACGACGGTTCTTGAGTCGTCTTTGTATCATCCAAAGGATGACACTTAAGAAGACTGTGAGACCTAGGACCGTTAGGGCAAAAATTAGACTCTCCCAATAATATTGGGGCTGACGTTGGTCCCAAGCACGCTCTAAGGCACTACGGATTTTCTGAATCCACTCCTTTGCTAACTGATCTGGTGTTTGAAACTCAATGAAGGTATCAGACTCCGTGATTGTCAAAATCTTACGCTCAACCAAGGATTGTGAATCTTTAGAATAAATAACAAGTTCATTATTGAACTTAGAGGTATATATATCCAGTTTTTTGGGATTAATCCCCGTTTCTATAATTTGCTTGAGACGAATTTCAATGGTTCTTATACGATTTTCAATTGGCAATAGTTGAGGCTGACTCTCAGAGAGATCAGGGGCAGGAGCCGCGACCTGAAATATTTGCTCTCCATCAACCTTTACAGCTGCAACATCAATATTTCCGAGACGAACATAGTCTATGGAAGATTGAGCTTGATAAGGTGAACTTTCCCCAAAGATATTAAATTGACCCGCTGCGCTAGGAACAGAAGCCTGAAAGAATATTAGTGAACCTGAAAGAATCAGAATCAAAGATCTTAATGACTTGAAGAAGCTTACTTGTAATCTGAGTAATCTAAGCATAGGAATATAAGATTATTAAAAAATGAATATAGAATAAGCTTTATATTTTCTGGTTAGCATTAGAAATTTGCTAATATTTTCTAATTCTTAAATATGCCAAGAAATAGAACTCTACTTTTTTGTCTATGGAGTCAGTTTGATATGGATTACACATATGGTTCAACACAAGCTAAAACATAATACACGCAAGCATCTGCGCTTGAAAGGAAGCTAAATTCTGAAGCACTGTAAACTATTAAGCTGCTCCTTGTAAACTTTCAGGTCTCTGATCTCCCTGTAGGTAAATATCGGCATCATGTCCCACCCGTTCTGTCGAGATTTCGGGAAGAGGATCCCCATCGGTTTGGGAAATGTCGAACACAGCACTGATTTTGAAGCCCATCACTTTGCAGGAGCTAATTAGATCGGGGGGATCCCCACCGTGGTCTGGAGAGATTTTGAGAGTGCAAGGAGCGAGAAGGGCGATCGCATTTCGCCTTTGCGAATTTGACGCCCCAGGTCTTGCCAGGTCTGATATCCGGCGACCCTGGTGGCGTGAGGGCATTGCCAGGCGATGAGGATGAGATTATTAAAACAAGAGTGGTGGAATTTAGCAGCCCCCCGGAGCATGGATCTCCAGCGCTAACAGGGATGGCCTAGATACCCTTCTTGAGTTGAGCAGGGGCTTGCTCAGTTTTAGCCTGGGCCGCTTTCCATTCAGCCTTTTGAGCAGTGGCAGGTTTGCGCTTTAAGCGCTGGGCTGTGATTGGTATGATTACCCCTTTGTGGAGTCGTTGCAAGCTAAAGCGGTTCGAGCCCATGCCGCCGACATCCCACCTTTGCCGTTTCCTGGTCAGCGGCGATGTGGGAGGGAGTGCTGGAAATCTGTGGCAGGGCGATCGCCTCCAGCCCTTTTAGGCGGCTAGCGACAGCAAGGGGTGTCGTTGTCTCTTCCAGAGGTTAATCTGGAACAACTCTCTGTTTTCAAGCAAAAAAAATGCGGTTGCTTCTACTTCACTTTTTATCTTTACTTGAGAATATATATGGTGGCTGGATTCTGTGGAATTTATTTCTCGCATTTATTCCCCTCGTGCTCAGCTACCTTCTTTTTCGTCGTCAGTCCGTTGCTCGACCTTGGCTGTGGTGGTTTTGTGGAGTGGTGGGGTTCATCGGTGCGGTGGGATTGTGGGCTAAGGTTCCCGACCTGTTGAGCGATCGCCTGAATTTCCTCCGCTCAGCCATAAAAGGGGACGTGTCTGCCATCATAGGGGTCTCTTGGTGGGGAGTTCTCGGTCTCATTGCTCTCGGGTTAAGCATCTGGATATTTAAGCGCAGGAGTAACGCCCGCAGTTTTTTATGGTGGCTTGGATTAATTGTGTTCATCTCCTTTCTGCCGAATGCGGCCTACGTGCTCACAGACATTATTCATTTGATTAGAGCCATTGGATCGGGCTTCTTTTCCGTCTGGACTCTGACGCTTGTGGTGATTCCTATTCATTTTGTTGCAATCTTTCTGGGGTTTGAAGCCTATGTTATTTCTATTCTGAACCAAGGCTCTTATCTTAGGGAGCAGGGGTCACAGCAATATATTTTACCTGCGGAACTCTTGATGCACAGTCTTTCCGCGGTCGGAATCTATTTAGGTCGCTTTATTCGATTCAATAGCTGGGATTTAGTGACAGATCCTGCCAATGTTTTGCTCACAACCTTGAACACGTTAACAGAGAAGCGACCGGTAGCCGTCATAATCGTAACGGTGGTTATTTTGACAACGCTGTATTGGATTCTCAAGCAAATCACGCTGGGATTGACGTTGAGGGTAAAGGATTTGCAATCTAGCGAATTTTAGATCCTGCTCAGAAAATAGCCCTATTTCCGGCCATTTGTCTGGCATTCCAGTTGGGAGAGTTGGCGTGGGGCGATCGCCTTCGATTAAGATTGGAAAGTAGGAGGCCGATTGATCAGATCTGGCGTTGAATGACGGGTCATCGAGCATCAGGGACGACCATACCCTCCATCCGAATGATTCGCGACTTTGGCAAAGGAGGATTCTAGGATGTCCACGGCTGATCAGGTATTCAACAGGCTGTTGCAGTCCTATGCAAGTGCCGTCAATGCAAGCGACTCCGCTGCATATATTCAGAATTTCGCCCAGGATGCCATTCGAATGCCACCGGGCGCAAACCCTGAGTATGGCCTGGAGGCCATCCAGAGAGGAGAGCAAGCGGATTACGATGTGGCGCGCTGGGCAGTGAAGATGACTCCTCGTGATGTCCTGGCTATCGCAGAGGATTGGGTATACGGCATTGCAGATGTTGAGGTCTCCACCGTCGCTCATGCGGATGGCCTGTCGTCAAACTTTCGCCTGACGGCGACGTGGCTTTTGCACCGGGATCGGTCTGGGTCGTGGTTGATTCAGCGACAGATGTGGAATCGCAAGCCAGACAAGGCCTCCTGACGATTCAGACCGATCCTGCTTCCTAGGGGTTGAGGTGAAGGGCGAAACAGCGATCGCGGGGCAAGATGTTATGCAGTGCCGGATTCCTACAATGTGTGAATAAACGTTAAAAATCAGCTCGATCAGTGACTGACAATAGAGGTTTACGCTATTTTCTTCTGGATAAAGTTTAATGGGGGAAACAGATGCAAAAGAACGGCATGAGTCAGTATCTCCAGGCAATCGGTCGGGTGCCGCTGCTCACGGCAGAGCAAGAAATTGAACTGGGCCGAGCGGTGAAAGCCTGGCAGGAGCATCCTGACCCCTCCCCCACGGTGGAAGCAAGAGGCCGCCGCGCTAAGCGCAAGCTGATGGAGGCCAACCTGCGTCTGGTGGTTCACATGGCCAAAAAGTATCGCGATCGCGGCTTGGAGTTTGATGACCTGATCCAGGAGGGATCCATTGGCCTGGACCGGGCAGTGGAAAAGTTTGATTTTGCCAGGGGATATAAATTCTCCACCTACGCCCACTGGTGGATCCGGCAAGCCATTGCCCGAGGGATTGCGGAGCGATCGCGGACGGTGCGATTGCCCGTGCATGTGTGGGAAAAGGTGAACAAGCTCAAGAGGAGCCGGCGGGAATTTTGGCAGGCCCAGGGTCGAAATCCGTCGATGGCTGAACTGGCGGTGGCCTCTGAAATGTCCCCGCAGGAGTTGGAGATGTTGATGAAGCAATTTGCTCAGACGAGCTGTGTTTCCCTGGATCGCAGAGTCAGCAAGGATGCGGAGACCGATCTGATCCATCTGATTGCCAGCGATGGACCGGGAACCTTTGAGGCGATCGCGCAGCAGGGGACGCAGGAATTTTTAGGGGAGTTACTGGATCAATTGCCGGAGCGAGAGGCGGTCATCCTCCGGTTGCGCTACGGGTTGGAGGATGGCGAACCCCAATCTCTACAGGCGGTGGGGGATCAATTGGGCCTGTCTAGAGAGCGGATCCGGCAGCTTGAGAAGAAAGCCCTCGCCCAGTTACGGCGGGTTCAAGATGTTCAGCAACTGAAAGAGGTGGCTTGAGGGCAGCTCCGGTACGGGTGGCGCGGGGGTGACACCCTACCTGATCAGAATGCCCCAAGGTTTCGGGACTCAGTGCCGGAGCCAGAACAGGGCGGCATTTGGGATCTTAAATTAAGATGGCAGGAGAATTTGGACAAAATCTGGATTAGATTATAGTTTAAAGCCCTCGTAAAGTTTTAGAGACTAGGACCCCCATGTTTAAGCTTAAAGTCTCACAGATTCTCGGATTGATGCTAATCTTCTGCCTTGCATTGATGACGGTACAGACCGCAAAATCCCAGGAAATCCCTCAAGTTGCAGATCCATCCCACCTATTAGCC
Source organism: Lyngbya confervoides BDU141951 (assembly GCF_000817775.3). Taxonomy (GTDB): domain Bacteria; phylum Cyanobacteriota; class Cyanobacteriia; order Thermosynechococcales; family Thermosynechococcaceae; genus Lyngbya; species Lyngbya confervoides. The sequence continues at coordinate 5,773 of NZ_JTHE03000019.1, forward strand.
CAATCAGCCTCCAAGGACATGTTGGCAGCCGATGTCCTCCGGGAGACAGGCATCGCCGAAAGATACGATATGCATTTTGACCACATGATGGGAATGTTAATTGGTGACGGCAATGATTCTAATCTTTACTCTAGATTGAGAAAGATGTTTGCCCAAGAGATTGGGTGGAGTCAGTTCCAGGATGTCTATATCGGGCGATTGAAGGCTGATTTTTCGGAGGATGAGTTACAGGATCTGCTCGAATTATCAAAGCAGCCGGTGATGAAAAAGCTGTTGCAGTCTGAAGCTCAGGCCTATACCGATGCCTCTGCGCGAAGATTTAAGATGGGATATGAACTATGGTTAAACTATAATGAAGGCAAAATAAGCTTACCAGCGGCAGAGAATTGAATTATCTTTATTGAGCCTAGAACGGTTCTGAATATCGCTTCTTTGTCGCAGTGAGATTGCCCGCTAGGACCCGCGCAAGCCGAACTATTCCTCCGGGCAAAAAAGATTGATCGGAGGACCGACTTTTACGGGGCCGTTATAGTCTTGGTCCGGCTCAAGACCTCCGCAGAATTATGAGTCCTTGAATCAGCGTAGCCCTTGAGTCAGCAGACTCCTGGTTTATTCGATTCCAATTTTTTCACAGTGGTTACTGATCAACGGCAACGATGGTTCAATACTCCAGCGGCGATCGCACGGTTGCGGGAATGCTTTTGAGTTGCCAAACGTCAACCCCAATCTATGCGGGCGATCGAGCGATCGCAAGTGTCCTTCCAGCATGTTGAGTCGCTGCTGAGCTTTGGCAATCCTATGATGGAGATGCCATTGCAGATGTCATGCAGCATGAGCGATCGCGTCTACTTTTTTTAACGATCGCAAGGCTGAACTCAATCAGGCGATCGCGGATTACTGCAAAGTCTCTGAGGTCAAAGCCGAGGTTGAGGAGGTTAGCGCCACTCTGTTGGAGGAAACACCCCAGGTCATTGGCGGAGCTTTAGTCTCAAGCGCCGGAGTGACCAGTCTGGATGCGGTGACCGAGGATCAGCCCCAGGTCAAGGAACGTCCAGCCCCGAAGAATCTAACGCAGATGATTAAGGAGGAGGCCGCAAAGCACAGCTAATTTGATAGGCCAGCCCCCAGCCTTAATGGGGGCGATCGCACTAGCGAACTACGACTCGCCTGTCCATAGTTTGACACTCTTAGCTTCACGAAAATAGCACTTCCCGATACAAGAGGCACCATTCCATAAATCAACATGACCAGTTGCATCGCTCCACGCACCTTGAGTATCAAATATAATAATTCCCTTTTTTCCCAAAAACTTTAGTATCGCTGTTCCCTCACTAACTATTTCTGGCGCACCATATTTCTTTGTTAAATATTTTTCCATGTCTTTGACTCGAAATATATACCATAGTTTATCAGAACCAGAAATTGTCTCTCTAGGTATAAATGGAATTGGTGCATCGCTATAGTTGAGTGCGCGGCTAACTCTTAGAGCACATGTATTGTTAAAAGCATCTGGCCAATGTTCATGGTTATATAAAATCCGGCCACCAAGCTCTTTATAAACCTCCTCGGGTAGACCAGTTAAATAATGACCTGACATTTTATGGAATGCTGGCACTCCATTAGTTCTAGAGTTTGAAGAAGCATGTGTAATGGGTTCAGAAAGAGCTATGTCTGCAAGTATAATAATTATACTCATTGCAGCTATTGTCGAAGAAATACTGAAATATCCACTAGGGTCAATATACCTTACTGGATTTGCACTACCATATAGATATTTATTAAGAGTGATCGGTTTTAGGGAGTCTCCTAACCATTGATCTCTCGAAATAAACCTCCCAATATCTTGATTATAGTGTCTAGCCCTGTTATATGAAAGGTCTAATTCGGGTATAAATTGCTCTCCAGAATAGCGATATCGATTCTCTTCACTTTCTAAAATATATGAAATTTGGCCGAAAGCATCAAAATTATATTCATTGATATTGTCACCAACTACGTCACTTATAGCTCTTGTACTTCCCAACCCATCTACATGATAAATACTCTTATCTCCCCCTCGATTCTGAGAAATTAAGTCATTTCCATATATATAGAAAACTTTAATAATTTCATCCGTTGAATATTCCTCCAATACTTGAGCATAGGAGCGATTTGCATCAATTAAAAATCGAGTCACCTCTCCATTCACTATCTGACCAACACGAATACCATCCTCGTTATATTCATTAACTACATCGATCGCACCATCACCGTCGGTATCAGCTCCCACAAGGCGATTATCTGCATTCCAAGCATAGGTAATGGTAGTTCCATCGGTAGTCTTACTCATGGTGTTCCCATTATTGTCATAGGTGTAAGAGGTCACCACGCCATCTAAAGTGGCTCTTAACAGCCGATCGTTATCATCATAGGTATAAATTGTCGTTCCTTCACCACTATCCACCCGACTCAGACGATTCCCAACCGGATCGTAAACATATTCAATTGTGCGGCTCGCTTCCGTTGCTCCAGGGTCAAAGATTGTTTCTTTCGTCAGCCGATACAGCAAGTCGTAACTGTACTCCACTCGCCGTCCATCATGCTCATCCACCGCCAGACGATTCCCAGTGGCATCAAGCGTATAGCGGAAGCTAGCAATCACGCCCTCAGGCCCAGTCGTCTGGATAAAGACCAAACGATTCAGCTCATCATACTCCCGGATTTCCTCAGTCCCGTTCGGAAAGGTCGTGCGTTCTAAATTCCCCACCCCATTATAGAAATAGGTGGTCACACCGCCCTCAGGATCGGTCACGGTCTTCAATCGATTCTGGGCATCAAAGGTATAGGCCGTAGTGCCTGACGGAATCTCAACACTGGTACGATTCCCGGCAATATCGTAACTGTAGGCAATCTTGCGACCATCGGGGTCTTCCCGCTCAATCAGGCGATTTTGTTCATCGTAGCGGTAGGTCGCTGTCCCCCGATTATCCACCACCGTTTCGCGCAGGCCATTGTCGGTGTAGCTATGGGTTTCGTCGTACTCCTCGCCCGGTAAATCCTTAACAATCAGACGGTTCCGCTCATCATAGCTGTACTCGGTCACCTCTCCGTTAAAATCAATGCGTCGAATCTGGTTCCCCACTGCATCATATTCATAGGTCTCCCGCTCACCTAGCGGCAACACCGTGGCAATTCTTCGACCCAAGCGATCGTATTCGTAGCGTGTGGTATTCCCATTCGCATCCGTCTGGGTGATTAAATTCCCCTGCTCATCATAGGTATACACCGTCCGCTGATTCAGCGCATCCACCACCGCTGTGAGACGACCCAGGGCATCATACTCATAGCGAGTCACTACCCCCGCCTGATCAATCCGGGCCACAACTCGACCCGCATCATCGAATTCCGTAGCAGTTCGGGTGCCATCGTCATACTCCTGGGCAATCGGGCGACCCAGATCGTCATAGATAAAGCGAATGACCTGCCCCAGTGCATCCGTTTGCGTGAGCTGTCGTCCCGCCGCATCATAGGCTGTGGTAAACCGAGGATTATCTGTCAAATCTTCAGGGGTTTCATCCGGCAAAATAGTTTCAATTAATCGACCCGCATCATCATAGCGATACTCCGTCCGGTTTCCGCGTGGGTCAATATCCGCCAGTTTACGCCCCGCAGCATCATATTCCATCTGCATCCGAGGATTATCCGCATCCGTGTCAGGTGTTGCATCCGGGTAAATCATTTCCACCTGACGGCCCAGGGCATCGTAGACCATTCGGGTGACTCGCCCCAGTTCATCAATTTCTGAAATCACCTGACCCTTGGCATCATAAACCGTCTGGGTGCGAGGATTATCCGCATCGATATCGGGTGTCGCATCCGGATAAATCGTGGCGACCATCTGACCGCGATCATCGTAGATGTATCTAGTAGAGCGGCCCAGAGCATCAATTTCCTCAACCCGATTCCCCGCTGCATCGTAAATCGTCTCCGTAATATTGCCATCGGCATCAATAGTTTTTATCAGGCGATTTTCCCTGTCATAGACCATTTTCGTGGCAAGAGATCTGAGCGTGCCGTCAGGAAGAGTTTGCACCGTTCTCTCAGCGATTAGATTGTTGTTACGTGGGTCATAAAAATAATTCGTACTCGTACCTACTGCATCCACCTGACTAATAAGATTCCCAACACTGTCATATGCAAAGGTTGTTATACCAGAGGCATCTTCCATTTGAATCAGATTGCCAACCTCATCATATTCAAAGGTGAGCAAGCCGCTTGCTTGACCTTCAATTTTAGTCAAGTTGCCATTTCGATCATATGTATTAGAAATCGTTTGGCCCGTAGGATCTGTAGTAGTCAAAATGTTACCAAACCGATTATAGGTGTATCGTGTCACATTCCCGAGGGCGTCAGTTTCTGTCAGTACATTGCGATCGCCATCATAGGTAAAGGTCATCGTATTGCCCAACGGATCAGCTTCCGTCAGCATGTTGTTCCTGTCATCGTAGGTGCGAATCGTCACCCCACCCAGGGAATCCACTTCTCTGAGGACATTCCCGCGCTCATCGTATTCATAGGTTGTGATATTGCCGAGCTGGTCACTGACCTGCTGGATATCATTGTCGGGGTCATAGATCAACTCAACGGGATTGCCGTCGGCATCAATCATCCGTACCAATCGACCCTGCTCATCGTATTCCGTGCGAATGCCGCTGCGTCCAAGGGGGTCAATGATCTCATCCAGATAATGCAGCCGATCATCGTTGTAATCAAAGCGGGTGGTATTCCCCTCGCGATCGCTCACCGCCACCAAATCACCCAGCGCGTCATACTCGTAGCGGATCCGGTTCCCCTCGGGATCAATCACCGCCGTTACCCGTCCCTGGGCATCGCGCTCAAACAGGACTTCCACACCCGTCGAACTGGTAATACTGCGATCGCTAAAGGTGAGCACATTGCCATTGCGATCCGTGATGGTATCCAGATCCCCAGTCCGCGCATTAATGCGATACACGATGCCTTCCTTTGTGGTCAGGTCGTAGTACCCGCCGAAGCCCACCAGATCGGCTGCAGGATTATAGCGATAGCCACTGGGGCTGTAGTATTCCCCTTGGGCATTGGGTCGGAGCGACACCCCATTGGTTTTCACGCTCAAGGTGTTCGTTGAGTCTTTCTCCGATTCAAAAACTGGTTGGTAAAAGGGAGTCGATACATCAATGCCAGAAATTACATCAAAGACAGAAATTTTTTTAGGCTTGAAAGTAAAGACCTCTCTTTCTCCGCCTGGTAAGGTGATGAAAACCTTATCTCCCTCTCTAAAACCCTTTGACGGAACGTCAATAAACTCTAGAAGTTCATCTTTCCCGATACCAGTTCGTAGATTCACATTGCGGAACTCCATCCGCCATCCGTAGCCAAAATCATCAGTTTCATTGGCCGTCAAACTGTCATAGGTGCGGGTTACCTGAATGGGAATCCCAGTCACCGGAATGGATAGGTCTGTAAACGACAGCCGGAAATTCCCTAACTTCAAATCGCCCTCAATATTCACAATGGCGTCAATGCTTGAGGTTCGACCCCCCAGATCCGTCGCGGCAAGGCGCAGCAAGTAACTATCATTTTGCAGAAGCGTGGGGTCAAGCGTCCCCAAGAGCCCATTATCGACGACGCCAGACCCCCTCGCGATTTCAACAAACTCGCCACCCTCAAGCGGAGCGATCGCCAAGGTATAGGAGAGCAAGTCCGTATCCTGAACGCTGCCCACAATTCCGGTGGGTGCGGTAATCCCGGTTTCCAAGGGAATATCCCCCACGTAGGAAATCAGATTCACCACTGGGAAAGTGGTATCCGTCGGATCAATGACCTGCACCGCCTGATTTTGAGTGCCCACATTTCCAGCGGCATCGATCGCCGAAGCCACCAGTTCAATATTGCCAATCGTATTCAAATCCAGCGTCGCAATCCCTTGGGCATCCAAGGCGATCGCCTCTCCACCGACCGTCAGAGCTAGCGACTCAACCCCGATATTATCCGTGGCCGACACCTTCACCGTGACGCGATCGCCCACATTCACCCGCGATTGATTGACATTAATCGTCACCCGTGGGGCAATGATGTCATTCTGTACCACTAGGTCATAGCGTTGTGACGCGATCGCCCCTCGGCCATCCCGCACTTGAATCTCAATAGGATAGGTGCCAATATCGTTGCTATTAGTCGCCCAAGTAATCCGCCCCCGGTTATCAATCACCATGCCCTCTGGCGCATTCACGAGGCTGTAGGCGATCGCCTCTCTATCGGGGTCAGAGGCTAGAACATCATAGCGGTAGGTCGTCTCGCTAGTCGCCGTACCAATCGGTACAGAGCGAATCACGGGAGCTTGATTAACCTCCGTGACCTGCAACGTATAGTTCTGGATTGAACCCGCTCCGAGTGGGTCATAGGCCGCGACCGTAACCTGCACTGAACCGACTTGTATGGGTTGCCAAGTCAGTAACCCAGAGGTTTCATCCACCGTCATGCCCGTCGGGCCATTGACCAGAGAATAGGTCAGTGGGTCATTATTCGGGTCGATCGCCGTAATTTGATACTGATAACCATTGGCAACATCCGCCCAGAAACCAGGGGTTGAAGTAATCGCTGGAGCCTGATTCACTGCCGCTTGGGTCACAACCAAGGTGTAGGTCTGCTGCCCGACTCCCCCCTGAGTATCCTGAACCAACAGCTCTACCACATGGGAACCTAATTGCCCTGTATTGGGTGTCCAGAGCAGTTCGCCAGTGTTTTCATCAAGCGACATCCCCGCAGGATGTTTGCCTAAGCGATACTTTAAGCGATCGCCCTCTGGATCTTTCGCTTCAACCTGATACCGATAGGGTTGATTGATACCAATTTGAGTCGGCGGCACAGACGTAATGCGGGGAGGCGTATTAGTACCGCGAACTTCTAGGGTGTAGGTTTGGGAGGCACTCGCACCATAGGCATCTAGGACATTGATCTCAACTCGATGACTCCCCACTTGAATAAAGGAAGGTTGCCAGCTCACTACCCCCGATGCAAGGTCTATAATCATTCCCTCAGGGGCTTTCCGAAGTTCCCAAAAGAGAACATCACCATCTGGATCCGTGGCTAACGCTTGGTATTGGTAAGGCCGGGCCACATTGGTAAGCAGTGGTGCTTCTGAGGTAATTTCCGGTGCAAAATTAACCACCTGATTTCGCACATCCAACGTATAGGTTTGCGTATCAACGCCACCTTGCCCATCATTGACCGTGATGGAAATCGGATAAGTTCCAATTTGGTTACGATTAGGCTCCCATGACACAAGTCCAGACGCATCGATCGTCAAGCTTTCTGGGCCTTCTACAATTTCATAGGCAATAGCATCCCCATCGAGATCCTGAACTTTGATCTGATAGAGATACGGTGTATTCACCCGCGTCGCCACCCTCGGCTGAGAGGTAATCACAGGAGCTTGATTCGGTTGTGCTTCAATCACCGATAGACTCAGTACCTGCCGGGATTGGGCTCCTTTATCATCGGTAACCAGTAGCCCAACATCATATTGCCCTAGCTGTTGAGCGCTAGGAGTCCAAGTCAACAGTCCTGAACTGGAATCAATAGTTAGGCCGGTCGGTGCGCCAGGTGCCAAAGAATAGATAACCGGATCTCCCTCTGGATCAATCGCCAAGGACTGATATCTAAACTCTTTACCGACTTGGGCCTGATTGTTGACCAAAATCGAGGTAAAGCTCGCGGCACTGTTGATGGGCAAAAGTGTCAAATCTAGTTCTTGAAGCGCTTGTCCTCCCCGGCCATCGCTCACCCTCAGCAAAGTCTTAAAGCTGACTTGCTCCGGTACGGAGGCACTACGGGCAGGGCCAAGTCGCTCGCGAGTTGCTTCTAGATCAGCGTAGTATTGCTCAACTTGAGCTTGTGTAGGAATCCAAGTGACAATCCCTGTCTCCGTATCTACAGTCATACCCTCGGGGGGCAAAAAGAGATCATAGCGGAGCCGATCGCCATCGGGGTCTGTTGCGCGTGGACGATAGATCACAGTTTCGCCCGCAGAAATAGCTCTCGACTCAAAATTAGTTTGGAAAATTGGGTTTAAATTTTCTGGTGAGCGTTGACCCGCAAGACCAAAGTAATAGGTGAAATATTCCCCATCCAGCGTAATCGGAGCAATGGAAGGACTAATTTCAGGGGCAGTTTGAATCAACCCACTCGGAATGACAGGCCGAACTGTATAGGTCTCAGGAGTTAAATCCTCAAATGAAAATAGATAGGTTGCTCCATCTACGGGTCTGCCTGCCTCATCAAGCTGTGTAACCTGGAAAGGTTCATTTGTATCCAATACCCCATTATTATTCAAATCTAGGTAGACACCAATATCCTCTTTGAGTGGTTCGATCGCATACCTAGGATCAACCCCAGCAAACACTTTAATCAGCGGCTCAATCTCTACAATTTGTTCTGCATTCGGATCAATCTTCTCTAAAGTAGATAAAGTTGAGGCTTCCCCGATGGCAAAGGCAGACAGATTGACACCAGCTTCATTTAACGCCTCGACGACTCGTATTCCCTCTTCAGGATTCCGTAGAAAAGACGTATCATAGCCATCTGACATAAAGATGACATTTGGGTCACCGGGTAATACTTCCGTCAAGGATCGGATTGATTCTAAGGTTCGTGTAAAGTTGTTGGATCCAGAGGGTTCATAGACTTCCAAAATTTCTCGAATATCTGGAATTCCATTATTATCCTGATCCGCGAGAGCAGTTGTATAGGGTTGCAAGCCGGGTGTAACCGGATCCATATCCTGCAATACGGTCAAATCATTATGGGGAATTAAGCCAATGTTGACCTTATTTCCCAGTCCTTGACCAATCAGTGCATCAAGGAGAGTGAAAGAGGCCGCCACTTGTGCATCAAGGACAGTTTTAATCTCAGGATAGGCTTGACTGCCTCGGAATGGGGCTTGAGTACTTCCAGAAACGTCTAGGGCCAATACAAGAGAGGGATTATCCCCTTTGAAGAACTTCGTATCCAGAATTCCATTGCCATTGAGATCATCAAACACAATACCTTGAACTTTTCCAAGTCGGTTAAAGACCTCAACCTGAAATTCCTGGGTGTCAAACCCACCCCGCCCATCATAGGTTTGAACCACAAAATCAACGGAAGTTCCGGGAACGACTCCGTCCTCTGGGAACCAGAGCAATTCGCCAGAATTACTATCTACGAAAGACCCAAGAGGGCCATTAACCAAACGATAGCGAAGTACATCTTGATCGGGATCAATCGCTGCAATTTGATAACGATACACATCTTCGTTGAGCCCAAAAACGGTTTTAGGGTCACTCAGAATAGTTGGATTATTGTTGTTCGGGTCTGGGCCAACCTGAATTGTGTAAACCTGAATGTCACTCGCACCCTGGGGGTCTTCAACTGATAGCTCAACGGCATATTCTGCTACTAAGGAGGCTTCACCCGATGCACCACCTCCAAGCCCAGGGGTCACAATTTCAGCTGGAATTGGGTCATAACCAAAGACACTAAACTCATAACTGTAGGGTTCGGGAACGCCACCCCCAAGAACTAAGAGATAATCCCCTGAGTATTCCAGGGTCACCTCAAAGTCGCGATTAAAGCTGTAGTTGCGAACATCAGAATGTATCCGTTCATTAAATGGATCGTATAAAGCCCAGGTGCCTGCGTCATTGTTAATATCAAAAAACAGGGTCTGTCCTGCCTCTGCTTGAAGTTTGTAGTAAGTGACTTCTTGCCCTGACGCTAACGAACCTTGAACCGGAATTCCAAAGTCAAGCGAGGTACCACTCGATAGCTCAAGCAACTGAAAGTTATAGTCTCTTGCATCAGCCGCATCATTTGAGATGACGAAGTGATACGTTCCGTCTTGAGTTAAATCGAAGGGGCCAGCATCAAAGTTCCCTAAATTCACGCTGTTTAAGAGTTCTTCACCATTGGGAGCAACAAGTTGCGCCCTTATATTCGCGCCAGTAATTCCGTTGAAATAGACGGGAAGCCCTGCTAGACCTTCAAAGGTGTAAACTTTACTGCTCAGCGCTGAGAGCGTACCCGCAGTGGTTCCGCCAATCTCTAGATAATTAACTCCTGGTGATCGCAAGTTAGAGGGAAAGTCCAGTATTTGAAACGCATAGTCTCCCGCCCCACCATAAACTTCAAGGGTGTAATCCCCTGTTTGCTGAAGCAATAACGGCTGGGAATCATTCCTTGGGCTTTGATTATCAAGCAACAGGGTTCCATCCGGATTTCTCAGTCGAACTTGGACAGAATTAAAGGCTGTTGTTTGCCCATCGAAAATAACGCGAGTACCCGCAGAGGCGGATATCGTATAGATTTCGGGATCTCCTCCCGCAAAATTGCCAGAATATAGAGTGTTGAGCCCTTGAGCAGTCACTGGAGGAGGCGTAATATCGGTGACTTGAAACGCATAGCTCGTTGGGAGATCTGCACTGTTCAATATGGCCAGGGTATAGACCCCACTCGACGGCAAGACTACCTGAAAGTCAGGATTGTCTTGGGCAGGAGAAACAATTGCGCGATCGCCCGGATCAAACAAGACCCAATTTGCATCCAACCATTGCACCGCCGCCAGATCAAAGCTCAAAATCGAGCCTTTCTGTCCGGTAAACGTGAAAAACTGATTGGCTTCACCGGGATTAAGTGTGCCGGTATTAGCGCCTCCAAGGCTTAAAGGACTGGCTTCCTCACTTAAGTTCGTGAGCTGGAAGCTAAACTCTCCCAGTTGAAACTCTCGAACTGAGCCAAAGGAAAAGGAGGTGCCATCAATAACCAGGGAATAGGTACCGGACTCATCTAAACGCAGAGGAACTGGACTCGTTTGTGCGGTGTAAACCTGACGTCCTGACGGCGACAGCAGTTGGAAACTAAACTGATCTAGGCCAGATAAGACATTCAAAAAGACCCGCTGATCAGCGATCGCCTCAAAGCGATAAACCTGTACCTCGCCATTTTGGCCAATGTCTCCCGTTTGTTTTGTCCCTAGCTCTAACGCATTGGGGGGCACACTAATATCAGAAATAGTGAGAGAGGCATCGATGCTCGAATCGCCTTGTCCTCCAAGCACTACATAATAGTCACCCCCTTCATCCCATTGAATCCGACGAACACCGCTAAAAGAGGTCGTTCCAATCAAGTCAACCGCATTCCCATCAGCATCAAAGAGTCTGACATCAAAGCCTCCGGTGCTATTGAGCAAATAGCGATCGCCTGCCTCAACCGATACCTTATAAATTTGGGTTTCGCGGTTAGAGGTTCCAAAATTAGCGGGCAGGGGAGTCTCGAATGCTAATGAATCCGCTTGATTCAAATCAAGAATTCTAAAACCATAGTCCCCCGTCACGTCAAATCGAGCATCAAACTTGAAGGTATAGGTTCCCGATTCTTCTAGGGTGTAGATCTCACTCTTATCCCTGGTAAATCCATCGGCAAATCCAGTCACTACCTGACCACTGGGAGAAACGAGGGAAGGAATCAGATAGGGGCTTGTTCCCACTAGCTGATCGATATAGATTTTCTGCCCCACTTCTCCCTCAAAGGTATACCAGTCTTGCTCTCCCGGTACACCGAAAGTTGAAAAGACTGATGTTCCTAGCTCATAGGCTTGAGTTTGCCACTCGGGAGTCAACAGCTTGAAGGTATAGGAGCCATTCGGACTGCCTTGACCTCGAATCAGCAGATAATAATCCCCCGCATCAAGCACAGTCTCAGATAAGTCAATATCTCCTAGGCTTCCCTCTGAAAGCAAATTACCTGATGAATCGTACAAATAATAACCAGAAGAAAAGCCTGTCACAGGATCTACAGTTCCATCAACAAACAAGCGGGTCTGATCAAGAACAGAGAATCGATATACCGAATCATCAAAACCTTCAACGCCAAAGCTACTAGAAATGGTTTCTCCAATGGCAATGGACTGAGCCGCTGCAAAGTCTAGAATTCTAAACTGATAAGAACTCGTCTGATCCCCTCGAGGATTCACTTCAACAATAAACTCGCCCGATTCATCTAAAACTACAACCAGAGGTTTTTGGGGTTCGTTCCCGAAGAAAAATTCCTGCCCAAGAATTCGAGCCTCTTCATAGGCTTCAACAGTAGTCGGCGCACGAAGGGCAATATAAATGCCGCTGTTTGAGGAATACAGACCATCTAAGCTGATGATTTGTCCCGGATCTCCCCTAAATCGATAAAAGTCAACTTCACCCGGTTCATCAATTGAGCTTTGAAGGGTTTCTCCAATCACGTAATCTTCAAGCACATAATCTGGAGTGACTAAATCGATGTTGTAATCAACAGAGCCACCCCGTCCCAAAATAGTCAGAACGTATTCACCCGTTGCGGGGAGAACAATGTCAAAATCACGATCTAAAAGCTGGCTAAAAAGTTCATTCCCAGCAGGAGAGTAAAGGGCATATCGATCCGAGATGGATCCTTGTTTCAGATCAAAATAAACCCGTTGATCGGCTAGGCCATTGAAGCGATAGACCTGAGCCTCTTCGTTAGATAGGGCAAAGCTTCCAGCAAGAGTCGTATCCAACGCAACCAGATCTGAAGCGGCCACATCCAAAATCTGGAAACTATAGGTACTATTAAACTCACCCGCAGCATCGATCACAAGCTCATAGAGGCCATTTTCATGGAGCGTGATTAAACCAGGGTCTTGGTTAAAAGAGCCATTGTCATTCGCGAAGTCTAAGTTTGCGATTTGCTTGCCACTTGGTGAATAGAGAGTTGCTAAGAGTTGGAATTGTGAATTCAGCGCCGAGAGAGCATCCAGGAGGATTTGCTGATTTTCTGCTCCGACAAAACGGTAGGTATTCGTCTGTCCCGCTTCAGAAATTGCGCCATTAATGACGGTATTGAGGGAAATAGTTTCGGTTAAATCTTCCGGCGTAACGAGCTGTATTTCATAGTCATTATTCGAATCCCCATTTCCTGATAATTCCAAAACATACTGACCCGTACTTGGTAATGTCAGCTCTCCATCCCGGATTAAATCTTCCGTTAAAATTCTCTGGCCATCCGGTGTGTACAACGCATATTTATTACCGGAACGATTACCGATATTAGTTCCACCCACAAACCGATCAATATAAAGTTTCTGGCCTGCTTGACCATTAAAGGCATAGAAATTCGTCTCTCGTTGACTGACTCCAAAGTCCCCTGTAATCAACGTATCGACCGTAGTGGCGATCGCCACATCGTCCACATCCAGGAGTCTAAATTGAGCCGTTGTCGGCTGGCTATTCGCAGAATCAATCAGCAAATAATGGGTGCCCGTATATCGCAACGTTTGGATACCGAAATTAGCGGAGCTGTTGCTGCTCGCAATCTCTCTACCAAAGGCATCAATGAGCCGAGCCGTAACCCCAACATCACTGGTATCTAATCCATCCAAGAATATTCTTTGACCCAGGGTTCCCGAAAACTGGAAGACTTTCGTCTCGTTAGTCTCTAAAGCCTGAGCGATTGGGGTATTCAGTGCCATATCGCTGGCAACGCTCTCTAAGTCAAGTACCTGAATTTGATAAGTGACTGGATCGCTAGAAAAGAAGCTTTCAACCCTAAGACTGTAATCTCCTGTTTTGGTCAGCAAAACCAGGTCACTGCCTGAGCCAAAGCCTGATAACCCACCAACACGTTGCCCATCTGGATCCGTCAAATCAACACGAGTTCCAGATGAAAACAGTCCATCTAAATAAATTAACTGTCCAGCATTGGCGGCCAGAGAGATTGTTGTACTCTCTCTAACCGGTAGCGATCCTTCGTAAACTTGATTGAGGCCCAGGCTAGGAACAAGGGCAGGGCTGATATCCAATATCTCAAGCTGGTAGGTTGTCTCCGTCTCGGCATCATTTTGTACCGTTAGCAAATACTCACCGTTCATCTGAAGCGGCGTCGATGAACTTTGATTTAATGCCGCAGCTAAAATTTGGCTCCCATCAGGAGCATATAGCGTCCAGCGTCCAGTGTTACTTCCGACCAAACTACTGAGGCTCAGCGTTGTTCCCTCAACCCCTTCAAAGGTATATAGCCGAGTTTCTTTGGCGCTCAAGGTATCAGAAAGACGATCTCCCACCTGAACATCTAGGCTTTGACTGCGAACAGCAAATTGATAGTTCCCCGTAGTTGCATCAAAGCCATCCACCGTTAGTGCATACACCCCATCCTCCGGCAACCAAAGGGCGCTACTGCTGTTGCCAAGATTTCCCTGAGAGATGAAATTGCCAGAGGAATTTTTCACGCTAAACGAAAAACTGGTAGTCCCTTGCAGGGCATCCAACACCAAGGTTTGCCCCTGGCTACCTACAAACTGATAGGTGTCTTGTTCCCCCGCAACCGAAATCGAGCCTGAAACTGTCTCGTCCAGATTAATGGTGCTACTACTATCCTGACTGATCACAAGCTGAAGGCTGAACTCAACCGGGGTGTTCTCTTCTCCTTGAATAGCGACGAAATAGGTGCCCGTTGCTCCTAACACCACTTCCCGATCAGAATTTCCATTGAAGGAATTGGTCGTATCTGCTAACAGATTCGAGTCTGGCCCCCACAAGCGAGTATAGACAAAATTACTACCATCTTGACGATCTAAATAGACGCGATCGCCCTCATTGCCATCAAACTGATAAACTCGAATGGCACGACCAGGATCGAGGGATGCATTCACCACCGTTCCTGGAACAATGGGCTCAGCATTTGAGACATCCAATATTTGGAACCCATAGCTGCCCGTCCCACCTCCGAACCCATCCAAGAAAACTTCGTAGGTACCCGCTTCGGGGAGATATACAAAATTGAGATTGAATCCTCCCTCATCACGTGCTTCCACTGCACTCACAAGTTCCTGGCCACTGGGGGAAATCAGCGACACTCGATGATTGCTCGACTGAAGAATATCTAGCAAAATCTGCTGCCCTTGATTTGCCTCAAAGGTGAACCGATCCTGCTCCCCTTTTTCACGAATTTCGCCAAAGGTCGGTGTATTGAATGCCAAAGGCTGGGAGCTAATCTCGGGCGTAACCAAGGTAAAAGAGTAGTCAATCGATTGTTGATCACGATTACTAATCGCCAAGGTATAGGTATCTGTTTTGTCAATCACCCATTCAATCGCTTGCCCCGCAGAGTTTCGTGCAACCTCCCGATTACCAGAGTCGTATACTGCTACCGTTGTACTAAACCAGACTGCGCCCGTGCTTTGAGAATCAATAAAAATCCGTTGTCCTTCATTGGCTTGGAATTGATACAGATGACTGCTGGCATCATCCAGGCTCAGCGTTCCAGAATAGGTCGTATCTAACTCAGCCGGAGTGGCTAAGCCTAGATCTCGGAGGCTAAAGGCATAATCTCCAACGCGATCGCCATTGCCATCAATCTGGATACGATACTCACCCTCTTCCAAAAGTGTGACAGGGCCAGCTTCGGTATCCAACCAAAATGCCCGATCGAAATATTGGCGATCGCTGGGGCCAAATAGTCTGACTCGGATGTTGCCATCATTAATGGTATTGAGCCGATCCAAATACACCCGCTGTCCAACAACACCTGCAAAGGTGTAGAAATCTTCTTCTCCAGGCTCGCTAATCGTCCCGGAAATCACCTGGGGGTCTAAATTGCTACCCAATATCATCGGTGCGCTCGTTTCATCGGGGGTCACGATTTCAAGGCTGTACTCTAAAAGCTCACCAAAGGTTCCTCGCCCTCGAACGGCCAAAATATACTCCCCATCAGTGGGCAAATACAGCTCTAGGTCATTCATCGAAAAATCTTGAGCCACAATTTGATTCCCGGTGCCAAAGAGAACCCAATTTGCAAAAAAACCGCTGTTGCTCAACTGATCCAGGAAAATCTTTTGCCCTGTAAACCCTGTAAAGCGGAACAAATCATCATCGGTGCCTGGAGAAAGCCGATCCACAACCGCCTGGTCTAGGTCTGCTTCCGGCAGGAGGGATGGGTCAATCAAACTAAATCCATACTGACCCGTCTGAGCGCCATTACCATCCACAACAACGGTGTAATTTCCATTCTCTGTTAACGTGAAAAGTCCATCTCTAACATTAACGAGCTTGCCACTGGGCGCAAAAATCTGGATGGAGAGACCGTTAAACTCCCGCAGCAGATCTAAATAGAGCTTTTGGCCCACCGCCCCGCTAAAGACAAACTCCTCGCGATCGCCCGGTAAACTGATTTGACTCAACACCGTATCCCCAATGGCGAGAGTTGGCCCCGGTGTCCAGTCCACCTGTCCTGTGATTGGATCAATCTGAAATCCTTCCGGCCCACGAATCACGGAGTAGATCAAGGCATCTTGATCCGGGTCAATCGCGTCCGCATCATACTGATAGGGTTGATTAATTTGGGCATCGACCACTGGAATAGAGGTGAAAAGGGGCGGACGATTGGGCGGTGGCGCAATCACATTGAGCGTGTAGCTTTGCTCCGTGAGACCCCCTCGGCCATCATTGACCACCACAGTCACCCGATGACTGGCAATATTGTCGGTCGTGGTCTGCCACTCAATCTGCCCCGTGACGGCATCAATCACCATGCCCTCAGGGGCGACCTGGAGTGCATAGGTCAGGGGGTCGAGATCCGGATCAACCGCATTGACATCGTAGCGGTAGGGCAATCCCCCGATGACCTCCAACCCTGGCTCAGACTCAATCACCGGCACTTGATTTCCTTGAGCCAAAATCTCGACTTCGTAGGTAAATTGCTCACCCGTGGGATTTAAGAAGGTGATCGTGCGAGCCGCGCTCATTTCACCTGGATTCAGTTTTTCAGCTTCAAGCTGATCGGTGATATCAAAATAAGGAAAACCCTCTGGCGTAAAGCCATCCGCATTCGCCACTTGAACCGCTGGATCACTAAGACCACGAATCACCAAGACAAGCGGCCCACTCCATCCCTCGTTGCCAATATTCTCTAAGGAGATGTCCGTTGATAAAACTTGCGTCTCTTGATTAAACGACGTCGCAAAATAGTTGACCTGGGCACTATTGGCCACAGACCCTAATTGACGGAAGTTAATCTCGCGATCGCTCCGTCGGAAGTCCACCGATGGAACGGCTGACCCGTTGCCCAGCCCTGGTTCTGCGACAAAGGTAAAGTCACGGATTAAAACCGTCGTTTCAGTATCGTCATCATTATTAACCAGCCGGAAAATAAGGCGAGCATTGGTACCAGGCTCAATACCAGACACATCTACCTGTACCGTCTGATTATCCTGGGTCACACCCGGTGCAAGCTGGGGTAGCTCATCTTCCGTTACGTTGAAAAACGCATCTTTCCCGCTGCCGACAGTTTGAACTAAGGAACGACCCGATTCATCTACCAGGGCGACTTCAAAGGCATCATTAATAAAATCAGGATCGGTGGGGTCAAAGTTGAGGTTGGCAAACCGAACTACTAAGCGAGACGGTTCAACGGGAATCACAACCGATTCCTCGTAAACCACCTCAAAAAATTGTTCCTCAACGAGGGTTACACCCGTGATTTCCTCAACCACGACAGACAGGGTCGCCGTTTGTGTTTGCGCCCCGCCTTCACCGCTATTCCCCAAGTCATTGGCGATGAGGGTAAGGGTATCCGTCTCCGAAAAGCCTGGATTGGAACGATAGGTCAGACTCGCCAAACTCTGATTAATAGCCGCCAAATTGCCCGTAAAGACCAGGGTCGGACTGGCTTCACCCGTGCCTGACTCAAAGGAGAGTCCGTCCCGCTGCGGCAAATGAAGAATGCCGTTGACCGCTGATACCGTCACCTGAATCTCATTCTCTCCGGCATCAATGTCCGTTAGTTGCACTCCCCGAATCACCGTCTCCGTTTCTGGGTCAGCCGATTGGAATCCGGGCACTGTCCATTGGGGGGCGTCATTAACAGGCGTAATCTCCAGCGTAATTTGCTGTTGCGCGATCCCCCCCTGACCATCCCTCACTTCATAGGCAAAAATTCCCGCCGATCCATTGGCATTCGCCACTGGCACAAAGGTCAGTTGCGTCAAGTCTTCGATAGTTAGGGCTTGGTCAAGGGCCAAGGGTGATCCATTCAGCCAGACCGCACCCCGCTGGATATCGGGAACGCTCAAGATCCGCAGACTCAACTCATCTCCATCTAGATCCTGGGGAGGCGCAATAGCCAAGGGGGTTGCCGGGCTATCTTCTAAGACAGTGAGGGTCTTATTGGCCTCCACGGTAGGTGGGGTATTGGCCCCCATCACGACAATCTCAATCGTGTCTTCAACAATCTGCTCCCCGCCAGATCCCGTCTGACCCAAATCGCTGACCACAATCGTCAAAATATCATTGCCGACCAAATCAGGACGGCTCTGATAGCTTAGACTCGCCAGGGCTTGATTCATGGCAATCAATGGCCCTGTCAGAGTCAGACTAGCACTATTGGCATCCCCTTCAACCGTCACGAAACTGGTATCGATCGATAATGTTCCCCCTGGAGCCGATAGCCTCACTTGGATCGGATTGTTCCCTGCATCAATGTCGGCAACCCCAAGATTAGGAATTGATAGTGGTTGATTCCGATTGGTCTCTAATACACTCGGCGCAGTAATGACCGGAGCATCATTGACCGGAGATATTTCAATCGTGATACTTTGCGATGCAATCCCCCCTTGACCATCTTCCACGGTGTAGCGGAATCGCCCTGCTGAACCAAAGGCATTGGCCTCCGGCACAAACTGTAAACCGGGCAGATCGGAGACCCCTAAGGCATCGCCTAACCCTACGACCGTTCCATCGGCTTTCTGGATCACCCCTTGGGTCGGCAACTCTTCCAGGATGACGCTCAAGGAATCACCATCTCGATCTTGAGGGAGGGGGATTCCCAGATCATTGACTCCACTGTCTTCCTGCACCATTAGGACGGTATCTGGGCCGACCTCGGGCGCAATATTAATGCTGCGTACCTGAATTTCAAGGATCAGGCGATCGCTTAAGGGGCCACCGGTTCCGGTATTGCCCTGATCATCTACCACCACCTCAACCCTCGCCAATCCCTCAAAATTGACGGGACTGAGATAGGTCAGGCCAGCTAAGGCGGTATTGAGCGATGGGAGCGTCCCAGTTAAAACTAAAGCTGTTGCGGTGGACTCAGGGGCTAACACCACGCCGGTGGTTGTCGGGAGGCTCAGTTCCCCCTGCTCCACTGTCACCTCAACCCGTATTTCTCCTTCCTCGGCATCAATATCGCTGATGCTAACCGGAATTTCTAGGGGGCTAGCCTCATCCACGGAGAGGTTCTCTGGCCCACTCAAGATGGGGGCATCATTTTGAGCAACAACCGTTATATCAACCGCTGCACTGGCTTCGCCGACTGACCCCTCTCCTTGATTACCCAAGTCATTCACTTGGATATTGAGCACATCCCCTCCAGCATAGTTCTCCCCAGGGGTATACACCACAGCCCCCAGCGCTTGATTCAATGCCACTAAGGTGCCCTGGAAGACCAGTTGGCGATCGCCCGTGCCGCTGCCTGCCGTGAACGTCAGTCCCTCTAGGGCCGCGAGGGAAACAGTCCCTTGGTCCACCGCAAGACGCACCTCTAACACGCCATCTCCAGCATCTACATCGGAGACCTGAATCGCAGGGAGGGTTAGCGTTTCATCTTCACCCACCGATTGACCCACCGGCACCGTCAGCACCGGTGCATCATTGACTGGGGTCACCACCAAAGCAACAGATTGGGTGGCTGTCAGTCCTTCCCCATTCGCTCCAGACTGGTCATTTACCCATATCTCTAGACGGTCGGTGCCATTAAAATTAAGCTTGGGTTGATAGCTCAGCGTTGCGATCGCCTGATTAATCGCGGCAAGCGTTCCTGTAAACTCAAGGACAGAATTGTTTGAACCGGTTCCTGGCGCAACCTGAAGTCCGCTGGTATCGGTGAGGTTCAATTGTCCTTGACCCACCGAAATCTTCACCCACAGATCTGTTGCACCGGCATCGGGGTCGGCAAACGTGATGCCAGATATTTGTAATTCGTTATCCTCCGGGGTCGTCAGGGCTTCCGGTGCAGAAATGTCTGGCGGCTGGAAAATAGGTAAGCGTTCAAAGGTTCGCTCAAAGCTACTGCGATTTCCGGCAGCATCCACCGCTTCGGCGCTAAATTCATTAAGACCCAACGCGAGGTTCAGTTCAAAGAAGGTAAAGGCACCATTTTCATCAGCGGTTACCGTCTTACCCCCAGGACTCAAACTCACCTGGGCGAAAGGTTCAGTTGTGCCGGTGAGCGTCACCGTCTCCAGGGTGGTTTTCTGATCCCCTAACGGATCACTATCTGATGCCGGCAGCAAATCAAAACTGGGTACCGCAACCGTGGTGTCTAACACAAAGGAAAGGGCATCAATCACCGGCTCAGCGGGCAGATCTAACTCCACTTTCACCACGACATCGGTAAAATCTTTGTCCCCTCCGTTCGTTAAATCCTCGAACCGAAACAAATTCGGTTCACTGGGATCCACCTGCATGTGATCAAACCCGTCTGGATTCGCAGCTTGAAAAGAGAAGAAAGCCTTTGGTTTCTGTTTTAACTGGTTCTTCGGATTCTTCTCTAAAAACCGCTCCGTAGTGTCATTTTGGACAATGTAGTATCCCACATAGCGACCTGCAGGGAGATCTAGTTCCTGAACCGCGCCTTCCCCTAGCCCACTTTTGAAAATAATTTGGCGGCTAGGATGGGATAGCGCGGCGGCGGCATACCCGCGATCCCCTGGCTTGAGATCACCAATCCGCCCCTCAGCATCATCAACGATAAACAATCCCAGCTCATTGTTGAAGCCTGCATCTCGCTCAACCCAGCTAAACCGAGCCTTAACGGTTTCGCCTTCACCCGCGGGTAACTGAAAAACTTCAGCCTCGAGATCTGCAAAGCCGTTAAAGGAATGGGGATTCTCTTTGTGATAGCTGTGGTTACCGAAAATATCGGTGGCAATAAAGTGAATCGTATAGGGGCCATCCGGTAGTGTCCCCCCATTCATATCCTCCAGCACGGCTCGATTCAGCTCAAAACTTCCATCGGGCTGCAGGTAAGTGGAAATATCCACATAATCAGAAAGCGGCTGGTCGCCGATCGCTGCTTTAAACTCCTTGATCGGACTGCTGTCTCGAACCTGACCCCGAATCGTCGGATCGTAGGTGAGCCGATCCTCATTCGTTCCCACCGGCGCAGTATCGTTGGCTAGTCTGGCTTCAATGATTGGCGGATCGTTCTCAGACAAGACCCAATCACACAGGTCATTGATTTCTGCCCCACTCAAAGCCCGGTCATACACTCGAACATCCGCAATCACCCCTGCCAAGCCCCGGTTTCCGCCACCAAATCCTTTCTTGTCGTGGAATCGAGTGCTTTGATAGGCGCGACCAATGCCAATACCATCATGATGGAAACGTAGCGCAGTCCCGACCCCCTCTCCAAACTGTTGCCCATCCAGGTATGCCGAAAACGCCCCTGCCTGCGGGTGTTTTCCTGGATCAGCATCCAACACTAACACCACATGATGCCACTGATTCGCCTCAACCTGATTCGTTGACAGAAAAGTGCCAGACCAGTTTGCGTGTTTCCGATCCCACCCCCCCGCGTAAAGACGGCCTTCATCCAGGTAGATATTCAGCCCTCCCTGGGGTCCACCTTCTTCATAAATGACTTGCTTCTTACCCTTTGTGGGGTCATCCGCCTTAAACCAAACCGCGACGGTTCGCTTAGCCTGAAGACTCGTCTTCGGCTGGCCTTTAATGGCGATCAGATCATTGATGCCGTCAAAACGAACCCCTCCCCCTAGGACGGACTCATCCAGTGAAACAAATGACGCACCATGTTTGAGAAATCCTTTATTGTTGCCCCCCAACGGCGCACTATCTTTGGCAATTTTTCCGCCAGGCTCGTCCAAATTCAAGTGGATCAACAAGCCCGACTGCGAGGTTTCAAGAGAGGATTGATCCCATTGAAATTTCTCCGATCTCCCTCCCAGTTGAAAACCCTCTCCAAAACCAGTTAGGGGATCTACCGCGGAAGACGTTTGGGGAACTGAATAATCGGTGGGTGAGAATAATCGGCGTTCCTCCGCCCCCCCTCTTCCCTCAGCATAAAATTCGTTTAACCTCAGGGCATCCCCTGGGGAGGACTCGATGCCATAGGTGAGATCTGAAGACGCTGGAGCGGTTCGACGTCCACCCATACCTTCAATCAGATCTAACAGGCCATTCGCTGAGTCATCCTCTAACAAAGGAATTAAAGCGCCTGGCAACAGTCCAGAGCTTGAAATCAGGGAGCCACCTAGGAAATCCTTGTTGGAAGTCATATTTGTTTTTGATTGCGGGGGGAAGGGGGAGTTAAGGCGCGAAACGTCTGATGACCTTGAGGAGCAATACAGAGCCCTGAGGCACAACCTGAGTCTTATAACTCAATTTTTGGCTCCTAAGCGGGCATAGAGACCATAGAATCCGCCTCTGCGGATAAAGGAAAGCGACTCAGCGTGTCTAAATATTTCTGCAAAATTTGTTGCGACTCCTGCAGGACTTGCCGGATGCCGGCTAAGGTGGCGTCTGGGGCGTTGGTGTCCAGATCACGCGCATAGCTCCCCGAGAACAGGATGACAAACTCATCCTCGCCCTCAGGCCGAGCCAATTTCGCCTCGTTTATCGACAAATTTAGGCGTCCATCTGTTTGAGGGTAGCTGAATTGAACAGCAACCTGAATCGATCCTTCAGGACTCTCGCTCCAGGCCCCTGACCGTAAAATCTGCTGGGTCAGAAAACGATGAGCCGCTTCCTGACTGGGAAAAGGCGCGTGACTCCTGATATTAACTCCAATCCCTTGATACTCCAGTTTTGGAAGTTTCTCCAGGTAACGCTCCGCAACAGCCGCCACTTGTGGGGCTTGAGGCTCCTTTAGATTAATCGCCTCAATAAAATCAATCCGATTCGGTTGAGCAACCAGCTGGATACCATTTTTGTAAATAATTTGTGTGACGCGGTTGCTATACACAGGAGACCGGGACAATTCCCATTCCGCAGGAATGACGTCTCCATACTTTAGAAAATCGGGGTTCAAGGCATTGGGATTTAAACCCTTGACCGCCAAGGAAATTCCAAATTCTTGCAAAACCAGGCTCATGTCTAGTGCTATGTCAATTTAGATGCAATGTTAGCTAGAATCCAAAAAGAATAACATTTTCTCTAAAAGGAAAATACAAATGTAACAAACTGATGAAGCTGTGAAACAAGGTTTATCCATAAGTCTCGTGGCGCGACCATCGCCCCTCGCCTCAGCACCGAAACAGCGCTGCATTTTCTAGGGCTGACCCGCTTTGCGGTGGTGATGTTCTGACAGCGACTGTTTATAAACTGGATTGACACACTGGATTCGTCAGCTTGCCCAGTTCGCCGCTGGCAGATTGGGCTTGAGGAAGGATTGAGCTTGAAGAAATTGCCACATCCTAGCCTGGTTTGCCCAGGTCACCACCGTTATTTAGGAAATTGACCCCAATGTCTCGCTAATCTTTCCGTTATGGAATGACCTTACAGAAAACCCAATCGTTCCTGTCGTAACTTCTCAGGGGCGGCAGCGGATCCCTCAGCACTTCTACATAGCCATTTTTAAGCAAAAGATATTTGGAAGCTCGGTTCCCAGGGGTCACCGTTGCCCACAGTTGTTTCACCCCATGGTGCTTCTGCAGAAACCCCTGCAGCCAAGCCAGCGATTCACTTCCATACCCCTGCCCCCAATGGTCAACACCCAGGATGCATGCCACCTCGGCACGTTGTTCGATGACGGTAGCCTCAACTCTGCCAATAGCCACCTGGGAGTCCTTGATGCGCACAACATAATCCACCCACGTTTCATCAATCCAATCTCCAGAAGGCCCTGTCTCTCGCAATAGAAAAAGCTCCCACAACTGATCCAAAGTTGGAGCCAGGCCATCATCAACATTTACATAGACCCTTGGATCACAGAGAATGCCCTGCAGTTCCCTTGCATGATCCCCATTGACGCGTTCATATTGAAGTCGCTGAGATTCAAGCATCATACTCCACACCACTGATGGATTACGCCTAGGACTCAATGAAAACTTCTGGCTTCCATTGGGGAGTCAGCGCTAACACAGACTCATGCCAAGCATACAGTGCATACCGTTGATCGTCGCGATGAATCCAGTTCACAATCAGCTTTGAGGACCTGATTATGAACTGGAAGTTTACCCCTGGCCCTGGACATCAGGAATGAATCGCCAGGGAGTTTAGCGCTGGCGCAGACTGCGGCAGGGATGCCAGCGCTTCCCCTAGCCCCTGGGCCATCCGCTCGTAGCTGTAGGCCTGAATGTGATGGGAACTCCGACGTCCCATCTGATCTAGATCAGCCTGTCCTAAGGCTTGGATGAGGATTTGCGTTAGGGAAGCTACGTCTCCGGCGGGAAAAATATAGCCATTCTGACCATGCTTAACTAAATCCTCGGCGCAGCCTACATGATGGCTGACAATGACAGGCTTACCTAAACACATGGCTTCGTTGACAATGAGTCCCCAGGTTTCCCCGGCCCCGTAGCTGGGCAGCACCACCACATCAGCGATCGCCAGGGTACGCGGCATCTGGCTCTGATTCTGGAAGGGAGCAAAATACACCTGAGTTGACCCCGAGGCCTGGGATCTCAGCACCGCTTCCAGAGGGCCAGCCCCGACAAAGAGTAAGGAAACATGGGAGAACGAAGCCTCCAGGAAAGCTTGCAATAGATCCTGGGGACGCTTTTTAGAGATGAACTTTCCGGCAAACAAAATCACGCGATGGTCGCTGGGAATCCCCAGACTGCGTTTCCACTCACGGGCAGCGGCGGTTGCCTCAGGCAAGGCTTGGCTAAAGCGCTGGTTGTCAATGCTATGGGGCGAAAAGAACAGGCGATCGCGGTGCACCCCATGCTCAAGGTAGTAGCGATAGTTGGCTTGCCCAACGTAGAGGCAGGCGGCAAAGCGCTGAAAAATTTGCCGAATCCACCATTGCTTCACTTTGGCCTTGACTCCTGTGGGGGGCACCAGCCGATGGGAATCCCCCCGAAATAGGAGGGGGCACTCCCTCCAGGTAAAGATCAGGCGGTACAGGCTGATGTAGTTATACACCATACAGAGAACCGCATCAGGCTGGTAGGCGCGCAGCCGATGGGCAAGCGAGGGATTATTGAGCCCCCAGAAATGAGAGGTTCCAGGCTGAGCACTGACATTCTCGACAAACTCGTAGGGATAGCCCTCCAGCAGCGGAATATCCCAGGCCAGGGTGGTTTGAAACTGGCGATCGCGTTGGGCCACAACGCCAAAGTCCCACAGGTAAAATACTCGAAGATCCCTTTGACAGTCCTGGGCCAGGAAGCGGAACCAAGGCGCATAGTATTGAATGGGATGAGAGGTGACAATCGCAAGTTTTGAAGTCATGGAGTCCTCAGGCGAAAGAACTAGGGGGACCGGATACAGGAGCAATCAACAAGGGCAACGGCATCAGAAAAGTTAGGATTCTAAAGTTAGAAATTGAAAGTTAGAAATTGAAAGTTAGAAATTGAAAGTTTAGGACTCTGCGCCGCCGGGGAGAGCTACGGGCGGCACAGGTCGCAACCGGGGCGGGGTCTTTTGCCGCTTCATAAAAACCAGGCGAATTCCCACAATCGGCACGCTGGACTGAAACAGAGAGGCCACATAGACCCCTGCTGTCCATTCCGTTGAAGCCAGGGCCATACTCATCACTAAAATGCAAAAGAGCGTTTGAAAGGAAAAGGCGGGTTTGCCAATCCCTATCCGGGTCACATAGCCATAGAATGCCCCTAGAAGGCCGCCCACAAAGACACAGCCTGGAACGCCGAAGTTCGCATAGGCCTCGGGCAGTAGCCCCCAGGCAATGGTGGTGCGCAGCGTATCTTCATAGGTTTGACGTTTAACATGCACATTCAGCATGTGGGTGCCTTCGTGAGTGCGCAGCTTATTGGGATTGAGGGCTCTAGGCACAATCATTCCAGGCAAAATCACGTAGGTAGCCCCATTGAGATGGGGAAAGGAATCAGGAATTTTTTCCTGGGCCATCAGCAGCATGTGAATCACGCTAGATCGCTCCACAAAGGACTCCTTTTCTTCCTCTTCCGGAGCCCAGCGAGGTTTGGGTTTAGGATTGAGGTTATCCAGGGCATGGGTGCCCCATTCCTGAAACCAGGCTGGGTATTCCCAAGGCTGCACCACGGTCGGGGGTGAGCCGGGAGCCATGTAAAGCGCCCGCATTTCGTGTTTGCCATAGTGCAGGGGAAGCAGCAGCACCAGTCCCAAAAGCAGGGGCAGCACCGGCAGCTTTCGGCCCCCGATCAGGTAGGCCACAATGGACAGCATAAATAGGGTCAGGGCCGTCTTGAGGATGAGCGTGGCGGCCGCACTGATAATATTGAGAACTAAGCAAAGAAAAAAGATACGCTGCTTCTGAGGAGAAATACTGCCTTCTCCGGAACGATAGGCCACGACAAAAATGCCCAGGAAGCTCAGTCCCAGCACCACTCCGCGAACGGTGGTGAACAGGTTATCGGGAATTCCCTTCCAGCCCCCCATAATGTACATATTGAGTAAGGCCCCCACCCCAGTCATGGCGATGAAAAAGTTGTCGGCGGCGTCGGGTTTTAGGGAAAACAGCGGCCTTCTCGGTCCGCTCATTTTCTTGCCTTGCACCATGGGATACCAAACGGCCGTCCCGCTGGCCAGAAATAAGACCGTGGATAGGGCCGCCTGAAGATGGGCCAAGGGGGGATACTTGAGCACGTTGGGATTCTCGCTCAGCAGTGGCAAGCAGAAGGTCCACAGGTAGGTCAGCGCAAAAAAGGGAAACACCGGGATGCCTTTGACCTTGTTATCGCACCACAGGTAAAAGGGATACATGCAGGCCACGCCAATGAGCAAACAACCCAGGGCCGTGGGCCTTGCCACTTGCAGCAGGGCTTTACCATTGCCGTAGAGCAGAAAGGCCACCAGCCCCCAAAACAGGAGAGTGGTGGATCCCTTTTTTTTCTGGGCAGGGGGGGCGGCAACCATGGGCAACGTTGAACGGATTGGCTTCTCCCTAAGCGTGCCCGACAGGCCTGGAGAACTGACTCCCCCTTGGCCTGGGTAAGGGGGTGCAGGCTGGCGGCTGGCTATGAGAGGAGTCCACCACGCGATCAAAACAGGCACAGAGTTTTTGGGTCATGGCCTGAGCGCTATAGGGGGCGAAGGCAGACCAGTCCGTCGAGGGGGGATGGTGCTGCTGGCGGAGCGATCGCAGTTGGGGGGCCATGTGCGGATAAAGTTGCGCGGGCTTCATGCCCGGATCAAAGATCACCACCTGTCCAGCCTTGACCTGGCGCAAAATCTCCACCACCAGGCTCTGCTGCGGAAAGATGGCCAACAGCGGCCTGCGGGCCAGGATGGCCGGATAGAGCTTGGAGGCGCTGTAGCGCGGGTCATCGGATCCAATCATGAGAATCCCCTGGCTCTCGATCAATACCTGCTGGGCCTCGAAGTAGGGAATGCGGTGGGGATGTTCGGTCACCATGTCGGCCAAGCCATACTGCTCGGCAATGGGGGCAATGGTTTTCTCAGCGCGATCGCCCTGGGCGTAGCTGGTGCCCACAAAATGGATCCGCAGGGTTTCCCAATCCTGGGGGTGGCGATCTCGTTCCTGGCGCAAGGCGTAGAACAGTCCATGCAGGGCCGTTGCCATATCCGCGCCGCCGCGACCCACATAAACCCAATGGTGATTGCCGTCCTGGGGATTAAAAATCCGCTGCCCGATTCCCAGACTGGGCAAGCGATGGTAATCGGATTCCGGGGCACCAAAGGGCAGCACCGTGCAGTCTTGGGCCGTGAGATGGGGATAGCGCTGTTGCAGCCGTTGGGGATAGTCTGGCGAAACGGAAATCAAATGACTCACCCGCTCCAGGGCCCTGGGCTCCAAGAGTTGAGCCAGGGCCTTATCAAGGGTATATTTGAGCCGTCCACCGGGGGGCCTTCCCTGGGCCTGGGTCTGGTAAAAGCCGCCTAGCCAGGGATCTTGAAAATCTAGCACGTAGGGAACGTTAAATTTTCGTTGCCAGCGTCGTCCCAGGATCATCACCGGAAAAATGGTGGTGGAGAAAAAAACCAAATCCACCGGACGCTGGGATAGGAGGCGATCGCCCGCACGTTGTAAAAACGGCAGACTGCGCAGCCCCAAATTGCCCAGGCCCACCTTGCGGGTGTAGCGCGTTGGCAAGGCTCCCGTGCGCGTCACCCGCACCCCATCGGGAAGAAGCTGCGCCAGGATTTCATCGCGGGGATGTTCCACATGATCAGGATCCACAGCCAGAACCTCGGCCTCCCAACCCAATTCAGCCAGATAGGGCAGCATCGTACGCACCCGTTGGGCATCTGGAGCGTTTGTGGGCGGGAAATGAGGGCTGACAATGAGAACCCGCCGCCGGGGAGTCTGGATATTAGAGGTCAGAGGCGGTGAGGTCATGGGGCGTAGGGGGTGCAGAATGGGCAGCGGTGACCGCAATTTGAGCGTGATAGAGTTGCTCATACTGGTCGTTAATGGTTTGGGCCGTAAAGCAGGATTCAACCCGCTGGCGGCAGTCTGCCCGATTCAGGCGCGGCAGATTGCCAATGGCATCGCAAAGGGCCTCCAGGTCGGCGGCAATAAAGCCATCAACGCCCTGACGAACGATTTCGGGCACCGCCCCACGGGGCGTCGAGATCACCGGCGTGCCACAGGCCAGGGCTTCGGTAAACACGATGCCAAAGGGCTCTTCCCATTCAATGGGCACGATCATGGCGGCGGCGGTGCCCAGCAGCAGGTTTTTCTGGGCGTCGTTCACGGGACCTACATACTCAATGCCGTTTTTTCCCAGGTAAGGGGCAATTTCTTCGCGCCAGTAAGCTTGGCCCGATTCGCTCTCCACGCGATTTCCAGCAATGATCAATCGCCTACCGGTTCTCAGGGCCGCCGCGATCGCCGTGTGGGCCCCCTTGATGCGCTCGATGCGACTGAGAAACACCAGGGGAGCATCGGGTGCAACCTGGGGTTGAAAGGTAAAGGTCTCCAATTCCACAAAGTTATACACCGTGCGCCAGGTGCCTCCAGCAGCGGATCCGGTCCGGCTAATGTGCTGACTACAGCCAGTGAACATCAGGGACTGTCCTGCTAGCTGGGCACTCCATTGAACCGTGCGGGTGCTGGGATCTCGACCGTAGGTCATAATTTTGGCCAGGGGCCTGGCCATCATCGGCATCAGGTACCAGAGTCGCGAAAAGCTATGGATGAGATCGGGCTGGAAAGCACGAACTGCTTGCGTCAGCGTCCAGGTATTGCGAAGCGTGTCCCAGCGGCTTTGGGAATCGCGACCCGGCCAGGGATAAAAGGCATCTACCGGGGTGGTGGACCCGCGATGGGCCACCAGGCCAACCCGATGCCCTTTCTCCTTCATGCCTCGAGCAATGGAGTCCACCAGTCGCTGCACCCCGCCATAGTGCTGCGGGGGCACCGGGATTTCTGGATCTGCCGTGAAGAGAATGCGCATCTTACCGGCCCCAGCGCTTGTCGGCACGCAGGGGGCTGCAGTAGGGAACAAAGAGAACATCCACCTGCCACAGGGCCTGATCGAGGGGACGTCGATGCAGTTCGCAGATGTCAAAGGTGCCCCAGCCCCGTTCATGGAGCCAATGGACCGTTTCGGCAAACAAAGAAACGCCCTGGTGAATGTCAATGAGATTCACCTCCGCAAGGATGGCCTGCAGGGAGGGAAGGGTTTGCTCTGCGCCCTTGAGCACCTCCAGCTCATAGCCCTGCACGTCAATCTTGAGCAATTCCGGGGGGCGATCGCCATAGTTTTCCTGAACGATCTGATCAAGGGGACGCATGGTGTGGTGCGAGACTGGAAAGCCCTGAGGCTGTTGCTCCACCAGCACTGAGGAGGCGGTCTCGGCCTCATGAAGCTGCACCTTCTCTTGATAGTGAGCCCCGACCAGCCCCGCAAACACGCGGATGCTCGGCTTTTCCCGAGCTAGGGCTTGTAAATCTTGCACTCGCGTCGACAGAGCCTCAAAGCAGGCCACCTCACTCTGGGGCCAGATCTCCAGACAGGTTTGGGCAAAGTCGCCGCGATAGGCCCCGACATCAAAAATCAGCTGGGGCTGGAAGCCCTGGGCAGCAAGACGCTTTAAGCTACCCGGAATCTCAGGGACATCGAGCTTTTGGACAAGATAGTTCCGTATCTGGCTACGAAGCTGCATAGGATAATTTCTCAACGATAGATTTTTTCGATTACTGCAGGGACCCGTCTGATTAGGAGGTCGCATCCGTGATCCACCCGTCTGGATATAGGGTGCCCGGTTGCTTCCTGGGCTTGTGCAGGGGGGCTAAAGCTTGATCCAGGGCGTTCAGCAGGGTGGGAATCTGGGTCTCGTAGCAGAAGGCGTTCTGGGCCGCACCATAGGCCGCCTGTTTAGCCGCCTGGAGGCGATCGCGGTTTGTGCCCAGTCCATTGATGGCCGTGGCGAGGGCCACCGGATCATCACAGGGAATTAAGGCGCCCGCCGCGGGAATTTGGGCCATGATTTCGCGCTGCCCGGCGGTGTCGGTGGCAATGGTGGCCAGCCCGGACTGCAGATATTGAAAGAGTTTATTGCTGATGGTGTATTGCTTGTTGCCGCAATAGGGAGTTTCCAGGGCCAAACCAATGTCATGCTCCGCAATTTTATGGGGGAGTTCAGCATTGGTGACCAGAGGATGAATCAAGATCCGCGATCGCCATGCCTGTGGGATTAACGGTTCCATCCAAGCCTGGCTGCTCGGTGGATAGTTGCCCCTAAGATGCAGTTCCACAGATCCATGAATGGCTGGTAAGGCCTGAAATAGCGTCTCCAGACCTCGCCCTGGACCAATGGTGTGAGAAAACCAGTGAAGCTTAATCGGTCCCTCAGAGGGCCGGGGGGCTACCCCCTCTGAACGCGGGAACGCATTATAGATAACCGCCGGCGGCGCAGTTTGGTAGGCTTGGGCAAAGGCCGCGGCCAGGGCGTGGGAGGTGGTCAGCTTGTAGCGACAGTGGTGCATCAAGGTGGATTCTAGCTGCCGAATTTTTGCCACTGGGCGTGTGGCCAAGGCGCTGGGAAGCAAATCATCTGAAAACCAGTCCTCAAAGTCAATGCCGACGGGAACCCCGGCCTTAATGAGGGCAGCCCCAGCCCAAAGCCCCGCTTCGGAGTGAAAAATATTCAGATCTGCTTTAGCTTGCCGCGCCCTCCGGTACATTGCCCTGGCGCCGTAGCCGAGCAGCGCCGGAGAGAACGCTTGCCAGCGGCGAAAGGCTTCTCGGGCCAGACGAGCCTGAATCCGGATCCCAAAGCGCTGCAGCGCCGCCCCCGCCTGGGGCCGAAAATCCAGAATGGGCTGAAACCGGTAGGGCTGATCGGCAATGAGGGCCTGATCTCGCTGGGCCAGTTCGCGGTCAAACCAGATCCCGCAGAGGGTGACCTCATGCCCGGCTTGGGCCAGGGCCGCCGCTTCTTTTTGGGGGCGAGGGGCCGTACACAGATGGGCCCCGATAAAAATTAAAATTTTTGCCATTATCCCATCGCTTCCAAGGCGTGAACATGATTCAGATAGTCCTGGGCACAGTGGGCCAGGGTAAGGTGCTCCAGGATGTAGTCTCGGGGCGAGAACACCGATAACTGATGCCAAAAATCGCTTAGCGCTTGACTGAACTGCTCAGATGTTTCAAATTTGAGGCCGCAGCGATGATCCCAGTAAGGCACAGAACTCACCGGCGCATGATCTACTCGGTGCGGGTAGTAGTTAGGATCTTGCCAGGCACCGCCCCGGTCCCAGGCCAGAATCGGCACGTTACAGGAGAGCGCCTGCTGATAGGCAATCCCCTGGGTTTCGTGCTCACACAGGAAGATCATGGCGCGGCAACGTTGCAATAGCTGATGAAATTCCGCTTCTTCGTAGTGGCCATAGCGCAGGGTCACGACGCGATGGCCCCGTTGCTCCAATTCACAGCGCATTGGATTTAGCAACGAGACTTCATAGGCATCATGATCCCAGCGGATTTTGTCGTAGAGCAAAAAGTCAATCTCTTTCTCACTCTCGGCAACAGGACACCAGAGGTCAGTATCAATGCCAACCGGCCAGGGATAGACCCGCTCGCCGTAGTAGGGGCGCCACATCTGGGCCATCCACTCACCGGGCACTAGCATTCGACGAATGGGCAAGGCCAAAAAGTCAGGGGGCTGATCGCAGGGATGGGAAAATACAGCGGCCCCAAATAAAATCGGGTTTTTCCAGGGCAGCTTTTCAAGAACGTTCGGCTTTCCAACTATACAAGCGACTTCATCACGATGCCGCTGAATATAGCGAAAGTCGTTGACACGATAGGGAATATTCAGCTGATCCAGTCCGGCGAGCAGGTTCAAGAACACACGCTGTTGCCCTGAAATGCGTGGGTTTGGGCGCAGAACTTTGCGGATAACCCGCCGCGGATAGCGATCGCCCGGCAACCAGCGGTCCGGGTCAGGTTCTTCATAGAACAAATTAAGCATAAATTGCGATGAACTGAAGAATGATGAACGAAGTAAACAGGTCAAAAAGCCCCCATAGAAGTCCTGGGGTTGACAACGGCTAGGCCGTAGCCCAGGATTTTCGCATTCGGCGCAGGTGCAGTTGATGCAGCGCCACACTCAGGCGACGCGCCAGCTTCCAACCCACTAGCTGCTGGAGCCGCTGTATACGGGCGCCCCCAAGGGGCGGAAAATAGTCGCTACCGCCCAGTTCCTGAACCCGATCCAGTGCAGCCTCAGTGACGGCAGGACAAAAGGGATAGGCCGCCACGGCCAAAATCATATAGTTGCGGGTTATGGCGCGGATGGCCCGATTGCTTTGGGTCCGCGACAGGATATATTCAGCCCGCAGATTTAAAGCATCCAGTCCAGAGCGCAAATTTTGAGGCGTTTGATGACCACTCAAACTTTGCAGCGATCGAAACTTCCGATAGTAGGTTAAAGCCGAAGGCGATCGCCGAATTCCGGCACTTGCCAGGATAACCCTGGCAAAATACTCCCCATCGTCATCGAGGGCGAGTTGTTCGTTCCAAGGGCCAGCTTGATCAATCACGCATCGCGGCACCAGCCAAGCTGCCGGTTGTACCATTCCCCCCTCACCATCTCCACCCATCAAAGTGATGAGCCAATCCAGGGGATCATCGCTGTCTTGATAGAACGGCATCCCGTCATGGAAAATCCCCCTGCTGGGATCCTCCCCATCAAAAAAGTGCATCGTGCCACAAATGGCCAATACCTGAGGGGGGGATTGATCCAGGATCTGAATTTGGTCCCTTATCTTATGGGGGGCCAAGAAATCATCGGCGTCCAGATATTGAATAAAATCACCTTGAGCTGCCTTTAATGCCGTATTTCTGGCGCTGCTGGCCCCCCTGTTTTCCTGCGAGATCACGTTGACCTGATCACAGGAAAAAGATCGGGCAATCTCCAGACTGGCATCGGTTGATCCGTCATCTACAATAATAATCTCAACCTTGGGCCAGGACTGCCCCAAGGCAGAATGAATAGCTGTCTCCAGCCATTTCTGAGCGTTATAGCAAGGAATTAAGACTGATACTAGGGGATACATGAAGCCAATTCTTCTCGTCTGGACTAGATCCGAACCTATGGTCTAGGTTGCCCATCCCAGCTCAAGAGTCCACATCAGTCCACATCAGTCCTCATCGGCTCTGAAAGCGCTGCTCAACTCTAGCAACGCTTTAGAGGATTGGCGGAATCGGGCTAGGACCCACCAAGTTGAAACTATCAATGGCAAAATAGTCTCCCGACTGGTTTGTGCGAGTGATATACACTTCTGCCAGAAGATAGTTGTAGCCCGATCCCAAATTCACCTCGAAGTTAAAGGTTTGCCAGTCGTAGGTACTCCCGCCCAAGTCTGAGTTCAACAGTTGAACGGCCTCCATGGGCAGCGCCCCAGACGGCTTCGGTCCCTGGCCTCCATCGTTAACGCGATTGAGAAACTGGCCGTTAATCCCCCACAGGCTCACCTTAATCTGATTGGTGTTGTAGGGATCAATGCGGGCCTCGGTATTTTTGGCCCGAATTTGGAGAGTTTGCACACCTCGCCGCATGGCCTCATCCTGAATCACCTGACTAATGCCTGTGTGATGAGCGCTACCCGTACTCAACACTAGCGCCCCATCGGTTCCCAGAAAGGGATCATGGGTCCCCGATCCCTTCACCCAGCCCACGTTAGCTTCTGAGCTGGAAGCGGCGTTATGGGTCTTAAACTGGTTTTGACTGAAGTTACCGTTGATAAAGGCATCACCATAGGGCTGGGGCCACACCTCTAGCCACTGCATAGTTTGGGTGGTGGATCCATCTTGGTCCCATACTGTCAGAGTTACAGGCTTCAGCCCTACCCCATCAAAGACATGACTGACGGTTTTCCCATATTTGTCAACGATGCCATCGTGGTCAAAGTCCCAGCCGTAGGAGACAATGCCTCGCGTGGTATATTTACTTTCCGTATTCCAAGGGTCAGGATCGTAGGAGCTAGATGCATCCAGTCGATACGCTAGGCCGCCCATACTCTGGGTTGTATAGCTGGCAATGGGTAAGGCGTTAGGGCCATTCGGATCTCCAAAGGTATTGTTACCCTGCATCGCCAAGTAGTGGCTGTCGTCGGCAAAGTAACTGAAGTTACTTTTAACCCCAAAAATGTAGCTATCTTCGAGAACCGATCCCATGAGCGCCCGGTGCTGATAGTCTCCCCACCAACCTCCATCATCATTAGGGAGCTGAATTCCAGTAAAGAAATCTTGAATGTGGAGGTTTTTAAAGCGATGGTTCTTACTGTTGTTGGCAATTCCAATCCCGCGCCCATTTTCATGAATGGAAGTATCCGCCAAAATTAATCCGTTGGACAAATTGTACTGACTGGTGTACCAGAGCTGGACGCCGTGGTTGCGAATATTCCACAGCTTAAAATTCTCCACTGTAGCCCGATAGTCATGGGCTGGAATCGTGGTGGGCAGGGCATGGGCACCGGGGACATCCATGGTGTGTTGTCCGTCGCCATTCAGCATCGTACCCCAGGTCAAAATACCTTTTTCTGAGTTGTAAGCTTCAAAGCCCGACAGCAGTCGCAGCGGGGTTGCCGCCACATCTACCATGGATTCGTCTCCCCGTCCCTGGGAAATGTTTTGCCACTCCTGCGGCAGATTAGCCACGGCGATCGCATGTTTATCGCGTGCCTCTGCGCCGCCATCGCCGCCGCCAAACACCGTGATTGCGGCCCCGGCGGCACTAACGGCAATGTTATCGGTCATCACCACCTGGCCCGCTCCCTGGACCCAGTAGCCCTCGCCATTAAAGCCCATATCAAAGTTTTGCACCCGCAGCCCATGGTGCTCGAAGCTATGCCAGGGATCCGAATCACCGGTGGTTTTAAGGGTAATATTATTATGCCAGGATCCAATTTCGTTGCCAGATTCAGCCACAATCCCTGCCCCAAGGACATCAAAGACCACGTTGTCTTCCAGGGTGGCATGGCTATCATGATGCACGATCCCCCAGCCCGGACTCCCCACCACCGCGTTGCCCCGCGCCAGTGCAGGGGTACCGTGGATATCGTTGGCTCCGGTGCGGTGGAAATGGAGCGCATAGCGGCCCCGGACGTTGGTTCCATTGCCTGCCGTTCCGTCGCGATTGGTGCCGACATCATCCACAATCTGATTTTTATTGCTGCGTCCTAGATCGTAAAATCCAGCGTTCACCACCTGCACATCTGGGTTGTGCATGAACATGACGTGCCCCCGATGCGCCAGGGGAGTATCCTTTCCCTGTTCAGAACTGATGGAAACATTTCGGCTCAGATTGGCCACGTAGAGATTTGTTTCATTGGTAAATCCGGGGGGACGGCGGTGATTGAAGCGTAAAACGGTATTGTCCCCAGTGATGATGTCTCGGTTAATAAAGCGAATCTGATTCCCGTTGATGGCGGTAATGATTAAAACTTCATCCTGGAAACGGCTGTTGTCTTGATTGGATCCCTGGCGGTTATAGCCGGTTCCACCCAGCACCAGTTGATCTCCAATTTGCCAGCCCTGGGGGGTAAGCATCCCCGTGGGCAGGTTTAGGGTGAGCACATTGTCCCCAGCTTGAGCATCCTGAAGACTGACAAAATCCAGCTTTTCAGCGCCGTAGATACGGGTGGTTCCATGGGTAATCACCCCTTTCCCAAGTTGGAGCGCATCGCTCACGGCATCTTGACTATCAATGATGATCCGCGCTGTTTTGTCGGCCTGAATCGGATTGTGGGCGGTGCCAATCGTTAAGGTGCCAGTGGTATCAGAAAACAGCGTATCAACCACCATTTTCGTATTTTGACTGCTGCTAAAGGTGAGGCCGCCGTCAATCCGCACGGTGTCAAAGCGCAGGTCGCTTTCCGCATCGTAGATCACCTCAATGCCAACCGGAATCAGAACCCTGGCATTCTCGCCAGGAATCTGACCGTTTAACCAAGTACT
Source organism: Lyngbya confervoides BDU141951 (assembly GCF_000817775.3). Lineage (GTDB taxonomy): Bacteria > Cyanobacteriota > Cyanobacteriia > Thermosynechococcales > Thermosynechococcaceae > Lyngbya > Lyngbya confervoides. The sequence continues at coordinate 42,386 of NZ_JTHE03000019.1, forward strand.
GGCATGAAACCAGGAACCGCTGTTCACAGCCCGATGGGTTTCTGCGCCGTGGGGCAGAAGATTGAGCAGCCCCATATGCTCCCCATGCTTCACCGGATCGCTGGCGTGGGGCATGGTTGGGTCCATGCTCATGGTCATGGACTGAGGCTCTGCATTGCTCTGGGTGAGATCCCTCTGTGTCAGAGCAATTGAATCCAAACTCAAGGCTGTTGAGACCTCCAGGGTTGACCCCGAACCATAGGCATCGTAGGTCAGGCTAGAGGGGGCGCTTTGAATGCCCAGAGAGGTATCGGTGCCCAACATTACATCGATCCAAGGGGGGGTGAGGGAATCACCAAAGACTCGTTGATGGGCTTTCAGGACTCGGTGCTTTTCGTACTTGACCTTTTCCATCTTCTCAGAGCGCGAGTTCATTCAACCCTTCCTTCTCTTACTCACAACTCGAACTTGGGCCTACACCCCATGTCTGCAGCAGCAAGTTCGTACAACAAAATCGTAATCGCCCTCTGCCTGCCCTCACCTCCGTAGAACCGCGGAGAAAACAAACGTTTTGCTGCCCTTTGCTGCCCCCGTCAGTTCTAGGTTCTGGGATCAGCATTGGAAGACCTTCTACGCTCGTTGCGATCGCAGGTGGGGCTTGAGCCCGCGAATCAGATATTCTCGCAGCCTGAGCGCCAGTCCTGGCTGATAGGTCGCCAGCTGCTTCATTCCCAGCGGCAGCCCCTGGGGTTTTCCCAACTGCTGAGCCAGAGTGACGCAGGCATCGGCATTGGACCAGTCCGACTGGGCCGCAGACACCGCGGCGATCGCCCAGAGCCGCTGCCCAATGGCGGGCCAGTAGCAGGGTGCCACCTGTTCCGAAACCTTTTTCATCACCTGATACTGAGCCTGAAGACATTTGTTCAAGTTACCGCTGGACATGGAGTTGGCCCGGCAGTAGTTAATGACCGTGACCCGAGACTCCGCCGCAAAGTGCAGGCCCGCAATGGCCAGTCGACAATGAAAGGCCACATCTTCGTTATAGAGCACCTGGGGGTCAGTATCGTACCCCCCCGCTCTAAGCATGGCCTCGCGACGGTAGAGTCCACAGAAGGGATTAATCTGCTCGCGAATACTGTAGGCGATCGCATCCTGGCGCAGGGCCGCATCGTCAAACTGACGCTCGTAGAGCCGTTTATTGCTGTCGTAGTCTCGGGCTTCGTAGGCAAACAGCACCACATCCGGGGCCTCGGCTTGCTGCATCCAGGTGTGGGCGGTTGCCACGAAATCTGGGGTTAGATCATCATCGGCATCGTGGAAATGAATCCAGTCGCAGTGGGTCCGTTGGGCAAGGATATTTTTGCCGTGGGAGCAGCCCCGATTCACCTCGCCGCTGACCACTTGGGCTCCCAGCGATCGCGCCACCGCGGCAGTTTCATCGCGGCTGCAATCGTCATACACCCAAATTTCATCGAAGGCCTGGGTTTGGGCCTGCGCCGATTGGAGTAACCGGGGGAGATAGGCAGCGGCATTATAGGCAGGAATGCACAGAGCAAGGGTAGACATCGCCATCGAACAGATCCATAAATTGAGTGAACCAGACACTAGCGCGTGAGCTTTTGCAAACTCCGCTGCATGACGTAGCGCCCTAACTGCTTTAAGGGCAAATAATCTAAAAAGGCTAGGGGATGCCCCTCGGATGGGTGGGGAGAAAGGGCCTTGCACAGCCAATCATGGGGCCGCAGAGGCCATCTCCCTTGCTGGAGAATCTCAGCGTAGACCTGCACCCGATCCTGGGCCACCCGCCGCGGATTGAGCCGGTCACGCACAGTGTTCCGAGCCGCCGCGCCCATCTGCTGCCGCTGGGCAGATGTTAAGGCTTCAAGGCGGTCGAGGGCCTCCCGGAGGGCTTGAGGATCCTCGGCGGCAAAGCGAATCCCATTGATCCCATCTTCAATGAGATGGGCCGCGCCCGCCCCCTCCGAGCAGAGTACAGGTTTCCCGTAGGCCATCCCTTCAATGGCGGCAAAGTTTAGCACGTCCCACTGGGAAGGAACCAAAATAAAATCGGCCTGCTGTTGGTACTGACGAGTTCTCTGAGTCGGTAAGGCGCCCAGGAGTTGCACCTGCTGTGACCATATCTGCGGATATCGCTGCCGCAAATAGTCCGAGAGGGAATGATCAAGCTGCTTAAAAACCGTGTCTCGACCAATCCACTGCAGTTGCATGGGGCTGTGATCCGAACGGGCTTTCGGTGCGGAGGCTTCCAGGGCCAGGGCTTGACACAAAATTTCTGGCCCCTTCCACTGCTGAATTCGCCCCACCACCAGTCCGCCCTTGCCCCCGGAGAAGACCTGACCATGGGTCTGAGGCAGTCTAAAGGCCGGGGGCAGATAGTCCACGGACCGCCCCGTTAGATCGGCCCAGTAATGGGCATTACTGGGGCTGTTGGCCTGAAGCGCGTCGGCCAGGGCAAAGCAGCCGATTTCCATGAAACGAACTAAATTCCCCTGAACCTGTTTATCAATTTGGGGGTCATGGGCATCGATCTGGCCCATGCTGCCATGGAGCTGCACGAGGGTTGGGGGGCTTTCATCCCGCAAGATCCAGGGCACAAAGGGAAGACCCCAGTCCGTGGTTTCCACCAGGTCAAACCCCTGTCCCCCTTGTCCCCAATCCCAGGCGGCCCAAGCCGTTGCTAAAACCCGCTGGAGTTCTGGCATGGCGCCATAGTGATCAAATTTGGGCAGATACCCGGCGATCGCGGCCTGGGAAACGGAGGCAACACGAAGGCCACCATCGCTAAATGAATCAAATTCAGCCGCAAAAGGATTAGCGATCAGCACCGTGACCTGATGGCCCAGCTCCACAATCTCCGGCAGGAATTGACTGTAAAAGGTGCCAATGCCCCCGCCAGACTGGGGCGGATATTCAGGAATTACATAGAGGAGCTTCATAACACCAGTTCCTGAACCGCAGCCTTGATCGGGGCCACATCGCCGCCTCGGGCAAGGCGCACAATGCCATGATCGGCGCGGTAGGCCCACATGGCATCGCCGAGGATCGTCGGATGTACCTCAAAGGAGAGCACGTCATCGGCGGCCATATATTCCACCGGGTCATTGGCCCGGTAAACAAAGATGCTCACGCGGTAGGGGCCGGGCATTAGCTGTAGCTGGGGCAGGTTAAACCGCACTTCCGTATCTTGATCCAGGAGAAAAGGCGGCATATCTTCCTCCGGCGTGCAAATGCTGGACACGAGCGTGCCCACGGCATCGTAAATCCGCACCACAATCCCCACCTGGGTGAGGGGTTGATGCGGTCGGAAGCGAATCTTGAGAGAATAGTCGCCGTTGAACATGGCGGCTGCCAGGCGATCGCCAGTGTTGGCATCCTCTAAAAAAGCATCGAGCAGCTCAATGCCATGGACATTGACTCGACCCTGGTAGCCCCCCCCGGCCTCGGTTGCCTTGAGATAGCGAGCCACACCCTCCTCCGTATCGCCCTGGAAACTGAGTCGGCCCTGGTCCAACAAAATCGCTTGATTGCACAGTTGCCGAATCGCGGCCATATTGTGACTCACAAACAGGACAGTGCGGCCCGAGTGAGCCACATCCTTCATTTTGCCAAGACACTTGCTCTGGAACTTGGCATCCCCCACCGCCAGCACCTCATCCACGACCAAGATTTCTGGCTCTAGATGGGCCGCCACCGCAAAGGCAAGGCGCACATACATTCCCGATGAATACCGCTTCACCGGCGTATCTAAAAATCGTTCCACCTCAGCAAAGGCCACAATTTCATCAAATTTACGCTGAATCTCATCCCTGGCCATACCCAGGACGGCACCGTTGAGATAGATATTCTCTCGCCCCGAGAGTTCCGGGTGAAAGCCGGTTCCCACCTCTAGCAAACTCGCCACGCGCCCCCGGATACCAATCTGCCCCTGGGTCGGTTCCGTAATCCGACTGAGGAGCTTTAAAAGTGTGGACTTGCCAGCACCGTTGCGACCAATGACCCCGACTCGCTGCCCCTCTTGAATCTCAAAGGAGACATCATTTAAGGCCCAAAAGTCCAGGGATTGATCCTCCCCCTGTGCCTGCTGCTGAAAGGGGTGAAGCACCCGCTTTCCTAGAGATTTTGTACTAGCCACCAAGCTATCGCGCAGCGATTGATAGCGTCCATGCTGCTTATTGCGCCCGAGCCGGTAGCACTTACTGAGATGTTCAACTCTAATGATTGGACTGGACATGACTCTTCCCTAAATGACGTCAGCAAACGAGCGCTCGTAGGCTCGAAAGAATCGGACCCCTGTAATCAACAGACATCCCACTAAAAATAGCGATAGACAAAATCCCGGCAGGTAAATACTGGCATCGCCGCCTAAAATCGCCCAGCGAAATCCATCAATCACGCCAACCATCGGATTGAGGGAATAAACCAGCCGCCACTGTTCAGGCACAATCGCACTGCTAAATCCCACCGGGGAAATGTAAAGGCCAAACTGCACAATGAAGGGCACCACATAGCGAAAGTCCCGATATTTAACATTGAGGGCTGCCAACCACAATCCCGCTCCAATGGCAGCGGCAAACCCAATGGCGATAAACAGGGGTAAGGTGAGAATTCGCCAGTTTGGGACGTAGTTATACCAGGCCATTAATCCCAGCAAAATGATGCCTGAGATTAAAAAGTCCACAAAACACACCATCACCGCGCTCGTTGGCACGATCAAACGGGGGAAATAAACCTTTGAAATGAGGTTGGCATTGGTAATTAAGCTATTGCTGCTCTCCGTGAGCGAACTGGAGAAAAATTGCCAGGGCAGCATGGCCGCAAACACCAGAATCGGATAGGGAACCCCGTCCGAGGGCAGCTTCGCCAAATTTCCAAACACGATCGTAAACACCACCATGGTCAGGAAGGGGCGAACCAACGCCCAGGCCATCCCAATGACGGTCTGCTTGTAGCGCACGAGGATATCGCGCCAAGCCAGGAAGTAAAACAGTTCACGATATTGCCAAAGGTCGCGCCAGTATTGACCACTCTGGGACCCGGCCGTAATTACAAGTTCTTTTCTAGGGGACTGCATAAAATATTGCCTCGATCTCGGCCAGAACATCTATAAGGTATGGTTCGTGGGAACCGTAATTTTGGGAAGGAATGTACCACCTGGGCCAAACAGAAGCCTGGTTCAGGTGCTGCCAAGCAGCGTTAACCCCCAGGGGTCACTGGGGTGGCAAGATTCTGTTCAGACGCTGTCGCAGCAGTTCCCAGTTAACGGGCTTGGTAATATAGTCCGTGGCTCCGCAGCCATAGGCACTGCTGATGGATTGCGCATCATCTAGGGCAGTAATCATCAAAATTGGAACTTTCGCCTCCGCTGATTCCTCGGCTCTAATTCTGCGGCAGCATTCAAAACCATCCAGGTCTTCCATCATGCCATCTAGCAAAATCAGGTCGGGTTGATGCACTCGGTAAAGCTCTAATCCGGCTGCACCGGTTTCAGCTTCAATCATGCGATAGCCTTCCTTGGCAATGGCTAAGCGCAGGAGTCGACGCATCCCGCGCTCATCATCAATCACCAGAATCAAGGGGGCATCCTCATTCTGTTGGGCCTTGGGTTTGGCTTCACTGACGTACGGCACGGGGGTCGATTCCACCAGGACTTGGGCCAGCACCTCCGAGTAAGGACGGGGCTTGGAGAAGAGAAATCCCTTGCCATAGCCAGCCCCCAGGGCCTTCAGGCGCGCTAACTGCTTCGGTGTTTCAATGCCCTCTGCAATCACCTCCAGATTTATCCCCTGGGCCAGGAGGATAATGGACTCAATTAAAGTATCGGCTTCGGGATCAAATTCCAGACGATTCACCACCTGTCGGTCAATTTCCACCGCATTCAGGGCAAAGCGGTTGAGAAATTTAACTGAGGTGGCCCCCTGGCCAAAATTCTCCAGGCAAACCTGGATATGACGATCCTGGAGCTGTAACAGAATGGCCGTGGCCGCTGCCCCGTCGCTCATTAAGGCTTCCTCCGCCACATCCAGACAAATCTGCTGCCCCGTTAAATTGTGCCGGTCCATGTACTGATCTAGCATGGGCACCAACGACGGATGAAAAAACTGACCCGCCGTCAGGTTAATCTTGAGCAGTAGCGGATGCTGCCAATTTTCCGTGAAATGGCGGAAGTGAGAAAAGGCCTCTGCCAGCCAAGCCTGTCCCATTTCCACAATCAACCCGGAATTCTCAGCAAACTGGAGAAACTCTCCCGGAGAGATCAGTCCCTTCTGCGGATGCTGCCAGTAAACCAAGAGTTCCAAGCCGCTGAGGATCCCCGTGCGCAGAGAATAAAGGGGTTGATAGAGCAGCTGAAACTCCCGATTCACAAGTCCGCGTCTCAACTCGCTATCCTTGAGAACCGCCTGCTCCACGAGCTGTAAATATTCCTGGCCAATCAGGTCTGGGGTGAAGCGATTCTTGATATAGTTGCTCCCCATATTTCCCATGGTTGCTTGCCGCTGGGAATCCTTTGCCAAATAGCGGATAAAGGCAACCAGTCCCAGACTGTCGCCCGGCTGGAAGGCGGTGCCGCAGTTGGCATCCGCAATCAGCTGCCGGAGGTAGGAGTGGCTTTCACAAATCGCGGCAATGGGACGACCGGCCGCCAGGGCCGAATAAAATTTACTCGGGGCGACAACCCCTTCCATCCCAGCCCCGACGCTGACTAGGGTCAGATCGCAGGCGGTGAGGGAGTAGGGCAGCACCTCCTTGTCTTGGTAAGGCAAAAATAGGCAGTTTTTCAATCCACTTGCTTCGGCGCGGTCGATACAGTCCTGCCGTTTTGGGCCAGCCCCAATGAACACAAACTGCACTGCTTCCTGTTGCAGGGCCTCCGCCGCATCCATGATGGTTTCCATATCATGGCAGCGTCCCATGTTTCCGGAGTACATCACCACAAAGTTATTCTGCAGATTGTGCTGGGCGGCAAAGGGATTTTCGGATTTGGGGATGGGCTTGATCCAGTTTGGATCGGACCAGTTATGGATAATCGAAATTTTCCGGCTAACCTGAGGAGCCTTGTCCACCACTCGCTGCTTCATCGTCTCGCTCAAAACAATGATGGATTCAGCCCGCTCCCACACCGAGCGATTGACACGGTTCCAAAATCGGACAACCAGACTTTTTTCCTGGGCAATCCCAAATTCGACAATGGCATCCGGGTAGAGGTCGTAGACTAAACAAACGTAGGGAACCCGAAAGAGCCGGTGGGCGACGTAGCCCACCACAAATAAAAACGGGGGCTCGCTCGTTAACAGCAGCAGGTCACCCCGGTGGGCCTGTTTTAACAGATGTAGGGCCGATCGGAGGCAGTACAGCAATCCGCTGCCGGTTCTGCCCAAAAATTTTCGAGTTTTGGAGACACGCGTTCGCTGCACCTTTGCTCCTCCACGCACTTCGTGGGTCGGAGCATCGCTCGCATTGAAGGCATAGGTCGGCTGCCCTGTGAAGACCTGCACCTGCACCTGCTGTTGGGTTAAGTAGGTTACCAGCTCCTCCATGAGCTGGCCGGTGGCCGCAAAGTCAGGGGGATAATATTGGGTGAATACCGATAGATTCACCGCTCGCAATTCTGAGGATGGAATTGTCTCAGGGGAGGCTTGACGCGCAGAAGACGAATGGGTGTTTATAAATTTGTGAGCTGGCTGTGAACAGGTTTCAGTCATATCAAGTCCCCAGAATAACAGGGGGCTGGCTAAGAGGCTGACAAACAACCACAGTTAATGGAGATAAGGTGACAGCCTTTAATCCACACCCGCTTCGTGAAGGAATTGCACCAGACTTATGGCCAATTCCTTGACTCCTGTTAGAGTGCCCTTTTCCAGCAATAAATCATCGAAATTGACAGAGCAAATCGTAGCCAAAATTTATTTTTTAAGAGAAAAATCAAACCATCATCCGATCCCTTCGGAGGATTCGTCTTCCTGCGATCGCACGATTTGCCAGCTCAGCACAATGACCGGAAGCAGCCCCACTGCGACAATGGCCAGGGCCGGTGCCGAGGCTGCGGCCAATCGTTCATCGGAGGCCAGGCGGTAGACCCGCACCGCCAGGGTTTCAAAATGGGTGGGATTAATCATCAAGGTAGCGGGTAGCTCCTTCATCACGTCCACAAAGACCAGCATCACCGCAGTGAGAATGCTGCTCCACATCAAGGGGCGATGGATTTGCCAGAGGGTTTGGGTGGGGGTGCGCCCCAGGCTGCGGGCGGCCTCATCAAGGGAGGGCTTTATCTTGCTCAGCCCGGCCTCCACTGTGCCAAAGGACACCGCCAAAAATCGGACCAGATAGGCAAAAATCAAGGCCAGGGCAGTGCCACTAAAAACCAGACCCACACGAGATCCTGTCCAGATCTGGGCAATCAGGTTCAGGCCTTGATCCAGCCAGCCGAAGGGCATGGCAATGCCCACCGCAATCACCGATCCTGGAATGGCATATCCCATGGCTGAAAAGCGCGTTGCGGTTCGCAGCCAGGGAGCATGGTTTAATCGCTGACCATAGGCCAGAGCCGTGGCAATCGCGGCCGAAATGATCGCCGCCACCCCCGCCAGGAAAAAGCTATTCCCTGCGTAGCCCGTAAACTCAAGGGTCACACTCTCGGTCAGGTTCTGGTAGGTCATAATGCCCAAAAGCACTGTGGGCAACAGGAATCCCAAGGTGATGGGCAGCCAGCACAGGGCCAGCACGCCAGCGGTGGCCAACCGCGAGAGGGAATATTGGTAAGGGCGCTCGCGCAGGCCGTGACTTTGATAATATTGGGCGCGGCCCCGAGACCAGCGCTCGATGAGCACCAGTCCGAAAATCAGCAGCAGCAGGACCGCAGCGAGCTGCGTGGCCGCCTGGCGATCGCCAAACCCTGTCCATACGCGATAAATCCCTGTGGTGAAGGTATCCACTCCAAAGTATTGGACCGTCCCAAAATCATTCAGGGTTTCCATCAAAACCAGCGCGACCCCTACCACAATGGAGGGCCTGGCCAGGGGAAAGGCCACTAGCCAAAAACTGCGCCAGCTGTTGCAGCCCATCATCTGACTGGCCTCAAGCAATCGGTTAGACTGCTCCAGGAACGCCACCCGTGCCAGCATATACACGTAGGGATAGAGCACCAACACCAGCATGGCGATCGCCCCCCCCAGGGATCGAATCTCGGGAAACCAATAGTCTCCCACCTGCCATTGCCCGGTGGACCGCAGCCACTGCTGCACCGGACCAGCCACATCTAAAAAGTCTGTGTAGGTATAGGCCAGGACGTAGGCAGGAGTAGAGAGGGGCAGTAACAGTGCCCATTCCACGATGGCGCGGCCCGGAAATCGACACATGGCCACAAACCAAGCCGTACTGACGCCAACGCCCAGCACCCCAAGGCTGACCCCCAAGGAGAGCCAGAGGGAATTGATCAGGTAGCTCGGCAGGACCGTGGCGGCTAGATGGGCCCAGGTTTCGCTGCTGTCAGCAAAAATGTGGCTCAGGACCGTCAAAATCGGCAGGGCAACCAGGGAAGCGGTAAACAGCACAAATAGGGTCCAGCCCGGCTGCGCCCAGAGCCATCGCCCCCAAGATCCAAACCAAGGCGATGCAGACTTAGTCAATGGCACAGTCCTCTCCGTAACAAAACTCAAAAACAAAAATGTAAGGGTCACAACGGCCCCATCGCCCCTTGGGGGCAGAGTCTCCTCCGGGCGGTCTAGTGGGGATGTTCAACCAATTTAAAATAGATTTGCACCGGGGATTCAATCCCGAGAGGGTCGCCCCGCGTCAAGGCTGTCCTGTCGAGGGGGGCTTAGGCTGTGATCTTTGCCAAGTCTGGATTTGAGCCTGAGCCGCCGAATGGACCTGGCTATAGGGCGGCACCTTCTGCGCCAGGGCAATGGCCGCACGCAGATCCCGAGGGGCCTCTTGAACCGCAAGGGTCAGCAGTTGATTCGCCCAATTCTCAATTTCCAGTTCAGCCTCGTAGCGATCCACGGAATTGATCGGAACCTGATTGGCGGTGTTCATGGCCTGAAGCAGGCTTTGGGAGTCCCCTGCCTGGGCCACCCGCCGCGCCTGGACCAGCAGCGTCCGATTCGACTCTAGATTTTCAAATTCCAAGCTGGAGTCTGTGGAGGATTGACGGGCTGGCGCGAGGGCTAGGCTCACGGACTCCTGGGACCCACTGGCATAGCGAGAGGGCCGCGAAAAATCCTCTAGCTGCGATTGCCAGTAGCGCAGACGAGACTGGGCTTCTGCATAGAGCAAGCGTCCAGGGCCAATTTTGCGGACCTGGGCAATGGCTGAGCGCAGCGAAGCTGGGTCCCCAGCCAAAGACAGCTCCTCAGCATAGTCCAGAATGGGCTGATCCTCAAACAGCTCCAGTTGCTGCCGCCAATCTTGAATGTTGCTTTGGGCCTCTTCCCACTTATCGCTACTAGAGGCAACCAGACGGGCCTGGGCGATGGCGGCGCGCAAGTCCTCGGGATCTCCACCAACGGCTCGTGTTTGGGCCTCTTCCAGCACCTTCACCGAAGCAATTTGCCCCTGCCAACGCGCAATTAACTGCTGCGCCTTCCCGTAGAGCCGACTGGACTTTGGAATTTCGCGCAGCTCCTCCATCGCCCGCAGATAGCTATCGCTGCTAACAGCCCAGGTCAGGGAGGTGGCATTGGCAATCTTGATCAGATCCTGAGCATAGGACCACACATTGCTCTCTCGGGGAATGAGGGAGAGGGCATCGGTGGCCTCTCGCAGCCGCTTTTGGTCAAGAGCTGTCTCCGCAATGGCCACAAACTGATCGGCCACCCCATTAAATATCTTCAGGCGCGATCGCTTGAAAATGGTCTCAGAGGGCAGCTGACGCGCAAGCCCCAAGGCCCGTTCTAGATTTTCAAAGCCCCCCCGCTTCACTAATCTTTCGGCCTCCACCACGAGTTTCTCATCCTTTTGGGCCTGAATGATAATGTCCGAAACCTCTTCGTAGCGAACCTTGGACCAGTAGCGATTCTCCACATAAAGCCAGTCCACCATCGCGCTAAAGGCCCGGCGCCAATCCTCCTGGGCCAGGGCTGCGGTTACGGTGTCATTAATTTCCTCACCCTCGGCCCAAATTTTCTGCCAGCGGGCAATGCGCGCCTGCACCTGCTTGGCGGCCGCTGTCTTGGTGGGAATCTTTCGAGCATATTCAATGGCCCGCTTCAAATTTCCCTGGTGAAAGGTTTCCTCCGCCCGATCGAGAGCCAGGGTGGACCACTTTTCAATGCGAGGGTTAATGGTCCCGCGCAGCGGATGATCCGTCGCTAGCGCGTCAACCAGAGCAATGGCCTGAAGCAGGTTATCCAGGGTCGGGTTACGCACCAGTTCCTGGGCACAGTACAGGCGCGTGGAGGCTGAGGCCAGAGGCCAAAACACATGGCTGCAGTTGGGCTTGGGGGGCTGCGTGACCAGATAGAACAGCGCGCCGCCGCCCGAAATCAGCATCACCGTCACCACGCCTAAGCCCCAAAGAGGCCAGCGTTCCAGCGATCGCCCGAGTCGACCCGAGACTGGACGCCAGCGCGTTTGTTTCACCTGTTGCAGGGACGATTCTACTGTCATGGACGTCCTAAGTGTGGCTTGACCCTTGGATTACTGTTCAGGATACCCCTTTCTTCCGGTGCGGAATGGCCCAGATCCAGAAGTCCCATCCTAGCGATCCCCAGGGAAGGATCCAGATGCTTGGTCAGAAAAGAGACGATCCTAAAGATGATTAGAATAAGAATCAGGTTCATTGTAAATATTTGTAATATGGCTGACCAGTTAATTCGAGGCACCATTGCCGACGGCGGCATTCGGGTGGTGTGCGCCATTACCACGGATCTGACTCAGGAGGCACGGGCACGGCATGACCTATCCTACGTCGGCACCGTGGCCCTGGGTCGAGCCATGACCGCTGGGCTACTGCTGGCCTCCAATATGAAACAACGGCAAGCCCGCGTGAATCTGCGCCTGAAGGGAGACGGTCCCCTGCGCGGGCTGCTGGTGGATGCAGGACGCGATGGTACGGTTCGGGGCTATGTCAATTGTCCTCGGATTGAGATTCCCCTTACGGATCAGGGCAACATTGATGTGGGATCCGCCATCGGCGCGAAGGGCTTTCTCCACGTCATTCGAGATAGCCGTCAGGGACCGCCCTACTCCAGCACCGTCAACCTGGTGAGCGGTGAAGTGGGAGAGGATGTGGCCCAATATCTCGCTCAGTCCGAACAGACCCCCTCGGGCATCTCCCTGGGGGTTTTCCTCAAAACCGAGGGCGTGGTTGCGGCGGGGGGACTGCTGGTGCAGGTTCTTCCGAAGGCCGCTCGCGACCTGGCCCTGGTGGCCTTTCTCGAATCGCGCCTGGAATCGATGCAGGGATTTACCTCTTTGATCCAGAATGACACCGATGGCGCTGCCGTTCTCCATCGGCTTTTTGGCGATCTCGATCTGGAGATCTTTCCTGATCCTCAGGATTTGCGTTTCTTCTGTCACTGCTCGCAAGATCGGGTGCGAGCCGCCCTGAAGCTCTTGGGGAAGGCAGAACTGCGGGACATAATTGAATCTGACCAGGGCGCTGAAACCACCTGCGACTTTTGTAACGAGATTTATCAAGCCAGCGCCGCGGATCTGGAGGGATTAATCCAGGAATTGGATCACGAATTTGCCTAGCGCAGAGGACCGGCACCACCGCCAATTCCCAGGATCCCCAACCCCACCCTGACGGGATAACGCCAGGGAGACCCATGAGACAGATCACAGAATCGGGTGATCGAAATAACTTCATATTCATTGCTGTGCCTAGAGAATAATCGTACAGTCAAAATAGATTCTTCATCGAAGGTACGACTATGAGCAGAAAGCTGATTCCCCTGGCTCTGGCAAGTATAGCTCTATCGCTTTCCGTCCAGCCTGCATTTGGTCAAAATATTGACTCCATCCGGCAAATCATCGAGGGATTTATCGGAGACCCCACCGATTTAGTCAAACCAACTCCCAAGCCGGCCCCGAGCTATGAACCCGGTGCCCTCACTCGCACCATGAACCTCGCCCGCCAAGCCGCAGAAAATGCCAACGGTGGGCTGAACAACTACCGAGCTGAGCAAGCAATGTATGGTCCTGCCGCCGAGGCTCCCTATAAAGACAATGGCAACGGTACCTTAACCTACACCTTTTTAGGCGGGCGACCGGCACAGCCCCCGAGCCTGCAAAGCGTAGTGACGGTTGCCTTAGATGGAAGCCTGGTGAATATTGACTACAATGGGCCAATTCCCACTGCCGAAGGCGACTAGTTCTCTTGATCTGCCCCCGCGCAGACGGTTCATCCGTAGAGGGTTCATCCATAGACGGTTCATCCATAGACGATTCCTCTAGAGACGATTCAACCTCAGATCATTTGCCCAACGGTTTGCCTCAAGAGCACATCAAACTAACCTTGATTATCCCGGTTCTCTATGAGCAGGCGGCGCTTCCCAAGCTGCTTGCTCATCTTCATGGGGTTTGCGCGCAACTCCATCAGGTGATCATTGTGGATGGCGATCCCCAGGGTTCAACGCTAGCGGCAGTTTCGCCACTCCCCACGGGAGTGATGGGCATCACGGCATCGGCCGGACGGGGATCGCAGCTCAATGCCGGGGCTGCCCTGGCCACCGGGGAGGTTCTGCTGTTTTTGCACGTGGACAATCGACTTCCTCCCCAGGCGATTCCGGCAATCCAGGGCCTACTTGAGGATCCTAAGCTGAGCGGCGGGGCCTTTGATCTGCGAATTGATGCGACGGATTGGCGACTGCGGATCATTGGCCGGATTTCCAGTTGGCGATCGCGATTGACGCGAATTCCCTACGGAGACCAGGGGATTTTTGTGCGACGGGCGGTTTTTGAGTCGATCGGAGGGTATCCCGATTTTCCCATTATGGAAGATGTGGCCCTGATGCAGCGTATGAAGCAGCAGGGGTATCGGATTCAATTCCTGGCCACCCCGATTCAAGTATCGGCGCGACGATGGCAAAAAGAAGGCTTACTCTACACTACCCTGCGCAATTGGCTGTTAATGTTTCTCTATCACTGGGGAGTGAGTCCCCATCGCCTAGCGCGCTGGTACAGGCCCCATCATGCCTCCCGTGCTTCCTCCCCCTCTCTGGAGACTTGATCCCATGCCAGATTCATACTCCCTTGGGGCTCAACGGCAGGAACTGCAGCGCCTTGGATTTGAAATCCTCAAAACAGATCCCCATACCCTGATTGCGAAGCGACATAACTTTTACTGGGACTGCCTGCTAACCTGCGTGAACTACACGGTGTTTGTGCGCAGCGTCGATTGCCTCACCCCTGAGATGATGGCTCAGGAGCGCCAGTCCTTTTTTGACCAGGCCCAGCGCCTGAACCCCTCTCCCCTCCCCCGGGGACTGCAGTCAGGGAACGCGATTCTGGTGGCCTATCTGGCAAAGCGCGTCACTCCAGAGGCCCAGCGGATTTGCCTGGGGGCGCCCCAGAAATATTTTGCGCAATTCTATTTGCCCGCGGTTTGGGACCATAGCCAAGGGCAACTGTTCATTCTGCGGCAAACCCCCTATTGGGGACGGATTTATTTTGGGAAATTTCGCTATATCCTGAGCCACGTGCTGTTGCCCCACCAGCCGGATTCAGGAGAGCCGCGATCGCAGCTTGGCACCTTTCTGGCGATCGCGATGATCCTCTGGTTTGGCATGATCTTTTTACTGATCATTGCCTTGATGTTTAGCGCTTAGGACGCTGATCCACCCGAACTTAACGGTCTTACCTCTCTGCGCCCAGGCAATCGCCGTAGGCAAAGAGGGCCGGAATACCGCCCGTATGCCAAAACAGGACTCGCTGGGCAGGGCTAAACTCCTGGCTGCGGATCAGTCCTAGCAGTCCCGCGAAGGCCCGTCCAGAATAAACAGGATCAAGGATAATGCCTTCTTCTCGGGCCAATAGCCGCAGGGCCTGGCGCTCTGGATCTCCCACCACCCCATAGCCGGCCCCTAAATAGGATCGATTGACCTCAAACTCCTGGTCCCGAAAGGTCAGACCCCAATCTTGTCCAAGATCATTGGCCAACGTCGTTAAGTGGGCTTCCAACAAGGACTTTTCCTCTGCATCAATCGCAATTCCAATCAGCCGGGTGGGCCACTGCGCCTGTTTCAGCCCCACTGCCATCCCCGCCTGCGTCCCCCCGGAGCTAGAAGCCACCACTAGCGCATCAAAGGGTTTCCCTCGGTCTGAATTTGCCCCAAGCTGCTGATCTAGCTCAGCAATTGCCGCGACGAAGCCCCAGGCTCCCACCCTATTGGATCCACCGTAGGGAATCAGATAGGGATGGCGCCCCTGGGCCTAGAGCACAGTGACCCGCTGCTGAATCTGTTCTCCCTTACGCAGCGATCCGGTCCATTGAATTTGAGCGCCCAGCAGTTGATCCAACAGCAAATTCCCCTGGGGCTGTGCGGGCGGAGATCCCCCCAGCAGAAGGTAACAGTCCAACCCCACCTTTGCCGCCGCCGCCGCCGTTTGTCGGCAATGATTCGATTGAGCCGCCCCAGCGGTCACCACAGAATCGCATCCCTGGGCAAGGGCATCCGCCAATAAATATTCCAGCTTGCGAGTCTTATTCCCGCCGCAGGCTAAACCAGTTTGGTCATCGCGTTTAATCCATAATTGGGGACCCCCCAATAACTTTGACAGGCGCGGCAGCGGTTCCAAGGGCGTTGGCCAGAACCCCAAGGGCACGCGAGGTGGAATCGGAGGCACGGGAAAAAATCCTCCCTGGCTGTTGGTTTGGGTGAATCTATGGTGTCACACCCAGGCAGAGGCCGATGGATCAGCTTCAAAAAATTCTAGATTTTCTCCCTGCCGGGCCTCCGGCAGGGCGGAAAAATCTCCGAAAAAAAACGCCTGGGACAACACTTGTGTGGACAAAACTTTTAAAGATTGAGTTAAAGATTCAGCGGAGGTGGGGCTGAAATAATAGAGTTAATCGCCCCTTAGGGTCAATCACCGTCACGTTTGAGATGAACTCCCATGGTTGTTGCCGCCTCGCAGACATGCCCCCAGGATATCGTTACCGTCAAAGCCTTTGATGAATCGGATCGATCGCTTCTGTTTCGAATGTGGGGACGCGATCGCCCCGGCATCGTTGCCCATGTCACCAGCCTCTTGGAGGCAGATCATCTCTACGTGGGATCGATTACCTTTAATCTTCTCCTGCCGGAGCAACATCAGTACGAGATGGAAATTGTGGCCAAAGGTGGCCTAGACTCGCTGCGCCACCTTTACCATCGCATCCAAGCCAACCATTTCCTCCACGATGCACCGGCACTAGAGGCCTCCCCGATCTACTGGCCCACAGCCTATATGCTGCACCTAGCCCTGAATACTCCGGACCAGGAGGGGCTAATCGCCAAGATCTCGGAAATTGTCGGTCAGCCCCGCCAGAGCGAGGCTCCCTGTGGCAACGGGAGTTTTGTGCATCTGGTGGGCCTGACCCATAACTCCGGCGGTCCCGAAGGCGGAACGGCCTACTTTAGCGTCCGGGCAAACATTGCGAGCCAATGCCTGCAGGTCCAGAATCAGATTGTGGCGGACCTGCAGCAGTGGGCTGCGCAGGCGCGAATTGGGAAAGATCTGTGGTTACGCGATCTCAATCCTGAGGTTTGAGGGAGATCCGCCCTTGGGGTCCTAGTCGCCTCCCTGGGGGGCGGGGGCGGCTTCTGGCGAGGGCGGCACCACCTCCCCATTGCCCACGGGCCGAACAATGGCGGATTCAGCCTCCGTTAGGGGACCTTGACTAAACAGCTCACCCAGGGCCTTTTCCAGGGACTCTGCCATCACGATGCGGTCTTTATAGAGGGTGATGACCCGCGCCAGGGTGGGCACGCTGGTTTTTTCAGCTTCCAGGTAAAGCGGCTCCACGTAGAGCAGCGATCGCTCAATGGGGATAATCAGAAGATTTCCCTGGCGCACCCGTGATCCTTGACGATTCCACAGGGAAATTTGCTGAGAAATGACCGGATCCTGGTTGATTAACGCCTCCACCTGCTCTGGACCAAAAACCAGCTCTCGCTTAGGAAATTGATAGAGGAGTCGTTTCCCGTAGTTTTGGCCATCGGAGCGGGCAGCCATCCAGGCAATTAAATTATTGCGCGCTGCCGGGGTGAAGGGAATCAAAAGAATGAATTCTTCGCTCTGTCCCTCCGGCAGCTTGGTAATCAGATAGTAGGGGCGGACCTCCGCGGGTTCGTTGCCATAAATTTCGGTGGGAAAGCGCCATTGGTCTTCCCGATTATAGAAAACCTGCGGATCTGTCATATGATAGGCCAGCAGGGCTTGGGACTGAGCCTGGAATAGATCGATGGGGTAGCGTAGATGGCCGCGAAGCTCAACTGGCATGGCCTCAATCGGCTCGATTAAGCCTGGAAAGACCTTACTCCAGGTTTGCAAAATGGGTTCATCGGGCTCAATATTGTAAAACCGCACTGCACCACTGTAGGCATCCACCACTACCTTGACGGAGTTGCGAATGTAGTTGAAGTTTTGCGAGCCAGGATCGGAGTAGGGATAGCGATCGCTAAGGGTATAGGCATCAATAATCCAGTAGAGCACGTTTTCCACCTGCCCGGTGCGATCCTCCTTGACCGCCGCCGTCACCAAATAGGGATCGTTATCAAAGCGCAGAAAGGGGGCAATGAGACGAACCCGGTCCTGAATCAGCCGGTTCATTAAAATGCGAGAGTCGCCGGTAATGTTAGGAGTGAGCAACATCTGCCAGTCCCGCAGCGTTGTGGCAAACAAGATCCGCCGCCAGTAGGCCCCAATGGGAATGCCGCCCGTGCCAGCGTAGCGCGTGTAGGCATTTTCGTCCCCACTGGGATAGTCCAGCTCCAACTGCCGCGTGTCGGTTAAGACATAGTTGTGGGTCATTTCCCCAAAGTAAATGCGCGGAGACTGGGTGGGAATTGAATTGCGAATATCAATGGCGGAAAACGTCTGATCGACACTGTCGGAATCAGCACTGATATCTTGCACAAAATATTCCGGTAAGCCGCTAGGGGCAGCGCGGTTGACGGGGCTGACCGTAAACCCAAAGCCATGGGTGTACACCAGACGCTGGTTGACCCAAGTTTGGGCCACTTCCGGGACAGCATTGAAATCCAGTTCCCGTGCGGCGATTAACACCTGGCGCTTTTCAAAGGGGGCTGCGGGAACGGGGGTTTCCTGGGTGTTTTCGGTGGGGAGCGTGTAGCGATCGATATCGGCATCGGCAAATTCATAGTAAGGCCGAATGCGCTGAAGCTGGCGGTTGGCCTCCAGCAGCGGGGGGGCATCCCAAAGTCGAATATTTCGCACCGTCAGGGCGTTTTCTTGCAGCCGCTGGGCCGTGAGGCTACCGCTGGGATCAAAGGTTTCCACGCGAATGGTGTCCAGTCCAAAGGCATGGCGAGTCGCCTGAATACTGTGAACCAGGTAAGGTTGCTCTCGGGCCAACTCATTGGGCAGCACCACCGTATTTTGCACCAGGGCGGGCAGCACCACTGCCAGCACCAGGGCAATCCCGCCATAGCCGCTCAGGAGCGGATAGAGCCGCACCCGTCGAGGGAGATTGCTCCAAACCAGAGCGCGGTAGAGACAGAAAATTGCAATGAGGATGGCGCCTGTGCCCAGGGCAATGCGCACGGGAAGATGGACATTGGTGTCGGTAAACCCGGCACCGTAGAGCGCACCCTCGCGAGAGTAAAGCAGCGTAAAGCAATGCAGGCCCCAGCTCAGGGCAATGGAAAACATGAGCAGGGAGGCCAGCGCGTACAGGTGGCGCTGCATCTGATTGGTAAAGCGCGGCATCCGCCCCTGGCGCAGGCTATCTCCGGCCAGCAGGTAGTACAGCGTCACACCCAAAAAGGTCAGCAGCCCCATTCCCACAATTAAGAACTGAAACAGCTCCCAGAGGGGAAGCTGAAAGACGTAGAAACCAATATCGAGGTGAAATAAGGGATCGGTATCAGCAAAGGCAGAAACGTTAAAAGCCGCCAGGATCACGGCCCATTGATGGGACAAAATTAGGCCAAACCCCAGGGCCATGCACAGGGTAACCCCCCCCAGGGCCAGAAGGGGCACCGTCAGGAATAGTCCAAAGGCACCAGCCACTCCCAGGCCCACCCAGGGCTGAGAATGCACTAGCTGGAACGCTCTTCCCAGGGAGTTCAGCGAGAGCTGTTGCAGGCTATGGGTTTGGGTTTCCAGGTTGGGAGACCAGTAGGGTAGTCCCTCTGCAGTGTAGTGAATGACAATGACGCAGATGGCCAGAATAATCCCCGTGACGCTCAGGATTAGCCGCGCCAGGGCGAGGTAGCCCGGAGAAAAGGCCGGGGTTTGGACCGATGGATAGGGAGCGGCTTGCCGAGCCTGGGCCAGGCGGTGAGCCAGCCAAAAATTGCCGCCCATGCTGACCAGGGTTACGGCGATGGCAATGGCCCACAGGCAAGCCTGGGAGCCCCGCTGAATCCAAAAGATGGGGAGGTAGCCGACTTCTTGAAACCACAGCCCATCCACCACCAGCTTGGCAAAGGCCAAAAACAGGCCCACTCCCCCCAGCAAGATTAAAGGTCCGATCCCACGCATCAGTGGCGATCGCCCTGGGGGTCGGGGGGCGCGGCTGCGCTGTGTCGTGTCGACTGCGATGTTTCCCTTCACGAAGTGGTTCCTTTCTCAAGCCCTCGGCCCGATCATAGCAACCCCATCTCCCCTCCAGCCTTCAAGCGAGGGATTATAAGGCGGCGATAGCGGCTTGAAGCAGCTGGGTTCCTTCCTCAACGCTCTGGATGCGGCAGAGCCGATCCCGCAGATCAGCGGCCCCTTCAAATCCTTTGACATACCAGGTCATGTGCTTGCGCGCCTGTTGAATACCGCGATCGCCCTTATAGACCCACAGATCCTGCAAATGCACCTGGGCACAGCTAAGACGTTCCTTCACACTGGGGGGATCCAGTCGCTGCCCGGTTTTTAAGAAGTGATCGATCTCTCCCACCAGGAACGGATATCCCAGGGTTGCTCGGGAGCACATCACCCCGTCGGCTCCCGTTTGATCCAGACATTGAACTGCCGCCTCAACGGAGTTAATATCCCCATTGGCAATGACCGGAATCGACAAAACCTGTTTCACTTTCCCAATCCAGTCCCACCGGGCCGGACCGGCGTAGCCTTGAGCGCGGGTGCGACCGTGAAGGGTGATCATTTGGGCCCCGGCTTCCTCCAAGCGCTGGGCAAACTCCAGGATATTAATTTCATGCTCATCCCAACCAATTCGAGTTTTCACCGTTACCGGAACCTCAACCGCCTTAACCACGGCTTGCACAATGGCCACTGCAGTTTGGGGATCACGCAGGAGGGACGAACCTCCTCCTTTTTTGGTGATCTTGTTCACCGGACAGCCCATGTTAATGTCGATGGTATCTGCGCCCTCCTGCACCGCCCGCTGGGCCGCCTCTCCTAAAAAATCTGGCCGACAGTCGAACAGCTGAATACTGATGGGATGCTCCTTTGGATCCACCTCCATGATCCGGGGCAGATCCTTCACATGGCTCAGGCGGGTTGCATGCACCATTTCTGTATACAGCATGGAGTCAGGCGCATAGCGACGCACCAGGCGCCGAAACACGCGATCAGTGACCCCAGAAAGCGGGGACTGCAGGACACGGCTATGGACCACCACGTTGCCAATAGCCAAGGGGGGGCTCAGGCGCGATCGCACGGACTCAGACATAGACTTCGAGAATAGCAAGACAGAAACCGCAGACCCCATCGAAGACTGTTAAGCCTGGGGATCCTTTCCATTGTGCCATTCCCCAAAGCCCGGCTTCCCCATCGCCCCTCTCCTCCTCGCAGATCCGCTTCTCCACTCAGGCAACTATTCTTTTGAGAAATATTTTCAGCAGGAAAGCTTCCCAGGGTTTAAGTTTCCTGGGAAGCTGAAGCGCCGTACCCTATGGGTGAGTCCCTGAAGTCAGGCTCACCAGCAGGCATCCGGACAGTTTTTATGCAGTCAAGGCCTTACATGAGACCAAGCTGAGACAGGATTCCCTGCCCAGTCATTAGCTCGGTGCCCACACCGATCAGGAAACCAAGCATTGCCAGGCGGCCATTCCAGGTTTCCGCAAACTTAACAAATCCAAATTTTACGTCGTTATTTTCCATGACATCAACCTCAATGATTTACAAGATTGACCGGATGTCAATCTTTCTTCATTCAAGTTAACACAGCTTTACAGATTAGGTTGGTAAATGAGAATACTTTTTGGTTATTTTGGATTGGACAAGAGCAAACCCTGTGGTCTCCTTGCCCTCCGGGTGCATGGGCAAAGTGCCGTTCCCAGGGTGGGCCTCTTGGGGGCCAGGGATTGTCGGGTCTAGAGAGCCGGGGCGGTTCGGGGAGAAAACTGTTGCACCATCCCATCGATGTAGGATTGCCAGATCGCATTGGGACGCCAAATTTGCTCCAGGGTTTGCCGGGCGGTGGCGGCATCGGTGCCCAGGCAAAGCACACGGTAGAGATAGATAAAGGCGGACACTCGCTTGTTGGCGATGCAGTGAATAAAGACGGTCTCCTCTTGATGGTGATTCATGGCCTCGAAAAAGCACAGCGCATCTTGAATTTTCGGTCCCTGCCACAGCACGGGAATATGGATATACTGCAGCCCCGAGGCAGCCACCAGGTCTGCTTCATGGGCAATGGCGCCGGGCGCATCGGGATGGGCCAGGTTGATCAAGGTGGTATGCCCCGTGGCTTGAATGACGGGGAACTGATCTACCTGCGGTTGACCAGCGGTGCTAATGCGGTCTGAAATTTGCAAAAAGGCATAGATATCAGTCAAGGGGGACATGGAGGAACCCGAATCCAGCTTAGCGATCGCAGAGACTGCGAATCGACTGACGACAGTCCCTAGAAGCAATGCGAATAGCCTCTAGGGCACGTTGATAATCGACCGGTTGATTGGCCTGGAGGGCAAGATCGGCTGAGGTTTGCAGATCCTCAAGGGCCTCTTGTTTCAAACCCTCGTTGTAGTAGACAATGCCGCGATTGTAATACAAAATGGCATGGTTCCCCTGGAGCCGAATTGCCTGGGTATAGCTTGCTAGGGCTCCCTGGCGATTGCCCAGGGCAGACTGCACCAAAGCCCGACCCATATGAGCCTGACCTAAATTCGGGTCCAGTTGCAGGGCTTGGTCAAAATCCTTCAGGGCGCCGTTCAAATCCTGGGACACCCAGCGGGCCGCCCCCCGGATGGAGTAGGCTGGGGCAAACCCAGCGTTTTTGGCAATTGCCTGACTCGACAGGCGCAGAGTTTCGGGGGTGTTGCCCTGGCGATAGGCCTGGAGCGCCTCCAGGTAGAAGTCATCGGCGCGCGCCACCGGCAGGGGAGGAGGAGGAGCGCTAGCCACCGAATGATCCAGGGAGGCTGGTAGGGGAATCCCCAGGTTAAATCCAGTTTTGATAAAGATATCAGGGTTAACGTTTTCGTTTTGAACCTCAGTCGTGGTATCTGCCCGTCCGTGAATACCCAAGAGTTCTCCAGCATTGTTGAGGACCGGTCCGCCGCTCATGCCGGGAAGGGTGTTGTTGGAATAAACCAGGGCATAACCATCGGCCAGGGGACGGCTGGCGTGGGCGGTGATGGTCCCCGTGGTAAAGGTATATAGAATGTCCGTGATGGCCTGGGTGCGCACGGGAAATCCCGCCACAAAACTGGGACTGCCCTCTAAAACTTGCTGCGGGTCTCCCAGTTTGGCCGTGGCATAGGTCTGACTGCTGTCAAAGGACAGCAGCGCCAGATCTAACCCTGGAAACTTTTGAATTGAATTGAGGGAGATCTCATGCTCTCGGCCGTCGCGGGTAATGACCTGATAGCTGTCTGTGGTGGCAACCACATGGGCCGCAGTGAGGACAGTGTAGGTATTGCGATCGCGGCGAATCATCACGCCCGATCCGGGACTTTGACTGTGGATACGAACGGTGATGTTTTTGGCAATTTCGTTTACCTCAGTGGGACTAAGCGCCCAAGCGAGGGCTGGCGTCAAAACAACAGTCAGGGCAGTGCTGAGGCAAACCGACAAGAGCTGCGGCAATTTCATCGTTGTTAGTCTTTATTTTTGAGGAAACTCACGACTGGGCAAGGGCAGTGCCGACCATTTTAACCTGTGTTCCCGCAATGGCCTTGATCGCGATCACAACGATCACAAAATCCGTAGCGTTTGTTGCCCAGAGCATTCTGTGATCCAGAGCATTCTGTGACCCAGAGCATTCTGTGATCCAGAGCATTCTGTGACCCAGAGCATGGTATCTCCAAAGCGTGGCGTTTACAGAGGGGGCAGGGCGATCCGCCGGCTACCCAGACGAGACTCCCCGAAATCCAAACACCAGAATAATCGAGAGGGTCAGCAGAAAGCCGCTGGCCAAGCCGGAGAGGTGGCCCGTAATGCTGATGTTTTCTAGGGAGAGATCAAAGGCAAGCTGAATACCAATCATCAGCAGCACTGTTCGAAACCGTCGACCAGCCAGGGATAACCGCTCCACCAACCAGCCCCAGAGGGTAATGGCAGCAATAGCCCCCACCAGCCCCATCACCGCTCCAGAGGCACCCACGGTAAATTCAGGCTCCACGGCGATGAATTTGGGAAGGTAGGCAATGCAGAGGGCGGCACCCAGACCACTGCCTGCATAGACGAGGCTGTAGCGGATCACCCCTAGACTTTTCTCCACAAATGGGCCAAGCACCAACAAACCCAACATGTTCATGCCCAGATGCACCGGCCCCGAGTGCAGGAAGTTGGCCGCCACCAGACGCCAATATTCCCCAGCCCAGACCGCTGGTGGCCATAGCCCTCCCAGCTGATAGAGCGTTGCGGAATCTTGACTTCCCCCCTGTTGCACCTCCAGGGTAAACATTGCCAGATTGGCCCCAATGAGCAGCCAGGTCATTCCCGCAAATTCACGGGTGCGCTGGCCAAAATCATAGCGCTGGGACTGGGGGGGCTCTGGAGCAATACGATGCAGAATCTGCCGGGTTTGGGCACTGAGGTAGGGGGCAATAGCGGGCAGAGGCTGGGCGATCCGCGCTTGAATGGATTGATGCAGGAAGGGATCTTGGGTTTGCTGCAGCAGGATCTGAAACTGTTGGAGGGCAAGCTGGGTTTGCCCGCCGGTCATGGCTGCCGTGGCCAGCCAATAGCGTTGAACATCCGACGTTAAGGGGGTGCGCTGGAGAATCTGCCCCAGACTGCGATACTGCCCTCCCAGGGCCAGCACCACCACCTTAAGCAGATGAACCTCCCGGGAGTTTTGACGCAGTAGGGGAGCGATCTGTTCAACATAGGCGGAAAACTGATCGCATTGTCCGGTTTCTACCAAGGCGCGACAGTAGCTTATGCTGAAGGTCAAGCTTTTATGTTTGGCCGCAGGCAGCTGATCGAGCCACTGCAAGCAGTTCTGCCAGTGCCCTTCGAGGGCAAACACCAGGGCATGGGCTTCCAGGGCTAACGGATTGAGCGATCGCTCCAGACCCTTTAATTGCTGGTGAGCGAGCTGAACCTGCCCCCCTTGGGCAAACAGGATGGCGCTACAAATTCTGGGATACTGCAGCCAGCTGTCACTGGGATGAAGTAAGCGCAGCCCCTGCATCCACCGGCGTGCCCGCAGGTAGTCTCCCTGGCGAATCCAGCGCTGCACCTGGGCAAATCCCAGCAGCGGCGCCAGGAGGAACACCGCCCAGAGCAGCAGCGCTATCCCCAACAGGGTCGGATCATTCCAGCCCAGACCCAACAGGATCAGCAGGCCCCCGGAAACCCAAAACCAAAGGCTTTTCACCCCCGAGACTCGCAGAGATTGCCAGAAAATCAAGCCACAGGAGAACACAATCAACCAAAGTAAAATATCGGCAATATCCATGAATCAGTTGAAGGGAAACCTGTCAATGAGGGGATCTCTGGGCTAGGGGCAGGAGGAACACCTCCCTAGGGGGGTTCATAGAATGTAACGTTTCGCTGGCGCAATTGGGTCAGGGCGATCGCCATCCTATACTAGAATTTTGGTCTAGCGCCTGCTTGCCTGGCAGGGTTGGCCGGTTGCGATCCTTTAGAGGCGATCCCAGTAGATCCTATGTTTCCAGTCCACCGCCCGCGTCGTCTGCGTCGTCATCCCCAACTGCGTCGAATGGTGCAGGAAAATGTCCTCACCCGCGCCGATTTAATTTATCCCCTCTTTGCCGTACCCGGAGACCGTATTGCCAAGGAAGTCTCCTCGATGCCGGGAGTGTATCAGCTGTCGGTGGATAAAATTGTTGAGGAAGCCAAGGAAGTTTACGACCTAGGCATTCCTGCCGTGATTTTATTTGGGATTCCTGAGGATAAGGACACCGACGCCACCGGTGCCTGGCATGACTGCGGCATTGTGCAAAAAGCCACGGAGGCGGTGAAGGCGGCGGTTCCAGAGCTGATGGTGATTGTGGATACCTGCCTGTGTGAATACACGGACCATGGCCATTGTGGCTATCTGCAAACAGGCGACCTGGCAGGACGGGTTTTAAATGATCCCACCCTGGAGTTGCTCAAAAAAACGGCAGTCTCCCAGGCCAATGCTGGAGCCGATATCATTGCCCCTTCGGGTATGATGGATGGCTTTGTGCAGGCCATTCGCGCTGGCTTAGATGCGGCTAATTTTGAAGAAATTCCCATTCTGTCCTACGCGGCGAAATATGCCTCGGCCTACTACGGTCCCTTTCGAGATGCGGCGGAGTCGGCGCCTCAGTTTGGCGATCGCCGCACCTATCAAATGGATCCGGCCAACTCGCGCGAGGCCCTCAAGGAAATTGAGCTAGACCTGGCAGAGGGGGCAGATATGCTCATGGTGAAGCCAGCTCTGGCCTATATGGACATTATTTGGCAGGTAAAGCAGGCTTCTAATTTGCCTGTGGCGGCCTACAACGTGTCTGGAGAATATTCCATGGTGAAGGCGGCCGCCTTAAACGGCTGGGTGGATGAAGAAAAAGTGGTTCTAGAAACGCTGATGAGCTTTAAGCGATCTGGGGCTGATTTAATCTTGACCTACCACGCCAAGGATGCGGCGCGCTGGTTAGGCGCTTAAGCGGGGGCAACGGCGATCGATCTAAACAAGATCAAGTTGAACTTTAAACGGCGCTCGGGGAGGCTTCCTCGGAGCGCTTTGTCGTCGGAATAGGAGTGAGGGCTACAATGGAAACCGCTAGGTCGCGTTCTGGAGAGAGATCCTGCAATGACCACAACGCTCCGAATGCAGACTGAATCGACTCCCTTAACGGTCTGCTTAGCGTCTGCTCCGATGACTCGGGAGGAGTTTTATGCGTTCTGTCAGGCCAATCGCGACCTGCGGATTGAACGTACGGCCGAAGGCGAGGTGATTGTGATGCCTCCCGCCTTTTCAGATACGGGAAATCATAACTTTAATGTATCGGTTCCGCTTGGGCTGTGGGCTGAGCCAGATGGAACGGGCCTAGGTTTTGATTCTAGTACCGGGTTTACCCTTCCGAATGGGGCCATGCGATCGCCGGATGCGGCCTGGATTAGGGCAGATCGATGGAGGGCGTTAACCCCAGCAGAACAGGCGTCCTTTGCCCCCCTTTGTCCAGACGTTGTGATTGAGCTGTGCTCGGCTAGGGAAAAAATTTGGTGAGAGAAAGGGCGTTTGCAAGGGGCGCGATCTCTTGTATTCCCATAAAAATTTAAAGGCTCATATGACATCTTAAAGGCCTTCATCCCACAGAATCGTTGCGTTTGCACTTAGATGCTAAAAGCAGGACCAGATGAAAAGTGAACAGCAGACACGCATTGAGTTAATCGATGAGCTTCTAGCGCAGTCAGGTTGGAACGTCAAAGACCAAACACAGGTCATTGAGGAATTCAACATTCTAACGACTCGCTCGAAAGCTCTTGCTGAGTCACGAACGACTTATCAGGGGCATCAATTTAGTGACTATGTTTTGCTTGGTAAGGATGGAAAGCCATTAGCGGTTGTTGAGGCTAAAAAGTCGAGCAAGGATGCTGCGATCGGTCGTGAACAGGCCAAGCAATATTGCTATAACATCCAGCAGCAACAGGGTGGTGAACTGCCGTTCTGTTTTTATACCAACGGTCACGACATCTACTTTTGGGATCTGGAACACTATCCGCCTCGAAAGGTTGTGGGTTTTCCCACCCGTGATGATTTAGAACGGTTCCAATACATTCGCCGGAATAAAAAGCCCCTAACCCAGGAGCAAATCAACACCGACATTGCTGGTCGCGACTATCAAATTCGCGCCATCCGGGCCGTTCTGGAGGGCATTGACCAGCAGCAACGTAATTT
The DNA here is from genome assembly GCF_000817775.3 of Lyngbya confervoides BDU141951. GTDB lineage: Bacteria > Cyanobacteriota > Cyanobacteriia > Thermosynechococcales > Thermosynechococcaceae > Lyngbya > Lyngbya confervoides. The sequence goes on from NZ_JTHE03000019.1 coordinate 69,786, forward strand.
TCTGCTGGTGATGGCAACGGGTACCGGCAAAACGCGCACCTGTATTGCCCTGGTTGATACCCTGATGCGGGCAGGCCATGCTGAAAAGGTTTTGTTTCTGGTTGATCGCATTGCGCTGCGGGAACAGGCACTGGCCGCCTTTAAGGAACATTTGCCCCATGAACCCCGCTGGCCCAAGGTGGGCGAGAAGCTGATTGCCAAAGACCGCCGCATTTACGTCTCGACCTATCCCACCATGCTCAACATCATTCGGGATGGGGTACAGCCGCTGTCGCCCCATTTTTTCGATTTTATTGTGGTGGATGAAAGTCACCGCTCGATTTACAACACCTATCAAGAAGTTCTGAACTATTTCAAAACCATCACCCTGGGGCTGACGGCTACCCCCACCGACATTATTGACCACAACACCTTTCAGCTCTTTCACTGTGAGGATGGTCTCCCCACCTTTGCCTACACCTTCGAGGAAGCGGTCAATAACCTTCCCCCCTATTTGTGTAACTTTCAGGTCATGAAGATTCAGACCAAGTTTCAGATGGAGGGCATCAGCAAGCGCACGATCTCGCTGGAAGACCAGAAAAAGCTGCTGCTAGAAGGCCAGGAAGTCGAGGAAATTAACTTTGAAGGCTCACAGCTCGAAAAGCAGGTGATCAACAAGGGCACCAACACCCTGATCGTCAAGGAATTTATGGAAGAGTGCATCAAAGATCCCAACGGGGTGCTGCCCGGTAAAACCATCTTTTTCTGCTCTTCCAAAGCCCACGCTCGGCGTATGGAGGAGATTTTTGACGAGCTGTATCCGCAGTACAAAGGCGAACTGGCTAAGGTACTGGTCTCAGAAGACCCCAGGGTCTACGGCAAAGGCGGGCTGCTGGACCAGTTCACCAACAACGACATGCCCCGCGTGGCGATCAGTGTGGACATGCTCGATACCGGCATTGACGTGCGGGAAATCGTCAATCTGGTGTTTGCCAAGCCGGTCTACTCTTACACCAAGTTTTGGCAGATGATTGGGCGCGGTACGCGGTTGCTGGAGGCCCGCAAACCGAAGCCCTGGTGTCTGGCCAAAGAGGTGTTCTTAATTCTCGATTGCTGGGACAATTTCGAGTATTTTAAGCTACAGCCGCAAGGGAAAGAGCTGCAGCCCCAGCTGCCCTTGCCGGTACAGTTGGTGGGGCTGCGCCTCGACAAGATCGAAGCTGCGAACGATCGCGGCCAAGGTGCGATCGCCGAGCAGGAAGTGGCCAAGCTTCGTCGGCAGATCGCGGCGCTGCCCCCGAACTCGGTCATCATCAAGGAAGCCGCTGCGGCCCTGGCCCGCCTCGACGATGAAAACTTCTGGGTCACCCTAGACCACCCCAAGCTGGAGTTCCTGCGGACTGCCATTAAGCCGCTGTTTCGCACGGTGTCGGAGGTGGACTTTAAGGCGATGCGTTTTGAGCGCGACCTGGTGGCCTACGGGTTGGCCAGACTCCAGGATGACCCAGCCAAGGCCGAAAACCTGCGGGAGAGCATTGTGCAGCGCATTGGGGAGCTGCCGCTGTCGGTCAATTTTGTGAAAGCGGAGGAAGACCTGATTCGCGCCGCCCAAACCAACCGCTACTGGGCCGAGGGGGATTTGACTGAGCTTGAGACAGAACTCGATGAATTAAACACGCGCCTGGGGCCGCTGATGAAGTTTCGCGAATCGAGTACCAGCGCTGGGCCGGTGTATCTCAACCTGGTGGATGAGCTGCACCGCAAGGAGCGGGTAGAGTTTGGCCCCCAGCACGAATCGGTGAGCATTAGCCGCTATCGGGAAATGGTGGAAGCGGTGATTGCTGAGCTGACGGCAAGCAACCCGGTGCTGATGAAGCTCAAAAACGGTGAAGAAATCGCCCCCGAGGAAGCCGACGCCCTGGCCACCCTCCTCCATGCGGAGCATCCCCATATCACCGAAGACTTACTGCGCCAGGTGTATCAAAACCGCAAGGCGCGATTCATCCAGTTCATCCGCCACATCCTTGGCCTGGAAACCCTGCAAAGCTTTCCAGAATCGGTCAGCGAGGCGTTTGACCAGTTTATCCGGCAGCACAGCCGCCTGAGCAGCCGCCAACTGGAATTTCTGAACCTGCTGAAGACCTTCATCATTGAGCGGGAGCGGGTGGAGAAGAAAGACCTGATCAGCGCTCCGTTCACGGTGATTCATCCCCAGGGGATTCGGGGCGTCTTCAGCCCGGCAGAAATTACCGAAATTCTACAGCTCACCGAGCGGCTGGCCGCTTGATGATGGGGGACGCAACCCCTCAGAATTCAAGCCGTGCGCTTCGGATTCATCATGAGGGCATAGGAGGGTATGCCAATATGGCCAAGGATTTGTTTCACGAATCCGTCAAAACAGCTTTAATGAAAGAAGGATGGACAATTACGAAGGATCCGCTAGTAATCCGGATTGATCGGATTAAATTAGAAATCGACCTAGCGGCGGAGAAAGTCTTTGCCGCAGAGCGGGATGGACAGAAGATTGCCATCGAAGTTAAGGGCTTCATTCAACCCTCTGCCATCAGCGATTTTCATACCGCATTAGGTCAATTTCTCAACTATCGCCTTGCCCTAGAAATGACCGACCCTGATCGCACCCTCTATTTGGCTGTTCCTGAAGATATTGCAAACAACTTTTTTCAAGAACGTTTCGTTCAAGCCGCCATTCAAAGCTATTCCCTAAAGCTCTTGGTCTATAATCCCACCAGAGAGGAGATCATCCTATGGCAACACTAGATAACTACCGAGAAATCATTAAAGACATCCTAAAAAGTCACGCCAAAAATACCGATCCAGATATTGAGTGCCAACTTATTTTTGACACCGAAAACGATCACTATCAACTGCTAGAGGTTGGCTGGCAAGGGCTAAACCGAATTTATGCCTGCTATATTCACCTAGACATCAAGCAGGAGAAAATCTGGATTCAACAAAACATGACCGAGGCCGATCTAGGCCAAGAACTCGTCAATCGAGGCATTCCGGCCTCAGATATTGTGTTGGGACTACAGCCCCCCTATAAACGCCCCTATACCCAATACAGCGTTGCCTAATGTTATTTTCTGACAATTGATGAATGCTGCAAAACAACCCTGAACTCAAAAGCCAAATCGACCAGCTCTGGGACAAGTTCTGGTCGGGGGGTATTTCTAACCCGCTGACGGCGATCGAGCAGATCACCTACCTGCTGTTTATGAAGCGGGTGGATGAGCTGGATCAAAAAAAGCAGGCCGATGCCGAATGGACCGACGAGCCCTACACCTCAAAGTTTGCGGGCACCTGGATTCCACCGGAGTATCGCCAGCAGGAAAACCCTGAGCAATACGCCATCGACAAGGGCACGCTGCGCTGGAGCGAGTTTAAGCGGATGCAGGCGGAGGAGATGCTGCAGCACGTCCAGAGCCGGGTGTTTCCTTTTCTGAAGGATCTGAATGGTGAGGAGTCGAACTTCTCCCACCATATGAAGAATGCGGTGTTCATCATCCCGAAACCCACCCTGCTGGTGGAAGCGGTGAAAACCATCGACCAGATCTTCGCCATCATGGAGCGAGACTCCCAGGAACATGGCCAGGCGTTTCAAGATATCCAGGGGGATGTCTATGAAATGCTGCTGTCGGAGATTGCCACAGCAGGGAAGAATGGGCAGTTTCGCACCCCGCGCCACATTATTAAGCTGATGGTGGAATTGGTGCAGCCACAACTGGGCCATCGGATTGCCGATCCGGCTTGCGGTTCGGGTGGTTTTTTGCTGGGGGCTTACCAGTACATTGTGACGCAGTTGGCGATCAAAGCTGGGGCTAAGGATTTGCCGCTTGATGAAGACGGCTTTGTCCGTACCTCGGTAGCGGCGGCCCTCACGGAAGACGCGCAAACCATTCTGCAAAACTGCCTCTACGGCTACGACATCGACGGCACGATGGTGCGCCTGGGTTTGATGAACCTGATGATGCACGGCATCGACGAGCCCCACATCGACTATCAAGACACCCTCAGCAAAAGCTACGACGAAGCGGGGGAGTATGACATCGTCATGGCCAACCCGCCGTTCACTGGCAGCATTGATAAGGGTGATATAAACGAAAACTTGACCCTCTCGACCACCAAGACGGAACTGCTGTTTGTCGAGAATATTTACCGCCTGCTGAAAAAAGGCGGCACTGCCTGCGTGATTGTGCCCCAGGGGGTATTGTTTGGCTCGGGCAAGGCGTTTAAGGCTCTGCGCAAGCTACTGGTGGAGCGCTGCGAGCTTAAAGCTGTCATTACGATGCCTAGCGGCGTGTTTAAGCCCTATGCCGGGGTCAGCACCGCGATTTTGCTGTTTACCAAAGTGTGGGGACCGAAAGAGAAAGTCACTGCCCCCGCCACCGAGCAGGTGTGGTTTTACGAGATGGCGAGCGATGGCTACTCGCTGGATGACAAGCGCACCAAGCAGGAGGGCTATGGCGATTTGCAGGATATTGTCGCCAAATACCAGGCCCTCGATCAAGAGCAAGAGACGGACGCTGACCGCACCCAAAAGTGCTTTTTGGTGCCCCGTGACGACATTGAGGCTGAGGGGTATGACCTGAGCTTAAGCCGCTACAAGGAAGAGGTGTTTGAAGAGGTGAACTATGAAGCTCCAGGGGTGATCTTGGAAAGGTTAATTCAGGCTGAGGTGGGTGATTTTGGCGATGAGGATTTAGCCAGGGTGCAAAGCGGGATGGTGCGGGAACTGGTGGAGTTGCGGGAGATGATTGGATGAGTTACCCAATAAACACGCTTTCTGAACTCTGTAATATTGTTATTGGTCGTACTCCGGCACGTAAAGAAGCAAAATATTGGGGGAAAGGAAATAAATGGGTATCCATTTCAGATCTCAACTCAAAAGTGGTTTGTGAAACTAAAGAAGAAATTACTGATTATGCAGTTGAGCAAAAGCGATGTAGAAAAATTCCGAAAGGTACATTGCTTTTTAGTTTTAAGTTGACAATCGGCAAGATGGCCTTCGCAGGTTGTGATCTGTATACAAATGAAGCCATAGCTGCACTATTAATTAAGGATAAAGAGCAACTGAGTAGAGACTATCTTTTTTTTGCTCTGCAAGTTGCCAAACTTATTGGCTCTAACCAAGCTGTAATGGGGAAAACGCTAAACTCTAAGTCTTTGGCGAAAATTGAAATTCCTCTCCCGTCGCTGGATGACCAAAAGCGAATTGCTTATGTGCTTGGCAAGGTGGAAGAGCTAATTGCCCAGCGCAAACAACACCTGCAACAACTCGACGACCTACTCAAAAGCATCTTCCTAGAGATGTTCGGCGATCCGTTTCAGAATCCGAAAAATCATGAGATTTCGATTCTCGATCCATACATAACGCATTTAACGAGTGGCGGTCGTGGATGGGCGAAATATTATGCTGATTCTGGAAAGCGGTTTATTCGTTCGTTTGATGTCCAGATGAATAGCATTGGTTCGGATGATGTTATTTATGTTAATCCGCCAGACAACAAAGAGGCAGAAAGGACAAGGGTGCAACCAGATGATGTATTGCTAACAATTACAGGTTCAAAAATTGGGAGAGTTTGCTACGTCCCCAAAATTTTTGAGGAGGCATATATTAGCCAACATGTTTCAATTATTAGAACCGAGAATATTAACCCTATTTACCTTTCCTTTTATCTATCGATGCCGAATTGCGGTCAGCGCATAATTGAGAAGCAACAATATGGACAGGCAAAGCCCGGTCTAAATCTTACGCAAATTAGAAATTTTGAAATCATTGACCCAGATATCAGTCTCCAAAATAGCTTCGCTACAATTGTGGAAAAGGTTGAAGGTATTAAATCTCGGTATCAACAAAGTCTCACAGATCTCGAAAACCTCTATGGCGCACTCAGCCAAAAAGCCTTCAAAGGAGAACTGGATCTATCGCGGGTTCCCTTACCCGCTGGAGACACCGACACCACCCCAGCCGAGCCCACCGAAACCCCCGAACCCCCGACCCCAACGGAACCCTTTAACCTGCCCGCTCCCCCCGAGCTAACGACCCTCCATTCCACCGAAGGCCGCCAAGATCTCATCAACCAATGGTTAGCCGCTTGGCTAGCCCACCTAAACCATGCCCCCTTCTCTCCCCGTCCCTTCATCGAAGCCGCCCAGCAGCGCCTCATCGAATTAGCCGCCGAAGAAGACCTACCCGACTGGAGCACAACGGAATACAACACCGTTCAAACCTGGGTCTTTGAGGCATTGGGCGATCAGCACTTGACCCAAACCTACGACGATGCCAAAAACCGCGTTCAGCTCCAAACAACCAGCCCCCGATGACGCCAGCGCATCCCCATAACGTTGCTAATTGCGTGGTGCTGGCATGAAACTCCTGCGCTTAAAAATCACCGATCCCCAGGGCTTCCGCAGCCTCCAAACCGGGTTTGAGCACTACTTTCGCACCGAGTGGGCCTTACAAGACGAGCAAGGCTTTGCACCGTTTATCCTGGCTGGCCGCAACGGCAGCGGCAAATCTAACCTGCTGGAGGTGCTGGCGGCGATTTTTTACCATCTGGAGTGCATGTACCTGCTCAACCTGCCGGATAGTTTCCGCTACGAAGAGCAGGAAAACCCTAACGGCTTTCGGAGCGATCAGGCCAGCCCAGACGGCTTTGAGATTGAATACCTCATGCCACCGCCCCCAGACCTGGATCGCGAAGACGAACAAGTTCGCATCCGCATCATTAAACCGCCCGAGCAAGCCCCAGTCTGGGCCTTGTGGAATCCGCTGCAGGAAGCTTGGGAGGCGTTACCCGCTGGGGCAGAGCTGCGCCGTCAATTGCTGCCCGACTATATCCTCGGCTACTCCTCCGGCGAGAACGAAATTCTCAGCCTGCCCTTTTTCAAAATGCGCTTCATCCAGTTTGACGAATACTGGCAGGCGCTGACCCAGCAGTTGTCTTATCCCGGCAGACCCGAATCGCGCCTCGTCTATCTCGACAGCGGCTTTAGCCAAGCGATTTTGCTCTGTAACCTGCTCCTACAGGACGCAGCAACCCTCAGCCCCTTTCAGGAAGATATCGGCATCGCAGCCTTGCGAGAGTTTCGCATCGTCATCCAGCTCAGCTTTGAGTTAGACATCGACCAAATATCGGCCTTTGCCATCCTGAGCGGCCCCCAGCAGCAATCCATTGAAGACATCATTGCCCGTCATCCGGCCCTGGAGCCGGTAGAGACAGACGATGGCTTCCCCCGCTGTCGCGTCAACGTGGTCAAGCTACTCGACGGCGAGGAAGATGACCCGAACGCCATCATTGCCCGCTTTAAGCGCTGTGCCACCTGCTGGTTCCTCGACCCTACAACGGACACTCTCTACCTGGACTATTACGTCAACGAAGCCACCCGGCAAGCCTTCCGCGAAAACTTTGACTTTGCGATTACTGGCTCTCCGATCGGTTTGTTCCAGGCATTTCAGGTCTTGCTAACGCTCAATCTCTATTCCGTCAGCGACTCGCTCAAAGCCGATCTGTATCAATCCGACAGCCTCTATGTCAGCGAAAGCGTGCCCATCCTCGCCGCCGATGAGCGCATCATCCGCTTTAAGAACGTCTGGCTCACCAAAACCGATGTGGCTGAGCCGGTTTTGCTAAAATCGTTCTCCGATGGTGAACACCAGCTACTGCACACCCTGGGGCTCTGCCTGCTGTTCAAAAACACCCACAGCCTGTTTCTGCTGGATGAACCTGAGACCCACTTCAACCCCGACTGGCGGGCCAACTTTGTCACTCGCCTCTACGACAGCTTCGGCGACGCCGATCGCCAAGAAATGCTCATTACTACCCACACCCCCTTTGTGATCTCCGACAGTCGGCCAGAAAAAGTGCTGGTATTTCGTAACTACTCAGGCTGAAGTAAGAAAGGTTTGGGGCTTCCAGAAAATAGAGCAATGAGAGCATCCACGACATTGTG
>NZ_JTHE03000020.1 GCF_000817775.3 Lyngbya confervoides BDU141951
TGTTTCCGTCTCCATCTGCTGAGAAGAACACAGTTTGCAACGATCGCACTTTGGTGATGGGCTCAAAATCACGATCGTAGAATACAATCCCGAACATGAATCAAATACAGCCCACTATCTTTCATAAAAGTTTCGCCTCTGCCAAAACCCGATCCTTAATGTAATAGTGCAAAGATTTAGCAGGGACAACATCCACATTCCGCCCCAAAAAATCCTGTAAATCATGGATTAACCCCACCGGAAACCAAGGCGTGATTTTTGCCAAATCATAGTCAATCAAAAAATCAATATCGCTATCCGGCGTTTCCTCACCCCGCACCACAGAACCAAACACTCGCACATTGTAGGCTCCATGCTTCGCCGCAATTTCTAAAATCTGCGATCGTTTTTCCCGTAACGAGTCCATGACTGTCATCCATCCACCTCAAACCAATTCTCAAGCTTAAGCCCCTCAAATTCCAGAAAATCCGATGCATTCCGTGTGACTAGAACCAAATTTTGGCAGAAAGCAATACTGGCAATTTGTCCATCCACAAAAGCTGGAGTTTTGCCAATTTTAGTCAATCTCGCGCGTTCATCCGCGTGCCACCGAGCCGCCTTTAGGTCATAGGAGAAGACTGGCATTTTCAGTGGAATTTGCTCAATGTAATCCTCAAGAAACTGTCGCTTGGCAGATTCAGCAGGCAAACGCAAACACCCAAACTTCAACTCATGAATGACAGGGGATGCAGTGCACACTTCAGCCTGATAGCAGGCCATTTTTTCAACAATTGCCTCATTGGGCTGCTTTCGATTTATTTCCGAGATGATATTGGTATCAAGCAAATAAAGACTTAGCACAGATCAACCTCCCTCCCAGGACTTCGATCCCTTAAATCTGCAAAATCCTCATCCGTAAACTCAATTTCCTCGTGCTTCATACGTTCCCGAAACCGCAATGTCATTTCCCAAAAGGTTTCATCCGAGGGCTGATTGGAACTGATGCTAGCCTCCCCATGAACCGTTTGCCCCAATCGCTGTTCAAGTGTCTTCAACAGAACCGCTTGATCTTCTACAGATAAGGTATCTAAGGATTTGATAATGTCCTGTAACGTCATTGCCTAACCCTCCAAATCAAAACCCACCTTCGCTAACTGGATCTTAATCTCTTCATCCAGTTCCGCAGCCTCCTTCATCTGAGCCGCCAATTGAGCCGTTAACGCCCCCATCTTCTCCTCAAACGGAATGCCATCCTCCTCCTCATCAGGAATCCCCACATAGCGCCCAGGCGTCAACACAAAATTGTGTTTTTCAATATCCTCTAGCGTAGCCGACTTGCAAAATCCCTTGATATCTTCATAGTCCCCTCCATCTCGTTTCCACTCATGGTAGGTATCCGCAATCTTGCTAATATCCTCATCCGCAAACGCTCGATTGCGACGGTTGACCATATAGCCCAGCTCAGACGCATCAATAAAGAGCACTTCCCCCTGACGATCGCGGTTCTTATTGCCATTCTTGTACCGACTCAAAAACCACAAACAAGCCGGAATCCCCGTGTTGTAGAACAACTGCGTCGGCAACATCACAATGCAGTCCACCAAGTCTTGCTCCACCAACGCCTTGCGAATCTCACCTTCACCACTGGTATTTGACGAAAGAGACCCATTCGATAACACAAACCCCGCTGCCCCGGTCGGAGCCAAATGGTAAAGGAAATGCTGCACCCAGCCAAAATTTGCATTCCCCGTCGGGGGCACCCCATATTGCCAGCGGCCATCTTTCCTGAGCAGATCGCCCCCCCAATCACTGTCATTAAACGGAGGATTGGCGATCACAAAATCCGCCTTCAAATCCCGATGGGCATCGTTTAAAAACGACCCTTCAGGATTCCAGCGAATGTTTGACCCATCAATGCCGCGAATCGCAAGGTTCATTCGGCAAAGCTTGTAGGTCGTCTCATTGCTTTCCTGCCCGTAGATTGAAATATCGTCTAAGCGTCCCTGATGAGCTTCGACAAACTTCTCACTTTGGACAAACATCCCCCCCGACCCACAACAGGGGTCAAATACTCGTCCATGATAGGGTTCCAACATTTCAACCAAAACGCGGACCACACTTTCAGGGGTGTAGAATTGGCCCCCCCTTTTTTCCTTCCGCCAGCGCAAATTGACCCAAGAAATATTCATACACCTGGCCTAAAAGATCTTGCTGTCGATGGGCTTCCCCACCTTCGGCTTGACTGTCTTCTGCTTTCTCAGACTTGCCCTGAGCCAGATTCACACTCCCGATCATGTCAATCAGACCTCCTAAAGCCGTTGGATCAAGCTTCTGCTGACCAAACACCTTCGGCAAAATCCCCTTGAGCAATTTCGGATTCTCTCGCTCGATCGCCTCCATCGCCTCATCCACCCGCTGACCGATATCCGGCTGCTTCGCCTGAGCTTGCAAAGCTGACCACCGCGCCTCCGCAGGTACAAAAAACACATTCTCTGCCTTGTACTCATCGGGGTCTTCCGGATCGGCTCCCTCGTATTCTCCCTCCCCTGCCATCAATCGGTCGTGCAGGTCTTCAAAGGCATCGGAAATATATTTGAGGAAGATCAGCCCCAGAACAATATGCTTATATTCCGCTGCATCAATGTTTTTCCGTAACTTATCCGCTGCTTTCCAGAGCTTTTGCTCTAATGACTCATTATTTCGAGTTGTTGCTTTACGGACTTTTGGCATATCGCAGAAATTAAGGACGACTGTATTTACCCTAGGACTCGAAGGTTAGGATGAGCAATACTTACCAACAAACTGTATCATTTTCTCAGAATTCGCTGACTGGATTAGATTTGATGACCCAGGCTGAAATTTCTAGCTTATTTCGGGTAGTTTAATCCTAAATAATCTTATTTAATCCTTGAGTGGAGAAAATCCGTCCATGCAGCATAAGTCGAACCGTCTGGTCTATTCCCCCCACGACCTGATTCAGTTCGTCAATAGTGAGTTTGCCTGTTGGATGGATCGATTCAGCCTAGAAAACCCCAAGGCGGCCCCCAAGAAAGAGGCCCCGGACGAAATGCTTCAGTCCCTGTTGCAATTGGGCCGGGAGCACGAGCAAAATTTCCTTCAATCTCTTCTAGATCAAGGCATTGAGGTTTGCCGTATTGACCATCGCGGTGGCTTTAGCGCCACCCAATCGGCCATGCAGGCTGGTCGAGCCTGGATTTATCAAGCCGCCTTGGAAGCCGGTGATTTCCTTGGCTATGCTGATTTTCTCGTGCGGGTGGATGAACCTTCAGACCTGGGTGAATGGAGCTATCTCCCCCTAGAGTGCAAACTGGCCCTCCAGCCGAACCCAGATTTTGTCTTGCAATCCTGCTGCTACGTAGACTTGCTGGAGCACATTCAAGGCAAACGCCCGAGTGAATTTCGCCTGCTGCTGGGCGATGGCACCCAAACCTCCTTCCCCACCGAGCAGTATATTTACTACTTTTACCAAGTTCGCCAAGATTTTCTGACGAGGATGGCGGCCTTTGACCCCCAGCAGCGCCCCATTCCGGTCGTGGGCCATCATGGTTGCTGGCAGGCGATCGCCGACCAAATCCTGCAACAGTCGGATCACCTCTGCCAAGTGGCCAATATTACCCGGAGCCAGATCCGTCGCTTGGAAGCAGCTGGAATCACCACCGTGCAGCAGCTCGCAGAGGCGGATCCCCAAGCCCACATCCCCAAACTGGATCACGCCATTTATCAGCGCTTAGTGATCCAAGCAAAGTTGCAAAAACAGACCCTTTCCTCGGCCCAAGTCGCTTACTGTTTGCGTCCCACAGCTCCCTCCAATCCCCGCAAAGGTCTGGGTTTGCTTCCACCCGCAAGTTCATTGGATGTCTATTTCGATATGGAAGGTTATCCCCTCGTCAAAGGGGGATTGGAATACCTATTTGGGGCCGTGTTTGAGCACAAGGGCACCTTACTGTTCAAAGACTGGTGGGCGCATGATTCAGCCCTGGAAAAAGCCGCCTTTGCAGGATTTATCGACTGGATTTGTCAGCGCTGGCAGGATGACCCTGCCATGCATGTCTATCACTATGCCCCCTATGAAGTCACCGCCCTGAAGCGCCTGATGCAGCGCCATGCTACCCGAGAAACTCAGCTGGATGATTTACTCCGGGCTGGGGTCTTCATCGACCTCTACCAAATTGTGCGGCAAAGTTTGTGGGTAGGAACCAGTAGCTACTCCATCAAATACCTTGAACCCCTCTATGGCCGCAAGCGGGATGAATCGGTTAAAACTGCGGCTGATTCTGTGATTCAGTATTTTCAATGGTTACAACGGCAGGACGGCGACACCTACGAGACCTCTCAAATCCTGAAGGATATTCGGGACTATAACCAAGCCGATTGTGAATCCACCCGTGAATTGACCCAATGGTTGCGGCAATTGCAGCAGGAGTCCGGGATTGCCTATCACCCTAAACCCGTAGAGGACCCACAAGCTGAGTTGACCACCGACCCCCAAGACCCCGTGGCACAGCTGGCAGAACAGTTATTGACGGAAACTGAAGCGATCGCAGATGAAAGCAAAGCCCAAATCCAAACTTTGTTAGCCCACCTGCTGCAATTTCATCGTCGGGAAGCCAAGCCTTTTTGGTGGCAACGCTTTACCTGGTTGCAGGCCGAAGCCGCCGACCTGATGGACGAACCCGACTGTATTGCCGGACTGACCCGCACCCCAACCCCGCCCTACAGATTCAAGCCCAAAAGTCGCTCTTGGACCTACGACTACCAGTTCAATCCGAATCAGGATCTCCGCCTCCGACCGGGGAGTCTCTGCTGGTTTGCACCCGAGGAGGTGCAAAAATCCTGCAAGCTTGAGGGGTTGGATCCAGAGCAGGGCGTCGCTTCTATTTCAATTTCAGACAACCGCTTGGCCGACATCCGACAACACCATCCGGATTGGGAGCCTCCCCAGCACACCAGTCTGATGGATGCCAACTTTGTGCCCACAGAGGCCTTAGCCCAAGCCATTTTTGAGATTGTGCAGCAGTGGCATTCCTCAAGGAAGTTGCCCCCAGCACTTGAGGATCTCCTCCATCGCCGTCCCCCTCGATTTCGGCAGCCCGCTCACCCTGCCGGGATTCCCGACGGACAGGAGTTATTGACCCGCTGTATCCAGGCGATCGCCCACCTGGATCAGAGTTTGCTCTGTATCCAAGGCCCACCCGGCAGTGGCAAGACCTACACCGCTGCTCAGGTGATTGCCCATCTGGTCGCTCAGGGAAAGACGGTGGCGATTTCCGCCACCAGCCATCAGGCCATCGCCAATTTGATGTTGCGCGTTGCCCAAACCTGCCACGAGCAAGGGATCGCCAGGAAGGGACTCAAATATGGCGGGGAGAAAGACGATCGCCTGGTTGAGGCTGGACTCACCTGGAAATCCACCATGAAAGGCGTTCAGTTATCTGACTATTCCGTGTTTGGGGCCACTGCCTTTCAGCTCTGTAAGGCGGAGATGGCGGACCAATGGGACTATCTGTTTGTGGATGAGGCCGGGCAAATGTCCTTGGCCAATCTGGTGGCGAACGCTCGGTGCGCGTCGAACCTCGTGTTGATGGGCGACCCGATGCAGCTCGAACAACCCATTCAAGCCACGCATCCCGGAGACAGCGGCCAATCCGCCCTCGGCTATTACCTGCATGGGCAAGCCACCATTTCCCCAGACCAGGGCATGTTTCTGGACACCAGTTATCGGATGCACCCGTCTATCTGCCGGTTCATTTCTGAGGCGGTCTATGAAAATCGCCTGCGGCATCACCCCCAAACCAGAACCCATGGTCTCGCACTGGGCACAACCAAGGGGGTCCAGCAACCCCATGGCATTTGTTTTCTCCCCGTTCGTCATGAGGGGAATTCTCAGCACAGCCCTGAGGAAATTCAACAGATTGACCGCTTGGTTGAGGCGTTGACCGGTCAGCCCTTTGTGAGTCAGCGGGGCGACCGACGGGGGGACATTACGGCCCAGGATATTTTGGTGATTGCACCCTACAATCTTCAGGTTAGCCATCTCAAAGCTGCCTTGGGCGATCGCGCTCGGATCGGAACCGTGGATAAGTTTCAAGGTCAGGAGGCCCCGATCTTGATTCTGTCCATGTGCGCCAGCAGTAGCGAATGCGTTCCCAGAGGCTTAGATTTTCTCTTGAATCGCAATCGCTTAAATGTGGCGATCTCCAGGGCGCAATGTCTCTCAATTGTGGTGGGGAGCCCCACCCTCGCCTCCACCTATTGTCAAACGCTGTCCGACATTGAGCTAGTCAACACCTTTTGCAAGCTGATTCGCCAGGCGTAGGACAAATGAGTGGGGTTAGAGAGTGTAAATAACACGATTTCTTGATATAAAAGGATGAGCCGGTCTTTTTCAGGGTCATCCTTTTATATTCAAGAATTTTTATTTCTTAAGTGGGATTTTATCGTCATGACACTTGAATTACACAACTTCGTTTGGGAAGAAGAACGTCTGGTTCAGATTGAATCTCAGCCTCATCATATTGCTGGGGTTCTGGCAAGCATCAGAGAGACCCTTGAAGATTCAGACTGCGAATGGGAAGACGTCTATTCTGCTTACTTTGAATGTGAGGACGATGGAACCATTACCTTCTATGAAGCAGAAAGTGCGGAAGAAGGGAATCCCGGAATTTGGACGTATGTAGTTTACGATTGTGCCGAGGGGGAGGAAGAAGTCGTAACAAACTCAACCATTAGCATTACGGACCCCGTTCTAAAATTACAACAGCTCGCGGGGATTTAAGCGCATTCAGACATTGGAGGAACGAGAACTTTTGACCAGGGGCGTTCGTCTTCGAGAGACTGATCAGAATTTTGTGTAAGGGAAGTAGAATCCAGTTAACAAAGGAGATTCCCTTATGCCTCGTAAAAAACA
>NZ_JTHE03000021.1 GCF_000817775.3 Lyngbya confervoides BDU141951
AAGCTGGAGAACCATATTGGCGCTATCTGGTACTTCATCCATCATTACAATGCATCCTTACAGGTTTAGGACTACCCCCATATGACTGAAGCAGAGAGACTCAAGAAGCTGATGGCTTTGCTGACGATTGCCTTATCGTGGTCAGTATTGATGGGGCAGGTACAAGTCAACGCTGAGCCATTGAAGCTCAAAAAGCATGGTCGCCCGGAGAAAAGTCTGTTTCGCTGTGGCTTTGATACGTTGCGACAAATCTTCCTCAACAGTTCAACGGTAACCTATAAGCTACGCGAGGCGCTGGAATTACTGAGATGTGTCTGTAATCAAGATTCAACAAAGGTTCCAGAGGTTTTATCCTGTACATAGATTCTGTTTCCAGAACGCTTTTCCATCTAGCGAAAGAACCTTTACACAAAATTCAGAACACTCTCTATCTTTGAGTCCTCTGGTCTTCAACTCAGTGAGCACCTTGAGCCAAAACTTAGCGCTCTCTGCTTCGGCTTCTCCAATCCACAGGCCAAGTAGGTGTTTGTTCCCCTCGCGGTCAATCCCCACTCAACTTAGCCGCTACTCCCCGGATTACCCCGACCAGCGAACCGGAATGACCTTCCACAAACTAGACACTATCACCAGTCCTCCCAGTCCCAAAATTGTCCAGGGGACAGCCCCTTCCAAGGGCTCAATAACCCGTGCCGTCTTTTCCGGCTGAGTGGGGTCATAGCGAATTAACATCTGATTGCCCCGACTCAACCGATAGGACTCATACTTTCCAATAAAACGAGCCGGATCGCCATTCACCTCAAATTCAATCACCGGGGCATAGGTGGTCTCTTCCGAGTCCCCATCGCGCTCTCGCCGACTTACCGTCTCCACAATTGTCCCCTGGGCTTCGACCCAGTGGGTCTGCTCCAGTAGATTGCGCTGCTGGACCCAGCCCCCCGCCCCGATGAAAACTAGGCCAATCACCAGCCCGATTAGGGCGCTGAGTTGATCTTCAAAATTGACGGGATGCGACTTAAAACCCATAGAACTGCACCTCGTGAAAGAGAGATTCGGCATTGGTTCCAGCGATCGCTCCAGCGGGTTCTCCCCTAGGGGCGATCGCGGGGACTTACCTAATCATTGATGATGGAGTAGTCGGTTTTCAAAGTGGAAGCGATACGATTGTCAACATCACAGGATACTCTGGTAGCTTGCCTGCCCTAGACACTATTGCAGTGTCTAACTTCTTTTTTTAGGCAGCTTTTGATTGGGAGCATGTCAGGTTTGCAGAAATCAGGGGATCAGCCGAGGATAGTACTACCAACCCACTTGGTAGTGCAAATGACCCCAGAACAAAAAGCCCGACTCCAACCCTACCTGGATGCGATCACTGAAATACTGTAACCAACGGATACTGTAGCGATCGCCGCAGTCCGATGAGGCAGATTCGCCCCGATGAGAATGACGCAAGCGCCCAGAGTGTTGATGGCGATTGCGGGGATGAGTTTAGGGTAGTGTTCTAGATATGTGGAAACATCACTAAACATCTAATCCGAACTCGAATCGATTGATGAATAAGCCAATTACGGTATCGTGCATCACTGGCGATTTGGAAAAACAAATAGTTCGGCGGGCTAAGCGTTTTCCATAATGTCTACCTCTAGGATAGGGGAAGAGCAAGGGAGGGAGGCCGTTCATGAAGAAACACAAACTAAATTAGAATCAGGCTTAGTTTGGCTGTAGCCTCAGTTGTTGGATATTGAGGCCAACTTGGGGAGCCTGCTGCAAAAACAGATGGATGGGGATGCCCAGATTAATCCCCACCTTACCGGAAAACGGGTTGCCCGCTGCGCGCCCATGGATGCCAATGATTTGTCCCTGCCGGTTAAAAATGGGGCCGCCGCTCATGCCGGGGCCAGTGGAGTTATCGTACAGCAGCTCGTAGCCATCTCTATTCCCGGATCGAACCCCCACGATTTCGCCCCGTGTGACCAGATGGGAGGGCTGAGTGATGGCTTCGTCTACGGCTGGCCAGCCGGAAATGAAAATAGCATCGCCCTGGCTGACTCCCTTGGAGTTGCCCAGTTGAGCGATGGGTAGGGTTTTGTTACTGGAAAAGGGGATCACGGCCAGATCGCTTCCGATCAGCTTGATGACTCGGGCATAGTCCACCGGATAGCTGTTGCCATTTTCTGTGATAATTCGATATTCGTCTGGGGTTTCCACCACATGTCTGGCGGTGAGTAAATAGTAGGTGTTCTCAATCCGGGAAACAATCACGCCGGAACCGGGATGCTGGCCACTGATCAGGACCGTTGTGGATCCGGCAATCTGGTAGACATTGGCAGAGTCGCTGCTGGAGAGGCGGGGATCCGGGGGTGTGGGTGAAACGGATGTTGGGTCTGAGGTTCTAGGGGGCGGCGCAGAGGGTTGGGTGGCGGTTTTGCCCTCCCATAGACGACGCGCTGTCAGGCTATAGTTTTCGTAACCAGCAACTGCGGGCGTTAAGCGAAGGGCCTGGTCATAATCCGCGATCGCCTGCTGATATTGTCCCTGCTTGAGGGCCAACAGTCCCCGCCAGTAGTAGGCAAATCCTTCCTTGGGCGCTAGACGCAGGGCGTGATCAAAGTCAGCCTGCGCTCCCGCAAAGTCTCCTGTTTCGATGCGCGCCGCCCCTCGTGCCACATAACCATAGTGGAGCTTGGGGTCTAGGCGAATTGCCTGTTCTGCATCTTGGAGAGCCTCTGACCCTTTTTTCAGGAGGGTATACCCTTCGCTGCGATTGGCATAGGCAGTTGCAAGGGTTGGGTCAAGCTGAATCGCCTGATTGAGCTCTGCGATCGCCCCTGGGTAGTCTCCTAGGTTAGCTTTTGTCACCCCTCGACCTACATAGGCCAGGGCCAGGGTTGGATCAAGCTGAATCGCCTGATTAAAGTCGGCGATCGCACTCGGATAATCCCCCAGGTTGGCTTTTGCCTCTCCTCGACCTACATAGGCTAGGGCCAGGGTTGGATCAAGCTGAATCGCCTGATTGAAGTCGGCGATCGCACTCGGGTAGTCTCTTAGGTTGACTTTTGCCGCCCCTCGAAATATGTAGGCTGGTGCAAACATTGAGTCAATCTGAATTACCCGATTGAGGTCTGCGATCGCGCCCTGATAATCCCCTTGAGTGAGGCGCTGTTCTGCTCTAATAAGATAATCCAGGGCTGGGAGCTGGCTCATTTGCACCCTGGATTGAGCAAACACCCCAGGGGTTTCCACAAGAAGACCGCTGCTCACCAGCAGACACACTCCCAAACCTAGACGAACAACCCTGACCAGCACGCTTCCATTCAGTCCCACAGAATCCAGGTTAATCACGGGTAAAACCTTTAAGCCCTAGCACCTCTGGATCAGCATAGCGGGTAATTTAGGAGTTAGGGAACTCAAGCACTTCGTTTTTTAGGCTTCGGGCGTCCTATGTGGTTATCCGTCTTCGGGCAGCGGAATAAACTCCTCTTCCTCAGGAACTGACTCAAACCGCTGCTGCTGCCAATCTCGCTTAGCCTGCTCGATGCGCTCTGGGCGACTGGAGACAAAATTCCACCATTTAATGCGAGGGCCAACCCCTTCTCCCCCAATCACAACACAGCGAGCCTCTTGATCTGCGCTAATGTTCACAGACTTACCAGGTGCTAAGACAGCCAGCCGATGCTGGTCTAACGGCTCACCCTCCACCCTTAATCCTGCTGTCACACTATAGATCGCTCGCTCTGAATAATCTGCTGGAATTCTATAGCTGCCGCCTGACATAAGCTGCACCTCCAGGTACACCATCGGGGAAAAGGTGTGAACGGGAGATCGATACTCCCCAACCTGCCCCGCAATTAATTTGATCGTGGCACCCTCCGCAATCCATTGCGGCAACATCTCTGCGGAGTAATGGCGAAACGTCGGTTCGGTTTCTTCATGCTCCTCAGGCAAGGCGACCCAGGTCTGAATGGCATGGAGAGTCGTCCTCTGAGCGCGAGTGTCCAGGGGCGATCGCTCTGAGTGAACAATGCCGCGCCCAGCCGTCATCCAGTTCACGGCTCCCGGCAGGATCTTCTGCACTGATCCCAAACTATCGCGATGCATCAGCGCCCCATCAAATAAATAGGTCACGGTTGCCAGGTTGATATGAGGGTGAGGGCGAACATCAACCCCTTTTCCTGGGGGAAATGTGGCAGGTCCTATATGATCAAAAAAGATGAAAGGACCCACCATCTTTAGCGCCGCATGGGGCAAGCACCGCCGAGCTTGGAATCCACCAAGATCTTGACTATGAGGCGTGAGCAGATGGAGTATTGTTCGAGTCATTGAAATCCGTCGTCATTGCAGTGCCAGTAGCTAAAATTGGGTTTGAATTAACCTGCGCCGGGTGATCCGGGAGATCCTTTAACTCAGGTTAACTCAAACCCAACATACAGTGAATTGTTGCGACTTTAAACCATGAGCTGCGACGATCAAGATTTTGTTGTCCAACCCATTGGGTTAGTTCAACCCGTTAGGGTTTTGTTCTGCATTGCTCTGCGTTGGTGGTTCAGAGCCCGGAACACCCTGACTAACCTGCGAAGAGATTGGTAAATTGATTCCAGCCGCCACGACCAATAACTTTCGGATTCGCGACATCACCGGTTCCGTCTTGATTCTTATCTCGGTAAAATAAGAGATCTCCGCTTGAATTCACGGCATAAATAAGGCCATTTCCACCTGAGAACAGAAATCGAAACCGGTTCCATCCGCCACGACCAATGACCTTCGGATTTTTGAGATCGCCAGTTCCATCCCGGTTTTTATCTCGATAGAACAGCAGGTCTCCGGCTGGGTTCACGGCGTAAATAATGCCATTCCCGCCCGAGAACAGAAACTCAAAATTCGCCCAACCACCATGCCCAACAATGCTTGGATTTGATACGTCGCCGCTGCCATCTTGGTTGGAATCTCGGTAAAAGAGCAGGTTGCCAGAGGGACTAACCCCATAGATGATCCCCTCGCCGCCCGAGAACAAAAACCTAAAATTTGTCCAGCCGCCGCGACCAATCCTCTGCGGATTCCTGACATCGCCCGTTCCGTCTTGATTTCGATCACGATAGAACCATAAGTCACCTGCAGGACTCACAGCATAAATGATCCCGTTGCCGCCAGAAAACAAGAACTCAAAGTTTGTCCAGCCGCCGCGACCAATCCTCTGAGGGTTTCTGACATCGCCCGTTCCGTCTTGATTTTCGTCACGGTAGAATAATAAATCGCCTGCCAGATTAACGGCATAGATGATCCCCGATGAAGTCTGTCCTGCCCGGGCCAGCATGGCTCTAATGTCAGGCCGGTTCCCGATGCGCTGACTTCTAGGTCGTCCGGGCTGATCCTGTTGAGGCGATCCCGTATTGCGAAGCGCTTGCTGAGCTTGAAGGGGAGTGAGCGGGGGGTTCCCCTGAGCTCTTAAGATTCCTTGAATACAGGCGATCGCTCCCACGACAATCGGTGAAGCGCTCGAAGTTCCGCTGAATTCGTCGGTATACCAGAGATCTTCATCAGATCCTCCCTGGAGATCGCCATAGCCACAAGTGGTGACCTCTCGTCCCCAGGCTTGAGCATCAAGGCGACTGCCATAGTTGGAAAAATCTAAGCGGGATCGATCTGCTCCATGATTCCGGCCATGGGTTCCCGGCGGTGGCGCACCGGCACCAACCACTACGGCACCAGATTGGAGATTGGCCAAGTTAAAGGGATTGCGCCACTGTGGGCCAAACCAACCGGGGTTCGTCTCGTACAACCCGTCATCTAAATTTTCGGCACCGTTACCAGCTGCTTCAACCACAATTACCCCTCGGTTCGTGGCATAGCGGATTGCCGCAAAATCATCGGGCCACCATTCGATGGCAATGTAACCGCGTTGATCTAAGCGTCCTTGGAAATCAAAGCGCGGCCCAGCACGGTGCAGCTCGATCAAAATTACATCCCCCGGTTGTAACCGATCTGCCGCTTGACGAATTGCGTTAGCGGTTCCGATACCATCAAAGGAAATAGCTGAAACTCTAGCCCCTGGACATATTCCCACAATGCCAAAATTATTTTGGTCCCCGCTGAACTCTCCGATTACGGCCGTTCCATGATTACGCCAGTCTATATCGTCAATTGGAGTTCCGCCGACGACTCCCCCTTGATTTTGGAGTAAATCCTCATGGGAAAATCGCCATGCCCCCTCAATGTCAATAATCTGAACATTATTGCCGTTTCCGCCTGGCAACCCCCACGCATACTCGGCATTAATACCCGCGGGTGGAGCATCTAGATAGGCCTGACGGCTACGAAATTGTGGGGTGATTCGCGGTATGGCGGCGCGAGAGGCCTTCATGGGATTGATGACATCGGCTAGCTCAGCAGCAGGCTTAACATAGGCGGTTTCGATACCGGCCTCTGCCCGAAGCAGTTCCGCTAAACGATCCAACTGATCATCGTCGGCCTTGACCCGATAATAGGTTGAAAGATCATCGACCGGGGCAAAGGATTCCCGTGGGGATCGCGATCGCTCGATCAGTCGATCTTCGGAAAGCCCGAATAAGGGTTCTAAGACAATATGCTCCGAGCTGAGTAGGTTGTTGAGGGATGAAACATCGGAGGCGTTTCTGGAGGTCAAAGTTTCTGGGTGAGCCCGCAGGTGAATCTCAGGCTTGACTATGACCACGAGTTCTCGAGATGCCTGGTATGACATATTTTTCCTAGGATTTAATGGTGAAAGGTAACTACTCAGGCTGAAGTAAGAAAGGTTTGGGGCTTCCAGAAAATAGAGCAATGAGAGCATCCACGACATTGTG
>NZ_JTHE03000022.1 GCF_000817775.3 Lyngbya confervoides BDU141951
CTCATCCTCAACGACCTCTTCGTGATTTCGCTAACCTCTCTCCTCATTCCCGCATCTCTCTTATTCTTTTGAAATGAAACCTTAACCGCTGGGATTGCGGTGCGAGAATGAGAGTGAATGAGAATGACAGTTGCTTAGCACTCGCCAATCAGTCCCTGGGAATGCCGATTTAGATCTTTGGCGTTGACGCCATGGTGTCGTGCAATTTCAATGATGCGACGCGCAACCTGCCAGCGATTAGGAACCTCTTCGGCTTGGCTCCACAGATCGAGTTGCCGGTAGAGATCTTCCTCCGCGGCATACATTGCCGAGTCCGGATGGGAACTCTGCCCCAAGGACTGTAAACGAGTCAGTAAGGACACCACAAATTCATGCTGCTCACCTTTCAGCTGTTGATGGGCAGCGCTCAGCAGCGCCTCAATTTGCAACTGATATTCAAGCTTGCTTGTAGCTCTTTTGGCGAGCGAGCTTAAGCCCGTGGGAATATCCCCCGCAGAGAGCATTCGAAGAATATGACGGACATCTTCTGACACAAATTTACCTCAGATAACCAGTGGGCAGACGCCCAACCCTTCAAGGGAAAATTATAGGTCGGCATCGTCCTCCCACCCAAATATTAGAACTGGTATTTTTTGTCTCTCTTGCGTGCAGCGTCACAGTGAAACCACAGCACGGAAAAGACTCAAAACATTCCAGTCCAGCAGCACAGTGACGTGACTCTTTCTGAGCACACACCGTTGGTCTCACATCACTTCACAACCTCTTAGCCCTGGGGCGATAGGAGCAACGCGCTGGGATAATGGGGAGGATGATGACTGCAGAATCTAGGGCGTAGTAATTTTGGTATAATGGTTTGCTCGCTTGTTCGCATTCAAAATAGAAGGCCCTGATTGAGACTTCACTGCTATGCAAAATCCATCATTAAGACAGCAAGCCTTATCTGAACTTGCTCCCGTAATTCCACCCAATACTAAGGCGTCTATCCTAACTTGGTTAGAGGGCACCGGGCGCTTAATGGATCGGGAAGTTGTGGAACCGAAGAACACGGAAGAGGAGGAAATTGAGGAAATCAACGCCCTGATGGGTGATTCCGATGACTACATTGATGAAGATGACGATGCATAGCTGAATGGAAAACTTGAGGGGGAGAAAGCGTAATTTCAATCCTCTTTTGTACAAGCCTGCGGCAACAATCTAAAGGCAACGATCCGGGAGAGTGATCCATCGTTGCTTTGCAGGATCGTTGCTTTGCAGGATTGACCCTTAGATATTCAGAGCGGAGTACGTTCAAGTTTTCAAATTAAAAGATGCAGGTTTCGGAGCAAGCACCGTTGATATCAGGAAAAGGACTGTACGTGGGCCTGTGCCTTGGGCTGCTAGCCATCACCGTTGGAGCAGATGCGCTGTCGGGACGATTTTTGACCCCCCTCACTTCGATCACGCTGCCCTTTGTGGTAACTGCGCTGGTCACGTCCATTTTGGGACTATGGGTGGTTCCCCTATTAAAGCAGTTAAAGGCAGGCCAGGTGATTCGCGAGGATGGTCCTCAGCAGCATCTGCAAAAGGCCGGAACACCCACCATGGGCGGAGTATTTTTTATTCCGGTGGGTTTGGGAATGAGTATAGTTCTTTGCGCTGTGGGAGTAGGAAAGGTCACCCCTAATCTTATCGCCAGCGGCCTGCTAACCCTCACCCTGGGAGGACTCGGCTGGGTAGATGATCTCCAGGTCCTGCTCAAAAAGTCCAATCGCGGGATTTCCGCGAAGCTCCGCTTGGGAATTGAGATTGTCTCAGGGGGGGCCTTTACGGCTTGGTTGTTGTGGAGCCAACCCGCGATCGCGACGGTTCAACTGCCCTTTGGGCTTTCCCTTTCCCTAGGCATTTTCTTTGCCTTGCTTGCCATTTTCGTGGTGGCAGCGGAGTCCAATGCGGTGAACTTGACCGATGGAATGGACGGCCTTGCCGCAGGGACAGCCGCGATCGCCTTTTTAGGCCTTGCCCTGATAGTGGCCCCCACCGATCCCGATTTACAAATTTTCTGCGCCTGTCTAGGGGGAGGGTGCCTCGGCTTCTTAAGTCATAACCACAACCCGGCCCGAGTCTTCATGGGGGATACCGGGTCCCTCGCCCTGGGGGCTGGACTGGCAGCTGTGGGGCTGACTTCTAATAATCTGTGGGCCTTACTGATCCTCAGCGGCTTGTTCTTAGCCGAGTCTGTATCGGTCATTGCCCAAGTGCTGTTTTATAAGGCGACCAAAGATAGCAACGGCGTCGGTCAACGGCTGTTGAAAATGGCGCCTCTCCATCACCACTACGAATTATCAGGATGGCCGGAAACCAAGGTGGTTGGGGTATTCTATCTGGTGGGGTTGGGGTTAGCCGCCTTCTCAGTGGGTCTAGATCAACTCCGTTAAGCCCCACCCGTCCTTGAAGCCTCCCTCCAGGACTTCGGACAAACTCCACCCTAAAATCGGTCCTTCCGGTGCCGTATTTCGGCAAAGGTGGCGAGGGGTTCTTGGCAATGAACCGCCTGCATCAAAGCCAGAGAATCCCACCGCAAAAAAGGATTGGTTTGCAATTCCACATCCAGAGTCGAGGGAATCGTCGCGCTCCCAACGGATCGCAGCGCCTGCACGGTCGCCAATCGATGATTGAGAGCCGGATGATCGGGCTCAAGGGTTAGGGCAAATCGAAGGTTATTCAACGTATATTCGTGGGCACACCAAAGGCGAGTTTGGGGGGGAAGGTGGCGAAAGCGGTTTAAGGCGATCAGCATCTGGGCCGCAGATCCCTCAAAGAGTCGTCCGCAGCCTCCGGCAAAGAGGGTATCTCCACAAAACAAGTCTCCCTGGGCGGAGGCTGTCCCTGGGGGAAAATAATAGGCAAGGTGTCCCAGGGTATGCCCCGGCACATGCATCACATCAGCGCAACACTTCGCAAATTCAACGCGATCCCCCTCTTTTAGACTCACCGTCCCCCCTGGAATCCGCCCCAAGGTGACATCGTATTGACTCCCGTAAACCACCAGGTCTGGAAAAGCGCGGATCAG
The DNA here is from genome assembly GCF_000817775.3 of Lyngbya confervoides BDU141951. Taxonomy (GTDB): domain Bacteria; phylum Cyanobacteriota; class Cyanobacteriia; order Thermosynechococcales; family Thermosynechococcaceae; genus Lyngbya; species Lyngbya confervoides. The sequence goes on from NZ_JTHE03000022.1 coordinate 3,050, forward strand.
GTCCCGATTCCCCCCCACGTGGTCCCCATGGTGGTGCGTGTTCCAAATTGCCGTAAGCCGCGCTCCCCAGATCGAGAGCTGAACCAAAACCGGATCGGCCAGGGCTGGATCAATCACCACCGCTTCATGCCGCAGGGGGTCGTGTAAAAGAAAAATATAGTTGTCGGATAACACTGGAATCAGCTTGATTTCCATCACAGGCCTTCCCCAAAAACAAAATCCTGGACTCATCCTAGGATGGAGTGCCCCTCAACGGGAAACAGAGGCAGAAAAAACCGTCCGTTATTCCTGGAGTGTTTTGCCCTGGGGTGGCGCTGACCTTGCGATCGCCAACCCGTTCTTGACATCCTCTCCCTCTGAGCTTTCAGGTTGAACTTTCAGGTACAGAGAGAGATTCCTGGGGTCGCCCCAAAGATTGCCTGCTTCAACCGGTGACCGCTAGGCTGAGGAACCCCAGTCCCCGCCCCATCCCCTCCACAAGCATTTTCTATTTGCCGTTGCCCACGGCTACAGATCACTTACGCTACTGCAACATCCCTCGGCTTAGTTGAGCCACAACTAGGGCACTGATGCACTCTCACGCTCAAGTCTTTTTTTGACTGCGGCACCACAATCAAGACAGTCCTGACTCGTCCCTCTTGGGTCAACCTTGCCGTAATACACCTCTCGCTTGAAGCACACCCCAGGCAGGATTTGATGGATGAACTGCCCTAATCCTGCATCCAACGGATGCTGACCCAGCATCCCTTTGGCCATAATCCGGAAGTCCAAGTCTTCCCCGGAAATCATCCCTGCACCGTCGCAGAGGTGATGCGCCAGCTTGAAATGCCAGTCTTTTCGAGTATCGGCAATGCGTTGATGGACTCTCCCAATCTTCTTATGGAGCTTCAGCCAGTTTGCAGGGAAGTTAGCCTTGGCCGCAGTCAACCGCTTTGCCTGAACGTGGTAATTCGGGAAGGGCGCATCTGCTGGCAAGATAAACGCTTGCTGAATCGAACAAGCATTCACGGGTAACTTGCGAGAATTTAGCCAGTCTTTGCGCTGCGGGAGCGCAAAGTTCCAGACATTGCGGCACAGATCCAGAATGTGCTCAATCTCTGAAATCTGCTCGGCAGTCGGCTCTAACTTGAATTCCCAGGTCATATTTAGCGTATCTACGCCATACAACAAAACTGTATAGATTTCTCCCTGTGGTCGCGCTCCGCTACACCCCCAGCCAAGCGTTTAGTTGTGGCTGGTGTACTGCGAAGAATTTCGATAGAACTTGTAAACAGCAGGCAAACCTTGGAAATGAGGAAGAAAGGTACGGTATGATGAGAAAACGTAAACAAGTGTTAAGAGCACCTCCTATGAAGCTTCGTGTTAACGCTCTGGCGAAAGTGACGGTGGCCCTGTTACTGTGCTTGGTTCTTTGGGTTCCAGGTTCACTGGCCCAGGCCTTCGACAATCCAGAACTGTTACCAGATTTCCAAACGCCAGTCCTGGATCTAACGAAGGCGCTCACCAAGACTCAAGCGGCACAACTCGAAGACACCATCAATACCTTTGAGCGGGAAACCGGATGGAAGCTGAGGGTCCTCACTCAGCGCGATGAAACTCCCGGTCGAGCCGTAAAAGACTATTGGCAGCTTGACGAAAAGAGCGTTCTCTTAGTTGCCGACGCGCGAGGTGGCAACATCTTGAACTTCAGTGTGGGAGAAGAGGTCTACCAGTTACTTCCCCGCACCTTCTGGGTAGAGCTGCAAACTCGATTTGGCAACCAGTATTTTGTGCGTGATGAAGGAGAAGACCAATCCATTTTGCAGGCCTTGGGGGCCGTGCAGGGATGTCTAGCCAAGGGAGGCTGCAATGTTGTGCCAGGATTACCGCAGGAGCAGTGGATTTTCACCCTCATCACCTCCTTGGCCGGAGGCATTATCTGTGGATTTGCCGGTCGGCCTCGCAAGCCTGACCAGGTGTTTGCCTGGCAATGGGCCTTAATTTTTTCGCCCCTCTGGGGAATGTTATTTATTTCCTTTGGCATTGGCCCCGTTGTCACCCGCACCAGCGATTGGGTTCCCCTAGTGCGCAATATTGGCGGTTTTTTGCTTGGATTTCTGGGCGCTTACATGACCCAATGGCTAGGACCGGAGCCGGCATCGGATGCCTTAGATTAGAGTTAGGTTGGATATTCAGCCTGTGGCAGCACAAAGCCGGTAAGATAGGGACAGCTTAAATAGAGCTTAAATATGGACAGATTTCTGCCTCCTCGGCTCTTTCATTGAGATGGCAAGCTGGACCCTAAGACGGTGGCAATCAATTGCAGGGATGATGGTGCTGCTGCTGAGTTTAAGCAGCGTAATGGGATGCCAATTGCGGGACTCTCACAGCACGCATCTGAGTTTAGGCAATCCCACCCATGCCCAGCCCAGGGCCAGCAGGACAGACAATTATCTTCAGATTAAGCCTCAGTACGCCCTCGCCTACAGCCAGAAACTGGGGCGCGCCCGCTGGGTCAGTTGGCAACTCAATCAAACCTGGCTGGGGGAGGTGGATCGGCAAAATGACTTTCGGCCCGATCCCGGCCTTCCCCCGGACTGGCCGCCGATCTTTCCCAGTGATTACCGACGAACAGGGTACGACCGTGGTCATTGGGTGCCTTCCAGCGATCGCACTCGGACCGTTGAGGACAACTCATCCACCTTTTTGATGACAAATATCATGCCCCAGGCCCCCGATAATAACCAAGGTCCCTGGGTAGAACTAGAAAAAGACTGTCGCACCTGGGTACAATCCGGTCAGTCCCTGTATATTCTCGCAGGGGGATACGGCGAGCGTCCGGCGGTGGCTGGGGGCAAGCTGGTGCCGCCAGCCCGTCTATGGAAAGTCATTGTTCGGGTCAATAGTCTGGACGGCAAGCAGCCGGTCACCCCGCGTCAGATTGATTCCCAAACCACCCTCATTGCCGTAGACATGCCCAATGCGCAAGGCATCCGCGATCGCCCCTGGCAAGACTATCAGGTCACGGTTGATCAAATTGAGGCTGCAACCGGCCTCAACCTGCTCTCTCGCATCCCCACCAAACTCCAGAAGAATCTAGAGCGCCAGCGATTTCCAATCCTTAAACCAAAATCTGCACCGGAGCCGATCATTCCCTAGGTCTCGATAGCTTGCGTTCGGAGTCCCATCCAGGTTCCCGTTGGCGATCGCCCCACAATATACACATCTAGCTGCCTGTCCCCAATCCGATAGACCTTGACGGAATCCAAGACTTGCAACAGGAGCTTGTAGAGCTGCTCATAGCGCTGCAGGACCTGGCCCTCTGCCTGCCGATGCCAGGGTTTAGGCACCAGCACCGGGGCAAAAAAATCCGCCAGGGAGATCACCTGCATCGGAGTCATGGGGGCATATCCCATCTGCTGCCTCAGACTTTGAGCCTCAAAGGGCTGAACTCCATCCCAGACCCATACCTCAAAGGGAGCATCGGTTTCGCTCATCCACCACAAATCCTCGACCGCGGCTCGCAATTTTGCCAGTCGCGCTTCATCCTCGGACACCATGGAAACCTCCTTTTCGCTCCAGACCATTTTCCCAGGCCCCCCCAAGGCTAGTGTAAAAATCTTGAGACTCAGCAGATCAAACCTCCGGCGGCACTTCCACAGCCAAATCCTCCGAAAAAACAGCTCGATCACAGTCCGCCAGTAAAATCTCTGCAATGACGGCTGCATGGGTTTGAATCAGATCATGGCCAGCCTTGGGCAGCAGGTGATACTTCGCCTTGGCAATACCGGCCGCAAAGGTTTGACAGTGCCAAAGGGGAATCACCTTATCTTCCCCCCCGGCAATCACCAGAGCCGGAACCTGGATGTGGTGCAGATCCTTTTCCAGGGTGTCAATGGCATCTTCAGGTCGAAGGCGATCGCACAGGAAAGATCGCGCCACCGGCTGTTCTGTCAGAGCCGTTCTCACCTTCAGCAACATTTCCACCGTTGCGGCCTGTCCCAACCAGCGCCCCACCGGAGCAATGGCTCGTAATCCCCAATCCACCCAGGGCGATTGCCAGAGCAGCGGACGCATATAGCGATAACGTCCCACAAATTCATCATCTCGAATTCCAGCAGGAGCAATGAGCGTCAAGTGAGCAATATCCTTCATGTGCAGGGCACAGGCCGCCGCCGTCCAACCCCCATAGGAATGCCCCACCACAGAATAGTGAGACAATCCAAGGGCCTGGACAAAGGCACGAATAAAATCAACCTGATGCCAAACGGTGTACTTTAAACTGGGTTTCGAAGACTGGCCAAACCCCAACAGATCCGGCGCAAAACAGTGGAATTGATCCCCCAGCAACCCCGCCAAAGCCTCCCAGTTTTGACCACTGCCGAAAAACCCGTGGAGGAGCAACAGCGGTTGCCCCCGCCCCCATTCTCGATAATGCACCTGATAGGGATTGAGATGGAGAACTTGTGTAGACATCATGGGTTGAGATCATCCTCTCCGGCTAAAGACCAAAAAGCGTTTTAATCCGCTGCCGAATATTAAACAGCGGCAGCTCGCACTCCTGAGTTCCGAAGGTTTGGGTCAACCCTAACTCCTCCAGCACTTGCTGACGCTGGGAGAGCGCCTGAGCGATATGTTCAGCCAGTTCTTGATAGTCCTGCAATAGCTTCTGCAGCGCCAGTCGATTCACCACAAACAGAGTCGTTTCCTCTAAAGATCGCACGGTTGCTGAGCGAGGAACGCCCGTAAACAAGGAAATCTCCCCAAAAAACTCGCCTTGCCCCAGGGTCGCTAAAACCTGACCCAGTTTCTCCGAGTAAACCTCCACCTGTCCAGCCAAAATCAAATAAAAACACTCTCCCAGATCATTCTCACGGCAGATGATCTGCCTAGCTTCAAAAAGCTGGCGAAAACCCTCTTCAATGAGTAAAAGTAATTGTGCATTGGAACAATGCTGAAAATAGCTCACATTACGCAAGAGGTATCTGAGCGTCCGCTTGTTCAGAGGCGCCACCGAGGGGGCAACACTTTTGGAGGTTAGCGGGGCGCCACTCATCATCACCTCTGGCAAGGATTCGGTGTAAATAGCCGACTCCCTGCGAATCCAGAGTTCCCGTTGAGGAAAGGGAATCACGATGTTGCGCCGCTTGAACTCCTGCTCAATTAAATAATTTAAGGCGCTTTTGATAGGGTCAACTTCTTGCGGCTGATTAATCCAAGCCAACAGCTCAAATTCATAGGCACTCTCCCCAAAACTCTTAAACCAGACCTTCGGGGCGGGAAAAGACAGGACTCGCGGCTCCATTCGAGCCACCGAGAGCAAGGTTTCCGTCACTAAAATCGTGTCCGTGCCGTAGGCAACATTCACCGGAAGATGAATTCGACTCTCGCGTGAGCGATAGGTCCAATTGACCACATTATTATCAAAAAAGCGATGGTTTGGGAGAACCACATAAAGGCGATCTTGGGTTCGAATAATCGTGGATCGAATTGAGATGGCCTCAATCGTTCCCAAAATGTCCTCCACCTGGACAAAGTCTCCCACTCGCAGCTGCTGCTCAAATAGCAGGGTTAAGCCGCTGACGAAATTTTTTGCCAGTTCCTGCAGCCCCAAACCAAACCCAATTCCAATCACCCCAGCAAACACGGTCAACGAACTAAGGTTTAAACCCACCGATTGCAGCAGAATAATGAAGCTAAAAATTGCAATTCCGTAGGACACCAGAGCCGAGATCGCTTCTTGGGAACCACGCTCAATCCGAGTCCGGCTGAGGATTTTCTGTCGAAGCCATCGCCCAAGCAGATTAGACCCCAGAAAAATCAGCACCGCGATCGCCACCACGGTTAGCAGGGTCAACAAAGTAATGCGATTGCCATCCCCAAAATCAATCAGGCCCAAACTAAAGGCTCGATAAATCAGCCTGGGAATCTGGCTTAGCCAGGATTCTATTTCGGAGGTCCAGGAAGCTAGCTGGGGAATCTGCCGTATTCCAACCAATAAAGCATAAATCCACAGCAGCAATCGCATCCCACCCAGAGCAATGTTCAACACTAGATCAAGTCTTGACACATCGGACTGACCTGAGCCAAGTGGGGTTGGGCTCCCTTGAATCCTGCTAAAATACTGCCGTCGCAGCCGTTGCAGCCACCACCTCAATAGCCAATCAATTCCTGCTGCCCCACAAAGTATGATGGCAGCTATTAGCAATCCTTCAATCAAGCGCATAGGGCGGAGGAAAACGGATCGATACCAGGAATGCCTCGACGGGGAGTTCCGATTGATATATTAAAGTATCCTTGAAAACCACTTAGGAGTGACACCCTTGATTTTGGTCGTTGATAATTACGACAGTTTCACCTACAACCTGGTTCAATACCTCGGAGAACTAGGTCTAGCGGTTGACATCGCCAAAGACTTAAACGTGTATCGCAACGACAAAATCAATCTGGAGGAGGTCAAAGCCCTTAACCCAGATGCCATCATTATTTCACCCGGTCCGGGCCGTCCCGAGGATGCGGGGATATCCATGCAACTCATCCAGCATCTAGGTCCTAAGACTCCCATCCTTGGCGTCTGCTTAGGGCATCAGAGCATCGGGGAAGTTTTTGGAGGCGATATTATCCGAGCCCCAGAACTCATGCATGGTAAAACGTCGGAAATTTTTCACAACAGCAGCGGCGTGTTTAAAGATCTGCAGAATCCCTTTGTAGCGACTCGGTACCACAGCCTGGTGATTGATCCCCAAACCTGCCCCGATACACTTGAAATCACGGCTTGGACCGCCGATGGCACCATCATGGGCGTTCAACATCGGAACTACCCCTGGATCCAGGGCGTCCAGTTTCATCCAGAGAGCATTCTCACAACTTCCGGAAAACAGCTTCTCCAGAATTTCTTAGATCAGGTACAAGAACAGCATGCATCGTCGTAAATTTTTTCGTCTCACTCAACTGAGCGTCATTTCCGCCCTGAGCACAGCTTTAGTCCCCCAAATCAGCGCCAGAGCTCAGTCGGCTGGCTCATTGACGGTGGAGTGGCTAGGACACAGCTGTTTTCTGCTGAGGGGCAGCGGCAATCGGATACTCATTAATCCCTTTCAACCGGCCGGATGCACTGCAAACTATCGCGCGCCAAATGTGACCGCAGATTTAGTCTTCATCAGCAGTCGACTCCTAGATGAAGGGGCCATCGAGAACCTGCCTGGACAGCCCAAGTTACTATTTGAACCGGGAACCTATCGCCCCAATGGTCTCAGCGTCCAGGGCATCCGCACCCTGCACGACCGCTACAATGGCTATCGCTTCGGCACCAACGTCGCCTGGAAATGGCAGCAAGCCGGTATTAATATTTTGCACCTGGGTGGGATTGCCTCCGAAATTGGCATTGAGCAAAAAATTCTCATGGGCCAACCGGACCTGTTATTTATTCCCGTTGGCGGCAGCGAAAAAGCCTATACGGCCGAGGAGGCCAAGCAAGCCATTGACACTCTTCAACCCAAAGTCGTCATTCCCATGCATTACCTCACTGCTGCTGCCAACCCAGAGCTTTGCGATCTCGAATCCGTGGATAAGTTTTTAGAGTTAATGAGTGGTCGGACCATCAACCGCACGGGACGCAGCAGTTTAACCTTCCAAGCCGACACCCTGCCCCGCAGTGGTCCGGTCATACAGGTAATGGCCTACAGCTAAGGACTCGCGGGGCAGAGAGTCCCAAAAGCATCCAGTCAGGGAAAATTCACCCAAAAAAAGGCAGAAGATTAAAATCTTCTGCCTTTTCAAGGTGCTGATTCTGGATTTTCGGCTCGTTACACCAGAAAACTGGTAACCAGCCAGCCCGAAAGCCAGGCCTTAACCTCGTCCTAATAGGGCCACAGGATTAACCGCACCCTGGCCGGCTGGGTGTAACTCAAAGTGTAGATGGGGTCCAGTGCTTCGACCGGTACTGCCCATCTCAGCAATTTGCTGACCTTGAGAAACATATTGACCCGCCCGCACTAAATTACGATTGTTGTGGGCGTAAAGGGTTAGGCTTCCATCGGGGTGAGTGACTTCAACTAGATTGCCAAAACCACCAGAATTATATTGGGAATAGGTAATCACCCCAGGAGCAGCAGCGGTGATCGGCGTACCCACCGGAGCCGCAATATCAATTCCGCGATGCATACGCCCCCATCGCCAACCAAAACCGGACGTAAAGGTCCCCTTGGCAGGCCAGATATAGCGAACCGTACCAGACTGCCATTCACTGGGCAAGTAGTTGTCGGAGACCAAGGGGGGCAGATCCAGATCGGGCAGCTTGGGCAAGGGCCCACGGGTCGCGACGGGAATGTCAATCAAATCTAGACCTGGCTTTTGAACAGCGGGCAGATCACCTTGGTCTCCCTTTAGATCTAGATTCTGAACGGTGGCCACCTGGATCTGCGACTCATCAGAAACTCCAGAGGGCTGAGGAGACAAGGAGTCCTCAGCAGTGAGGGACGTCTCACCATCGGGGAGTCCCAAGGCTGGATCATCGGCCACGCGAGCAAGAATAAGGTCTGGCTCCTCAGAACTTGCCGTTAAATCTGTCTCTAAGAGCTGTGAAGCTCCATCATCCACAGAGGCAAGGGCCGAAGGTGGAAGAACACCTTGGGGCTGTGTTCCCACCTGAGGGTTGAGCAGCGGAGCCGAATGCGCGCTGCGAATTTCAGGAGGGGACTGGGTGGTGGGGACAATAATGGCTTCTTTACTGACGATGGAATCTGGGTCCATCATCCGATTGGCATCGGCTAGCGTCTGGACGGAGACCTCATACTTTTCGGCAATCGAGGCTAAGGTTTCGCCATCCCTGACCTGATGAACCACAGCCCCGGATTGGGCAAGAGCCGACTTGTGGAAGTTATCAATCCGAGTCTGCTTGAGTTCATTGGCAATACTTTTGGCCGAGGCAAGACGCGACCGATAAGAAGGTGAGAGGTTTAACTGGTCCTGAACATCAGCCAAACGATGAGAGTCTAAAGATTGGATTGGCTCGGCACGAAGCACAGTCTTCGCACTCGCCTGTTGCTGAGGAGCAACCACTGAACCTAATGCTGCTGCGAACAAGCATCCCACTAGAGCTGACGCACGAGTTCGACGTAGAGGGGTCAGTCCCTGACCTAGCCAAACAACGCTAGGTTGAGCGTTGACCTTCTGCGGAATTTCTCGTATCAATGAGGACCTCCTGACTTTTACTTCACATGCACGGAACAACAATTGACGATCGATAATAACGAGTCAGTTTCCCGCCTGTAATGACCCAAGCCTGAGGCCGGGCAAAAGCTTTAAGTAAAAATACTCTAGATCTTACTTTTCTGGCAAGAAAATAAAGCAGATTTACGAGAGGTCAGGGGAGAAGGGCTAAAAAGCCTTGCAGCTGACGGCAGTCAATCGCATCCCTATGTAACCTCAAAAAGCTTCCGTTGTTCCATCGAGGGGAAAAACACCTCGTAAATTAACAAATGCAAATAAACAGTTACGCTTTTTTACATTCGAATAAGCTATCGAACTTTTAGCAGGGTGGCAAGCAATTTCACATTCCCATGGGGAATATTTTGATGGGTGATACAGAATAAAACCCTCTGAAATGCTTACCAGTCCTTGATTATCGATGGACTTGCTCTTCCACGAAATTTCCTCCTCAATAGTAAAGTTCCCACTCCCGATCCAGGATGTCACAAGGGGACACATAAAAAAGGCTTATTTCACTGATCATCGACGGCATTTACGGGCCATCCTCATTGCCAATTCTGCGCAATGTTGCAGAAATTCAAAGGAGCGAGGCCATATTCCCCCTAGAGCAAATACACTTAGAAATTCACGTAGGATGAGGAGAGTTTAGGATGATTGAAATGCAATGACACAGGACTCAACCATCGCGGTAATTGTCAATGGAGCCGCCGGCAAAATGGGGCGGGAGGTTGTCAAGGCCGTTACGCAGGCAGAGGATATGACGCTGTTTGCTGCCATTGATCATAATCCGCAGGTTCAGGGCCTTGACGTGGGAACTCTGGTGGGAATGGGGGAACAGGACCTGTTCATCACTCAAGAGTTGGAGCCAACCCTAGCCGCTGCGGTCCAAAGCCATCGGCAGACTGTAATGGTGGACTTTACCCATCCCAGTTCGGTCTACCACAATGTTCGTGCAGCGATCGCCTACGGGGTCAGGCCCGTGGTGGGAACCACGGGGCTTTCCGAGGAACAGATCAAGGACCTTGCTGAATTTGCCGACAAAGCCGATGTGGGCTGCTTGATTATTCCAAACTTTTCCATCGGCATGGTGTTGCTTCAGCAGGCTGCGGTTCAGGCGTCTCAGTATTTTGACCACGTGGAAATCATTGAGCTACATCACAATCAAAAGGCGGATGCTCCCAGTGGAACCGCACTCCAGACAGCGCAAATGCTCTCCGAACTTGGCAAAACCTATAATCCCCCCCAGGTGGAGGAAAAGGAGCATTTTCCCGGTGCCCGCGGCAGTAAGGTCGGGGAGCAAATTCGCGTGCATTCTGTCCGGCTACCGGGCCTGATCGCACACCAGGAAGTGCTCTTTGGGGCTCCAGGCCAGATCTACACCCTGCGACATGACACCAGCGATCGCGCCTGTTACATGCCCGGAGTCCTGCTGTCCATTCGGAAAGTGATCGAACTTCAAACCCTGGTTTTTGGGCTCGAGAAACTGATCTAGGTAAACGGTCCTGAAACCGTGGGTTCTCGAGGGACCGGGGGAGCCTCCTGCTGAACAATCCACTGCTGCAGCACCGAGTTCACCTGATCAGGACATTCATCGTGGGGGCAGTGGCCCGCCTCCACCAGCTCCAAATCGGCCTGAGGATAGAGGCGTTGACATTTACGGCCTTTCTCCACATCCATCCAGGGATCGGCGGTGCCCCACAGCAGCAGTAGCGGCACCGATAGGCTCCCCAACAGATCATCCAGGGTTCGTCCCGGCGGAGATTGGAACACCGAAGCAAACACGCCAAAGGCACCGGGGTCAAAGGCCGGTTGATAAATTTCTTCCACCAACCGATCCGTTACGGCTGCCGGGTCGCGATAGACCCGCAGTAGGGTCTTGCGAATTTGCGATCGCCGCCGAAAGTAGCGAAACGCCAAGAAACTCATTAGGGGAATGACCCCCGGCAACTGAAATAGCCGCCGCCGCACCGATCGCTGTCGGGTCGATTGGATCGCCTCGGCCGCAGATTTAAAGGGACCCGCGCAATTAATCAAGACCAAGCCTTCCACCTGATCCGCATGGTCCACGCCCAGGCAAAGGGCCACATAGGCCCCCAGAGAATTGCCCACCACATAGATGGGCTCACCAACAATCTCCTGGCAAAACTGGCGGAGCTGATCCACCCACAGTTGGGCCGTATAGCCAACCCTGGGCTTTTGGGAACGGCCAAACCCCAATAGATCAATTGCCCAAACCCGACAGGACCGGGATAAAACCTCTATATTTTTACGCCAGTGGTCAGTGGAAGCTCCAAAACCATGAACCAAGAGCAAGCAGGGTCCCTTTTGTCCCTGCTGAACATAATGGATAGAGTGGCCCTGCCAGATCCAATATTGAGAGTCAGGGGCGGGACGTAAGGATGAAGTCATAGCAACATAGAATCTTCAAGGTTCTTAGATCCCTAACACAAACACCCAAAGTCTGGGGACCGATCAGTCCTTTGAACCAACAGTCCCCCTGCTTCCCCCTCTCCCATCAGGCATCTCAGGGATAGTGTCCCATCCCTGGGATGCGGGTTGCTCCCTGAGTCTCCCCAGCCCCCCTCCCGGTTGCGCCACAGGTGCAAACCTGATTAAGATATTGCCCAATCCATCGTTAAGGCCAAGAGTTCCAGGCCCCCCTGCAAAGAACTCGTTACAGAACGAAGGATTTATTAGAAAAACATAACGAACTAAAATATGAATAGGCCCTTCATTTTATATATGGGTTGAGTAAAGCCATGAATAGAGCGTAAACCGAGGTAAACCGATGCTATCCCCCGAAGATCTCATTGGCCAAAAAGTATGGCTAGAAGTTCCCAGAGATTCAGACTTTCCCAACCTGGATCCCCATCGCGTCAAGGCCGTGATTACCCAACCTACGAGTCCACCTTGGTTTTATGCTCGCTATGAAGATCCGCCCGCAGCCCTGCGCGAGCCTGGACGATGGATTTCCCTCTACGAAGCAGAACAGGCCTATTTCTTTGCTCCCGTTCTAGAGGACTATGATTTTGCAGATGATTCAGAAGAAGACATCGACTATGAAGACGAATATAGACTGCACTGAAGGTTCAGTCCCCCAGAGAAGCCGCCAGAGGGGCGGCTTTTTTAATTGAAGAATTTTGGAACTGTCGCGGCGATGGGGGCGTCCCCTGAGCTATAGTTAAGTCGCTTGCAACCCGGTCGATCCCGTGCGCTGCTGGAGACCCCGGGACACTGGCCTCAATGGGGCAAAATTACTTTTAAGTTTGTTGGAATCGGAGTTAGACGCGTATGCAGCAGAGTTTTCTGACCAGACATAGGGAAAAACTCTGGCTTTTGCTGGCAATTATTTTATTGATCCCCCTAGGGGCCTGTGAAGGGGACCTCGCAGAGAACCCTGAACTGTCGCCAGATCCCTCCGTGGAAGTTTCTCCCCCGGTCAACTCCCCATCCCCTGCCCTGCCCTCCTTAGAACCCAATAACGCCGGCAACTCCACCCCAGCCTCAGAGGATCCCCAAACCGACGATCAAGTTGAGATCTATTGGCTAACCAGCCAGGACTCACAACTGGCCTTGAGCGCCCGTCCGTTCTCAGGGGGATCAGGCGCCAGCCCCGAAGAACAGTTAAAAGGGGGGCTTCAGGAATTGCTCAAGGGCCCAGAGGAGGCTGAGGTCTCCAGTGCGATTCCGCAGAACACCAAACTCAATCAGGTCTCCGTCCGCGCCGATGGCATTCACGTGGATCTCAGCCCAGAATTTACCCAAGGGGGTGGGAGTGCCTCCATGCAAGGCCGCCTCGGACAAATTATTTACACCAGTTCTTCCCTCGATCCCCAAGCCCCGGTGTGGATCTCGGTGAATGGAAAAGCCCTGGAGATCCTGGGAGGAGAGGGGCTAGAGGTGCTGCAACCCATGACGCGCCAAGACTTCGAAGAAAATTTCACCCTTTAGGGGAGAAGCATTCCAAAGGTAGGTCCTCCCAGGCTCTCTCCGCCCCTCTTTCCTGGGATCAGCGGCATATTTTGGGAATGGGTCCAAAATATGCCGCAGATGCCGATAGCAACGATAAGATAGGGAAGCTCCTTGCGTCAGTTCCATACTCTGTAATGCCTGCCTCGCCCGACAACGTACTCGCTAAAAAAATAGAGTTGCCGAAGACCAGTGAATCTGAGCAGCTCAAACGAATTCGCCATACCACTTCCCACATCATGGCCATGGCCGTTCAAACGCTCTTTCCGGGAACACAGGTTACCATCGGTCCCTGGATTGAAAACGGGTTTTACTACGACTTTGACAGTCCCCAGCCCTTTTCCGACAGCGATCTTAAGGCCATCAAAAAGGAGATGGTGAAGATCATCAAGAAAAAGCTGCCCCTGATTCGCGAAGAGGTGACGCGTCAGGAGGCTAAACGCCGCATTCAAGATCTCAATGAACCCTACAAGCTTGAAATCCTGGCTGATTTAAAGGAGCCCATTACCCTCTACCATCTGGGCGAAGACTGGTGGGATTTGTGCGCTGGCCCCCATGTGGACAACACCGGCGACATTAATCCCAAGGCCATTGCCCTGGAAACAGTAGCAGGGGCCTATTGGCGGGGCGATGAGACAAAGGCGCAGCTGCAGAGAATTTACGGCACTGCCTGGGAAACCCCGGAACAGTTAGCCGAATATAAGCGGAGAAAAGAGGAAGCCCTCCGACGTGATCACCGCAAGCTCGGCAAAGAACTTGGGCTGTTTATCTTCTCCGATCTGGTAGGGCCTGGTCTCCCCTTGTGGACCCCCAAGGGCACCACCCTGCGCAGCACCCTGGAAGACTTTCTTAAAAAGGAACAGCTCAAACGCGGCTATCTCCCTGTGGTGACCCCCCACATCGCTCGGGTGGATTTATTTAAAACCTCCGGTCATTGGCAGAAGTATCAAGAGGATATGTTTCCGCTGATGAGTGAATCTGATCGCGATCGCCAGGCGGAGCAAGGGTTTGTCATGAAACCCATGAACTGTCCATTTCACATTCAAATTTATAAAAGTGAGCTGCGATCCTACCGAGATCTACCCCTACGCCTAGCCGAGTTCGGCACGGTTTACCGCTATGAACAGTCCGGGGAATTGGGAGGCCTGACTCGGGTCCGCGGGTTTACCGTGGATGATTCCCATCTTTTTGTCACCCCAGATCAGCTAGATGATGAATTTCTCAAGGTGGTGGATTTAATCCTATCGGTGTTTGAAAAGCTGCAGCTGCACAATTTTCGAGCGCGGCTGAGCTTTCGAGATCCCAGCTCGGATAAATATATCGGATCCGATGAGGCTTGGGAAAAGGCAGAAGGGGCCATCCGTCGTGCCGTGGAAACCCTTGGCATGGACTACTTTGAGGGTATCGGCGAAGCTGCATTCTACGGCCCCAAGCTGGATTTCATTTTCCAAGATGTCTTGGACCGCGAATGGCAGCTGGGCACGGTGCAGGTGGACTACAACTTGCCCGAACGATTCGAGCTGGAATATATGGCCGATAATGGCGATCGCCGACGCCCCATTATGATCCACCGGGCTCCCTTTGGTTCCCTAGAGCGCCTGGTGGGCATCCTGATTGAGCAGTATGCAGGAGACTTTCCCCTCTGGTTGGCCCCGGTGCAGGTGCGACTTCTGACCGTGACCAATGCTCAAATGGACTACGCCACCCAGGCTGCGGCGCAACTGCGCGACGCCAACCTCCGGGTTGAAATTGATACCAGTGGCGATCGCCTGGGCAAGAAAATTCGAAACGCTGAGAAGGACAAGGTTCCCATCATGGCGGTCATTGGCGACCAAGAAGTCGATAGCCAGAGCCTCACGATCAGAACCCGGCCCTCCCAAGGACCTGGCGAGGTGGGCAGCCTGCCGCTCCAACAAGTTCAAGAGATTCTGGTGCAGGCGGTGGCCCACTACACCCAATGGGACGCCATTCATTCCCCTTGACCCATGCCTCAACTCTCTATGGCCGCCCTGGTAGCCCTGGCGCGATCGGGGTCACTCATTAGTTTTCCCACCGACACCGTTCCCGCCCTCGCGGTTCTTCCCGACCACGCCTCCAACATCTATCAGGCCAAACAGCGATCCGCTGAAAAACCCCTCATTTTAATGGCGGCAAGTCCGGCTGAACTCTGGCCCTTTGTGCAGGGATCACCCGCAGATTTACGCTGCTGGCAAACCCTTGCCCAGCAATTTTGGCCTGGCGCCCTGACCCTGGTTCTGCCCGCTAGCCCCGCAGTTCCCCTAGCCGTTCATCCCCACACCCCAGATACCATTGGCATCCGGGTGCCAGATCAGATCCTTGCCCAGGCCATCTTGCAGCAGACCGGTCCCCTAGCCACCACCAGCATTAACCGATCTGGGCAATCGGCCTTGACCCAACCCGACTTAATTGAGGCCCACTTTCCGCAGGTATTCACCTTAGATCATGGGCATTGGCCGCCCCCAGGGCCAGGCCTCCCCTCCACGGTCATAGCCTGGAATGGGCAGCCAAACTCACCTTCCCCCTGGGATTTACTGCGGCCAGGACACATTTCCCTGGAGCAAATTTTCTCTTGAGCAGATTAGGTTTGCCTCTCTAGCCCAAAGGTCAGAGGGAGAACAATAGGTAAAGAAAGGTAGGTAGGTAGGAAAGAAGGACAGAATCAATTCCCAAAATTTAGCCTGAGCTGTGATACCCTAGTAAAGTTGTAAAAAATCACACATCTGAACATTCGGGTGTTCCTTGGCCAGAGCGTAAGACCCCTGACAGTGTCTTAGACCCTGCGGTTGATCTGGTCCCCAGGAATACATTTCAGATGGAGGATAAACCCGAATAGGAGCAAATAGATATGCCTGTTGTTAGTCTGGCTCAACTGTTAGAGTCTGGAGTCCACTTCGGCCACCAAGCCCGACGCTGGAATCCCAAAATGGACCCCTATATTTTTGCGGAGCGGAACGGGGTTCACATCATTGACCTGGTGCAGACGGCTCAGCTTATGGAGGAAGCCTACCGATTTATGCGGGATGCAGCTGAATCGGGCAAACGTTTCTTATTTGTAGGCACTAAGCGCCAGGCAGCGGGGCTAGTGGCTCAAGAAGCTTCTCGCTGCGGTAGCTACTACGTTAACCAGCGCTGGCTCGGTGGGATGTTGACCAACTGGACCACCATTAAAACGCGGGCAGAGCGGCTAAAGGACTTAGAAAAGCGCTATGCCAGTGGCGTTTTTGATCTGCTTCCCAAACAGGAAGCGTCCCGTCTGCGTCGGGAAATGGAAAAGCTCCAGAAATATCTGGGCGGCATTAAAAACATGAATCGAATTCCCGACGTTGTCGTAATTGTGGATGTTCGCCGAGAGTACAACGCCGTTCAAGAGTGCCAAAAACTCGGTCTCCCGATTGTGTCGCTCTTGGACACCAATTGCGATCCCGACCAAGTAGATGTGCCAATTCCCGCTAATGACGACGCCATTCGATCCATTAAGCTTATCCTTAGCAAGCTGGCAGATGCCATCTATGAAGGAAAACACGGAGAAGTTGATACCGAGAGATCCGATCTGGAAACGGAATTTTCGGACCTCATCGATGACGAAGATTTCGAAGCTCAGGATGAGGATTCTGAAGAAGAGTAATCGACTCTAATCTGAAGGGGATGCAACCCAATTCTGGGATCCCCTTCAGGACTGACTAACCTTAGATAGACTAGCGAATTAAAGGCAAAACAATCATGGCAGGTATTTCGGCTAAGGATGTAAAGGAGCTGCGCGAAAAAACCGGCGCAGGCATGATGGATTGCAAAAAAGCACTCCAGGAAAATGATGGCGATTTAGAAAAAGCCATTGAATATCTTCGCAAGAAAGGTTTAGCCTCCGCGGGGAAAAAAGCAGGCCGGGCAACGGCGGAAGGCCTGGTGGATAGCTACATTCATTTTGGCGGTCAAATTGGCGTCATCGTTGAGGTCAATTGCGAAACAGACTTCGTCGCGCGCAACGAAGAGTTTAAGGGGCTGGTGCAGGATATTGCCAAGCAAATTGCGGCCTGTCCAAACGTCAGCTATGTTGAAATGAGTGAAGTTCCCAGCGACATTGTCGAGAAGGAACGTGCCATTGCCCTGGAGTCCGATGCCCTTCAAGGTAAACCTGACAATGTAAAGGATAAAATCGTTCAGGGGAAGGTAGACAAGATTGTTAAGGAAATGTGCTTGCTTTACCAGCCATTTATTAAGGATCAAAGCATCACCGTTGAGGAGTTGATTAAGCAGTCCATTGCCAAGCTGGGCGAAAACATTCAGATTCGTCGATTCCAGCGCTATGTGCTTGGCGAAGGAATTGAGAAAAAAGAAGCAAATTTAGCGGAGGAGGTGGCCGCTCAAACCGCCGCTGCCACTCAAGCTGCCACTCCCGAAACAAAGGAGCCCGATCAAGCCCCCTCTACCGAGGCACCTAAACCGGCAGCCGTCAAACCCCCAAAGGAGTCCAGAAAAGGCAAAGGGAAAAAGTCGGGCAAGCGCAAAAAGTAGGGGGAGCATTTTCCCCAATCCCGCTCTTCAGTGGGATTGGGGAACTAGAAAGCTTTCAGTTGTGGTCCTGGTCAGAAAAACCGGATCAACAGGAAGTTTTCTAGCTTCCCTGTATCTAGGCCGAACTCTCAAAGAACTCCCGCCTGGTCAGCCTTTTTCCCTCCCCGCTTAAATTGGCATTACCTCCCAGGAATTAGCACCGAGTAATTCGCCCTACATCGACGCAAGCGCCATGGTCTCCAATCCTGAACTCCTGCAAAAAGAGCTCGCGCAGCTGAATCAAAAAGCGGCGAGTCTTTATCAGGAGCTAGTAGAACACTATGGAAAATACGTCAAACAACTGGGCACTTCGGCTCAAAAGTTTATGGTCCAGACTTGTTTTGAGCTATGTACAGAACGCCACCCTCAGGAGTTCTTAAAGCTTCCCCTGAGCCAACGCCAGACACTGCAACAGGATTTACAAAGGCTGGGACTTCGACTGATGGAGAACCTCCAGGAGGCTTTTCAAAGCACTCTGGAGCAGAACCCTCCCGAGGGTGATCCACCCAGTGAAATCATGGACCACCTGTTCCGCTTTGAGCGATCGCTGGCCCAAATTTTGCGGGAAACCTCCTATCGAGTGAACCGGCTGCTAGAGCAACACGGCATTTTAGCAATCAAATCTCTAGAAGCGCTGTTTGAGATTGCGGCCAAGGCAGAGGAGGCAGGACGATCCATTACCAATCCCCCCTTCCTCCTCAAGGCCATTGTGGACATGAAGGAAGATGAAGAGGAACCTGTTCGTCCGCTGACAGCCCTATACTTACAGATTGGAGACCTAGAATTTGCCGACTCTGTCCTTCTAGAGGCCAGGCGCCCCATTCGGCAACTGTGGCAGAGGCTGACTCAACTGGAGCAGACCTATCAGCAAAAATTGGGCAAGCTCACGATTGCACAAGCGGCGGCCGCCTGGCGGGCAAGCTGGTTTCCCTATGAATCGGAGAAATAGTGAATGGCAGATCGACAAGTCATTGTTACCCACCAAGCACCGGCACCCGTGGGTCCCTATTCCCAGGCAATTAAGGCTTCGGGATCTTTTTTGTTTGTGTCGGGTCAAATTGCCCTTCACCCAGAAACAGGCACCCTGACGGGGGGTGAAGATGTCAGCGCCCAAACCCGCCAGGTGATGGAAAATCTGGGGGCCGTGCTGACCGCCGCCGGGAGTTCCTGGGATAGGGTGGTTAAAACGACGGTCTTCTTAGCGGATATGGCCGATTTTTCCGCAGTCAATCAGGTCTACGCTCAGTACTTTGAAGAAAGCTCCGCACCTGCCCGAGCTTGTGTAGAAGTTGCTCGGCTCCCCAAGGATGTCAAGGTGGAAATCGACTGTATTGCCCTGGCGTAAGTCTGTATTGCCCTGGCAAAAGTCTGAAGTTTTACCCTGGATGTGAAGGAAAAACTAAATTTCTTTGCAATTTCCGAAAAATAGGTTACCCTCACATCAAAAATTGGTCGGGGTATTTTCATGGCAGACTACAAAGACGGGACAGGGCAATATCTAAATCGCATTGGTCGAGTATCCTTGCTCAGCGCTGAGCAAGAGATTGTGCTGGGGCGACATGTGCAGGAATGGCTCAAACACGGTGAACCCGTGCCCCCTAACATTCAGGCCCGCGGTCGCCGAGCCAAGGAAAAACTAATTGCGGCAAACCTGCGGCTCGTGGTGTTTGTGGCCAAAAAATACCTCAAGCGGGGGCTGGACTTTGAAGATTTAATCCAGGAAGGAACCATGGGGCTCAACCGCGCCGTGGAGAAATTTGATTTTCGGAAAGGCTACAAATTCTCCACTTACGCCCACTGGTGGATTCGCCAATCCATCTCTCGAGCGATCGCTCGTCAATCCCGACTGATCCGCATGCCCAGCCACAACTGGGAAAAGCTCAGCAAGCTCAAGAAGGTGCGGCGTGAATTTATGCAAGCAGAAGGGCGCGGCCCATCGGTGAGCGAGCTCGCCCATCTTGCGGATATCCCCCTGGAAAAACTCGAGGAGCTGAGCCATCAATTTTCAAGGTCAAAATGCATGTCCCTCGATCAACTCATCGGGAAAAGCGAATCCACCGAGCTGATAGAGCTAATTCCCAGCCCAGAGGCCACAACCTTTGAAACCATTTCCAATCAAAACGTGAAGGATCTCCTGGAAGACAGCATTAACAACCTACTGCCGAAGGAAGCCCTGATTATTCGGATGCGCTTTGGCCTGATCGATGGGGAGCGCAAAACCCTTCAGCAGTGTGGTGAAGCCATCGGCACCTCTCGGGAACGAGCCAGACAGTTAGAGGCGCGAGCACTACGCAAGCTCCGGCAAAATGAAGCGATTTTACAGTTAGGCGGGGTAGCCTAGATCACCCTGTGCAGAAACGGGCCATTGACTCTCTTCCCAAGCTAACTCCTCCTGACCCCATCTTTAGCTTGCATAATGGAAGAGAAGAACCCGACCTTGCGAGGGTGTGATGATTAATCCGCAAATTGCCAAAACGATTGAGCAGCTTGACTATCGGGTCACGGTTGGCGATGTTGCTACCCAATCTGGCCTCAACATTAATGAAGCCCAGGCAGGCTTGCTGACCCTGGCCTCTGATGTGGGTGCCCATCTCCAGGTCTCTCAGAGCGGCGACATCGCCTATCTTTTTCCTCGCAATTATCGAAACATCCTGCGAAAAAAATATCTGAGCTTAAGATTGCAGGACCTATGGCAAAAAATTTGGGCGGTCATTTTTTACCTGATCCGAATTTCCTTTGGAATCTTCCTGGTTATCTCAATTCTACTGATTTTCGTGACGATTATTATCATCGTCATTGCCCAATCTAGCAGTGACAATAACGACCGTCGCAGCAGTCGATCGATCAACGGCGGCTTTTTTCCCAACATCTGGATTATGCCGAACTTGAGCGGATGGTTCAGCCCCCGGTCCCGCCCCTATCAGTCCGTGCGCAGCGCTCAAGGGATGAACTTTTTCGAAGCGGTTTTTTCGGTTTTATTTGGAGATGGACATCCCAATCCCAATCTGGAGAGCAAACGCTGGCAGAAAATCGGAAAGGTAATCCGCAAATATAAAGGATCGGTCATTGCCGAACAGATTCTTCCCTATCTAGACGAGTCCACGCCCATTACCAACGAAGACTTCATGATCCCGGTACTCAGCCGCTTTAATGGATATCCTGAGGTAAGTGAGCAGGGCGAAATCATCTATCGGTTTCCTGAGTTACAAACCACTGCCCTCAATCGAGAACCGGTTGTGGTCTCTAATACCTTACGAGAACAGCCCTGGGAATTTTCTCAGGCTAGCTCAGGCCAGAAAATGTTAACCCTTGGGCTGGGGATACTCAACTTAGGCGGCGCCCTAGTCCTGAGCATTCTGTTGCGAGATGGAACCATAGCGCTGCAATTGGGCGGACTCGTTGCCTTTGTCAACTCCATTCTTTGGGTTCTCCTCGCCTACGGCATTGGCTTCCTGGCCATTCCTCTAGTGCGCTACCTGTGGATACAGCGACGAAATCAAAGGCTGGAGGCGCGTAACGATCGGCGAGAGCGCTTTGCGGCAGCGCTACGGTCCCCAGATTTGGAGTTGCGTCAAAAGCTGAAAACTGCCCGAGAATATCAGTCCGAAGACGTGATTATAGGCTCTGACAACTTGGCCTACACCACCGAGCAAGATCTGTTGACCCAGGAACTGGACCGCTTGGGAGACTCCTAGCCCCTCGTTCCTGAGCAAAGACTCACTCGGGGATCCCAGGGCAATCCCAGATCGGTTTGTTATAATTGAGGAAATTTCCCCGGACCGTTCCAGATCCCGATGGAAAGGGTCGCGCATTGGTGAGGACGATAAAGCATGAGTTCTTGCAGCAATCTATCCAAGAACTCCACTAGCTCAATCAATTGAAAATTGCATGGTTATCCTGCTGATGGAAGAGCTTCAGTTGATGCGCTAGGGAGACAGTCTCTATTCCCTTTGATACTGAACTTCATCCAATAAGGAGGTGAATCATGTTACCTAAATTTCCGGAGTTTTCCTTAACCCTTGAACAGCAGTTTGATTTACGGAAGTTTCAAGCCATGCTCAAGGACATTTCCCGTAACGAAATTGAAGAGCTGTTCATTATGATCTTGCGCCAGAAAATGGCACAGGAAAATATTACTCGGAGCTTGATTAAGGAATGTCTGCTGCGGGACTTTCCTGAGGTCTCTTCCTCAACCGCCTGAGATGAAGGGAAAGCGACAGGGCCTGATCAGGAGATCAAAGCCCCCGGAGGACTTAACCTGTCTCGTCTAACCTGAATCAGCTATTTCGAAGGTGCTCTGGTTTTATCAACCTCGGAAGGAGCCTATCCTGCTCTTTCCGAGCAGGTATGGGACACAAAGAGGGAGGGTTGAGGATGGACACCATTGTGATCACAGGAGTCCAGGGTCAAATTGGGACTGAACTAGTCCAGGCCCTTCGGAAACAGTTCCCGTCCAGTTTCCTCATTGGCATCGGTAGAAGCGCCTTAAGGCCCCAGTCAATGTGCATGGATCGGTACTTCAGGTTGGATATCGGCGATCGCCGTGGGTTGAAGGCCCTAGCAGAGCGCTATTCCATCCAAACCCTCTATCACCTAGCCGGCATCCTCTCAGCCAAGGGGGAAGGTCACCCCCATCAATGCTGGAGCATTAACCTGGAGGGACTTCGCAACATTTTAGAATTGGCTCGGGAACTTGCCATCAAGGTATTCTGGCCCAGTTCCATTGCCGTCTTTGGTCCCCATACGCCAAAAGAGTTAACCCCCCAATGGACAATTACAGACCCGACCACCTTCTATGGCGTTACTAAGCTAACGGGAGAACTACTCTGCCAATACTACAATCATCGATGGAGCCTGGATGTCCGAAGTCTGCGATTTCCCGGCATCTTAAGCTATCAAACCTTACCGGGAGGAGGCACCACCGACTTTGCCGTGGAAATGCATTTAGCCGCCCAAGCCCAACGGCGGTACACCTGTTTTGTCGAGCCAGACACCTGTTTGCCGCTGATGTATATGCCCGACGCCATCCGCGCCATTCAGGAGATCATGGACGCTCCAGCCACGGCCCTCAGGGTCAACACCAGCTATAACCTGGCAGGATTTAGCGCCACCGCGGCAGAAATTGCCCAGGCCATTCAGCAGCACCGGCCTAACTTCACCTGTAACTATGCCCCGGATTTTCGTCAGATCATTGCCAACAATTGGCCCCACAGCATTGATGACACGGCGGCGCAGGTGGACTGGGGCTGGCAGCCCCGGTTCGACTTGCAGCGCACCACGGCAGATATGCTCTCACACCTAACCTGGAGGACGGATCATGTTGGCACCGGCTCTTTCTAAATTTCAAGAGACCCTGACCCAGATTCATCAAGGGGGGCTCCACAAGCAAGAGCGCTTGCTAATCACGCCCCAGGGAAGCACCGTAACCCTGAATTCTCAGCAAGCGGTCTTAAATTTTTGCGCCAATAACTACTTAGGTCTGGCCAATCATCCCCAGATCGTTGCCGCTGCCAAAGCCGGACTCGATCAGTATGGGTATGGCCTATCCTCCGTTCGGTTTATTTGCGGCACCCATATTCTTCACAAGACCCTCGAAGCCAGAGTTTCCCAATTTTTAAACACCGAGGAAACTATTCTCTATGGCTCTTGCTTTGACGCCAACGGCGGCCTATTTGAAGTCATCACTGACGAAGATAGCCTAATTTTGAGCGACGCGCTCAACCACGCCAGCATTATTGATGGCATTCGCCTCTGCAAGGCCCAGCTATATCGCTATCGTCATTTAGATCTTGCGGACTTAGAACAGGGGCTGCAACAGGCCCACCCCGCACAACTCAAGATCATTGCTACCGATGGGGTTTTTAGTATGGAGGGCCAGATTGCGCCCCTTGCAGACATTTGTACTCTTGCCGAACGCTATGGGGCCATGGTCATGGTTGACGACAGCCACGGCACCGGAGTGCTGGGGCAACGCGGTGCTGGCACCGTTGAATATTGCGCGGTGGAGGGGCGCGTGGACATCATCACCAGTACCTTTGGCAAAGCGTTGGGAGGAGCATCCGGGGGCTTTACAACGGGTCGGCGAGCCATTATTGATCTATTGCGTCAGCGATCGCGCCCCTATCTTTTCTCCAATACCCTAGCCCCGGTCATCGCAGCAGCCAGTCTAGAGGCCATCGCGATAATTGAGCAAACCCCGTCCCTGCGGCAAACTCTCCTGGACAACGCTCAGTATTTTCGCCGGCAAATGGTAGCCCAGGGCTTTGATATTCCTGCTGGCATCCATCCCATTGTGCCCATCCGGGTGGGGGAGGCCCCAGTGGCTCAGACCCTGAGTGAAGCGCTGCTGCAGGCAGGAATTTATGTAACAGGCTTTAGCTATCCGGTGGTCCCTAAGGGACAGGCGCTGATTCGGGTTCAGCTTTCCGCAGCCCATACTCGCCCCCAAATTGATCAGTGCGTCGCAGCCTTTTCCGACCTGGCACAGCGGCATGGCAACATCCTCCCCTCTCCGCTAGCCCCCGCCAGTACCCCTGCCCACCCCTAACCCAGGAGGCCGCCATGGCTGTGACCTTTGAGAAGATTCAATCGGCCTATGCCCAGATGCGATCGCACCTGAGACCCACTCCCAGCCGATTCTCCCCCCTGCTCAGCCAGCAAACCCACACCCACCTCATCCTCAAGTTTGAAAATCTCCAACGAACCGGCTCATTTAAAGATCGCGGAGCCTGGGTCAAAATGGAGTCGCTCTGTGCCCAGGAAAAGGTCCAGGGAGTCTTAGCCGTCTCTGCCGGAAACCATGCTCAGGCCGTTGCCGACCAGGCCAATCAGCGCCAAATTCCTGCCACCCTCATCATGCCCAGCTTTGCCCCCCAGGTGAAGGTGGACCGCACTCGCCAATCCGGCGCAGAAATTCTGCTTCAAGGCGAGACCCTGGATGACGCAATTGCACTGGGACTCGCGCTAGCCCGCGACCGGGGACTGACATTTATCCATCCCTATGATGATGAGCAAATCATCACTGGGCAAGGCACCGTTGCCCTGGAACTGCTGCAGGCGCACCCCGACTTGGAGGTGTTAATCGTGCCGGTGGGCGGCGGCGGACTCCTGGCAGGCATGGCGATCGCGGCCAAACATCTCAAGCCAAACCTCCACCTAATTGGCGTCGAAACCGAGCAATTTCCGACCCTCTGGCAAACCCTTCACCAGCATCCCATTCGCTGCGGTCATTCCACCCTCGCCGATGGGATTGCCGTTAAAAGCCCCGGTCACCTAACCCAACCCATCCTGGAGCAATGGATGGACGAGTTGGTGCTGGTCGATGAAACCGCCATTGAAGCGGCCCTTCTACTTCTGCTAGACACCGAGAAAACGCTGGTGGAGGGAGCCGGGGCAGTGGCCCTAGCGGCCCTCTTCAAACTGGGCAAACGCCTGCAGGGCAAAGACGTAGGCATCATCCTCAGCGGCGGCAATATTGATCCGCTTACCCTGAGTGCGGTCATTCAGCGAAACCTGTTTCGCACGGCCCGCCTGGTGCATCTCTATGTGACCCTTCGGGATATTCCAGGATCTCTGGCGCAGGTGACGCAAATTCTGGCTGCCCAGGGCGCAAACATCATGGAAGTGCATCACCATCGCGAATTTTCAGCCCTGGCCCTGCAAACCGTCGAACTTGAATTGGTGCTGCTTACCCGCGGCCACACGCACCTGGCCAGCATTCAGGCCGATCTGGAAGCAGCCCACTGCCAGACGCGAACCCAGCCGATCGCCTGCCAAGGTCTCCCCCCAGCCCCTCAAATTTTGACCGCTTCTTGAGAGGATGCGCCCAGGCGATCTCCATGGACGTCCGCCCGCACCGCCTTAAACATTCCAAACCGACAAAGACCCGCGCCAAAGGCAAGCCGCATCAGCAGCAGGGTCGGCACTTCACGCAGGGACTTTATAAATCCAGGCAGACCAAATTGGAGAAATCCTTGGGGTTTGACAATCCCCTGCCAGATTGAATCCAGCCAGGCCGGCAGTGTCTGCTTCGTCCAGTCAGCGGTGTGGACCGGCCCCTGAACCATCCCGGTTGCCTCCAAAAGCTCTGAAAATCTTTCAATGCTGGCAAAGGCCGGGTGGGACCATTGGTCGAGCAACTGCCGCATAACCAGCCTTTCCCAGAGAGCCAGAGGCCTTTGGCGTTCGTCGCGCTGATTCCAGTCTGCCACCACCAAAATCCCACCGGGCTTTAGAACCCGGAGCAGTTCCCGCGCAAAGACCGCCTTATCCGGCATATGCGGTCCCGCTTCCACCGACCAAACCACATCAAAGCTGGCATCAGCAAAGGACAGCGCCATGGCATCGTCCACCTGGAAATGGGCTGACACCCCCTGATCAGTCAGCTGCCGTGCTCGGGCCACTTGTTGGGGGCTAATGGTTACGCCGGTCACTTCAAATCCATAGTCCTGGGCCAGGATGCGGCTGCTGCCACCAATTCCGCACCCCACATCTAAAAGCCTCTGACCGGGCGGCCGTTGATCTAATCCTCCCCACCGCACCATTTCATGGACAAAATCATGCTTGGCCTGGATAAAATCCTTGCGCCGAGGCGGCATGCCATAGTGCCCCAGGTGAATATGATCACCCCAATAAAATTCCAAAATTCCATCGGCGGTCCATTCATCGTAGGCGTGGGCCACGGATTGGGCGGACTCATAGCGCCGGGCTGAGAGCAGATAACCGGCAATGCCCAGGACTGAAATGGAAGCCAGAATTTTGAAGGCCAGGACAGGACTCATTGCGCTTGCTTGTTAAGTTTAGTAACAATCCTACCAAGTTCTGGGACACCCTGCAGCCACACCGGGACAGCCCCTTTTTTCCCGGCAAAGCCCCCTCTATAATTAAGCTAGCAGCAGGTTGCTGCCGTGGGGAGTGCCCAAATACTCTGGTCCTCTCGAACGGTATTCGCCATGAAAAAGTCAAGCCCTACCCCGTCCCGCCTCCCCTTCCAAAGTCCGATCATTCCTGACCCCTGGAACGAGGAGAGCGCCTTACCGACATTCTCTTCCTCAACCCAAACTTCATCTAATCGCATTGCGGGTGCCATCCTTGATCACCCCTTACTTCAGCCCCTGACCAGCGCTGGCGCGATCGCGGCCTCAGCACAGGACTCGATGCAATCAGCGCTGCAGATCTTGCTATCTGAGGAGGTACATCTTCCTTGGGCGCAACCGCTCTGGAATCGTCTTCAAGTGGCGATCGCCCTACTGGTTTTCCGCGCTAGGGTCTCCCCCGGCTGAGGGTTCACTGTTGTTTCCGTCAGCAATCATGCTTAAGCCACTGCAGCGATTCTTTCTGGTCCAGCCTAGATCCCAGACCTCAGGCAACATCAGTGCCCCCCCCGACAAAGCAGCAGCTGCCATCTGCGTCCAGGGATTGGGAAAGGTCTTTAATTCCAAAAAAGAGGCCTTTCCAGCCCTAAGCGATATCAATTTCTCGGTGCCCCAAGGTCAGCTGCAGATGCTGGTGGGGCCATCCGGTGCCGGCAAGACCACTTTGCTCTTGATTATTGCCGGTCTACTCAGCCCCTCCTCCGGACAAGTCTGGCTCATGGGCTCCAATTTATATACCCTGTCGCGCCTGGAGCGCGAACAATTTCGGCTGCGCAATTTGGGGATTATGTTTCAAGAAGCCAACCTTATGAATGCCCTAACCGTCGCGGAAAACCTGGCCGTGGCCCTCGCGTTGAAAGGTATTCACGGTCCAGCCAATCAAGATCAGGTCAAAGATCTCTTGCAAAAAGTGGGCCTTACAGACTGGGGCAATTATTTACCCCACAAACTCTCGGGAGGCCAGCAGCAGCGAGCAGCCCTGGCCCGAGCCGTAGCAGGTCAACCCAAAATCCTCATTGCCGATGAACCCACCGGTGCGCTCGATTCTGTCAATGGCATGAAGATTATGGCCTTAATTGAGGAACTGATTCAATCCGTGGGATGCAGCGTCTTAATGTCCACCCATGACCCTCGAATTGTCTCCTACGCCGATCGCCTCATTCACATTGAAGATGGATGCATTAAGGGCGGCATTGATCAGGAAGTTAAAAAGGGCGGCATTCACTCCCTTGATCCCCCTCAGCAGGATCCTCAATCTTCCTAGCACAATCCAGCTGCATTGACGGCCCCAGGCGGAGAGCAGCTATGATGGATACAGCCGATCTCCCCTTGCTCTACAACCGGGGGGAAGTATTGTGCAGTTTGAGCCAGACGATCATCATCGGCATCATTTTCCGTTTTTTTCCTGTTGACCTTTGGCTTTGGGCAAAAGGTTCGGGCCTCCCCAGGATCTAGCCCTTCTCCCCAGAAGCAGGAACTCAGTGAACTGGTTTGACTGCGCCCTTCTCTATTCGCTCCAGGTACACCATGTTTACCCGCGATCAAATGCGATGGATTCGACGGCAATTTCCGGCCCTCTCGGTCTCCCTGTCCGAGCTAAGCCAGGGCGCTCAGCAGTCGTCTCCCTGTCAAATTAACGTCCAGGAGCCAGCCATTTTTATGGATGGACCGGGGGGAACCCAGGTTCCAAGCGGGGTGATGGAAGCGATGAATCGTACCCTGCGGACCACCAATGCCAATGCCCACGGCGCCTTTATCACGAGTCAGATCCTTGATTTAGCCATCCTAGACGCCCGCCAGGCCGCAGCAGATCTGCTCGGGTGCGAACGCCAGGAAATTGTATTTGGCGCAAACATGACCACCTTGAGCTTCGCCCTGAGCCGCGCCTTGGGACGATGGCTACACCCCGGCGATGAGGTGATGGTGACTCAGCTAGACCATGATGCCAACATTGCCCCCTGGCAAGCCCTCCAGGAGCAGGGCATTCTCGTGCGACAGGTGCAAATTCAGCCAAGGGACTGCACCCTGGATTTAGAGGACTTTAGGGCTAAGCTCAATTCCTGTACCCGTCTGGTGGCATTCGGGGCCGCCTCTAACGTGGTGGGAACCATTAACCCCATGGCCCAGATAATTGATCTGGCCCACGAGGTGGGGGCCTGGGTTTTCCTAGACGCGGTGCACTACATTCCCCACCGGCTGCTGGATGTTCAGGTCCTCGACTGCGATTTTTTAGTGTGCTCTGCTTACAAATTTTTTGGCCCCCACCTGGGAATTTTGTTTGGGAAACGCCAGCTATTGGAAACAATTACGCCCTACAAGGTCAGACCAGCCCCGAACACGGTGCCCGAACGCTGGGAAACAGGAACCCAAAACTTTGAAGGCATCACGGGCCTTCATGCGGCAATTCAATACCTTCAGCGGCTGGGAGTACGACTGGGTGCCACCGGGGGCGATCGCCGGACCCTGCTTAACGCCGCCTTTGCGGGGATTGAAGCCCACGAGCAGGCCCTCTGCGAAGCGCTGATTGAAGGATTACAACGGATTCCAGGACTGCAGATCTATGGCATCTGCGACCACCATCGCCTGCATCAGCGCACGCCCACCATCAGCTTGCGCATCCCAGGACACACTCCGGCTGAACTAGCCCAAGCCCTGGGAAATCGCGGAGTTTTTAGCTGGCACGGCGATTTCTATGCCCAAAACCTGGCCGATCGCCTTGGGGTTGCCCATGACGGAGGCTTCTTAAGAATTGGTCTTGTTCATTACAACACACTTTCAGAGGTTCAGCGTATGCTGAACGCCTTATCTGAGATTGTGGCCCATCCTCAGCTGTTTGTCTCATCGGGAGGCCTTACCCTTGATACACCTACCGATCCATTGCCGTAACTACATTGATGGCCACTGGCAAGAGGCCTTAGCCCCTAACGCCCCAGCCCCCCACAAGCGTTGGAATCCAGCCCATCCTGAGGAGTTAGTAGCCACCTCCCTTTGCTCTGGACTGGCCGATGTGGAAGCGGCGATCGCTGCCGCTCGGCGAGCTTACCGCACCTGGCGGCAGGTACCCGCCCCTGTCAGAGCAGAGCATTTATATCGAGTCGGCAACCTACTCCAAACCCACAAGGCAGAACTCGCACAGCTCATGAGCCTGGAAATGGGCAAAGTCCTCACCGAAGCCCAGGGAGATGTGCAAGAGGGAATTGACTGCGCTTTTTACTATGCCGGAGAAGGTCGGCGGCTCTTTGGTCAAACCACCCCCTCAGAACTCTCGAATAAGTTTGCCATGACCCTGAGGGTTCCCCTGGGCGTCTGTGCCCTGATTACCCCCTGGAACTTTCCCATTGCCATTCCTTGCTGGAAGGCCTTTCCAGCCCTGGTATGCGGCAATACAGTCATTTTAAAACCGTCGCAAAACAGTCCAGCCTGCGCGACAAAGCTGATGGAAATCTTGACAGAGGCTGGATTTCCTCCGGGAGTCGTCAACCTGATTCAGGGCGCCGGAACCGTGGTGGGAACGGCCCTAGCAGAACATCCTGGCATTGATTTAGTGTCCTTTACCGGCGCCGCAACGACCGGGGCTGAGGTCGCAGCCCACTGTGGTCGCACCCATAAACGGGTCTGTTTAGAACTAGGGGGGAAAAACGCCCAAATTGTCCTAGAAGATGCCAACTTAGACCTGGCCCTAGAGGGCGCCCTTTGGGGAGCCTTTGGCACCACCGGTCAGCGCTGTACCGCCACGAGCCGGATTATTCTGCATCGATCTATCGAATCGGAATTCACCCAGCGCTTCGTTCAGCAGGCCGCTCAACTCAAACTCGGCCCGGCCAGCGATCCTAACACCGATATCGGCCCCCTGGTAAATTCCCAGCAGCTAGAGCGTGTCCAGCACTACGTTGCCCTAGCCCAGCAGGAGGGGGCAAAGCTCCTCCTTGGCGGCACAGCGCTCCAGAGCACAGCCTCCCCGGATCCGGATCTGGCTCAGGGATACTTCTTTCCTCCCACCATTTTTGGATCGGTAACTCCCGCCATGCGCATCGCTCAAGAAGAGGTGTTCGGTCCCGTAGTGGCGATCATCACCGTGGACTCCTTTGCTGAGGCCATTGAGGTTCTCAATGGCACTCCCTATGGACTGTCCTCCGCAATTTATACCCAGGATGTAAATCGGGCCTTCCAAGCCATGCGGGATATTGAGGCCGGCATTACCTACATCAATGGCCCCACCATTGGGGCCGAAGTACACCTGCCCTTTGGGGGGGTTAAGCAAACGGGCAATGGGCATCGGGAAGCTGGGACCGCCGCCCTTGATGTTTTTTCCGATTGGAAAACTGTATATGTCGACTTTTCCGGCCAACTCCAGCGCGCCCAAATTGATAATCGCTAGCCTTTGCTCCTAAGGACTACCCACAGAACTGATCCGTAACCTCTGCCCCCTAAAAACTGCCATGCTGAGCTCGATTTTGTCCCATCCTTTCCCCCTAGAGCCCTATCTTCAAACAGATTTGCCTGGTCCGAGGGCGCGATCCCTCATGGACCGCGATCGCGCCGTAACCTCCCCGTCCTATACCCGATCCTATCCCCTGGTGG
Organism: Lyngbya confervoides BDU141951; assembly: GCF_000817775.3. Lineage (GTDB taxonomy): Bacteria > Cyanobacteriota > Cyanobacteriia > Thermosynechococcales > Thermosynechococcaceae > Lyngbya > Lyngbya confervoides. Next base: position 34,234 of record NZ_JTHE03000022.1, read on the forward strand.
CCCACCGCGGACAGGGCTGCATGATTGAGGACGTGGATGGGAATGTCTTTTTGGATATGACTGCCGGTATTGCCGTCGCCAGCACCGGACATGCCCATCCGCAGGTCGTGGCGGCCATTCAGGGGCAATCGGAGCAGCTGATCCACATGTCCGGCACCGATTTTTATTATGAGCCCATGGTGGAGTTAGCCGAGGCTCTCACGGCTCGCGCTCCCTTCCCCCAGCCCGATATTGGCGTCAAAGCCAAGGTATTTTTCACCAACTCCGGCGCTGAATCCCTAGAAGGAGCCATTAAGCTAGCCCGCTACTTCACCGGACGATCGCGGGTGGTTGCCTTTCTAGGCGCGTTCCATGGTCGCACCTACGGCGCCATGTCCCTAACCGGATCGAAGCCGGTGCAATGCGAGGGGTTTGGCCCTCTCCTGCCGGGCATCACCCATATTCCTTACTCCTTATCCGGCCTGGATTATCTTGAGCACACCCTCTTTAAATCCATGCTGCCCGCCCAGGAAGTTGCCGCCATCGTCGTCGAACCCATTCAGGGAGAGGGAGGATATGTTCTCCCCGAAGAAGGATTCCATGCCCGCCTTCGGGACCTTTGCGATCGCTTCGGCATATTGATGATTGTCGATGAAGTTCAGACAGGGATGGGGCGCACCGGCAAACTCTTTGCCATCGAGCATTGGGAGGTGATGCCCGACATCATTACCCTGGCAAAGGGCATTGCCAGTGGACTTCCCCTAGGCGCCATTCTGGCGCGATCGGAATTGATGACCTGGCCCCCCGGATCCCATGCCACCACCTTTGGCGGCAATCCCGTCGCCTGCGCCGCTGCCATCGCCACCCTCAAGCTCCTGGAATCAGAGTTGATGAGCAATGCCACCGAGCGCGGCCAAGAACTCCTTGGGGGCCTACAAGCTCTGGCCGCCCGCTATCCGCAACTGGCCCATCCCCGCGGCCAGGGGTTGATGGTGGCTGTGGACCTGGTCAGCTCTGAGGGTCAGCTCGACCCAATCCAGCGCGATCGCCTTGTGGATCAAGCCTTCTACCAGGGACTGCTGCTGTTGGGCTGCGGCAAGGCAGCGCTTCGATTCTGCCCGCCACTCATCATTCAATCACAACAAATTCAAACGGCCCTGAGTATTCTGGCTAAACTGCTCGCCCCAAGGTCATGAACGATCCTGCCCCGCCCCCCCACCTGGCCCTAGCCCTTTGGCAAACCCTCTGGGAAGAATATCGTCAGCGGGTGATCTATGCCCGCCAGTACCAGGCCATGATTGAAGCCGATGGCGGCATCCTGGCCAACGATCACCTTGCCTTTCGCGCTCTAAATCTGTGGATCTCTTTGCCCACCGGCAGGATCAATCTAGGGCTAGCCTACCTGGAGCCCTTTCTGGAGTTCTTAGGCTACCAGGCAGCGGGCGACTACGCCTTCCCTGATCAGTACCTGCGGGCCAAGCATTATCGTCATCCCCAACAAGCTGCTTACAATCTGCCCAAGATCTTCATGAGCGAACTCATGGTTCAAGATCTTCCCGAGGCGATCGCCACAATCATCGCCGAAAATGTCCAGCCCTTTGCCCTAACGCCATTCGATCACCTCGGGCAGCAACCCCTGGAGAAACAGATACAGACGCTAAAGCAACTCTTGTCTCGCCCCTGGCCCCCCCCCAAACAATCTGCGGTTGAATCAGTAAATCGCGTCAGCCAGTATGGCGCCTGGGTGCTCCTGCATGGGTATGCAGTCAATCACTTCACAGGCTATATTAACCAGCAGCGCAGCCCTAGCTATCCCACCCTGGAGCGAACCGTTAGCGGTCTCAAACAGAGGGGAATCCCCATGAAAGCCCACATCGAAGGCAGCGTTCAAACCGGACTGTGCCAAACCGCCACCCAAGCCGTACAGATTTCGGTTCCGGTGAGAACTGATCAAAATCAACCGGTCCAGATTCTCTGGCCCTATGCCTACTACGAACTAGCCCAACGCTTCCCTGTACCTGGATCAGACGATCTCTTTGAGGGCTTCCTGACCCACCAAGCTCAAGAACTCTTTAAGATGACCCAGCCTGACCCGTGACCCCCATGTTTGAATCTGCCGAACTTGAGCATATTCTGTCGGATGAAGAGTACCAGCAAGCGGTACCGAAGCTCCGCGAAGCCCTACTGGCCGCTCAGTATCACCTGCTAGATCACCAGGACCGATCCCTACTGATCATCGTCGGCGGGGTAGAGGGGGCCGGAAAGGGAGATTCCATCAATGTACTTTCCCACTGGCTAGATGCCCGCCATCTGGAGGTTCATGCCCTCCCCCTCCAGCCCTCCGATGAAGAGTGCATGCGCCCGGAATATTACCGCTACTTTCGGCGCCTACCTCCCAAGGGAAAAATTGGTATCCACTTTGGATCGTGGCACTCTCAGCTCATTCTTGACTATGCATTCCACCGGATCTCGCGGAATCGCATGGATGCAGCCCTGGCCAGAGTGTGCGAATTTGAGCAAATGCTTGTGGAGGAAGGCTGGACCCTCCTCAAGCTCTGGTTTCATCTGTCCAAGAAGAAGCAGCGGGTGCGATTGAAGACTCTCAGCCAAAGCAAACAGCAGCGATGGCGGGTGAGTGAGCGAGACTGGAAATTATTGAAGCACTACGATCGCCTGGCTCAAGTTTCCAGCCGTGCCCTCAGAGAAACCAGTACCGGCTATGCACCCTGGCATATTATTCCCGGAGCCGATCCCAACTATCGTCAAATCACCCTGGGGAGAATCGTGCTCTCCGCCTTGAACCACCATCCCCAGTCGGCTTCCATTGCCCCTCCCGTCACACTCCTAGATCCCATCGACGGCTATCCCTTGCTCCGACAGGTTGACCTGAATCATCAGGTTAAGTCCAGTGAGTACCGACAAACACTGGAAAAATATCAAGGCCAGCTCAATCTCGCCCTACGCAATCCATCGTTCCAAGATCAGGCGCTGGCTCTTGTTTTTGAAGGATGGGATGCCGCTGGGAAGGGAGGCGCAATCCGCCGGATCACCGCAGCCCTGGACGTTCGATTTTATCGCGTCATCTCCGTGGCCGCGCCTACGGAAACGGAACTGCGCTATCCCTATCTCTGGCGATTTTGGCAGCAGGTCCCCCCGGTGGGCCATGTGGCCATCTTTGATCGATCCTGGTACGGACGAGTCCTGGTGGAGCGCGTGGAGAACCTTTGTAGCGAAGCTGACTGGATGCGGGCCTACAAAGAAATCAATGAGTTTGAAGAGCAATGGCGGGAACGGGGGGTCGTCATCCTGAAGTTTTGGCTGCATATCAGTCCTGAAGAACAGCTACGCCGATTTAAGCAGCGGGAAGAAACGGGCTACAAACGCTATAAAATTACCCCGGAAGACTGGCGAAACCGGGATAAATGGCCTCAATATGAACATGCCGTTTCCGATATGATTGACCGCACCAGTACCGAAATTGCCCCCTGGACAATTATTGCAGCGGAGGATAAAAAATATGCCCGACTCAAGGTCCTCAAAACCATTCTGGATCGCCTGAACGTCTAAACCCGCCTACAACCCAGCCCAGGTCAGGCCCAAGCTGTCGGAATCCTCACAGGTTTCTCAGGCGTCTACACGGAATAGCCTTGTTTCAAGATAGCCTTGTTTCAGGGGTTGACTCTTTCAACCGCCGGTCTTGCGTGAAGCTGTCCTGGATCTGGCAACAGAAGCTGTCCAGGACCAGGGTACTGGGCCAAAACAGAGGCCGCCACGGTTGGGGCTTGATGAGGCTCAACCAGTGCCACGCAAGCCCCCCCAAACCCAGCACCTGTTAGCCTGGCGCCCCAAACGGCGGGGTGCCGTTGCAGCAGATTAACCAGGGCATCCAGTTCCGGCGTTGACACTTGAAAGTCGACCTTCAAACTGTGGTGAGAGGCATTCATCAGTTTCCCCAACTGATCTGCAGATCCTCCCTGGGATGCTTTTAAAACCCTCTGATTTTCAGTGTAGACATGCTTTGCCCGTCGATAGAGTAATGGCGGCAGCCCCCTTAGCTGAGATAGGGACTGAATCGATCGAAGGGTGGGGACCTGGAGCCCTTGGGCCGCCTGTTCACACTCTAATCGGCGCTGATTGTAGCCACTCCGGGCCAGATCCCGAGAAATACCACTGTCTAAAATCAACAGGTCAGCGGCGGGCCAGGGAAGATGCTGATACTCTAGGCTACGCGTGTCAAGAAAGAACAGATCACCAGCGTGGGCGACGCTGATGGTGAGCGGATCCATAATTCCACAGCGGACACCAGCATACTGGTGCTCGACTTGCTGGGCAAGTTGAGCCAGTTCCAGGTCAGCCAGGTTTAGATGGAGCCATGTTCGCAGCGATCGCAGGAGGGCCACGACTAAGGCCGCACTGCTGGAAAGCCCCCGGCCCATGGGGATGGAAGAATCAATCCACACGTTAATCGGCGGCACCTGCACTCCACGCGTTTGCAAGAGATGCAGCGATCCTAGAACATAGCAGGCACTGCCAGAAAAGGGTGGACTCAGCGAGAGCACCTGCAAGGGTTTATCCCAGGCGGTGGAATAAATGCCATAGCCCGGATCTGAACGGGGTCCAATCGCCACCTGCGTGGCCAGGGGAATCAAGGTGGGCAACACAAAGCCTTCGTTATAGTCCGTATGCTCACCAAGCAGATTCACCCGTCCCTGAGCCGTGGCTTCACAAAGGGGATGAGTCCCAAAAACAGCCTGAAAGGAATTGGACAAGGGGCTTTACTCCAGAGAAATGGACACTGCTTGCAGCTCCTGAGCAATCGCCTCGGGCAGGGTATCATTGGCATAGAGTCCCGCCGCCAGTTCGGTGCCTGCCAAGTATTTCAGTTTATCGGCGCTGCGGTAGGGCGGATAAAACTCTGCATGCAGCTGCCATTCAGGATGGGGAGCCCCGTCGGTGGGGGCTTGAAACCAGGCCATCAAATAGGGAAAGGGGCGGCTCCAGAGGCCATCGTACTTCAGCAAAACCGTTTTTAGGGCCAGGGCTAGACTCCGTCGCTGGGGGGCACTGAGATCAGCCAGAAAAGCGCAGGGCTGGCGGGGAGCAACCCACACTTCGTAGGGATATCGGGCACAGACCGGCACAATGGCCACAGCGTTTGCATCCAGGTAAAGCAGCCGCTGGCGATGGATGATCTCCTGCTCCAGAAGTTCGACCAAAAGCGATCGCTGCTGCTGGCGAAAGAAGCTGCGCTGCTGATCCAACATCTGCTGGGGAATCGGCGGCAGAACCGAATAGGCATAAATTTGCCCATGGGGATGGTGGAGGGTCACCCCCATTTCCATGCCTTTGTTTTCAAAGGGCAGAACATATTGAATAGAGTCTCGCTGTCCCAGCGCCTGGGTCCGATCAGCCCACACCTGCAGCAGCAGCGTCAAATGCTCCACTGACAGGGTGCTCAAGGCTTGGTGAGGGTCCTGGGTAAAGACGACAACCTCACAACTCCCCCGCCCAGGCACACAGGGCACAATCTCCTTGGGAGCCTGGCTGGCCTGTAGGCTCAGGGAGGGAAAGCGATTTTGAAAAACCGCAATCTCGTAGTCCCCCGCGGGCAATTCTGTAGGATGATCCGGGTCAGTGGTGATCGCAAAGGGGTCTTGTTCAGAGGGAGGCAGGTGGGTACGATTTTGGCGATGGCTCGCGTAGGCAACCCATTCTCCGCGAAGCGGATGCCAGCGCAGGTGGGGATGAGCCTGAAGGGGATCTGCGTGGGGACTAGTGGGAATCAAGGTCGAGGGAATCGGTCGACGACTGTAGAGCCAGAGATCGCGTCCATCGGGCTTGATCAGGTGGCGGCAATGAAATTGAGCATGAGGCATGACAACACTTGCCAAACTAAACAATTCGGTTGTGCTGAATACAGCGTTGATACCAGTAATAGCTTGCCTTGGGAATGCGTTGAAGCGTCTTGTAATCCGTATAGATCAGTCCAAACCGGCGATGGTGACCGTAGGACCATTCAAAGTTATCCATCAGCGTCCAGAGGAAGTACCCCTGCAGGGGAAACCCCTCCTGAATGGCGCGGTGAGCTGCACGTAGGTAAGCGCGATGAAAAAAAATGCGATCGCTATCGATGACTTCTCCCGTCTCCGTGAGGCGATCCTTAACCGCGCAGCCATTCTCCGTAATAAAAATCGGGAGATCTCGCCGTCCCAGGGTCTCACTGAGATGTCGGACCCCCCAATAGAGACAATCAGGCATAATCCGCAGCCAGGGCATATGCAGTCGAGGATAGCTTTTAGGAAAGGACAAATACTCATATCCCGCCCCGGTTTCCGTGGGCCGCACATAGGTGCCAAAGTAGCAATTAAATCCAAACCAGTCCAGGGGTTGAGCAATGGTGTCTAAATCCCCTGCACGAATCTCAGGCGCTGCTGGCCCCAGACTTTCCAGTAAATCAGGAGCATAGGCACCCGTGAGCGCAGGCACCACAATGCCTCCATTGCTTGCATTCAAATGAAAGGCTCGTTGGGCAGCTTGAATATGATCCTTGTCCTCAATCAACGGCACCGTGGGGACAAAGTTATCCACCAGTCCTACCTGAGCTGGCCGCGGAGAAGCCGCACGAATCGCCTGACAGGCCAACCCATGGGCCAGCAGCGCATGGTGAGAGGTTTGCCAAACCTGCTGAGGACTGGATACTAGTGTTCCAGGCGCATGGGGAGGCTGACGACGCACCCCATAGCCCAAATGGGTAAAGCAGTGAATTTCATTCATGGTCATCCAGGAGGTAATCCGATCTCCCAAACGCTGCACCACTGCCGCTGTGTAATCCGCAAAGTCCTGAGCCATCTCTCGGCTGCGCCAGGATCCATAGCGATCTTCCAGGGCCTGAGGGCTGTCCCAGTGAAAGAGTGTCGCATGAGGCTCAATTCCAGCGTCTTGCAGCGCATCCAGAAGTCGTCGATAGAAATCCATCCCGGCCTCATTGACAGCCCCTCGCCCCTCAGGAATAATCCTGGGCCAAGCCAGGCTAAATCGGTAATGCTTCACCCCCAGCCTGGCCATTGCCGCCACATCCTCTGGAAAGCGATGGTAATGGTCGCAGGCGATCGCGGCTGTATCGCCCCCTTGAATTCGTCCCGGCAACGCAGCAAAGCTGTCCCACACGCAATTTTGGCGACCTTCAGCGGCCACAGCCCCTTCAATTTGATAGGCCGCAGTTGCAACGCCCCACGCAAAGGTGGATGGAAATTGATAGTCCACAGTCGCTCTTGATTTTGCAGGTGGTTGTTCCGCTGTTTATGAATCTGTTCAGATATTGTTCAGACAGCAACCCTCAGAATTGCATAGACCAAACTTCAGAATTCCGACTCTCTGAAACGGCCAAATTTGGATTGCGATCGGTTGTTATAGTAGGAATAGAAGTATCTTCCCTTCGATAGAGTAAACTTATCACTTTCGACGGTTTCAGCCTAAAAAATTGCAATATATATTGATATTACTTCGCAGTCAGCAACCCATTGGTAAGAGTCCCATGAAACTTAAATATTTATTTTCAACCGCGCTGGTGATGACAGCGCTTCAACTCCCAGCCTTTGCAGCTCCAGCAACCTATGAAGAGGTGGAAGAATCCGCTGAGGTTTTTTCTGAAATGATTGAAGACCCCGATACCCGAATCCCTTCCTGGCTGATGCAGCGGACTCAGGCCATTGCGATTGTGACCAATCTCAAGCAGGGAGGGTTTCTATTTGGCGGCAGGCGCGGAGACGGGGTCATGCTCACCCGACTTCCCAACGGAAGCTGGAGTAATCCCTCCTTTATTAACTTGACCGGTGGCAGCGTGGGCCTCCAGGCTGGATTCAAATCTGGGGATCTAGTGTTGCTATTTCCCTCCCAAGCAGCCCTGAATAGTGTTATCTCTGAGGAGTTTGAAATTGGGGGAAGCGTTTCAGGAACCGCTGGGCCTCTCAGTAAGTCCGCTCGAGAGTCCTTACAAGCCTTTGACGAAGACACGGTCTATGTCTACTCCCGGAGTAAAGGTCTATTTGGCGGAGTGGCGCTAGAAGGGTCTAAGCTGGCAGTCGATAACAAGGATAATCGTCAGTTTTATGGACGCCCCGTCACGGTTAGGCAGATCTTTACCGATCCTAATTTGCCGGCCCCCAGCGTCGTGAATACCCTCAAAGCCACCCTCTCCCAGGCAGAGTAGAGACCTTGGAGGAATTCGCGCCGGAAGCGGGTCAAGAACAAGAATATCGATGAACTTTTGATACCAGGGATTAAGATTTTCGACGTCTTGCCCCAATTCTTCGGGTGTCCCAGGATAGGGCCGGTACACTAAGAACAAGCCTTCATATAGTTCAAGCATGAGGTAAGTTTTATGGGTTCTATGACATGGCGCCCCAAAGACGGGGATCAAAAGGCAAACGAGTATCTAGATACCATTAACCACGCACCCTACTTCACAATTGCAATCATTACCACGCTGATTTTTTGCACCTTTACATTGCTGGTTTTGATGGGCGCATTTTAGCGAAGGTTTTGCCGGGCTCTCTATAGCCTCTATTCCAGGGTCCCGAGATTCATTAGTCTGAAGGGGGGAGCCCACTGGATCGGCCAGTGTTCTAGGGCTTTCTATTACAGGGCGCTTGAGACTGGCCGATATTACACTGGCCGATATTACACTGGCCGTCATCAGATTAGACAAGCAGCTATCAGGCAATATTACCCCGGAACTAAGATACTGGGCAGCAGTCTGGGAGCATCCCCCTAGAGCCCAGGCCTCAAATTTGATGTTGACCTTAAGTGCGTCCCGTGAACGCGAGTGCCTCACAGCATGTTCAAGTTTCTGAGTGATGGATGAAGATGGGAGTGTACCGTGGAGGTGTCTGTCATGTTCAAGCGAATTATATTAGCCGTTGATTTGCTCGATATCCCTGATAGAGGGGTTGACGAGGTCATTCAACTGGCGCAGAACTATGGCGCCGAAATTATGTTTATGCATGTCCTTTCCTTCGATTCTGAAGCCTATCCCCTCTATTCACTCTATCCGCTCTTTGAGGGGTATTCCGAGGTGACCGAAAAGGCTTTAGAGGATTATGAAGCTTGCATTCAAGCCCATGAGCAACATTGTTTGGCCCAGCTCCGGGAATTTCAGCAGCGGGCCAAAGCGGTCCAGGTTCGCGCTCAAGTCTTGTTGGCCTCTGGAAACCCCGGTCCCATCCTTTGTGATCAGGCACAAGCCTGGAAGGCTGATGTAGTCATTATGGGAAATCGCGGTCGCAGGGGCATCCGAGAACTTTTTTTGGGCAGTGTGAGCAACTACGTGATGCACCATGCCCCCTGTTCGGTGCTGATACTCCGGGATTCTGCCCTGTCCACGCTGGATCAGCCCCCACCGGATCAGTCAGTGCCTCAAGATATTCCCATGGCAATGGGATAGATCCGGGGGCAATCTCGCCCATGGCTGCAACGCGGTAGCTTGGATTGCAGGGATGCTTCAAGTGGTTATGTGCTCAACAGAATCAAGGCTTTTGAGGGAGACCATTTACAATGCAGGTCATGGAATTAGAACATCCCTCCCAGCCCCTGAGACTGGTGGATCGGCCAGTCCCCGTTCCAGGGGAAGGGCAGGTGTTAATTCAAGTCATCGCCTGCGGCGTCTGTCGTACGGATTTGCACATTATTGAGGGGGATCTACCTACCCCCAAACTCCCGCTGGTCCTAGGACACCAAATTGTTGGCCGGGTGATCGAGCGAGGGAAAGCCGTACAGACCCTTTCAGTGGGCCAGCGAGTGGGGGTTCCCTGGCTGGGAGAGACCTGCGGCCATTGTCATTACTGCCAGCGCCAGCAGGAAAACCTGTGCGAACAGGCTTTATTCACCGGCTATACCCTGGATGGCGGCTTTGCAGACTATGCGATCGCCCAGGCCCAGTATTGTTTTTCGATCCCCGCGGCCTATTCAGCCCTGCAGGCCGCTCCGCTCCTATGTGCGGGGCTCATTGGATACCGCGCCTACCGCATGACGCAAGAAAGCGAACATATTGGGTTCTATGGCTTTGGGGCGGCGGCCCACATTTTAATTCAGATCGCCAGCCATGAGGGGCGTTCAGTCTATGCCTTGACCAAGCCCGGCGATCGCGCTGGACAACAGTTTGCCCTGGATTTGGGCGCCGTTTGGGCAGGCGGATCCGATCAACTTCCGCCCCGATCTTTAGACGCAGCGATTCTATTTGCCCCTGTTGGATCGCTGGTTCCTGCAGCCCTTTCCGCCCTGGATCGTGGCGGAATCGTAGTGTGCGCAGGAATTCACATGAGCGACATTCCCACCTTCCCCTATCGCTTGCTTTGGCACGAGCGCCAAATCCGATCCGTTGCTAACTTGACCCGCCAGGATGGTGAGGAATTTATGGCCTTAGCCTCCCAGATTCCTCTTCACACCCACGTCACCCCTTTTCCCCTGGAACAGGCAAACCAGGCCCTCGCAGCCCTTCGCAACGGGACGATTCAGGGTTCTGCGGTGTTGGCGATTCACGAGGATAGCGGCCCATCCGGATAGCGGCCCATCCGGATCGCGTCTGACCCGAGATCTGGTCTAGCCAAAGACGATCTGATTCCTAGCCAGAAATATTGATTGTGCCCACCATCCCGGCCTCGGCATGGCCAGGAACCGTGCAGCGCAACGCATACTCTCCGGCCCTTGCCGGAATAAAGACCCAATCCGCATGAGTCTGTGAGCGCAGCTCAAGCTCATGAATTGCCCCCTTCACCTCCACATTGCCAGCATCCACCTTTTGGGACCAGATTCCATCGGCAAAATCCTTAGCCGTAAAGTAGTGCTTAGTTGGGCTATGATTTTCAAGCACTAGCTGGTACCGTTTTCCGGCTTCAAAGGATAGATGATCTGGAAAGAACTTGAGATCTCCCTGCTCATTGCCCAGCTCTACCCTAACCTGAATGGGCGTTTGCTTACTCAGCGGCACCGGTGCCGCCATCGCTGGGGCAGATTTAACGCTGAAGATCCCCAAGGCTATCACACTCCAGCCAATCACCAGAATGTATAGCATCCAGCGGGAAAGGTTAAGCCTCATGATAATTGAACCCTTGATGACTGCCAGGGAAGCGAAACTATCATATCGCTTCCCTGGTGCCGCCCTCAGCCTTGACATAAAGTTTAAAGGTCAGCGGCAGCCCGCGCATTATAGATTTCTCCCCCTTGCCTCGCGTAGTTCTGCAATATCGCCACCGCCTCCGCCTGCTGCACCGCCTCGATGACGGAAATTCCCCGCGATTGCAACGCTTCAACCCAGGCATCGGGTTTAGGGCCTTCATCAAAGCCAATGGCAATCGCATCTTGACTTGTGGCCCCTGTCACCACCCGCTTCACCCCAGACCAGGGAATGGCACCGAAGCACATTGCACAGGGTTCTGTACTCGTCACCAGCTCATGGGCTGGCAACCCGAGCGCGCCTAAATCGTAGGTCTTTAGCCGAGCTTGCGCCAGGGCGATCGCCATAATTTCTGCATGGAGAATTGAGAGCTGAAGGGTGGGCACCAGATTCACCCCCACTGCCACCAACCGACCGCTTTCAAGTTCAAACACCCCAGCAGCAAAGGGTCCTCCACTGTGATGATTGATATTTTCCTGAGCCGTCCTTAAGATGAAGGCCATCCGCTCCTGCACCGGCCCAGGTTGATACTGATCTGCCCAACTTGAGAGCCAATCGGGCAGCGAAATCAACAGGTGCGACTGGATCATATTCGATTCCCCCTTCTCGCAGCAGTTGATCATAAAATAGCTCAATCATCACCCTAACGCCCCTTAGTACTAATCCCACACCAGCAAGATATCTATGACTCAGCAAGCCGAAACCATTATCTATACCTTCACCGATGAAGCTCCGGCGTTAGCAACCTACTCGCTGCTCCCGATCCTAGAATGCTTTGCCCAAGCTGCTGGCATCGCTATTGAAACCCGCGATATTTCCCTAGCAGGCCGGATTCTAGCCAACTTTCCCGAAGGACTTACCGAAGCCCAGCAGCAGCCCGATGCCCTCGCGCAACTAGGGGCCCTCGCCCAAACCCCTGCCGCCAACATTATTAAGCTTCCCAACATCAGCGCCTCGATCCCCCAGTTGACGGCCGCCATTCGCGAGCTACAGCAAAAAGGGTACGATATTCCCGACTATCCTGCCTCTGCTCAGGACGACACCGAAGCCAATATCAAATCTCGCTATGCCAAAGTTCTGGGCAGTGCCGTGAACCCGGTGCTACGAGAAGGCAATTCAGATAGAAGGGTTTCCCCGGCGGTAAAGCGCTATGCTCAGCATCATCCCCACAAGGTCGGAGACTGGAGTGCCAAGTCCAAGTCCCATGTCACCCACATGCAAGCGGGCGATTTCTACGGCAGTGAGCAATCTGTCATCGTCTCCCAGGCCGGATCGGTCAAAATTGAACTTTTGAAATCAGATGGAAGCGTACAGGTTCTGAAGGAAAAACTTCCGCTGCAAGTCGGCGAGATCATTGATGCAGCGGTCATGAGCATCCAGGATCTACGGGAATTTTACCAACAAGCCATTCAGGATGCTAAGGCAGAGAATGTTCTGCTGTCCCTTCACGTTAAAGCCACCATGATGAAGGTGTCCGATCCCATCCTATTTGGACATGCTGTTACGGTTTACTTCAAGGAGGTGTTTGAAAAATACGCCCAAACCTTCGCGGAGCTAGGCGTGAATCCCAACAATGGGCTGGGGGATCTCTATACCAAAATCCAGACCCTACCCGACGCCCAACGCAGTGCCATTGAAGCTGACCTCCAGAAAACTTACCAAACCCAGCCCCCCCTTGCCATGGTCAATTCTGACCGGGGAATTACCAATCTCCACGTGCCCAGTGATGTGATTATTGATGCTTCCATGGCCGCAGCCATTCGGAACTCCGGCAAAATGTGGGGACCTGATGGAGAACTCCATGATATCAAGGCCATGATTCCAGACCGCTGCTATGCCACAATGTACCAAGCCTGCATAGAGTTTTGTCAAGAATACGGAGCCTTCGATGTCACTCACATGGGCAATGTGGCAAATGTAGGGCTCATGGCCCAAAAGGCTGAAGAATACGGATCCCATGACAAAACCTTTGAAATTCCAGAGGCCGGAACGGTACGCGTGGTCCATGAGAACGGCGACACTCTGCTAGAACACCCGGTGGCTGCGGGTGACCTTTGGCGCATGTGCCAGACTAAGGATATTCCCATTCAAGACTGGATTAAGCTGGCCGTCAAACGAGCAAGAGCCACTGGAAATCCAACGGTGTTTTGGCTCGATGCCCACCGCGCCCATGATGCCAATTTAATCACCAAAGTCCATCAGTATCTTCCCCAACATGACACCTCTGGCCTGGATCTCAAGATTTTGGCTCCCGTTGAGGCAATGCGCTTTACCTGCGATCGCATTAAAGCAGGTCAGGATGTCATCTCAGTCACTGGCAATGTGTTACGGGACTATCTCACCGATTTATTTCCGATTTTAGAACTGGGAACCAGCGCCAAAATGCTTTCAATTGTTCCTCTGCTGGCAGGAGGGGGCCTATTTGAAACTGGAGCGGGAGGTTCTGCACCCAAGCATGTTCAACAATTTCTGCAGGAGGGCCATTTACGCTGGGATTCTCTGGGAGAATTTCTGGCGCTGGCCGTGGCCCTCGAAGATCTGGGGGAAAAAAATCAAAACCCGGCGGCTAAGGTCCTGGCTCAAACCCTAGAGCAGGCAACGGGACAATATCTAGAACAGGCAAAGTCTCCCTCTCCTCGCGTGCATGAGCTGGACAATCGCGGGAGTCACTTCTATCTAGCTCTTTACTGGTCTCAAGCCTTAGCGGAACAGCAGCAGGATCTCGCTCTGCAAGCCAGATTTTCACCCCTGGCACAACAGCTGAGCGCCCAGGAAACAAAAATTCTAGCAGAACTCAAAGCAGCCCAGGGAAATCCGGTTGATATTGGCGGATACTATCTGATGGAAGCCGAAAAAACCCGCCAGGCCATGCGCCCCAGTCCCACTTTCAACCAACTCCTCGTCGATTTTGCCCGGGAAGAGAGCATGAGCCCTTCAGTCGCTGAATAGGGCCCCTCCCCAGGAAACTGGCCAGGAAAGGGTACAGATAAAACATCCCCCTCCTGGCCTAGGTTTTAAGGCGCCAAGCCAGGAGGGCGCAAGCAGATCCAGAATCCGACTAACGCCAGCACAACTCAATCTAAGGCCTGGACAATCCCCCATAGATTAGCCGTTCATGAGGAGATCCTCAATTTTGCGCTTCAATCCGTCTAAGACGCTTTCTCTTGAGAGCTTACGCTTTGAGCGCTTGACAATTGCCGTGGCCAAATCACCGATCAACTTCTGGCCAATTTCAGTGTCATTGGCGATCGCCTCAAGGAACCTTTGTCGCTGATCGAGATCCTCTGGCAATATTTTTTTCAGAGTAGGGCCGTAGAGATGGGTCACAACCTTTTTATATCCTCGCGGCCAGGCCAAAGCCCCGTCCGCCTCATCACTGTCTAAATCCGAGTCCTCTTCACCCTCTATCTCTTCTTCAAGACTATCGGCACTATCGGCAACCGTGACTCGACTGGGCTTGTCGTCATTACCGGTGCGTAAGCTCGCTTTAATTTTTTCTGCCCAGGCATCAATAATAGAGTCAAAGTCTTCAGGAGAGACCAAGATAGTGTCTGCAAACTTAAACGAGTTAATATTTGCAGACTCCATCTGTTCGGAAATCTCATCCTGGGACAGTCCCGTAACATTTGAAACTTGATCAATAAGGACATCGAGATCCTGAAGAGACTTCATTGCAGTTGCCATAGTCCTAGAGTTTGATTGAATACTACTAATCATAGCCTTAATTGATGCAAAAAATAACGAATTGTTTTCTTTATATTGATTTTCGACATCAATTCATATCCAAACATTTTTTCTGAGAGCCCCTATCCCAGGCTAGCCCTACCTAGTTGCATTCCCCCAAAAGCACCTATAGCCATACTCACGACTAGAAACCCCTGACAGCCAAGGGGGCTTCACCCCCGACTTGCAGCTTCAATGTTTAAAAAGAGATATGGTCCCGCCAGGACTCGAGGTCTGTTGGGTCTCTGACTGCTAGAGTAAAGGTAAAAATGCAGGAAACTGGGGCGATTGTATGGCAGACATCCAGGATAGGCCAGTCATTTTAGTGACGGAGAGTGACCTCAATCAGACGACTCTGATTAAACAAGCCTTTTCACAGGGCGAGGTTCCCCCAAAGCTGATTTCCTACCCTAACGGACAAGAGACCATAGAGTTCTTACTGGACGCCTGTCAGCAGGTTAATGCTGTCCTACCCAATCTAATTCTGCTCAATCTAGAGCCCCAGGTCGAAGCGGGTCAGCAAACCTTAATCGCCCTCAAATCCCATCCCAAACTCAGGCGAATTCCCATCCTCGTCTTAGCTCTCTCAGATCAAGGGGATGACATTCTCCACAGCTACACCCTGCGAGGAAATTGCTATCTCGTCAAAACCTCAGATCCTTCGCGACTAAACAGCTTGATTCAGCGCATCCAGCGATTTTGGCTGGAAATTGTGACCCTACCCCCAGAGTAATCCCCAGGACCTCAGAGAAAGCCCACATAAAGGTTTAGCAAACTACACATTAGTTATTAATCGGAATAACTATAGTTCAGAATTATTGCTATCGATTACCAGAGGATTCATCTCTTTGGTGAGGACTCTATAGTATGAAATGTGCATAGCCATGAAATGCGCGGGTTCGATCCTAACGCCCCCGTTCATCAAGGTCAAACTGCATCCTACCTTCTGGAGTCCTCTGCATCGTGAATACCGATCTTCAGCGACAAGATGTCAACCTCAACAGCTTGAAGCAACCTCTCATCCATCTTCTCAGTCAAATACAGCCCCATGGTGTGTTACTGGTTTTAAGGGAGCCTGAACTCACGGTGCTGCAAGCCAGCCAAAACACGGGCAAAGAACTCGGTATTCCCACCCCTGAAATCCTGGGAAAACCCCTGGATTCAATTCTAGATGCCTTTCAGGTGGATCAGTTTCGTCCCGGCCTAGCGGAGGAAAATCTTGATTTAATCAATCCCATCAAAGTTTGGGTGCGCAAGCGCGAACATGACTATGCGATTTTTGATGCCGTTTTTCATCGCAGTGCAGAGGGATTTTTGATCCTGGAGCTAGAAACAGCCTCCACCGAAGAAAATATTCCCTTTCTCAGCTTTTATCACCTCGCCAAGGTTTCGATTGGTAAGCTCAAAGCCACCTCTCATTTAATCAAGCTGTGCGAAATCATTGTTCAGGAGGTTCGTCGTGTGACCCAATTTGATCGGGTCATGCTTTACCGATTTGACGCCGAGGGGCATGGCGAGGTGGTTGCCGAGGACAAAATAGAGGAAATGGAGTCTTTCCTAGGACTTCACTATCCCGAATCAGATATTCCTAAGCCAGCGCGCCAGCTATTCTTATCCAATTGGATTCGGGTGATTCCTGATGCCCATGCTGAACCGGTGGAACTCTATCCTGGCATTAATCCCGTAACCCGACAGCCCGTAGACCTAACCCTGTCTATTTTGCGCAGTGCCCATGACTGTCATCGCGAGTATTTACACAACATGGGCGTTGGCGCTTCCTTGACAATCTCGCTGATGAAAGACCAGAAGCTCTGGGGACTCATTGCCTGTCATCACAGAACACCGAAGTACGTTCCCTATGATTTACGAAAGGCCTGTGAGTTTCTAGGACGGATCATTTTTGCGGAGCTGTCCAATCGCGAGGAGACGCAAGACCATGTTTACCGCATGAAGCTTGCCAATGTCCAAGCGGAGCTGATGGATACCATGTCAGCAGCCGATTCCTTTGTGGAGGGATTAACTCAGTATGAAACAACCCTGCTGGATCTGGCTAACGCCCAAGGGGCAGCTATCTACTTTGGCGGACGCTGGAGTACCCTGGGATTGACTCCTCCGGAAATAGAGCTTAACTATCTGCTGCAATGGTTAAATAAATTGAATCCAGATGAGGTCTTCTCGACCGATTCACTGCCGCTTCTTTATTCCGATGCCGAGCGATACAAGGAAATTGCCAGTGGACTGTTGGCAATTCCCATTTCAAAGCAAAGCTATGTCCTGTGGTTTCGCCCCGAAGTATTGCAAAGCGTGAACTGGGGCGGAGATCCTAACCATGCCTACGAACTGAAGCAAAGGGACCATGAGTATCGTCTTTGCCCTCGCAAATCCTTTGAGCTTTGGAAAGAAACGGTACGTTGTAAGTCCTTACCCTGGAAAGCCGTGGAGATTCAGGCCAGTCTGGAGCTACGCAACGCCATTGTGCACCTGATTCTAAGGCAAGCGGAGGAGTTGGCTATTTTAGCTCAGGATCTAGAGCGTTCGAATGCTGAGCTGAAGAAGTTCGCCTACGTGGCTTCCCATGATTTACAGGAGCCACTCAATCAGGTCGCGAACTTTGTGCAGCTCCTTGAAATGCGCTATGACTCCAAACTCGACCAAGACGCCAAGGAATTTATCGGCTTTGCCGTGGATGGCGTGAGCCTGATGCAAACGCTTATTGACGACGTGCTGACCTATTCAAAGGTGGACATTCAAGGCATTGAGTGGGAGCTCACCCACATTGAAGACGCCCTGGAACAGGCTTGCAGTAATTTACGTGGCCGGATTGAGAAAACCCAGGCGAAGATTAGCGCCGATCCGCTGCCAACTATTGTGGCCGATGGGACTCAGCTCATGCAGCTTTTCCAAAATCTGATCGGCAATGCCATCAAGTTCCGTAAGCCCGGTGAAGTTCCTCAGATTCATATTGGAGTGGAGCGACAGGACGATGCCTGGCTCTTTTCCGTCAAAGATAACGGTATTGGGATTGACCCTTCATTTGCAGATCGCATTTTTGTGATCTTCCAACGGTTACATACCCGTGATGAATATCCAGGATCGGGCATGGGGCTGGCAATTTGCAAAAAAATCGTTGAGTGCCACCGGGGTCAGATCTGGGTTGAATCTGAAGCAGGTCAAGGCTCAACCTTTTTCTTCACAATTCCGGTTGGAGGCCGCGATCGCCATCATGTCCATGGACGCAAATCCCAAAACCCTCTTTCTGGTCGAGGATAATCTCGGCGATATTCGTCTCATTCAAGAGGCGCTCAAGCGCACCGAGTCGAACTGCCGCGTTGTGGTTGCCCGCGATGGGATGGAGGCGATCGCCTATCTGTGCCAGTGCAAGTCCCAATCGCCCCAGGTCTACCCTGATCTAATCTTGCTCGATCTCAACTTACCCAAGAAGGATGGGCGAGAGGTATTAGCCGACATTAAGGGAGATCCGGCCTTAATGCACATTCCGGTGGTGGTCTTAACCACCTCCCGGAATGAAGAGGATATCCTGCATAGCTACGATCTCCATGTGAACTGTTTTATCTCTAAGTCTCGTAACTTAGCGCAGTTGTTCAGCATTGTGGAAGGAATCAAGGATTTTTGGCTGGAGACTGCCGCTCTTCCCTGTGTCGCTCCCCAAACCTAAATCATGATGCATTTACTGTTGGTAGAGGACAATCTTGCCGAAGCTCGATTTCTACAGGAACTTCTGAAGGGAGCCAGCCGATCCTTTCAGTTAGTTCACAAACAGCGCCTTGGCGAAGCCCTGGCAGCGCTTAAGTCCCAGGCCTTTAGCGTAGCCTTGCTGGATCTCAGTCTTCCCGATAGTCAGGGGTTGAACTCGCTAGACGGACTGATGGAGCAAGCACCCGATTTACCCATCGTGGTGCTCACCAATACCCAGGATGATCGCCTTGCCCTAGAAGCCGTTCAACATGGCGCCCAGGATTATCTCTACAAGCGGGAGGTGCAGCAGGACATTCTGGTGCGATCGCTGCGTTACGCCATTGAACGCAAGCAGGCAGCGGTATCCTTGCGCATTGCCAAGGAAATTCTCGAGCAGCGCGTCCGGGAACGCACAATTGAGCTTGAAAAGACCAATCAGCTGCTTCAGCAAGAGGTGCTAGAACGTCAGCGTATCCAAGACCGGCTAGAACTTGCCCAGCGAGTGGGAAAGATTGGCACCTTCGAGTGGGATTTAACCTCGGACCGTATGGACTGGAGCAAAGAACTAGAAGCTCTCTATGGATTTTCTCCAGGGGACTTTCCCGGAACCGTATCAGACTGGCTCCACCGCATTCACCCAGAGGATCTCGCCAGCACCCAAGCCGATCTGCAGCGATCCCTTGACCAGACCCATCGTTTCAACAGCGAATTTCGGATTCATACGCTTAATCACCAACTTCGGTGGATTGAAGCAAAGGGAGATATTTTCACCCGTGCTGACGGCCATCCCCAAAGCATGATCGGGGTTCACATTGACATCACCGATAAAAAGCAGCTTGAAGCTCAGTTTCTCCATGCTCAACGCCTAGAAAGTTTGGGCACCCTCGCCAGCGGAATTGCTCACGACCTGAATAATATTCTGACCCCCATTCTGGCAGTGGTTCAAATATTGCCCCTCAAACTCCCTAACCTTGATGCCCAAACCCAACAGTTTCTTCAGCTCCTAGACGATAGTGCTCGTCGAGGAGCTGACCTAGTCAAGCAGATTCTGGCCTTTGGGCGCGGGGTAGAGGGAAAACAGATGAGCCTGTCGATCAAGCATCTGCTTGCAGAGGTGGAAAAAATGATTCAACAAACCCTTCCCAAATCTATTCAAGTCTGCACAGAAGTTCCAACTCATCTGGCCACGGTATCGGCCGATGCGACACAGCTCCATCAAGTCTTTATGAATCTGTGCGTGAATGCTCGCGATGCCATGCCTCAGGGCGGGACCCTCACCCTTAAGGCGGAAGAGGTGTGGGTGAATGAAGTCAAAAACTCATCAGTTATCCCTGCCCAAGCGGGCCCCTACGTTCAAGTCACCATTGCAGATACCGGAATTGGGATTCCCCCAGAACAGCTGCATCGAATTTTTGACCCATTTTTCACCACCAAGCCCTTGGGCCAGGGCACCGGACTGGGACTCTCTGCTGTCTTGGGCATTATCAAGCGCCACGGGGGATTTATTGAAGTCACGAGTCGCCCCGGCAGCGGGAGTCAATTTATGATTTTCCTGCCCACTGGCCAGGGACCCGAGCCGGAAGCCCCTTCTCTAGATCCCGCCGCTTCGGGAGCACAGAGTTGGGTACTAGTGGTGGATGATGAATCTGCCATTTGCGAAATTACTAAGGCCACCCTAGAGGCCCATCACTATCAAGTCCTCACGGCCAAGAGCGGGGTTGAGGCGAGGGACGTGCTGCAGCACCATCCGGTGGACAAGGTTTTAATGGATATCATGATGCCAGCCAGTGATGGTCTGATCACGCTTCCCCTGCTGCGGCAAATTCAACCCAATCTTCATATCGTTGCGATGAGTGGACTGAGTAGCGCCGATCTAAACTCCCAAGTAGAACAACTGGGCTTTGACGGATTTTTAGCCAAGCCCTTTACAATCAGCGAGCTGCTACAGGCTCTAGAACCCACATCCATCTGCTCTAGGAGTTCACCCACGGCCTCCACGCCCTAGCCTACTGCTGAATTAGATCCATCGTCACGGTTTCCCGACGATTATTGAGTACCGACGTCGCCTCCACCCGATATCGCGTCCCTCGTTGGGTGATCAGCGCAGGGGGAACAGCAATTTCAAACTGCCCAGTAGCATCAGCGCGAACTGTTTGATCCACCAACAGGTTACCCGTCACGACCGTCCCCAAAATACCGCCAAGACTCCGAGGAATTGCGCTCACCTTTACACGAACCGCTGTTCTGGGCATGGATTGACCTCGCACCGTAAAACCACTGCGCCCCTCCACCTGCTCCCCCTCTTGATGGCTCGTAAACCGCAATAGGGATTGGCCTTCAACCACTGTGATCGGATCTGCGGCGGCAGACTCATCCGTGGCAGGAGGACCTGAAGATCGAATAAATCGAGCCGGCGTCTGGGCAACTCCGTAAATGGTTTCGCCCCATCCCGACAGCCGACCCACCACAATCCCTTCATCTAGAGGGGTATTTCCTACGGTTTGGCTGGCCACATAGACCCCTGGCGAAACTTCCTGGGCATTGAGCTCTCGTACCGCGGTCTTTGAGTAAATAAACAACACCGTTGCCTGCTGATTGGGCGTTCCGGTGAGGGTAGCTAGAAAGTTATCACCAGATCTTAAGGGCTGGGCAGCATTGTGGGAAATGGAACGAATCGCTAGCCGTCCTGAGGTGGCACCCACAACAAAGTTCCAGGTCACGTAGCGCTTAAATCCGTCCTGACCTAGAAATTCAATCTCAACGGTCGTCGATCCAGGGGGTAAGGGCCGCTGGGGTCGGTAGCTGAAAAATTGGGGCGTGATCGTACTTTTATCGGTCACCTCTTCATTGTTGACCCGAATCCGGACTGAATCAAGGTCCAGGGGGCTTCGTCGTGAATCCTGAAACTGACCATAAATGGCGGGGATTGGCTCCACATTTTGAGCATTGACGCGGGGATTGACGTTGACGACGCGCTGGGCCAGGACTGGCACCGTCAGCATCATATTCATCGCCAGGGCAGAGATAAGGGCGATCGCTGATTGATTCATTGTCATTTCCTCCTCGAAAACCGGCAGGAAGAGGGGGGATTTCAAGCATCCACTGGGACAAACGCAGGCATAAAGGCACGCTGCCTTGATACTCGTGTCAGGCTTACTCAGGCTGCTCTGTTCACGCTGCGTGAGCACGCTTGATTTATTAATTTATCCTATCGTATTGATATCGTATATTGATGACGAAGAAAACCTTGTTTCAGTTCCTCTAGCTAAACTGTCTGCCTAACTGCATTGGGTTATGCACGGTGATTTTCTTTTTATGAATTGAAATGAGTCCCTGCTCTCTTAACTCCCCAAGCAAACGAGTGACTGTTACCCGAGTTGAGCCAATGGCCTCGGCGATCGCTTGGTGGGATAATTTGAGGTCAATCGTGATTCCCTCGCCGCTGGGAACGCCAAAATCGCGGCACAAAATCAGCAAGAAACTGACCAGACGCGATCCCATATCTCGATGGGCCAGGGTTTCAATCATCAACTCCGTATTCAAAATTCGAGACGAAAGCCCCCGCAAAAGCATAATCGGCAGTTCTGGATCCTCAAGCATGGCCTTTTCCACCTGCTCGGTGGGCACACTGAGTAACTCTACAGGGGTAAAGGCCACGGCATGATAAAAGCGGTCCGAACGCTGTAGGGTCAGGAGCGAGAGAACACCAAAAACACTGTTTTCCCGTAGCAAAGCCACGGTTATTTCCTCGCCCGATTCGTAAACCCGGGAGAGCTTAACTGTTCCTTTGAGTAAAAAGTAGACGCGTTCTGCTGGGTCACCGGGAAAAAAAATAGTTTTACCACGCTCAAAATTTTCAGTCGAAGTTGGAAATGATCCCCCCCGCATGTGGCGAGTAATCACTTCGTTGGGGCCTTTATTGACCATATGGATCATGACGTTGTGTCCCCCAGCAGGGAATCAAAGGAAGAGTAAGATTTAATTAATAAATCTAACATTTTGCCCCCAAGATGTATTGAATGATACACAAACCCTGGTGAATTAAGACTCCCCCAGTCAGGCGATTTCCGCTCAGACCCCTGGTCCATTCCTGGATCAATGGCCTCAATTTCTCGTAAAGGGAGGGATTGGGAACGGTATACTGAGGGTCGTATTGAACGTAGACTTTTTGAACGTAGACTTTGACCACCAGGATTTGTAGAGTTCATGCTTAATTTGTCCGGGAAGAATGCCTTAGTTACAGGGATTGCCAATAACCGCTCCATTGCCTGGGGCATCGCACAACAACTCCATCAGGCAGGCGCCACCTTAGGAATCACCTACCTACCGGATGAGCGAGGCCGGAGCGAGGCAAAGGTGCAAAAGTTAGTAGAGCCGCTCAGTCCCAGCCTATTTTTACCCTGCAATGTTCAGAACTCGGCGCAGGTGGGGGATCTGTTTCAAACTATTCAAGACCAATGGGGAAAGCTAGACATTTTGATTCACTGTCTGGCCTTCGCCAATAAAGAGGATCTGAGCGGCGATTTTAGCAAGGTTTCCCAGGAAAACTTTAACCTTGCCCTGGATGTGAGCGCCTACTCTTTGGTGCAGCTCAGCGCGGCGGCGAAGCCATTGATGGGGGAGGGAAGCAGTATCGTGACCCTCAGCTACCTGGGTGGAGAGCGGGTTGTTCCTAACTACAACGTCATGGGGATTGCCAAGGCCGCTCTAGAAATGAACGTGCGCTACCTAGCCGCGGAGTTAGGCCCGTTGCAAATTCGAGTGAACGGTATTTCCGCCGGTCCCATCCGAACCCTGGCCTCCTCAGCCGTTGGAAAGATTCTGGATATGATTCATCATGTGGAAACGGTAGCTCCCCTGCGCCGTACCGTCACTCAAACCGAGGTGGGCAATACCGCTGCGTTCCTCTGTAGCGATTTAGCCAGTGGGATTACCGGACAAATTATCTATGTTGATTCAGGCTATTCAATCATGGGGATGTAGCGATATAGCACTCAAGTCCTTCCCAGCCCTATCCAAGGTTGGAGGGCGAGAAACTTCCCCAAAGAATTGAAAGAACAGAACCTGAAGGGACCAACTGAGGTTAATGAGGTTAACAAACCTAAGTGAATAAACTTGCCTAGGTGAATAAACTTGAGCGAACGAGACTGAATGAAAAGAGCATGCCAATAGCAAAGGGACGATTCATGCCCTTAGATCGATGGGCGCTAAGTTTGATTCTCGGACTTCTGGTGGCTATTGTAGGGCTCATTCTGCTGGGCGATCACACCGTTCCCAAGGTGAAGGATTTTAGTTGGCAGAATCGGCAAATTGGAGCAGAGGATCGGGCCTTTACCCTCACCTTTAACCGTCCCATGACCTGGGAAAAGGTGCAGCCGAACCTAGAAATCACCCCCGCTTTAGAGGGCAAAGTAAGCTGGTCGGGTCGCAGAATGGCCTATACCCTGGAAAACCCCATTGCCTACGGCCAGTCTTTTCAGTTGAAGCTGACCAATGTGCCCGAGCAAACCCGCGGACCGGGTCGTTCCCCCAAGCTGATGCAGCCCTTTGTGGCCCAGTTCAGCAGCCGCGATCGCGCCTTTGTTTACTTGGGCACCGATGCCCAGGAATCTGGGCGATTGATTTTACAGAATTTATCCACCCAGACCAAAACTGTTTTGACCCCAGAAAACCTGGTGGTTTCAGAATTTAAGCCCTTTCCCTTCGGGGACCGCATCTTGTTTTCTGCCGCAGACAAAAATCAGTCGAAGAGTGCATTTAATCCCAAGCTATTCAGTGTTACCACCGGATTAGAAGTTCATCCCCCCAGTCAAGAGGCTTTGGGTCAGGCCAAGGCTGGCCAAATTCAAGAACTCCTGGACAACGAAACCTATCAAATTCTCAAATATGACCTCGGCCCTGAGGGAGAGACCATTGTTCTCCAACGGGCAAGGCGTTCAGCCCAGGGTGCGTTAGGCCAAGTCTCTCTTTGGAAGATGTCCCTGGACGGTCCCCCCCAGGAAATTCAGTCCGAGCCCGGAGGCGATTTTAAGATTGCTCCAGACGGACAGTCCTTGGTGATGGCCCAGGGTCAGGGGTTAGCGGTACTCCCCCTCAAGGGCCAAACCGAGGCCAAGCCCCTAGATTTCCTACCCGAATTTGGAAACCTGCTGAGCTTTTCTGCGGACGGTACCAAGGCCGCCGTCGTGAAATTTAATAATGACTTTACGCGATCGCTATTTTTGGTCACAAACCAGGGACAGCAGCAGGAACTCGCCAGACTAAAGGGTGGTGTCTTAGCCGCCCAATTTGATCCTCATAACCAGCGACTCTACTGTTTGCTCACCCAGGTTATCAATGATCAGGACTACGAAGAGCAGCCCTATCTTGCTGTGATTGAAATCGATAGCCGCCAGATCACCAAGCTGTTAGATCTGCCGATTCAACCCAACATCACGATGAGTTTGGCCCCGGATGCCACCGCCATTTTGTTCGATCAGGTACTCGATACCCCCGCAGATGGAGGGGCTTCCTCCGGTGTCAATATTCGTGCCAGCAACCTGTGGATGTTACCCCTCACCGCCTCCGCGGAACAGCGGCAGCTAACTCCCGTAAAGTTAACCATGGGAGCCGTTCCCCGTTGGCTGCCTTAGGAATCGGCTATTGTGCAGATCCACGGATCTAGACAAGGACCCATATTAGGGCCTGGGATTTGAGCTTAAAGTTTTCATAAAAAGAGGGATTGATTATTTTTTCATAGATTAGAATCTTCTCACATCCGGGATGGAGCAGTTTGGCAATGACAGGAAAGATGCGAAGGCAAATCCTAACGGGGTTCCTGGCCGGACTGCTGTCCTGGAGTTTAGTGTTGGGCACAATGGCCCAAACTCCAACGCCTATTCCCCAGGCCGATGATGCCCAAGAAACCTTCCTCGATCAGGTGCGGGTTGGCCCCATTCTCCTTTTTCCCATAGAGAGCAAGCTGGGCTCAATTTCCATCCAAGAGCGCGCCCAGGTCATTAGCGATCGCCTTAAAAAACTCGCCGACGATCCCAAGTTCAGGGCCGAGTCCATCCAAAGCATCCCTGAGGGGGAGGAAAGGGTCCTTCGGGCCGGAGACCAGGTGATCATGGTGGTCACCCAAACTGATGCCCAACAGGCACAAAAAGATCCCTCTACCCTGGCCCAATCCTATGTCCAGCGCCTACGCAGCGGGGTCAGGCAATATCAGCAGTCCTATGGTGAAAAGACCCTGATGCGGCGCGGAATTTACGCCGGTGTGATCACCGTGATCTGGATTGGGCTGCTTACCCTTTTACACAAGCTGGTGCCCCGACTGCATCGAAAAATTGAATCCCTGAAGGGCACCCGAATTCGTCCCCTGCAGGTTCAAAATCTTGAGCTACTCTCTGAAGATCAAATTGTTCAGGTCTGCATGTTCTTAGTCAATGGGATCAAGCTGCCGATCCTATTGGGTTTACTGTATCTTTATTTACTCTCGGTTCTGAGCCTGTTTCCCTGGACCCAGGACGCAGCCAGAGTTCTCATTCACTATATTCTCACCGCCCTTCAGACTATCTGGAACAGCATGGTCGACTATTTACCGAACCTGGTGTTCATTGTGGTCATCTGCGTGCTAAGTCTCTATGTAGTCCGCTTTTGCCGGTTTTTCATGTCCGCAGTGGAACGGGGACTGATTGGCTTTCCAGGCTTTGACCGCGAATGGTCAAAACCAACCTTTCAAATTTTGCGCTTTTTGATCATTGCTGTGGCGGTCACCCTGTCTATTCCCTACCTCCCCGGATCCAGTTCTCCTGCTGTCCAAGGGATGTCGATCTTCTTTGGGATTTTAGTCTCCCTGGGGTCAACCGCCGTGGCGGCCAATGTGGTTGCCGGGCTTGCCCTGACCTATACTCGCGCCTTTAAAATTGGCGATCGCGTCGAGATTGCCGAGACCGTGGGAGACGTCATTGAGAAAACGTTTTTAGTCACCCAAATCCGCACCCCTAAGAACATGGTGGTGACTATTCCCAACAGCAGGGTGCTGGGCGATCAGATTGTGAATTATAGCGCCCATGAACAGGGCGAAGGGCTGATCCTACATACCCCAATCACGCTGGGCTATGACGTGCCCTGGACCCTGGTGCACAAGGTTCTCATTGAAGCCGCCATTGCCACACCGGGGGTTCTCCATGATCCAAAACCCTTTGTCTTGCAAAAGGGACTTGAGGACTTTTATGTCAGCTATGAACTAAACGCCCATACCCGTGAACCCACTCGCATGACTAAAATCTATTCCGAACTTCACCAAAACATTCAAGATCGCTGTAACGAACATGGAATTGAGATTCTATCGCCCCATTATGGCGCAATGCGCGATGGCAATGAAGTCACCATTCCCGAAACCTACCGGGCACAGAGCTATCAAGCTCCCGGATTTAGAATCACGCAGATCTTCCCCTCTTCCCCATCGGGTCCCCCCTCCCAGATCGAGGACTCAAAGTGAGGACTCAAAGCGAGGACTCAAACAGACCTACCGTTGGCCCTAGCAGCGATCGCCCACCCGGGTCAGTTCAGAACCTTTCTGAGTGGGCACGTCTGAGTGGGATCGCTAGCGTTACCATCAAGGCATTCTCTTGGTCCATTACCCCGCGCTACCATGCCCCAGCCGCACCGCCAATCATCTCCCGCCGTCGCCCGCAACCGCGACCCGATTTATCAGGTCCTCAAATCCTACCTGCCACCGGAAGGCCTAATTCTGGAAATCGCCAGCGGCACCGGAGAACACGGAGCTTATTTTGCACCCAAGATTGATCCCCTGGTGTGGCAACCCAGCGACAGATCTCCCGAGGCTCTGCAGAGCATTCGCGCTTGGAAACAGGATCAAAACTACACCAACCTGGGCGATCCCATCGAGATTGATGTGCTGGCTCCCCACTGGTGGCAAAGGGTGCAAAACAAACGCTCCGATCTGTTTCCCCATCTGCCCCTGATGGGCATCGTCACCATCAACATGATCCACATCTCGCCCTGGGAAGCAACCCTGGGACTGATGCAGGGAGCCGCAGCCCTATTGCCCCCGCAGGGATGGCTGTATCTCTATGGTCCCTTTCATCGCAACGGTGTTCCCACAGCCCCAAGCAATGTGGAGTTTGACCAATATTTGCAGCTACAAGACCCCCGCTGGGGCGTGCGAACTTTAGAGGAGGTTGTTGAGGCCGCCGCCGGACTGGCCCTGCAAGCCGCGATCGCTATGCCCGCCAATAATTTGTCCGTCATTTTCAGGAAAGTCTCCGAGCCCTAGGGTCTGTGGCAATCCCTGAAAACTCATGCCATATTAAACTTATTGATTCAGCCCTATTTTCATCATCCATCAAGGATTCAACCATGATTGTTGTTGCCAAGGCACGTCCCAGTGAGCGCGCCCAATTTATTCAAAAGACCTACCTGCATCTAGCGGGTGCCGTAGGCGCTTTTATCCTGGTGGAGATCATGCTATTTCAGCTTGGCATCGCTGAAGGGCTGCTCAACTTCATCTCGGCTGGTGGCCAGTGGATGTGGCTAGGAATCCTGGGAGGTTTTGCCCTCTTGGGGTGGTTCTCCCGCAGTTTGGCGGCCAAAGCCGATGATGTGAATACGCAGTATGCCGGACTGGGGCTTTACGTCATTGCTGAAGCCCTGATTTTTGCTCCCCTGCTCTACATTGCAGCCTATTTTTCCGATCCCACGGTTTTGCCCACCGCCGCCATACTAACCCTACTCTTGTTTGCCGGATTGACCACCGTCGCCTTAACCACCCGCACCGACTTCACCTTCCTCGGCGGGATTTTGAAGATCGGGGGGTTTGTGGCCCTCGGACTAATCATCTGTGGAACGATTTTTGGCTTCACCCTGGGACTCTTCTTTTCCGTTGCGATGGTGATCTTCGCCTCGGCCGCCATTCTCTACGACACCTCAAAAATCATCCATCACTACTCAACCCATCAGCACGTGGCAGCTTCTCTGGAATTGTTTGCCTCCGTAGCTCTGCTGTTTTGGTATGTCCTCAGAATTGTCATGGCCCTGTCGCGCCGCTAGTCAAGCTGGCTAGTCAAGCTGGCGTGATCGACCACTCTCGTGTCAACCCCTCAAAGCTGCTGAAGCGGGTCCAGCCCTGAAGCAGCTTTTTTCATTTCCAGAGGGCTTCGGGAACCGATCCAGGCACTGTTCAACAGCCAGGCCCTGGCCATTGTTAAGGGCAAAAATGCTATAACAGGTCTAGAAACTCTCGAACAAGGATTCGACAGCAGCCATGACCCGGATGAAATCCTGGGAATCTCCGCGACGCGGACAAACCCGGAATAAAAAGTCGAAGGCAGCAACGGCTCGCCTAC
This sequence comes from Lyngbya confervoides BDU141951, assembly GCF_000817775.3. Lineage (GTDB taxonomy): Bacteria > Cyanobacteriota > Cyanobacteriia > Thermosynechococcales > Thermosynechococcaceae > Lyngbya > Lyngbya confervoides. Next base: position 63,154 of record NZ_JTHE03000022.1, read on the forward strand.
GACAGATCAAAAAGCGAAACCAGATCCTGCGCCGTAAGCTCCGCTCTCATTCTTCAAATTCTGCCAAACCCCCTTCTCGTCCTCAACAAGAAGGGGGTTCATTTTATGAATCTGTTTCTAGCCTAGAGAAACTCCCGGCCTAAGTAGGGCTGCAGCACCTCTGGAATTGCCACGCGGCCATCCGCTTGCTGATAGTTTTCTAAAAGAGCGGCCATGGTTCGTCCCACGGCTAGGCCTGATCCGTTCAGGGTATGGACAAACTGCGTGCCCTTTTGCCCCTTAGTCTTAAAACGAATGTTACCGCGCCGCGCCTGAAAATCCAGGAAATTAGAGCAGCTTGAAATTTCTCGATAGGTTTGGGCCGAGGGTAGCCACACCTCCAGGTCGTAGCACTTAGCCGCGCCAAATCCCAAGTCTCCGGTACACAGTTCCACAACACGATAGGGGAGTTGAAGCAGCTCTAGAATATTGGCTGCATTTTCCACTAAAGACTGGTGCTCCGTTTCCGACCGTTCAGGATGAACAATCTTCACCAGCTCAACTTTATTGAACTGATGCAGCCGAATCAGCCCTCGTGTGTCTCGACCATAGCTCCCGGCTTCCCTCCGAAAACAGGGAGTGTAGGAACAGTGCCATATGGGTAACTCCGATTCCTCTAACACTTCGTCCCGGTAGAGGTTGGTCACGGGAACTTCCGCAGTGGGAATCAGCCACAAATCGTCCTGGACACATTGAAAACTTTCCTCAGCAAACTTGGGCAACTGTCCGGTTGCCGTGAGTGAATCGCTGTTCACTAAAATGGGGGGCAGCACCTCAATGTATCCCGCCTGGATTTGCTGGTCTAGCATAAAGGCAATCAGCGATCGCTCCAGGGCAGCCCCCGCCCCCACCAGCGTCATAAATCGACTCTGGGCAACCTTCACGGACCGCTCTCCTTGAAAGATGCCCAGGGTTTCACCAATTTCCCAGTGGGGCTTGAGGGTTTGTCCCTGGGGAATCTGCTCATCTCCCCAGCGGCGCACCTCTACATTTTCGGTCTCATCGCGACCCAGGGGAGTGGTGGGACTGGGAAGATTTGGAATCAGCAACAACTGCTGTGCAATGGCCGCTTTCAGTTCGCGCTCCTGCGGTTCTAGCTCACTGAGCTGGGCCTTCACCTGACTTCCCTCGGCGCGCAGGGCCTGCACCTCAGGGCCCTTGGGGTCGGCGCCTTGCTTAATTACCTGGCCCACCTGCTTCCCAATCTCATTACTGCGGGCCTGAAGCTGCGATCGCGTTTGCTCAATTTCGCGCTGGCGCTGATCCAGGGCCAGGATTTCTTGCAGATCATAGGATCCACGGCTAGCCAGGCGAGATTGAAACGTCTCAGGATCCTCGCGGAGCAGCTTTAAATCTATCACGGTCCAAACACATCTCTACAGAACAAGCTGAGGAACCCCTACAGTCATGGCAATGGCTACCCAATCTGCACCGGATCACTTCAGCCCTTGATTAATTTAGCCTGGATTGACGATCAATCATGAGGGTCATGGCAATTAAATCATGCAAAGCCTGGCGACGCTCCGTGAACAAAGCCAGCGGATATCCCACAATAGAAACCGCCGAAAGCAGCTTGGCTGTAAATCGGAGCGTCGCCCGACCAAAGGTGATGCGCTGAAAGGACAAATCCGTCACCTGCAGGTTTGCCGCCCTGTGACCAAAGGTGCCCATGGCCGCAGAGCTTTCCTGAAGAGCATAATAGAGCCAGGTCATAATGGGCAAAACGGTAAGGATCAAAATTCCCAGGGCGTAACCCATGGCATATCCCACCCCTTCATTGTGGACACCTTCTGTAAGAACACCAACAATAAAGCTCAGAATCAACAGCACAACGGCAATCAAGAATAAATCTATCCACAGTGCAATGAAACGCTTTCCGAAGTTGGCATAAACACTAGCTCCACCGTAGCCTGCGGGATAGGGACTGGCGGGATAGGGACTGGATTCAGGCTGTGCCCCCAATCCAGGCTGGGGCCAGGGCGGAGCCGATCCAGGGGTAGATCTAGGGTAGGCTCCGCCCGCCCCATTGGGATAGGCAGTGGCATGGGAGAATGGCGTGGACGACGGTCCCGATCCTGGATCTGAGGTCGGACCAGAGTTTGGGCCTATCCCCTGGGGACCGGAACCCACTGATCCTGACGGCGAAGCAGATCCCTGGGTGATGATAAATTGCCGAATACGCATGAGAGAGTCGAGCAAACTCCCCGTATTGGGGGGCCGATATTTCGGAATACGGGTCATCATCTGATTAAGCAGGTCAGCAAAATCAGGATGGATATGGGGCGCATGGGTGTCCCAGGGAAACTCATCGGTGGTGGGTTGATATATGTCGCTGGGTTCCTGGGCAGTCAGCAGATAGACCATCGTGCGTCCCAGAGCATAAAAATCTGACTGTTGAACCGCCTGCCCATTGAGCTGCTCCGGGGGAGTATAACCCGTTGAAATAATCCCGGTCACCCCTCCCGCCTCCTGCTTGGCCACATAGGTGCCGGTCACCTCCCGCGCCGTCCCAAAATCAATTAAGGCAAGATGTCCATCATTGCGCAGCATAATGTTAGAGGGCTTGATATCGCGGTGAAAAAAGTGCTGAGAGTGGACAATATCCAGAATTTTAACGACCTCAATTAACCATTCCAGCACCAGCTTTTGCTGAACGGGTCGATTGCCCCGTTGATGCATGTAATCTTGCAGGTTCAGGCCCTCAATCTTTTCCATGATCAGGCAGTGCAGGGGGTCCTCGCTGCCACGCGGCCAAAATACAAAATATTCCCCTGCATCCACATGGGGAATCCCCGGGTGGCGAAGCAAGGCCAATACCTCCGCTTCCCGCTTAAATAATTCCACCGCCTTGGGCATCGGATTAATCAGCACCTTAAGCACCTTCGGCAAGGCGGAGGGATCGGCTGAAATTTCATAGGTTTTGCCAAAGCCACCGCTGCCTAATTCACCCAGGACGCGATATTGACCCGCCAACACTAACTCTGAACCACAGGTTTGACAAAAGGAGGTTTGATCAGAGTTTTGAGGGCGTTGACACTGAGGATTGATACACAAAGACATGATTTCTTTCCATAGTCCAGCCAGCCGTTGATGTGGGGATCCTATTTCTAATCATTCCCTTAGACTTCCATTCCTGCAAGCTGACCCTGCCAGCGGCAAAGAGCCTCTAGTCTGCCTGATCTTCCCAGATTCAGGCCCGCCCGGAAGCACATCGAGGCCCAAGACAAGCAGCACCATTCCCCGCCTTCTGAGGTTGGTTCCAGGCGGCCGGTGTTTTCAGAGATCAGGACTAGGAAACAGTGAAGGCCACTGCAATCAAACCCACCACCAGCAGGGCAGAGATGATGGCCATCACGCTATAAATTCGCCTCTGTTGTTGACTGGGCGGCTCTGCTTCGTACATCTTGGGCTCAACCGCAAAGTTATTAAGCTTTCCGTCTTCTTCTGTGGTGTAGGGCATCTTAGATCGTCACATGTCACGTTCGCTCAATCTTACAGCATGGGATTCTCAACCGGAAACCACCGTCCCCGCGGGACGGTGCCCCACAGCCCTCCCCGGAGCGCCACAGATTTCGAGCTTGCAAGGGCAATCATAGATTCCCGCCCGCAAGTCCCCAAAAAAGCCGTCCTTTCAAGACGGCTTTTTTCTATGCAAAGGAACTGAACTGGATACCCTTAAAAGAACGACCCAGAGCGCTTCAGGGAAGGGGTTCATCCAGCAGCAGCACCCCAGCATTCACTAGCGCTTTTGATCCTGACTTTTACGAAGATGCTCCATAATCTTCATTTTTCTCGCCTCATCGCCTTTTGGCACCGGCGTCACGTCAAGATTAATCGTGGAACTTTGGGCAAGGTGTTGCCTAATAATTTCTTTACTGGCCATGGAAGTCAATTTGAGATGGATAAGTGCGAATAAGCCAAGCGCCTATTAATCTTTATTATCAATAACTTAATTTGGAATTTCAACGGCAGCGGCCACAAGACAGCAGTCAGAGAGAACGAAAGGATCAGCGCTCAGCCCTGGTCTCCCCCTACTGCTGAGAGAGGCGTTGCACAACTGGTCCCCCCAAACGGCTGTGGGCATCGGCCAATAGATCTGGGATTTTATCGGCGTGGGGAGAGCGCCGTAAGCAGGCCTGGAGATTCACCTGGTGGAGCAAGTCGGCTCGATTCCCTGGAAACCAATGACTCGCTTGACCAAGCAGGTTATAGCGCATTCTGGCATAGTTTTCTAAATCAAAGGCGATCGCCAGGTTGCGCAGCCACAAGATCACAGGGATATTAATTCCGGCGGGGGTGTCTTCGTGAGACGGAAGACCTTGATCCCAGGTCTCATACCAGTCCTGCCCCAGGGCCTCAATGGCAGCGGCTTCCAGCCGCCGCAGAATTGGCCGCAATGTCTCCTGGGCGTTATCTAGTAGCGGCAAGGCCTTGAGGTGCTCATCAAAATCAGAGGGTCGGGCAGCTCCCAGGCTCAGGGTATGGATCTGAGGATGACTCAAACAAAACAGGTCATTAAACACCATGGGACTCAGGGGCGCGCACAGATCCACCAGCTTGGGTGGAGGGTTGTAAAGCTGTCCGCCCTTATCGGAGGGGCTGATAATAAATATCCCCATGTCGTGGCGAACGGCAGCCTCAATTGCGGGCCAGTTGCCCTGGTTAATGTAGTACCAGTGCAAATTCACATAGTCAAAGGCATCGGTTTCAATGGCATCAAGGATCAGCTGGGTCGGACCATGGGTTGAAAAGCCAATGAATCTAATTTTTCCCTCCGCCTGAAGCTGTCGAGCCACCTCCAGCGATCCACCCCGGTCCAGGGCGTGACGATAGGTTTCGGCATTGTTAATGCCATGGAGACCCAGTAGGTCCACGTAATCCACTTGCAGATTGCGTAGCGACTGCTCCACGGTTTTCCGAAACACCTGCCCATCGGCATTGGGGGAAACCTTGGTTTGCAAAAGATAATTCTGGCGTGGAATGTTGGAGAGCACCCGTCCCAGCTGAAGTTCGGAGGTGCCATACCCCCTGGCGGTTTCAATGTGGTTAATCCCCAGCGCCAGCGAACGCCGAATGGTGGCCTCTAAGTTAGCCTGATTCTGGGCCGGAATCTCCTCAGGCGGGACATCTTGCCACTGGTATTGGTAGCGCATCCCCCCACAGGAAAAAACGGGCATGGATAATTCCGTTCTGCCAAAACGTCGGTAGCGCATGAACTCCCCATCGAATCACTGCTTGGTATTGTGCCAATCTTCATCATGCCGATCTGCCATCGGGCTAATCACCATTGTGCCAATCTTCCCAAATCCAGGACAGCCCCTAGGAGTTAGAGGTTACCACTTCCACGGATTTCTCCGATGGAACCTCTGCCATTCGGGCAAGACGTTCTCGATCGGCTAAAATTTGCGATTGCACCGCCATGAGCGCAGTTTTCAACACCGCCGCAATGGGAACTGCAATGGCCACCCCCACCAGACCGCCCACCTTGGCACCGATTAAGACCGAAATAAAAACCCAAACCGGATTGAGGCCAACCACGCTGCCAAGCACGCGCGGCGCCAGAAGGTTATCCACAATTTGCTGGACGATCACCGCCGCCGCCAACACCTTTAACCCCAGCCAGAAATTTTGCAGAGCCACCAGAAGGGTCACCAGTAAAATCCCCACAGTGCCCCCAAAGGGAATCAGAGCCAGCGTTCCAATGGTCAAACCAAAGAGCACCCCAAAGGGCACCTGCATGACCAAAAAGAGGGGGACCAGAGCGGAGGACATGCTGATACTGATGATGAGCTGACCAATGAAGTAGTTTTGAAAGCTCAAGCGCAAGGTGTTTGCCACCGGATCTTGCTTCTCGGCCGGTAGCCATTCCAGAACGCTCTCCCAAAGCTCATCACCATGCTGCAACAGATAATAGGTCATGATAATCGTCACCAGGCCGGTCACCACGATATCCAGCAGGCTGCTTACCGCATCCACGGTGATATTCACTGCGCTTTTGGCCAGAGATTGAATCTGCCCTTCAATGCGCTTAAAGGCTTCCTCCGCCAGCATGTCGAGATTCAAATTAAAGCCTCGGGACTCAGCCTGCTCATTGAGGAGCAAGATTTGCTGCTGACCCGAATCGATGAGCTCAGGTAAGCGAGCCACCAGTTGTTGGGCTTGGGAGAAGGCCACGGGAAAGAGGCTAATACCTACCCCGAGCAAAATTGACAGGGTTAGCAGAAACACAATAATGGAGACCGGGTCACGGGGCAGCCCCTTCTTAGAGAGCCAACTCACCGGATAATTGAGTAGGAAGGCCAAAAGACTCGCAACCACCACGATGGTAATCAAGACTCCGAAAAAGTTGGCGATCATGCCCATTGCCCAGAAATTTAGCACCAGAATTGGCGCAATAAGTCCCACCAGCAGCATCCGGGAGGGGACCGAGAGCTGACTCCACCATTGGAAATAAGGGGGCCGATTGGTTTCCATGGAACAACAAGGGGAAAACAGTATCTCTTGCAATCCTAATGGATTTCCCCAAGGCATCTTCACCGAGTCTCGAAAACCGCTACCAAGCGATCGCTCCCCCACCGGCTGAGAGGCCTTACAAGCTTTAGCTCCGCAGCCTGAGGCCTACCGAAGGGTTCACGCCGAACTCCACGGCCCCCCAGGAGGATACAACCTTGGATAAACTAGATCCACTTGAATAACACCTGATCCGCTCGCGCACAATTGATGGGTAAACATCTATGACTTGGTGGCAACGTCTCAAGAAGAATGATCTGGCCCGATTTGGCATCACCGTTCTCCTCCTGTTCTACCTGGCAGTGATTGGGGCCGATTTTATTGCGCCCTACGATCCCTACGTTTCTGAGGTAGATGGGTCCCTCCTGCCGCCCACTCAAATCTACTGGCGCAATCTCCAGGGGAATTGGATTGGCCCCCACGTCTACCCCACCTTCCAAGGTCCCATTGACCTAGAAACTGGCAGTCGAGAGCTCATCGTGGATCGAACAGAACCCTCGCCACTGCGGCTTTTTGTCCAAGGCCCAGAATATCGCTTTTTACAGCTGCAAGTCCCCCTGCCCACGGAGCTAGACTTACCAAAGCCCCGCATTGAGAGCATCAGCCCCCTGGGAGAACTCCCCATTCGAATTCCCTGGATTACGAACTGGTCCGACCTTCAGGTCGAGATTGAGCAGATTACGTTAATTCCAGGCATTCCAAGTCGTCTTCACCTGTTCGGAGCCCAAGGGCCGGGTCGAATTCACTTGCTCGGCACCGATAGCAACGCCCGCGATGAATTTAGCCGTCTCCTATTTGGCGGACGCATTAGCCTCAGCATTGGATTACTCGGTGTGGGGATAACTTTTCCCATTGGTCTTTTAGTGGGGGGAATTTCAGGCTACTTTGGGGGCTGGGTGGATTCAGTCTTGATGCGGCTGGTGGAAGTGATGATGAGCGTTCCCACCATTTATCTGCTCGTTGCCCTGTCTGGCATAATCTCCCCCAGTCTCAGCAGCAGCGAGCGCTTTTTAATCATTGTGATTATTACAGCGTTTGTAAACTGGGCTGGCCTGGCGCGGGTTATTCGCGGTCAGGTGCTGTCCATCAAGCAGCGCGAGTATGTGCAGGCCGCCAAGGTCATGGGCGGGAATGCCCTCTATATCATCGTGCGCCACGTGCTTCCCCAAACGGCAACCTACGTCATTATTGCCGCCACACTGGCAGTGCCCAGCTTTATTGCCTCGGAGGCACTGCTCAGCTTAATTGGCTTAGGGATTCAGCAGCCCGATCCCTCCTGGGGGAATATGCTCTCGCTGGCCACAAACGCATCCATTCTCATCCTTCAGCCCTGGCTGATTTGGCCGCCGGCCATCATGATTATCTTGACCGTCCTTTCCTTTAATCTCCTCGGCGATGCCCTGCGCGATGCCCTAGACCCCCAAAACCTTAATTCCTAGGCAGCACGGAATGGAGACCTGGGGCCTGACATCCTCCCCCAAGGATATCCCCTTAAATCACCACCTGATTGCGCCCAGCCTGCTTGCCCTGATACAAGCGATCGTCCGCCCGCTTGAGGGTGTCCTCAATGCTCAGGTGAGCATGGTACTCAACCACCCCAAAGGTAATGGACACCGGAATTGACTGTCCCTGAACAGGAATGTCCTGGGTGGCAACGGCAAGCCGCAAATTCTCCGCTAGGCTGTAGGCACCCTCTAGATTGGTGTTCGGCAAGACAAACAGAAATTCTTCGCCTCCCCAGCGCCCCATAAAGTCCGCATTCCGAAGCCGCTGCTGCATCAGAGCAGCCGTCTCTTTGAGCACCCGGTCCCCCGTCAGGTGGCCATAGCTGTCGTTAATCACCTTAAATCCATCTAAATCCCCGATCATCACCGAGAGCTTGCCTCCGTAGCGCTGAACCTGGGAAGTTTGGGCGGTGAGAATTTCCATCATTTTGCGGCGATTGAACGCCCCGGTCAAATCGTCGGTATTCGCCAGCTGATAGATTTCGTTCTCAGTCAGCATGGATCCGTGGCGGAAATAATGGCAGCTTAACCCCATGGCCGCAAAGGAGACCACTGTATTGGCCGCATTCAGACCCCGAAGAATCATCATCGGCAGATCGTAGGGCACGCTGCTAGCCAGCATTTGATAGACCAGGCAAAGACTCATGGTCAGGCACAAGCTGGCAATCAGCAGCCAGCGGTCGTATCGACGGGGATTGAGAAACGTAATCGGAATCGCCGCCAGCAGGTAAAAGTAAAACCCCGCATTCCATCCGAGCAAGATCGTGGCCAGCAGACTGTGAAAGATCACATCGGCGGTCATGAAGATAACGGCGGTGGAATAGCGGTTTTGCTGATTGGCATTCCAGCTGACCACCAGAATCACCAGGCTCAGCAGGTTGAACCCCACCATTGGCTCAACCCCCTTCCACCCAAAAATCCAGATCAGGGCAATGTGAACTAAGATGCTGAGCAAGGCCAGCACTCGAATCACTAAATAGAGGCGGTAATCCTTAATGTTAGATTTTTTAGGCTTTCCCCAACTGAGGGAGCGAATCATAGGGATCAAGTCAGCAGCCGAGGAGTGGTTTATTCATTCATCATAGAATAATCTTTTGCTTCTCAACCTTACGTCAGGAAGGCCATTGAACTGTTCCTCCTAGGGTACCCCGTTCAGTGATCGAAGGCTCGCTTTTAGATCCTGGCCGATCCTGGCAAAGGGAATGCATTGACAACTCCCCGCCTTCAGAAGGACGGGGATTCTTCCTTCATTGCAGTTGCTATCAGCGCGAATGCCCATCAA
>NZ_JTHE03000023.1 GCF_000817775.3 Lyngbya confervoides BDU141951
GAGCTGCTGCTGAATATAGCGATCAAGGCCCATAGACTCAAGGCGCTGTAAATCCCAGGGAGAGGGACCCAACCCCAGTCGATTCAGAACGTGAAGGGCACGAGTGCTCTGGGAACCCGATGAATGGATCGCCATCGTTTGGGCAATCAGCTGCTGGCTGGCATCAGCCCCAAAGGCAGCAGAAGCCATCCCGGGGGTCGCGGCGGCATTGGGGTCCAAGGGGATACCTCCTCAAAGAAAACAATCGGGGAAGATTTAGGCGATCTCTATCCTTTGGGACGCAACCCAGGAATTGAGGGTTCCAACCCCATCTAATCGGCTATTCTAACAATCCGGTTTGTCTTTGCGAAAATTCTCTCTAGAAAGCGGTCAACGGTTTTGATGCTTTAACATTCGCTGCATGTCGCGGTTGTCCTGGCGCTTTTTTAGGTCCTCACGCTTGTCATAGAGCTTTTTACCCCGCGCCAGGCCCAGGGAAACTTTCACCCAGCCGCGTTTCAGGTACATTTTTAGCGGCACCAGGGTCAATCCCTGCTGTTCCGTTTGTCCAATGAGCTTGCGAATTTCGCCGCGATGCAGAAGCAGCTTGCGATCGCGCCGGGGCTCATGGTTGTAGTAGCTCCCCACGTTGGTGGAGGGAGAAATGTGCACATTGAGCAGAAACACTTCCCCCTCCTTGACGCGGGCATAGCCATCGCGTAGGTTGACCCGCCCGGCCCGGATAGATTTCACCTCGGTTCCCGTCAGCTCAATCCCGGCTTCGTACACCTCCAGGATCTCATACTGAAAGCGGGCTTTACGATTGTCGGCAATTACTTTGTAGGATGTGTCGCTCATACCCTCATCCTACGTCAAGGTTCAGCATTTCGGGCACCCTTTCTCGCCCTCAATCCGGGATCCACGCAGCTTGATGATTTGAGATTTCAAGGCGGCAGCACCGGGGGATGATTGCGGTTCCTTCCCTCAAGGAGTAAAAATAAACCAGCCCTCATGAGCAGCATCTATGCAGCGTCGTCACCTGATCACAGGAGCAGCCGGAGCAACCGCAGCGGTGGGACTCAGTGGCTGCATTCGGATTCGTCGCATGACCTCCCGCACCACCAGCAGCCTGCCTTCCCTCCGCTGGCGCATGGCCACAAGCTGGCCCAAATCCCTGGATACCATTTTTGGGGGAGCGGAAACCATTTGCCGACGGGTGGCCGAGATGACGGACAATCGCTTTATCATTACCCCATTTGCGGCCGGAGAAGTGGTGCCGGGACTACAGGTCCTCGATGCTGTGCAGGCGGGCACCGTCGAATGCGGTCACAGCGCCAGCTACTATTACATCGGCAAAAATCCCACCCTGGTGTTTGGCACCTCAGTGCCCTTTGGCCTCAACGCCCAGCAGCAAAATTCCTGGCTTTACCAGGGTGGGGGTCTTGAAGCACTGCAAAACCTTTATCGGGACTTTAGCATCATTAACTTCCCTGCCGGCAACACTGGTCCCCAAATGGGGGGCTGGTTCAAGCGCCCCATCCAAACCCTAACGGATCTGCAGGGGTTGAAAATGCGCATTCCCGGCATGGGCGGTAAGGTCATGGCAAGTTTGGGCGTCAATGTGCAGGTTCTGCCGGGAAGCGAGATTTATTTGGCCCTAGATCGCGGAGCCATTGATGCCGCCGAATGGGTCGGCCCCTACGATGATGAAATTTTAGGCCTGCACAAGGCCGCAAGATATTATTACTATCCAGGCTGGTGGGAGCCCGGCCCCACTCTGGAAGCCCAGGTGAATCTGGCGGCCTGGAACAAGCTTCCTGCCGAATATCAAGCGGTGTTCAAGACGGCTTGCTTTGAGGCCAATTTGAGCATGCTCTCACGCTACGATGCCCTCAATGGCGATGCCTTGGGCCGGTTAACCCAGGGCGGCACCCAGCTAACGGCCTATAGTCCAGCGATTCTCACGGCGGCCCAGCAGGCCGCCTTTGAGATCTATGAAGACACTGCCCGCACTGACGCCACCTTCAAAACGGTCTTTGAGCAGTGGCGTGCGTTTCGCACTCAAGTGTATCGCTGGAACAAAATCAATGCCCTCAGCTTTGACAACTTTGCGATCGCTGCCCTGCAAGCGGAGCCAGAGTGAGGGCTTGACGGCCCAGACCAGGCAGCGGTGACCAGTGAGAGGGAGACAAGCCATAAGGTGTAGGTTATCTTGGGCTGATTCGGGAAGCGGGGGGCCTAGGCCAGTCGATCTAGACCAGTCGATCTAGGCCAGTCGATCTAGACCGTAGTAGGTCCGCAACAAATGATAGAGGTCTCGCTGTTGGCGAAACAGCTGCTGGGGCTTTTCAAAGAAGGCTTCCGTGGCCACCGCAAAGAATTCTGCGGGACTGCTGGCGCCATAGGGGTCTAAAACCGTAGGTCGTCCCCGCTGCACGTCGGCGCACAGCTGTCGATAGGCGCGGGTCATCACGGTGGCCCAGGCCGAATAGGCCTCTGACTGGGCCAATCGGGGCACCCCTTCGGTAGGCCCCTCCGCCTGATCCAGCTGGTGGGCAAACTCATGTAGAACCACGTTACGCCCATCCTGCCATTGCCCCAGATCGCGCTGCACCTGATCCCAGGCCAAAACCAACTGATCGCGGGACCAGGACTCTCCCAGGCGAACCTCCTGGCGCTCCTCCACCATGCCTCCCCCCACCGGCAAGCGATGCCTGACCCGGTAGGCCGTGGGATAAAGCAAAATTGTCTTGAGCTGGGGAAAATAGCGATGGTTCTGGGAAAAGAGCAGCAGAGCCGCGATGGCCAGGATCTGGATTTTCATCTCTAGCGTCACCACCAGGCCATTGCAGCCAATAAACTGCTTTTCCGCCAACAGAACCTGGATGGATTCCTGGATCTGCCCCTGAAGATCGGCGGGGATTTGGTCATAGAAGGGAATGGTGGCGCGCACCGTGGCCAGCCACTGCGCGGGAAAGGGGCTGGCTCGGAGGCGACGACGGCGCCAGTTTTTCCAAACCGGGTAGCCAAAAATCACTCCCAGGCTCACGCCCATCACCGTCAACACAACCAGCAGGGCGGTCATGGTGAAGTATCGGAGACGAGATGGAGAGACATGGCCTGGTGTTCCAGACCGGCTTCGTGAAAAATTTCGCCGACCGGATGAAATCCCAGGCGATCATAGAAGGGCACTGTGGGAGATTGGGCATGCAGGACAATCTCTACATAGCCCTGCTGCCGCCCATAGGCGATCGCCGTGTAAACCAGCTCACTGCCAATCCCCTGCTGGCGATAGTCCGGCAGCACCGCCAGCCGCTCTAGCTTCAGGCGCCTCGGGCCAATTTCGCGCAAACGAGCCACGCCCACGGGTTGCCGATCCAGGGAGGCCAGCACATGAACTGCCTCAGAATCCTTGCCGTCCCAGTCTAGGGCGGGGTCAATGCCCTGCTCTTGGCCAAAAACGCGATGGCGGATCCCAGAAATGCTTTGGGCTTCAGCGACAAACAAACAAGTTTTAATGGTCAAGGAAGCCATAATCAGACAACTAAGGAGGCGGGAATCAGGGATTTGCAGGAGGTAACGTCAACGGACAGCTTTTTTCGGACAGCCTCCCGGAAACTACATAGCCGTCTCCCTCAACGTTATCCCCAGCTTGCACAACCCCCAATCTGTAATATAGGCGAGCCTTCCCTCTGCTGCCAGGCCTCACCTAGACTGCAATGAGTTCGCAAATCTCATCCCGAGCCCCTGGGCAGAAGCTGCGATCTCGATTTTTATTTGGCTAATTTTAAATACTGCTCTTTTCAAAGGTGGAAATTAAGCGGGCGAGATGATCCTTTTCTGAATGAATTGGGCAACCTGGCAACATAATTTACCAGTTTTGTCATAGATTGGGCGGCTTTTATTGTTTCTAAATAATATTAGCCTTTCTTCCTATGAATTAATTGCCATGGAGGGGAAAATGACGCATCAAGTATTAAAGGGAAACCTAAAAGTTTTAGACCGAACTCTTCCCTCCCGTTCTCAAGGGACTGCCTGGTACCAACAGCTTGATATCCAGGCCATTGCTCACCGATATTCAACCCCGCTTTACATCACCAATCAGGCGCGGATTGTTCAAAATCTTAGGGCCTATCAGGATCTATTGGGCGAGACTAAAAATGTCTACTTTCCGGTCAAGGTCAATCCTTGCTTAGCCACCTTCAAGCTGCTAGCCAAGCTGGGATGTAGTGCAGATTGTGCTTCCCGTCGCGAGGTTCAACTTGCGCGACTCGCTGGTGTGCCGGAGACTCAATTAAGTTACTATTCCCCGGCCCTGGATCTGAACTTGGCGATCACGTTACTGAGCAACGGGGGCAGTGTGGTCATTGATTCCCCTTCAGCCCTGAGGGCGTTATCAGACCACCTAGAGGGCAAGGACTTTCCCGGAAAGCTGTTGCTGCGCGTGAATCCTCCCCTCTATCACAGCTACCGCGGAACAGCCGACTATCAAAAACACACCGCCCACGGACATGAGTCCAGTCAATTTGGTCTCCCTAGCGAAGAGGTCATTCCCTTTCTCAATTCAACAACGCTTCCCTTTTCCGGACTTCACATCCATGTGGGCACCCAAATGGACAACGTTGAGGTTTTTCAAGAAAGTTTGGAGGCGCTGCATGAGCTGTGCGATGTCATCCATGCCATTACCCCTCACAGGATTGTCGAGCTGAATTTAGGGGGAGGATTAGGCGTTGCGGCCCACGCAGGCGAACGGTTTCCCCTGATCTCTGACTTGGCGAAGGCTCTACAGGACCGATTCCGGCCAGAACTCACCTATAAAATGGAGCCAGGCAACGCCCTGTTCGGAGATGCCACGGTGCTGTTGACCCAGGTCATGACTCGTAAATCGTCTCGCGGTAAAGGCTGGGCCATTGTTAATGTTGGCACCGATCAGCTGTTGAAAGTGACCCTGGCTGGATTTGCCCAGGAGATTCTGCGCGCTGACGGCACCCCCCTGCCCAGAAGCGGCATGGACAGTATTGCTGGCCCCCTGTGCTTTGCGGGGGATATTCTTCTCCCTGAAACGGACCTCAGCGGGATAGAAGAAGGCGATGTCCTGCTCCTGCCTAAGGTGGGGGCCTATTGTCGGTCAATTGGCAACCGTTTCAACGGCCAGACCGAACCCGCCATGCTGATGGTGGATGAGGACCAGGAACTAGGATTGGTGTATGGGCCGGAAGACCCCTATTGGCAGCCGGTGATCCAAAGCTTTCAGCCAGCTGCCCTGGAGGAATTGCCGGGGGAGGCAAAGCCCTTTACCCCAGAACAATTTAATCAACTCCGTAGCGTCTATCTCCATCAGGAATGCAGCCAGGACCGCTATACCTTTCATGAGTGCATCAGAGTTGCCCCAGGTCAGTATGAAATGAGTATTGAAGTCCACTCCTCCGTGGCGTTCATTTCGGCCCCCACCGTCATGAGAATCATTTCTGATGCTGCCGTAGCTGTGATTATCGATAGCTTGGGATGCGAAGAGAAGACCATTTCGGTCTGGGGCAGTCGCTTTAACGTCTCTCTCAAGAGTCTTTTGCGGTCAAAGCGACGACATCGCCTCCGCATTCATCTCACAGAGAGAACGCAATCCCCCCACTCTAAAAACCAAGAACTCATTGCCTACTGGCAACTGGGAGAGGGGGCCGGGTCTGGCAATATTCTGGCTCTGGTCTAATCCCCCCTCCAATACATACATGGCCGCTGGATGTCTTGGATCCATTGCGGCCTCCTGGCTCGGCAGTGTTGGATTGGGGGGAAGCCTTGATTTAGATCATCCCCCTTCCAGGACCCCGTGCTGGGGGACATCGTGCTGGGTGTCTTGGCGTGAGTAAGGGTTGACTCGGTCCGCCCAGCCGCTGTCTGCGGCCCTCGGCCGGGGTAAATACTCGGTCCGGCAAACGGGCGACTCCGGGAATCGTTCTAAATAGACCTTTCCATGCAGATGCCGAATTGTAAACTGGGTACAAAAGTTATGGCGTGAATTAAAGTGACAACAGCCATCGCAAGTGGGAGGGATCGGGTGGATTTCCCCGACGGAGATAGAGTCGTTGCTGCGGTTTAAGCTCATGTTCAATCCTTGCCTCCGCCCTTTCCATCAAGCCCTTACCCATGCCGTTGGGGCCAGGACTGACGCGGGTGGAGATATGTTTTCTAACCTCCCCCTCAATATTCCCACCGGGACAATTATTTTTGACAGCCAGAGAAAAAACCGCCTCGGACCAGAAAAACATTTGCCCCCTTAGATTTCTGGAAGCATCCAGGCAAACTGTCCCACTCCCCACTTGAAGTATAGGCCAAAGGCACCGAGCCAGAAGAGGCTAAACCCAGCGATCGCCAGGTAATCGGCTAAGGTCATCACCGACTCGTGTAAATAGGTGCGATCGGAGCTACCGGAGAAGGCCTTGGATTGAAGCACCACCTCCAGCTTTTGGGATTTAGATAGGGCGCCCAGAATCAGCGGCACGGCAATAGTGGCATAGACCCTCGCGCGGCGGACGGGCCCCATTTCCTCCAGAGCCAGTCCGCGTAGGCGCTGCGCCTGGATAATGGACTGTAGCTCATCAAATAAAAGCGGGAAAAAGCGCAGGGTTGAGGAAAAAATAAACACAATCTTGTAGGGAATCTTCAACTGCACCAGGGAGAGGATCATATTGTTGATATCCGTGGTGAAGACTCCCAGGGGCAGCACTAAAATCATCGTCAAGGTTTTAAACGTCAGATTTAAACCATAGAGCGTGCCTTCCAGGGTTAAGCTAGATCCCCCCACCCCAGGCCAGGCAGAGGGCAGCGTCAACAGGGGCGTCAAGGTGGCGTGACCGGTGAGAGCCTTCACCTGCGTGACGTTAAAAAAGCCCATGCCTAACAGTAAAAGCAAATAAAGGGGCATGAGGACCTTCAAGATGGTGGCCAGATAGGTCCAGCGTACGCCCGCCAGCAAACAGGCTAGCAAAACCCCCAGCATGAGTCCGCCCCCCAGGAGGGGGCTTTCCCAGAGAAAGGCAACCCCAGTCAGGGTCACCATCATGGCGAGTTTGGTGCGAAAATCCCAGCGCGTGAAAATTGACTCACGGCTGACCGTTTGCCATTGAACCTGTCCCATTAAACGATATCCTGAGTCATTGCCATTTTGGTCAAGCAGTCCGCCAACTCCCCAGGGGTGAGCAGGGGGTAATTGTGCCCCACGATTTTACTCAGATGCTGGGCCAGCAGCACCGTCTGCGGGGGGGTTAGATAGGTGGCCGCCAACTGATCCGTCTGATGATAGGCAGAGCGCAGGGGAGCATCGAGCAGCAGGGTGCCTTTGCCCATTACGATGGCCCGTTCAGCATAACCCGGCATCAAATGCAGGTGATGGGTAATCACCATCAGGGTTTTTCCCATGCGGTGCAGTCGCTGACTCACCTCAAGAATTTCCCGAGATCCACGATAGTCCTGACCGACGGTGGGTTCATCTAGAATAATCACCTCGGGGTTCATCGCCAGAATGGCTGCAATGACAATCCGAGCGCGATCGCCCTTTGGCAACGATAGGGGATGGGCCTGACGCAAATCCATCAGGTCCATGGCCTCTAGGGCCGCCCCGGCCTTTTCCTGAATCTCCGTGTCCCCATAGCCCAGGTTTTTCAGGGCAAAGGTCACCTCCCGCTCAACCGTGGTGTTAAAAATCTGGTTGTCGGGGTTTTGGGCCACATAGCCAATGCGCCGGGCCAGTTCGCTCACGGTGTAGTCCGTGCTTTTGCGCCCCTCGATCCACACCGTTCCTTGAGTGGGCTGGAGCAGATTCAGAAAATGCTTCACCAAGGTGCTTTTCCCGGCCCCATTCTGACCGACCACCAGCACGTATTCTCCGGCATGAATATCCAGGGAAAGATCGCGCAGCGCCTGGGTGCCGTCTGCGTAGGTATGGCTGAGTCCTTGTACCGACAGCAGCGGCAAGGCGCCAGGGGCGTGCGGCAAGCCGGGAAGGGGGAACTCGGCAGGGGTGGCCTGCTGAATCAGGGGGGTCATGGCTTGTTTTCCCGCGTCCAGGGTAACCGGAATCGGATGGACAGCAAGGCCCTTGGCGTTCAGTTGCTCAAACACCTGGGCCACCTGAGGCGCGCGCAGATCGTGCTGCCACAGGAGTTCCGGTTGACTGTAAATTTGGGCAGGGGTGCCCGTGGCCACTAATTCCCCGCCCGAGAGCAGGGCAATGCGATCGCAATATTGCGCCATCTCCTCCGCCGCGTGGCTCACCATGACAATGGTCATACCCAGATCCTGATTTAGGGCCTTCACGGTGGCAAAGACTTCTTGGGTTCCCACCGGGTCGAGTTGGGAGGTTGGCTCATCCAAAATGAGCAGGCGTGGACGCAGTGCCAGGGCAGCAGCGATCGCTAGGCGCTGTTGTTGTCCCCCCGATAAATCCTGGGGATGCTTTTGCTCAGTTCCCTCCAGGCGCACGGCAGCCAATACCTGGGGAATGCGGGCCCGAATCTCCGCTGGAGGCACCTTCAAATTCTCCAGGGCAAAGGCAATTTCGTTTTCCACGGAGGTGGCCGTTAGCTGGGTGGCAGGATCTTCGAACACGGCTCCCACCCTCTGGGCCAGGGTGCTAACCGGATGGGTTAAGGTATCTAGGCCCGCTACGGTGACATAGCCAAAAAATCGGCCCCCGAAAAACTGCGGCACAATGCCATTCAGCGCCAGGCAAAGGGTGGTCTTTCCCGCCCCGGTTGGCCCAATCAAGCCAAAAAATTCTCCAGACTCCAGGGTCAAGGAGATGTCGCGTAAGGCCAGCCTTTGGGTTCCCGGATACAGGTAGGACACCTTATGAAAGGTTGCCAGTGAATCCATACTTAGTAGATCGCCTCCCTGGGTTTCACCAGGTCAATGGCTCGCAGGCCAGCAATGACCCCAGTTCCGATGACCGTTCCCGCAACGCAGCGGATTAAATTTTCCAGGGGCATCACCGGAATGAGCCCCAACCAAACCTTCTGAGGCCAGTTAAAGATAAAGTAGGACACCGAAAGCTGGGCTAAATGACCCAGCCCAGAGGCCATCCAGGTGCCCAGAAACAGCCCTAAGGCAACCTGACGGATCTGGGGACTGCCAATCCAGCGACCGCACAGTTGGCGAGTGGGTAAGATAAACAGCAGCAGCGCTGACCCGTCTACAAAGGCGCCTAAACAGATAACTGGCCATTCCACACCGTTGAGCAGGACGGCCCGACTGATGTAGGCCCCCAGAGCTAGCAGTTCTACCCCGCTGATGCCCACCCACCAAAACCGACGCGAGGCCTGGGCCGGACGCATGGCACCGGCTGCGAAGCTGGCGATCGCCGCCCCGGCCACCGAAATGGCCGGAATCCCGGCGGTATAGGGCGCAAGAAAGACTCCCACCAGGCTGCCAATGGTGCTGGCAAGGGCTCCGGCAATGGGGCCTAAGATCCATCCCAATAGCGGAAAAACGCTGCTGCTGAGGGGAATGCCCCCGCCAGAGGCGCCCACCACAAAGGAAAAGGGAATAAAGGCTAGGGCGGTGATGACGGCAGCCAGGACAACCACGTAGGCAATGGGAGATCCGTCAAGGGCGGCGCTGCCGAGATACTGCACCTGACGCTCTTCGGCGTCGGGCGGAAGGTTTAAAGTCATGGAGAACGCCTACATTCACTGAACCTCCCTCATTATAGGGAGGTTTCCAGGGGCAGCCTGCCCCTCGATGGGACCAATCGGCCAGGCCGCAGAGGCTAGATTGACCGTATGCAGGCGCTTTGAAGAAATCTCAAAAAAGTTTGAACCTTTCTTCTCAAGGTGGGGTCTAACCCATAGCGTTTGAATCTGATCAGCTTGAACTTGCGCGGTTTGAGCTTGTGAGGCAAGCGCGACACCTCTAACGCCCACTGTTAAACCCACGATCAGGAGAACATCCATGTTGAAACTTGCCCAGATTAGCGCCCTGAGTCTTGTCACCTTACTGTCCGTTTCCACGGTGGCTGCAGCTGGCCCAATCCAAAATCGCCTCGATCGCCAAGATCAGCGCATTTCCCAGGGGGTGCAGAGCGGGGATCTCACCTATGCAGAATATCAGCGCCTGCAAAATCGTCAGGATCGCATTGAGGATTTTCGGCAACGACAGATCCAAGATGGCAATGGCTTAAATCCAGTGGAGTTTTTGCGCATTAACCATCGACTCAATCGCCAATCTCGCCAAATCTATCGCCAAAAACACGATTAACCTTTCTGGCGCCATCCTACGGCGAAAATTTGAAGTTAACCTGAACCAAAATGCGATCGCCCCTTCATGAGGGGCGATCGCATTTACTTTGAGGGGATTTATCGATTTTTATCCAATTGCGATTAAATCCGTAATCTCACGGAAGGAGGCGCTGAGACAAAATAGTTAAACTCTGAACAAGGAAAAATCAAGCTTGGCCAAGCTGATTGAGTTTTCTCCTTCTACCATTTTCCTTGCCATGGGGCGAGGAAAACGAATTGTTCAGTTCCCCGTTGTAGGAGATCCCCCCACGCATGAATGGTGCAAACATCGATAATTCAGACTTTCTCCCGATTATTTCCCCAGCAAAACCCTTAAATTTAGCTCCCCTGCTCCAGTTTTCCAGCAGTGTCTGCGCGGTTGCTGGAGGCGTGCTGCTGGCTTCAAACACCCCAGTTAGCAAGTATGGATTTCTCCTGCTCGCCCTAAGTTCTGGACAAATGCTGCTGACCAGTGGCTTAACGGGAAATCGGGGCCTAATGGTCTATTCCGGTTCTGTCTTTTGCTTCGTGGATTGTTTGGGAGTGTATCGATGGTTGCTACAGTAGTTTCTCCAGAGGAGAGTCGAGTTCAGGGACTCCAGACTCTCAATCTGTGCAGAATGGGTTTAGAGGAAAATATTGGGGATTTAACACTTCGGGAAGGCTACTGGGCGTTTGCCAAGGACAAACAGGCCGATATCCCCTTAATTATCCGTCTGCTAGAAAATCCGGCCAGCCCCATTGCCCTGCCAGGCAGCATTGATTTATTTGGTCACGACTGTTTGCATCTGTTGCTCAATCGCGGCATGGATAACTTCGATGAAGCCTTTATTATTGGATTTACGATGGGAAATGCCAGAGAACTGCAAAAGCGTCATTTAAATACCTTTCGCCTGGTAGCGTCCCACTTTTATCCTCCCCCCTACCGCTTTAGCGAAGGACATCTGAAATCCTTTGATTTGGGCGTCCTATACGGGCAAAGGTTGCCGTTTCGAGATATCCATCTCGTCGACTTCTCCCTGCACCTAGACCGATCGATCGCGCAGGTGCGTGAACTGTTCGGTATTTCAATTGCGGAACTGCGTAGGGTCTGCTATGCGGAGCGATTGTGGAACCCCCTCTGTCCAATATTTTCCCTCTCTCCAGGCCGCTAGCTGCCAGGGAACGATGATGCGCTAGATTGACGAATCCGAGAACTGAAGAATGGTGGAGGTCTGCAAGGATAAGGCCATATCCTTGCAGATTTTTTTGTGCAGACTGCGTTGGGGCGCCGACTTTAGGGGGGCTGCCCCCTTCGCGTCGATCAGCAAGGACACGATCTGGCTATTCTTCAATGCCGCTATCCTGTGTTCACCCCCTCATGCCTTTTTGACAGCTTTCGCTTGGATCTCCCAACAATCCACGCTATGGTAAACAGGATCATCCGTAAAATCACTGACCCTAGCGCATCCATATCATTCTGGGAAGATCCGAGAAAGGGCTGTTTCCGTGAAGCGCCTATTTCTTCGGAACTTTACAGGATTAAGCGCGTCTTTGCCCAGAATCACGCTGTTCACTAGGGCTGACTCCATGCTGATGAAGAATCTCTCCTCCCTCCTCCAGCGATCGCCGCGATCTTTGTTTGCGTTCCTGTGTGCGCTGTCCTTTGTGATCAGTGTGGTCCTGGGGCAGCTCAGTGCGGCCAAGGCCTATGCCCCCAGCACGGAAATTCGGGCGGTTTGGTTGACCACCAACGATACCCCAACCCTCAGGGATCACGCAAAACTGACCCAGGCCATCGGTGAGCTCCGCAGCTTCAATTTCAACACGGTTTATCCCGTGGTCTACAACTCTGGCTATGCCCTTTATCCCAGCGCCACTGCCCAACGCGAGGGATTTCAGCCCTTTATTCGCCGGGGACTTCAGGGGCAAGACATCCTAGCAGACATCATCGAACAGTCCCATCGAAACGGACTGACGGTGATTCCCTGGTTTGAGTTTGGGTTTATGGCCCCCCCTAGCTCCGAGCTAGCCCTGGCCCATCCCCAATGGCTGACTCAGCGCCAAGACGGAAGTACCCACTGGGAAGGAGCAGCTGGGGAGGTCGTCTGGCTCAACCCCTTTCATCCCGAGGTGCAAGCCCTAATCACCAACCTGGTGTTGGAGGTGGTCACCCAGTACAACGGGGACGGGATCCAGTTTGATGATCACATGAGTTTGCCCTTTGAGTTTGGCTATGATAGCTATACTAAAAATCTATACAAGAGCGAAACTAAGAAAG
The DNA here is from genome assembly GCF_000817775.3 of Lyngbya confervoides BDU141951. Classification (GTDB taxonomy): domain Bacteria; phylum Cyanobacteriota; class Cyanobacteriia; order Thermosynechococcales; family Thermosynechococcaceae; genus Lyngbya; species Lyngbya confervoides. The sequence goes on from NZ_JTHE03000023.1 coordinate 12,508, forward strand.
ATCCGCCGCCGAATCCCCACGATCCAACCTGGGTAAAGTGGCGTGCCGATAAATTGACGGCATTTATGACCCAGTTGAATCAGGCCGTTAAGGCCCGCAAGGCCAGCGCCATTTTTTCCGTTTCGCCGAATCCCTACGACTATGCCTACAAAGCCTCGCTCCAAGATTGGCTGCGTTGGGTGCGTCAAGGGATTGTGGATGAGCTAATTGTTCAAGTCTATCGCCCCGACCTGGGAAGCTTTGACCAGCAGCTTGTCCAGCCGGAGATCCAAGAAGCTCGTCAGAAGATTCCCACTGGCGTTGGCATTTTGACCGGGTTGCGCCACCGCCCGGTGAACATCAATCTCATTCAATCCAAGATCCAGACAGCCCGCTATCGCAATTTAGGGGTGGCCTTTTTCTTCTATGAAAGCCTGTGGGATGTGGCGCCTGAGCCGGTTGAATATCGAAAAGCCAGGTTTCGGGCCCTATTTCCGACGCCAGCGCGGCGGGCAATTAGCTTTAGCGCGCAGCAATATTCCTCTCCGGCGACGGCTTCACCCAAGTTGCTGTCAATTCCTCGCGATTGAGCATCGGTTTGGCGGTCCCCTCCCCCGTAAAATCCCCGTTAGGATGATGGCCCAGCCCTTGTCCAGGCCTGGCCCACTGCCCAACTCAGGGAGCCAAGAGAGGCCGCCCTAATCTCTGTTGGCGCCATAGGGATCGCAGAATCGTCCTCTTATCCCAAGTCACAGCCTCGCTAAGCCAAGCAGTCAAGCTGATTCGGGGTTTCAAGGCCTTCCGCAATGACCGCCCTTTCCAGCTGTGGAGCCAGAGTGACCATGATGTGGGCAACCGCAAAATTGTCTTCCCTCTCCGGGCTAGAAAATCTTCAGGTCGGCAGTATTGGGGGAGGCGATCGGCAATGGCAACGAGGAGCTGATGTCCCACGGCATGACTCAGGATCCGTTTACGAGCTTAAACGGACTGCAATTTAAAGATGCCAGCACCAGGAGATGATCCGACCTCTGTAACTGCTGATTGAAACCGCGCAGCAGACCGGTGCGACTCGGTAAGCCGGGGAAGAGATTTTTACCAAGGATCTGGCGCAGTTCGCTGGTTCGCGGCTGCGCCGTCCATGGGATCTTTGCCTTTCCTCAGATCGTCGTGGGCACCGGCAAGACGAATTTCCACGACCCACTTTCTCCCAATGAACCCGCTCACTTCCATGAGGGGTCAATCCAGGCCATAGGATTGCAGACTTTTCAGGGTTCAAGGGGGATTAAGTCCCGGCAGGGGGCCAGGAGAATAGAGCCATTGGATTCGGCGAATGAGCAGCTGTTTGATTCCGAACCAGCTGAGAGGAGGACAGATCAAAGGGGGGGACATATCAAAAAGTGATAAGTTTTGCCGTCTGTCGAGGCTCGAATCTCAACAGCGAACGTATAGTGAAGATCTTTAGCAGGGCGTTATTCCCCTGGCTAGGGGGGCAGAGAAAGTCCTGTCCCTGGCGTAGTTGAGGTGCAGTCCGAGGTTGAGGCAGGTTGCATGAGTGTGGCAAGCAAAATAATTCTTGGCCTTTGTATCGTTTTGTTCATCGGTATTCCGGCTGGAGGTGCCCTAATCCACCTGCTCACCGAAAGCTGGTGGTTTGAAGCCCTGGGGTACAGCTCGGTGTATTGGACCACGCTCACCTGGCAGGGAATTTTAGGACTGATCACCTTTACGCTCTACGTCACGGTCTTGGGGGTTCACTATGGACTGGCCCACCGGCTCACCCGCGATCGCCCCTATCAGTTTTTTGCCTACAGCGAGCTGCAGCCCTACTCACAATCCCTGGTCCGCAGCATTAGCCTGCTGATCATTGGGTTTGTGGCTCTGGTGGCTGCCAATAACAGCAGTAGCGCCTGGACCCGTGCGCCAGAGTTTCTCCAGGGACAGTCCTTCCACCAAACCGACCCTATCTTTAATCGCGATCTCGGGTTTTACCTGTTTCAGCTGCCCTTCCTAGAGTTGCTGCGCCAAATTTTCTTAATGCTGGCGACCTGGTCTTTGGTGCTAATTTTCTCCATTTACAGCCTGAAGGGCATCTTCACGGAGGCCAACCGTCTCTTCGAGCCCTCTTCCCTGGAACGCGGCATTAAAATCCACCTGGGCTTGGCGATCGCGGCGCTGATTCTCTTGTTAGGTTGGGGATTTTGGCTGGGGCAGTATCATTTGCTCACCCGGCAAAGTGGGGTGGTCTTTGGGATCGGATTTACGGACTATCATGCCAGACTATTAAGCCATCGCCTGATGAGCATGGTCACGGTGGGGGTGGCGATGGCGGTCTTGGTTTCCCTGTGGCGGCGCGGGCTAAGGCCCATCATCATTGCCCTGACCCTCTTTGGCCTCGCCTTTGTCTCCTTAGAGGGGATTTATCCCTGGCTTGTGCAGTCCTTGATCGTCAGGCCCAATGAACTGGCCAAGGAAAAGCCGTTTCTGGCGCACAACATTCGCTACACCCAGGCGGCCTATCACCTGGAACAGGTGCAGAATGAAAAATATGACGTCCAGGCAGGGCTGACCCTGGATAAGCTCCAGGAGAATCAGACCACCCTGGAGAACGTCAGGCTCTGGGACTATCAGCCCCTGCTCAAAACCTATCGGCAGCTGCAAGAAATTCGATCCTACTACCGATTCCAGGATGTCGATGTGGATCGGTATCGCCTCCAGGGACAACTGCGGGCCGTCATGCTTTCCGCCCGTGAGCTAGACCTTTCCCAACTCCCTAGCCAAGCCCAAACCTGGGTCAACCAGCAGTTAAAATATACCCACGGCCACGGCCTGGTCATGAGCCCGGTGAACCAGGTCTCCACCGAAGGACTGCCCGAATTTTATATTCAAAACATTCCTCCCCAGAGCCGACTTGCGCCCCAGGTGGAGAATCCTGATATCTACTATGGCGAACTCACTCAATCGCCAATTTTTACCGGGACCACCACCGATGAATTTGACTATCCCCAGGGCAGTGGGAATGTGTTCAATCGCTATGATGGTCTGGGTGGCGTTCCCCTTGACAGCCTCGGACGAAGGCTGGCCTATGCCCTCGACCTGAGCCATCTGCAGCTGCTCATCTCCGATTATTTCAATTCCCAAACCCGCATTCACTACGACCGACAGGTTCGGCAACGGGTGCAGCACATCGCGCCTTTCCTGCGCTACGACAGCGATCCCTACCTGGCGATCATCGACGGCAAGCTGAACTGGATTATCGATGCCTACACCACCAGCGATCGCTACCCCTACGCAGAACCCATCAACCCCCAAATCAATGGGAATGATCGACCCGCTTCCCTCCATCGGTTAACCCAAGGCAACATCAACTACATTCGCAACGCCGTTAAAGTTGTGGTGGATGCCTACGATGGCACTGTTCTTTTTTATGTCATCGATCCCAGCGACCCGATTGTGCAAACCTATCAAAGGATTTTTCCCAATCTGTTTCGCGCCCCCACCACCATTCCAGACAGTCTGCGGCGTCATTTTCGCTACCCCGAGGATCTGTTTCGGATCCAAACCAGTCTTTTCCTGAACTACCACATGAGCGATCCCGAGGTTTTCTACAATCGGGAAGACCTGTGGCAGCTGCCCACACAGGTCTATGAAGATCAAGCGATTGTCATGGAGCCCTACTACGTCATCATGCGGCTTCCAGGGGCAACAGAGCCAGAATTCATCCTGATTCAACCCCTAACGCCGAATCAAAAGGACAACATGATTGCCTGGATGGCTGCACGGACCGACGGCGAACAGTACGGCAAGATTATTCTGTTTAATTTTCCTAAACAGAGTCTGGTGTTTGGTCCTCGCCAAATTGAGGCTCGCATTGATCAAGACCCCACGATTTCGCAGCAGCTTACCCTCTGGAGTCAGTCTGGGTCCAAGGTCATTCGCGGCAATTTAATCATTTTCCCCATTGAGCGATCGCTGCTGTACGTTGAGCCCATTTACCTGCGCGCAGAACAGGCCGAGCTTCCCCAACTCAAGCGAGTCATTGTCGCCTACGACCAATCCATCGTGATGGCAGAAACCTTTGCTGAGGCGCTAACCCAGATTTTTGGCGAGGAAAAAACAGCGACTCCCCCCCCCTCCGAAGATTCCGTCTCCTCTGCCTCCCCCCTGTTTGATCAGCTCGCTCAACAGGCTTTGGAAACCCATCAACAGGCCGACGCTGCTGCCCGCGCAGGGCAGTGGTCTCGCTTTGGCCAGCTGCAGCAGCGCCTGCGTGATATCTTGCAACGCCTGAATCAGAGCCCCCCATCCAGGTGAAAGCGGCCCCATATCGCATCGCGCCTCCTATTCAGCGCTGTCCCCCCCATAAATCTATCCCAGGAGACATGCAGCCAAGGTTAAGGCCTGGTAATCTTCTGAGACCTTGTCTCCCTTGCCTGCCCCATGTTGACCTATGACCCTCGGTGTAAACGGATTGGCAGCTATCTGATCGATGCGGGTCTGCTGGACCCCAATCAAGTGGATGTCATTCTGGCCGATCAGGCCCAGACCCATCTGCGGTTTGGAGATATTGCAGTGGCCAGGGGCTGGGTCAGCCCGGCAACCATTGAATTTTTGTGCAGCTACATCATTGAGCCCGAACGTCTATTAGGCAGCCCCATTAAGCCACCGGACTTTTTCTCGACCTCTCTACAATAATCAACCCTCAATCAACCCTCGATTGCGGGGCCGATCTGTGGGCAATCTCTATCCAGTGGCCCTCCAGGTTCTGGAACAAAATATCCCAGGGCCTGTTCCTGCATCATCGAATCCAGTAATATGGCGCTAGCGACTTTAATGCTTTCTTGATGTTTTTTTAAGATTTTGAAGCTGCGATATTTGTCTCTAGGTGCAGGACGGGTGTCGGTGCTGACCTTTGCTGCCATGAAGGGGTCTGAAGGCCATCCTCCTAGACCGGGAACTTGACCCGCCTTCCGCAACAATGGCAGTCAGATTGTGCATGCTGAATACAACCTGCGGTGTTGCTTGAGCCATGGTCCCTTGCCCGAAGTCTCTATGGAAAGATTGTGAGCCCCAGGGACAGTTCACTTTTGATCAACTTGGTAAGTCATGATTTCAACAGTTCCTTCGCCCCAACCCGTTCCGAATTCTCCTGGTTCATCTACCGCGTCCCCCTGGCCCAGCGCCCTGTCCGAACTGAAGCATGAGACGCTGGTCATTAAGGAAGATGACTTGTTTTTAATTACCGATCCCCTGGGCAACGTGACCGGGCGCGAGAACCCAGCAAATTATGCGCCGGTCTGGCCCACCATCACTGGCCTCTTTTGCCGAGATACGCGCGTTCTGAGCCATTCTGAACTACAAATCGCCGGCTGTGCCCCGATTTTATTGGGCAACAACAGCCGCGATGGCTTTTCTCTGGAGGTGATTGCTACCAATCCCGCGATCCCTCAGGTTTTACCCGGCGAAAAGATTGGAATCCGCCGGACAATCAGCCTACGCGGTCGCCTGTTTGAAGAAATTGAGCTGCGCAACTACTCGGTGGATCCCCTCACCTTCCAGGTGAGCCTGAGCCTGGGGGCAGACTTTCGGGATTTGTTTGAGGTGCGTCAGTTTGCCGATCGCCCCCAACGAGGCCAGGCGCAGGTTCAACGATCGGCCCCAAACCAGCTGGAGTTTGTCTACCGGGGGCTTTGCGGACAGCACTTGAGCGCTGAGGTCACGATTACCCACAGGTCGCCCAGCGCTTGGGTGGGCAGCACCTTACTCTGGGATCTGCACCTGGGTCCCCAGGAAACGATCTGTCTTGGGTATCAGCTGACCCCCAAAATGGATGGGGAGCCCATGTCCCAGATTGCTCCGGTTACTCATCTGGCCGAAAGCTCGCGGATTTCCCAGATCGAACAAGACCACTGGCATCAGAGGGCCACTCGCATCCGATCCAATAGTGAGCCCCTCAATGAAGTCATTGCCCAGGCGGAACAGGACATTTACCTGCTCTTGCAGTCCTTTTCTGGGGGAAAGGTTCTGGCCGCCGGGATTCCCTGGTATTCCACCCTGTTTGGCCGAGATGCGATTATTGCCGCCCAGCAAACCCTGATGCTGGATGCCACCATTGCCCGCGATACCCTCCGAACCCTGGCTCAGTTCCAGGGCCGCAGCGATAGCGATTGGCACGACGAGGCGCCGGGTAAAATTTTGCACGAGCTGCGCTTAGGAGAGATGGCACGCTGTCATGAAATCCCCCATACTCCCTACTACGGCACCATTGATGCAACGCCGCTATGGATCTTGCTGTATGGCGATTATTTTGACTGGAGCCATGACCAGGGCCTGATGGATGAGCTGTGGCCCAACGCCCTAGCTGCCATGGCATGGATCGAGTCGGCCCGCGATCGCCGCGGGTATCTGAGCTACCGGAAGCGATCCCAGCGGGGACTCGACAACCAGGGCTGGAAGGATTCTGGGGATTGTATTGTGGATGCCCAGGGCAAAATGGCCACCGGGGCGATCGCCCTGTGCGAAGTGCAAGCCTATATGTATGGTGCCTATCAGCGCATGGCCGCCCTAGCTGAGCGTCGGGCACAGTTGGATCTAAGCCGACACTGGCGCACCCAGGCGGCGGCCCTTAAGGAGCAATTTAACCAAGACTTTTGGATGCCCGAGGCCCAGTTTCTGGCCCTGGCCCTCACCGATACCGGAGAGCAAATTGACAGCATCACCTCAAATCCGGGTCATTGTCTGGGGTCAGGAATCTTGGATCTAGACAAGGCAGAGCAGATTGCCGATCGCTTGATGGCCCCTGACCTGTACAGCGGTTGGGGAGTTCGCACCCTTAGCAGTGAATCCCCAGCCTATAACCCCATGAGCTACCACATGGGATCAATCTGGCCCCACGACAACGCTCTGATTGCCCTGGGTCTGCGTACCCTGGGTAAAACCGACGCGGCCTTTCAGCTGGTGCAGTCTCTACTGGAGATGACCCAGATGCAGAACCAAGGCCGTCCACCGGAGCTGTTTTGCGGATTTGATCGGCAAACCAAGCAGGGTCCGGTTTCCTATCCCGTTGCCTGCTCTCCCCAAGCCTGGGCCACGGGGAGTATCTTTCAGTTTTTGCAGCTGATGCTCAATCCCGTCCCGGACGCAGCCCAGCAGCGCCTCACTCTGATCCACCCGGCACTCCCGGCCACCCTCACCTCGCTGTTTGTTGGGAATCTGAGCGTCGGCAGCGCTCAAGTCGATCTGCTGCTGACCCGTCAGGGATCCCACACCCACTGCGAAGTGGTGCGCAGGAGCGGAGATCTCAGGGTAGAGATTCTCTAGAACAGGCCCCTCCAGAACAGGCCCTGGGATTTGGCAGATCGTCAGGGATCAGCGTCTGCAAAGGGCAAGGATTCGGCCTGGACCCCTTCCTCCCCCTCCAGCAGCTTTCTCAGCTTCATTCTGGGAATATAGGGCCAGCCGCCTTCTTGCTCAATATCTCGCAGCAAAGCATAGAGGGCCTGGCGGTTCGTGGGCAATAGCCGCAAAAAAGCATCGTCTCGAATTTCGCGATGCAGCTTTTCAAGTAAGCGCAAAAGCTTGAGCAATTCAGCAAGATCTCCCTGTGCTTCGGATGCAGCTTGATGAACCGCTTCAGAGATGGATTGAAAGGAAGGAGGAGAGGAATGCAAAGGGGGAGAAGATGGGTCCATAGGTTCTGAAAGGGGGCCAATGCTGACCCTCAAGATCCCTGATCCTGCGCAGGGTCGAGGGCTGGCTAAAATACTGTTCAGCTTACCAAGGAACGGAAATCACAGCCAGCGTCAGTACCTGGGGCAGGTGGATCGGATTAATCGTAACGGATTGTTTGCTCAGGCAAAGATTGGGGAACAAACTGTCGTATTCTTTTAGCCGAAAAGGTGCTACCCAAGATTGCATGTCCCAGCTTCCTGAAAGCCTTGAACAGGCTGTGTCCCAATCCGTGACTGCCACCCAAGCCGCGATCGCCGCCGGCCAATCTCGGGTCCAAGTGGAGCTGGTCATTCCTGAACTCAAGCCCATGGGCATCGCTCAGCAGTTCCTGGCGGAATACCCCGAACTGGGCACTCCGTTGAAGGTGTTTTTCCCCGATGCGGGAGCGGCAGCCCTAGCCCGGCGAGACTGGGAGGGGGTTCCCTATATCCTCAAGGGAATTAAAGAGCTGCTTGAGCCTGTGCAGCCTGAGGATGCAGCCTTTGTGCTGGTGGCTCCCTCAGCGGTTGAGGTTAATGAGGCCGAGACGATTGCCAACCAAAGTGGCGATCGCCCCTATATTTTGCTCAATCCCCAACTCCAAGACGTGAGCGGGGTCGGCATTGGCTATGCGGGGCGGCAGCTGCGCGAGCGGTTTCTCAGCACCCTTGAAACCAGCTATTATCTGTGCCCCCTCGCGGGGGGACTCCTTTTCCGATCCTTCCCCCAACCCTGGGAGATTTATCAAGAAACCGAAACCGACGCCTATCAGCTCCTGGAGTCCAGGGAGAGTAAGCCCAGTGGGGAAGAAATTGAGGAAATTTTTGGAAAAGTGGGTGATCCCCAGGGACAAATGGGGATGCTGCAGTCCCTGACGCGCTTTCTCAAGTCCTTGAGCCGTTAACCCCCCCCAATCTGGCACCATTAACCCAGGTTTGCACTTGGCGATCGTTGATGATTTTGTGTTAATTCGTAAAAAAATTTTGGCAGCCATCCCAAAAAAATCATTTCCACTGCGACAATCTTTAAAAACCGATTAAGGATTTGCAATGAAACTGGCAGCGCGCGTACAACAGGTTCCTGCATCGTTGACCCTGGCCATTGCGGCGAAGGCAAAGGAAATGCGCGCAGCTGGCATTGATGTCCTAAGCTTCAGCGCAGGCGAACCGGATTTTGATACCCCCGATCACATTAAGGCCGCCGCCAAGCAAGCCCTTGATCAGGGCAAAACCAAGTATGGTCCGGCACCGGGAGAACCCCGGCTGCGCGCAGCCATTGCCCAGTCCCTCAACGCCCACCAAGGGCTGAATTTTCAACCGGACCAGATTATTGTCACCAATGGCGGCAAGCATTCCCTCTATGGACTGATGCAAATCTTGATCGAGCCGGGAGATGAAGTGATTATTCCTTCTCCCTACTGGCTGAGCTATCCCGAAATGGTGAAATTAGCCGGAGGCACCGTGAAATTGCTGGAGGCTAAGGCAGATAATGCCTATAAAATTACGCCGCAGCAGCTGCGAGCAGCTATAAAACCCCAATCCAAGCTATTTGTTTTTAATTCTCCCTCTAACCCCACGGGGATGGTCTACACCCCCGAGGAGGTGCGGGCCATTGCAGCGGTTTTAAGGGAGTCTGAGATTGCCATTGTCTCTGACGAAATTTACGACAAAATCCTCTACGAAGGCACTGAGCATCTCAGTCTTGCCGCCGCCGATCCCCAGCTGCAAGAGCGCACCTTCATTAGCAGCGGCTTCGCCAAGAGCTATTCCATGACCGGATGGCGCATCGGCTATCTAGCAGGGCCACGGGACGGTATCGAAGCCATGGCCCGTTTGCAGAGCCACAGCACCTCCAATGTCTGCACCTTTGCCCAGTATGGTGCGATCGCCGCCCTCGAAAGCTCTCAAGACTGTGTAGAACAGATGCGGCAGGCCTTTGCCCAGCGCCGGAGCGTCATGCTAGAGCGAGTTCAGGCCATGGCTGGCCTAGACTGCCCGGCTCCCCACGGGGCCTTCTACCTGTTCCCCTCCATTGCCGCTACGGGTCTAGATTCCCTGACCTTTTGTAACCGCCTTTTACAGGAACAGCACGTTGCCGCAGTGCCGGGAATTGCCTTTGGAAATGATGCCTGTATTCGTCTCTCCTACGCCACCTCCCTAGAGGCAATCCAGGCGGGGCTAGATCGACTGGAAACGTTTATGAACCAGGTGATGGGTTGATTTTGTAAACATTTCGGTGCAAATTCCGTGAACCAATGGAGGAGCCATTACGATGGGCCTGTGAGATTTATCACGGTATCTTGCTTGGGGCAACTTTAGGATAGGACCAGGGAAAGTCTATGCCTTGATCTTCCCCACCGCTAATCCACCGCCCTTGTTCTCCAACCATGAGTCTCTGCATTAACCCCACCTGTACCAAGCCGCAAAACTCCAAGGAGGATCTGTTTTGTCAAACCTGCGGCACAGAACTGCTCCTGGAAGGACGCTATCGGGTGCTACAAATGCTCGGGGCCGGAGGCTGCGGCAAAACCTATGAAGTGAGCGATCGCGACGGTTCCGTTAAGGTCCTCAAAATCTTGATCAATAACGATCCCAAATATATCGAGCTGTTTCAGCGCGAAGCCTTTCTCCTAAGCCATCTGCGTCATCCGGGCATCCCCTCGGTGGAGACCAATGCCTATTTCACCACCTTGCCCAAGGCCAGTACAGAACCCCTCCATTGCCTGGTGATGGAAAAAATTATTGGTCTTGATTTGCACAAATATCTGCGCCAGCGCGGACATCCTCTGGATCAAAAGCTAGCCTTGCAGTGGATCCGCCAGCTGGTGCAAATTTTGCAGGCCATTCATCACCAGAACATTCTGCATCGGGACATTAAGCCATCCAACATTATGCTCAAATCCGATGGGAACCTGGCGCTGGTGGACTTTGGCACAGCCCGATCCATTACCAATATTTATGACAGTGCTGGTCAGGTGCAGGCCACCCGGATTATGTCTGCCCTCTATACCCCCGATGAGCAAATGAAGGGGCATCCGGTGCCCCAATCGGATTTTTTTGCCCTCGGGCGCACCTTTGTGTATTTGCTCACCGGCCAAGATCTCGGAGAGTTTTACAAACCGCTAACGGCCGATTTTGAATGGCACGATGCGGTGCCCCACCTGTCGCCAGCCTTCGTGGAGTTTTTAGATCAACTGATGGCCCCGCTGCCAGCCCAGCGCCCCGCCACCGCAGAGGAGATTTTGTCCAAGCTTCAAACCCTTGAACAAGAACTGCTGCAGCCTCCATCAACCTCGGGAAATTTGGGCTATGCCAAAACCCTGCTGGCTCACCCCGAGAAACGGGAATCCCCCCTCCCTCCGGTTAACTCGGGACCCCTATCCTCCCCGCCCCCCTTTTCCGGAGCCACAAGTGCGCCATCGAACCCGCCTAGTCCTCCGGTCTACACCGGGAATCCTCACTCCCAGGCCATTTCCAGCGACTTTCTCGCCCAGTGTCAGCTGAATCTAGCGGAACGGATTGGCCCCATTGCGGCGATTGTATGCCAGCGCACCTTGGCCCAGCGATCAACCTGGACCCAGCAAGAATTTGTCAATGCGATCGCCCAAAATATCCCCGATCCCCAGGCCGCCCAGTCCTTTCGTCAGGCTCTTGGCGGCTAGAGCCGTGAACAGCGGAAATTGGTTGGGGGACAAGACGCAGGAATAGGGCGCGGGGAACACCCAGACTGGGTCGCCCCCATAAAGAAGGCCACTTTCTTAAGATACGCAAATTGAGAATCCCTGTGGCTTGACCACTCAGGCTAAGATATTTGAACCGACACGGTCGCAGGAGTGTAGCTCGATTCACCGACTGGAGGACAGCATTAAGGGGATAACTAGGTTTAGTAATGAATCAACAAACCGCCAAAATAGACGTCATTCGCGCTGGCATCCTACAACAATCTTTACCACTGTCTCAGAGCTACATCACCCTTGGTCGTGCCCCGGATAACACGCTGTGTCTCAGCGATGATTTATCCGTATCGCGCTACCACGCCCAGATTGCCTGGACCAACAACGACTACGTCATTACCGATGTGGGCAGCTCCGACGGCACCTATGTGAACGGGCAACGACTCCCCCCCCAGGTGCCTCACAGGCTCTCCCATGGCGACATTGTGCGCATGGGCACCGAGTTTGAAATCAAGTTTTCCGCCCAGCTGGCGCCGAGTGCAGGGCCTGTGAACCAGAGCGGCGGCCGAGATCAGCAGTATAAGACCATCCTGGGGGCGGATATCAACTTTCGGGCCCAGGCCGCGCCCGTGCCTGCCCAGGAGCTAAATCTCCAGGGAAAAAATCAGTTCACCATTGGCCGCGACCCCAGCAACGAGATGATTATTGATCATCCCTCGGTGTCGCGCTTCCACTCGCAGATTCGGTTTGAAAATGGCGTTTACACCCTCTACGACCTCAATTCAACCAATGGCACCTACGTGAATGGTCAACAGGTGCTTGGGCAACGGCGTCTGGTGGTTGGCGATAACATTCGCATTGGCCCCACCAGTCTGGTGTTTCAGCTTAATCAGACCCTGCTGCGCACCAATGAAGAGGGGAACCTCAGAGTTGATGCGCTCAATCTTAACAAGCAAATCCGCAAGGACTTAAATCTGCTGCAAAATATCTCTCTGAGCATTTTGCCACGGGAATTTGTGGCCATTGCTGGGGTGAGCGGCGGCGGCAAATCCACCCTCATGGACAGCTTGACCGGATTCCGCCCGGCCACCAGTGGCAACGTCTACGTCAACGGGATTGATCTCTATCGCAACTTCAACGCCTACCGCGCCGAAATTGGCTATGTGCCCCAGCGCGATATTGTGCATATGGAGCTCACCGTAGAGCAGGCGCTGGACTTTGCGGCGCAGCTGCGAATGCCCGCCGATACCACCCGCGTAGAGCGCCGCAAGCGCGTGGACGAAGTGCTGCGGGAGCTTAACTTGACCCACCGCCGGGAGCTGCCGATTTTCTCCCTGAGCGGTGGACAGCTCAAGCGAGTTTCCATTGGCGTAGAGCTGCTCACCAAGCCCAGCCTGTTCTTTCTGGATGAGGCCACCTCAGGACTAGACCCCGGCACCGAAAGTGAGCTGATGCAGCTTCTGCGTGAGCTCGCCGACCAGGGGCGCACCATTTTGCTGATCACCCACGCCACAGACAATGTGATGCTCTGTGATCAGGTGATTTTCATGGCTCGCGGCGGCAACCTGGCCTACTACGGCCCTCCCCAGGAGGCGCTCGCCTACTTTGGGGTGCAGCGATTCAACGAGATTTATCGCAAGGTGGAAAATGAGCTATCGCCCGAAGAATGGAAGCAGCGCTACCTGCAATCCCAGCAGTTTCAAAACTATGTAGTTGCTCGTCAGCAGGTCATTCAGGGTGCGGTCGGGAGCCACGGCGGTCGCGGAGCCGGGCGCAACCAGCCCTTGCCGGGGGCCCGCGTTCGGCGAATTTCCAGCCTGCGTCAGTTTATTATTCTGTCCAAGCGCAATCTCGCCATCCTCATGCGCGATCGCATAGGGCTGGCCCTGATGCTCGCGGTGGCTCCCTTGTTGGGACTGTTAGACTTTGTCGCCTGGCCCCCAGTGCTGTTTACCCAAGCAGAAGAGGGCAACCCCAGTCTGGCCATTTCCATGCTGTTTACCATGGTGCTCATCGCAGTGATGGTGGGCAGTCTGGCCACCATGCGGGAAATTGTTAAAGAGATTGATATCTACAAGCGGGAGCGTATCATTGGGCTTCAGATTTTACCCTATGTGATGTCTAAGGTGTGGGTGGCGCTGCTGCTGGCCCTATACCAAGCCTTTATTTTTGTCCTTTTTAAGGCCCTAGCGGTTGATATTCCCAGCGATACCACCACCCTGGTGAGTCTCTATATCACCATGGCCCTAGCTACGGTGGGCGGCATGCTCATGGGGCTGTTGGGCTCGGCGGTTTCTCCCAACCAGAGCGTGGCCCCCATGATTGTGCTGGTGTTTATTGTGCCGCAGATTCTGTTTGGCGGTGGGGTGCTGCCGGTTAATACCTTTGGCCCGGCTGGTCAAACCTTAAACAATTTAGCTCTGACCAAGTGGCCCTTTGAGGCCCTGATGACTATCACCGAATTTGGCACCGATGTGGCTGAGGATTCCTGCTGGTCTCTGCCACGCGAGGAGCGCCGGGATCTGAAAAACGACGAGAAGGAAAACTGTCAGTGCCTGGGTCCAAATCTGTTCAAAGGCTGTAAGTTTCCAGGCATTGAACAGTTTTACGTCCCTGAAATTGATCAAGATCCCCCAGAAAAGCCGGTGTCACCCACCAATCCGCAGGAACTAGAAGCCTATGAAGCGCAACTCAATGAATGGTCAGAGGAGCTCAGCAACTACCAAATTGCATACAACGGCGCGATCGCCGAGGCGGAAGGCAACATCGATGGACTCTACGATAAGTTTGGCCAAGCTTTTAAGGTGGAGGTGACGGGCCATTGGATTGTTCTCACCATATATAACCTGATTGTCTTTGGGTTAATTCTGCTGGTTCAGAAGCTCAAGGATATCCTGTAGGTATGAAGCGACTGACTAAAATCCTGATGTTCCTCGGGCTGGGATTTCTAATTACCCTGGTGATTGCCTGGTTCCGCCTTGAGGCCATTGCCCATCAAGCCCTAGAGGAAAATCTCACCCGCGTTCTGGGCGTACCGGTTCACATTGAACGGCTGCAGCTTCAACAACTGGCGGGGAAAGCCCAGTTTGACAACCTGGAAATTGATAATCCCGAAGGCTATTCCGCGAATAAAATTGTTGCGGTTCAGCAAATTGATGTGGCCTTTGATCCCTGGAGCCTGTTTCAATCGACGATTAAAATTGACCGTTTGGTTTTCCAAAATATCCGCGCAAGTTTTGAACAAACCCTGGAGGGCAACAATATTCTGGAGATTGTGAACCATGTGAAGGGGCGGTCTCAGAGCTGGCGGATTCAGACTCCCACGACGGCCCAGTTTAACTTTCAGGACAAGCGGTTTGAAATTAACCAGGCAAACCTCAAGGATATTCAGGTGAACGTGAACCTGAATCCCCTGGGTGGATTGATTCCCTTTGGAAACTTTTCCCCCGAGCTTGAGTTCTCGATTCCTGATATTGAGCTGAAGCAGGTGACCTCTGAAAATGCCCAAACCGTTCTTGAAGGAACCCTCAACGACATCATCTCCGATCTGCTTTCTAGATTAGCCGGTGGCATTACCACCGAGCTTCCCAACAAAATGAATGGGGCGGGATCGAAGGGCGTGATCGACAAAGTTTTAGATGTCCTGCCCTTTTAGCGTGATCCCAGTCCCCATGCCATCCTGGCTTGGACCCTCCCTAGCCCCCAGCCCTGTCCTTGATGCGATGTACCCATGCCCTTGAACCGCCCCCTGCGATCGCTCCATTCTCAATCCACCCTGTCTCGTCAGCGCCGTCTGGTCCAGGGGATCACCCTGGTGATTTGCTTTTTGATCATTCCAGGACTGCTGCTGTTGATCACCTGGATGACTCCAGCCCTGGCCGCGACGCCCCGTCACTATAACGAACTCACCTTTCCACCCCTGCCCGAGGTTCAGGTTCCGGACTACCAGCGCACCACGCTGGACAATGGCCTGACGCTTTACCTGCTCGAAGATCACGACCTGCCGCTAGTGAGCGGTCAAGCCTGGATTAAAACCGGATCTCGATGGGAACCCGCGGATCAGGTGGGATTGGCCAGTATCACTGGGGAGGTGATGCGCAGCGGCGGCACGCTGACTCATCCAGCCGATCAGCTCAATGAACTGCTGGAGCAGCGAGCGGCAGCCGTGGAGGTGTCCATCGATACGACGGCGGGGTCCGCCAGCTTTAGCGCGCTCTCCGAAGATTTACCGCAGGTGTTTGAGTTGTTCAGTGAGGTTCTGCGCAAGCCTGCCCTCCCCCCAGACAAAATTGATCTCTCTAAAACCCAGCATCTGGGGTCTATTCAGCGTCGCAACGACGATCCAGAGGATATTGGGAGCCGCGAGTTTAGAAGGCTTATCTATGGCCGCCAAAGTCCCTACGCCCGCATTGAGGAGGTGGAGACCATTGACAATATCCAGCGCGAGGATATTCAACGGTTTTACCAGACATACTTTCAGCCCAATCGAATGATCTTGGGCATTGTGGGTGATTTTGACACGCCCACCCTCCTGGCGCAGATCAATCAAACCCTGGGAGACTGGAGACCCAGTGCTTCTGGGGTGGAAGATACGCTGCCTGAGGTGGCACAGACCGCCAATCCGGGTCTTTATCTGGTTAATCTTCCCCAGTTAACCCAGAGTACCGTGCAAATTGGGCATTTGGGTGGGCGACTCGACGAACCCGATGTGTTCCCCCTTTACGTGATGAACGAAATCCTGAATAGTTTTGGAGGACGGTTGTTTAACGAAGTGCGATCGCGTCAGGGATTGGCCTATTCCGTCTATGGGGTTTGGAGTCCCCAGTATGATTATCCGGGGCTGCTCATTTCGGGGGGACAAACGCGATCTGATACCACGGTGCCCTTTATTCAGGCCGTCAAATCAGAACTGAAAAAGCTGCGGGAGACCCAGGTGAGCGCCAAGGAACTCCAACAGGCAAAAGATGCCATCTTAAATTCCTTCGTCTTTAATTTTGATCGCCCCGGAAAAGTGCTGACGCGTCTGATGCGCTACGAATACTATGGCTACCCGGAGGATTTTATTTTTCGCTACCAGCGCGCGGTGAAGGCCACGACGCAAGCGGATGTTTTAGGCGCGGCTCAGCGCAACCTCAGGCCCGATCAGCTGGTCACCCTGGTGGTGGGCAACCAGGCAAGCATCCAACCTCCCCTGACCAGCCTAGCTCCCCAGGTTACACCTGTGGATGTCACCATTCCCAAGGGCAATCTCGGTTAATCGTGTCCGTTGCCCAGGGAAGAGGCACAGGCTTGGGTGAGCGGATCGCCCAGGGCTCTCAGGGCCGGAGGCGTAACCAGTCTCAAGGGGTAGGGCTTCTGGCTCAGGGAGGCTAAATTCTCAGGCGTCAGCGGAGGAGCCGACCGGTGAGGATTAGGGAGGGTCGATTGGATAAAGGCTAAGACCAGGGCGTTGAGATAGTGACTCATCAAAGCCGGATCGGGCTGCTTCAGGGGTGGTTGCACCAGGAAGAGGCCCTGCTCCCCAAAATCATTGCCAAAGAAATGCTGCCCCTGCTCAATCATCACCAGGAACTGATGGGGGTGGGTCATGAATTGAAAGGGACACAGGGATTCTGGGAGAGACGGGGCCACCAGATCTTGACTGCCCGTAATCATCAAGGTGGGAATTTGGATAGAAGCCAGGCCCTCAGGGGCAAAGCGTTGGGTGCCAAAGGTATTGAGGGCCACAACCGCTCGAATACGCGGATCAAAGGGCGGTTCTTCCCACGGATCATCGGAACTGGCGGGTGCCCTGGATCCAGAGCACAGCAGGAGCAGGGCAAAATCCACCATCCGCCGCTGGGTCACAGGCTGGGCGCAGCCCCGCTGCCCCAGGTTGGGGTCCACCCGAGCCCCGGCCAAGGTCAGGGCTGTATTGCCACCAATGGAATAGCCCAGGACTCCGATTTGCTGAGGATCAATGCGTGCCACGGGCGCGGGAATTGAGGGACCTTGGAGCCAATCTAGAAAGACTTGAATATCTCGGGGTCGGTGGGACCATTCCTGGAGATCCATGACCTCCTGCTCCTGACCGGAGATCAGCTTCTCGAACCAGGCGCGATCGCTGCCGGGATGCTCAACAATGGCCACGGCAATTCCATGGGACACTAAATGCTGGGTCAAGCTTTGAAAGGCACTGCGGTCGTCTCCAAAGCCAGGGGAAATAATCCACAGGGGCGCAGCGGTCGCTGACGCGGGCATTGTCAGCACCACCGGAATGCGGCGGTTGCGCGCTGTATCTTGCACCTCAATTTGAATTGCCTCCGTCCCTTGGGGACCGGCAACGCTTAACATCTCCAGGGATGCCGCCTGGCCAGAGGACTGCCCCCCCCCTCTGGAATGGGCGCTGGCAGCGAGTTGGCGGGCAAGGGTGGCCCGCTGGCGCAGAAGGGTCAGGGTCGATTGCAGGGCTTTGGAGTTAAGGTAAACCGTGCGGTTGGGAAAGGACTGGAGCAGGGAAATGGGCGAGAGTCCTTCGGGCTGCTGGGCCGCTTGAATCATCGCAGATCGCAGGGCCGTGGCGCCGTTGGTGCGCTGCTCCGTTTGCAGCCTTTCCCCTAAGAAGGCCAACGTGCTCTCTCCAAAGGAAGAGTAAAGCAGTTGGGACAGAGCCACCCCCTTGATCTCTAGGCGGGTGGACAGAAGCCGCTGCAGATCGGCCCGCTGGTCCTCGCTTAGCCGCTGGAGAAAAGGCCTCAGCGTTCCTGGCATCTGACCGGTTTGGGCAAATTGTTCCAGATCCGCCACCGAGATTGAAAACCGGAGGGCGCTGTAGGAAAAGGTGATCTGCTCTGCCCCTAGAAGCGGGCGGGGGGCCAGAATCACGCCCAGTCCCATGGCTACGGCAAGCATTCCCCTGTGGATTAGCGCGTTCACTGGGCCGCCCTCTCTGCGATTCCTTGGAGATCATCCAGGGACACTGTTCCCCTGTCTGGTTTCATCATAGCGCTGGGGCCAGGACCCAAAAGGATCGCCACAGTCCCTACTGATAATGCTACAGTTCCAGCACAGTCATGGACACAAGGATTCCCCATGCCCCATAGACCTTGGTGCCGACGCGCAATTCTTCGCCGCTGCTTCCTGGCGGGTCTGGCCGTGGTTTTACTGACAACCCTGGGAAATTGTTCTGCACCGCAAACACCGGAATCTGGGCAGTCTCAGCTATTGGTGTTTGGTTCTGGCGGCCAGCCCGTCAATCTGACCCCTGGGAATGTCACCGATGGCAACTCCATCTATGCCCAGCGTCAGCTTTACAATACCCTCCTGGGCACAGAGGCTGGCAGGACGGACTTGGTTCCGGAACTGGCCACGAACTGGACCTCCTCAGAGGATGGACGGACCTGGACCTTTACCCTGCGTGAGGGGCTGAAATTCCACGATGGCACCCCCTGTAATGCTGAGGCCGTGGTGTTTAACGTGCAGCGCTGGTGGGATCCAGAATTTGACTTTGGCGATCGCGACCAGGGAAACCTGTATGAAATCTGGCCCAACTTGTTTGGGGGCTTTAAGGGAGATCCCGCCTCAATTCTGGCCTCGGTCCAGGCCCCTGACCCCCAGACGGTGGTCTTTCAGCTCACCACTGCCTTTGCCGCCTTTCCGGCGGCCATTAGCTCTGGCTACTTTGGCATCGCCAGTCCCACAGCCATCCGGTCGGCCCGATCAAGCTACGGCAAACCCTCGGGACCCGCGGTTGGAACCGGACCGTTTGTGCTGCAGGACTGGCGCAGCGGCGATCGCCTCACCTTGACCAAAAATCAAACCTACTGGCAGCGTGATCGGCCCAGGGCCGAAACCCTGATTCTGCGGTTTGTGGAAGACCCAGCGGCCCGACTGGCCCAGCTGCGATCTGGCACCCTGGATTTCACGGTGGACCTCACCCCGGATCAGCGTCCGGAAATTGAGCAAGATCCCCAGCTGCAGTCGGTGGTTCGCCCCTCGCTCAATGTGGGCTATCTGGCCCTGAATCCCAGCTATGATCCCCTCTCCAAGCCGGAAGTGCGCCGAGCCCTGGCCCAATCCCTGAATAAGTCAGAGATTGTCCAGGCCTTTTGGGGAGACCTGGGACAAACCGATGGTCATTTTATTCCCCCCGCCCTGGGAGATTTTCGCGCTGCCGAAGTTAGCGATTACCCGTACGACCCCGCTGCTGCCCGGCAAGCCCTGGCCCAGGCCGGATATCCAAACGGGTTTGATTTGGATTTGTGGTACATGCCCGTGAGTCGGCCCTATTTTCCCAACCCCAAGCCCATTGCGGAGGCCTTGGCCGCCGAACTAAGCCAGATTGGGATTCGAGTCAAGCTGCAAACCAAGGATTGGGGATCCTATTTGGCCGATCGCAATCGTGCTCCTGGGTTTCAGGCCTTTATGTTGGGTTGGACTGCCGACTATGCCGATCCTGATAATTTCCTCTATGCTCACTTTGGTCCTGGATCAACCCAGGACTTGGGAGGATACCAGAATTCGCAGCTATTTACATGGCTCAATCAGGCCCGATCCACCCCCGATCCAGCCCGGCGCCAGCAGCTTTACCAGAACATTGATCAACTGCTGTTTACCGAAGCCCTACGGATTCCCATCGTGCATTCCCAGCCCTTGCTGGCCCAGCGATCGCGCCTGCGGGGGTGGCAGCCGAGTCCCCTCGGCAGTGAGGATTTCGCCGCGGTGGAGAAGTGAGATGGGGTTAGAGGACCTGGGGCTGTATTTACTCAAACGCCTCCTGCGGCTGGGGGCCGTGCTGCTGGGGATTTCCCTGCTGGTGTTTGGACTATTGCACCTGATTCCAGGAGACCCGGCGGTGACCCTGCTGGGGGATCGCGCGACCCCCGAACAGATTGAGGCCCTGCGCGATCGCCTGGGTCTGAACCAGCCGCTGCCGCTGCAATACTTGGCATTTTTAGGACGAGTGATCCGCCTGGATCTGGGCACCAGCATCTTCACCGGCGTTCCCATCTGGGAGGAGATCCGACGCTACTGGCCCGCCACCTTGGAGTTGGCCTTGGCGGCCATGGCGATCGCCGTGATGATCGGGATTCCCCTGGGGGTGATCGCAGCGGTGCAGCAACACCGCTGGGTAGACCAGATCGCTATGGTTGCTTCGCTATTGGGAGTTTCAATGCCCGTGTACTGGCTCGGACTGCTGCTGGTGTATGGCTTTGCCGTGCATCTGCAATGGCTACCCCCCAGTGGCCGCCTTGGAATAGAAACCCCCTGGGTTCCCCAAACTGGATTTTTAATGCTGGATGCCCTGATTCAGGGCAATGGGGCAGTTCTGTGGGACGGGGCCAAACATCTGGTGCTGCCCGCGGTTACCCTGAGTACCATTCCCCTGGCGACCCTGGGACGGATGACCCGCAGCACCATGGTGGAGACCCTCTCCCAGGACTACATCCGCACCGCTCGTGCCAAGGGGGTGGCAGAGGGGTGGGTGGTGGTTCGCCATGGTTTAAAAAATGCGCTGCTGCCGGTGGTCACCCTGATGGGTCTGGAGTTTGGCACGCTGTTGGGGGGCGCGATCCTCACCGAAACAATTTTCTCCTGGCCGGGAATTGGCACCTGGATCTATGACGGTATTTTGCAGCGAGACTATCCCGTGGTGCAGGGAGGGGTGCTCTTTGTCGCCTGCGTGTTTGTGATCGTGAACCTCTTCGTGGATCTGTCTTACCAGCTTCTAGATCCAAGGATTCGGCTGCAATGATCCGCCAATTTTGCCAGTCCCCGGCGCTGCGTCGATTGCTGGCCTCGATGGCAGGTCGAATCGGCTTGGGGCTCACCAGTTTCCTGGGGGGGGCCGCGGTGCTGGCCCCTTTCCTGAATCCCTACAATCCGGCTCAAGATCGCAACTATGCCATTCGCCTGCAGGCCCCGAATGGGGCGCACTGGTTTGGATTGGACGGTTTGGGCCGCGATATTTTCACCCAAGTGTGGTACGGCATCCGCACCTCCTTAGAAATTAGCTTGATCTCTGTGCTGCTGGGCTTGCTGGCGGGGGTGCTGCTGGGGCTACTGGCGGGGTATTTTCGCGGCTGGGTTGATGGGGTGATTGGCTGGCTCACCGATGTGATGCTGGCGTTTCCGTCCATCCTCCTGGCGATCGCGGTGGTCACCGTCACCGGGCCAAGCCGGATAAGCGTCATGGTGGCGGTGGGACTAGTGCAGGTTCCCAAGTTTATTCGCCTGACCCGCAGCCTCACCCTCTCGCTACGGGAGCAGGCCTTTGTGCAGGCTGCCCAAGCCTTTGGGGCCGGGCCGGGGCGAATCATGGCTCGACATCTCCTGCCCGCGTGCCTGTCTGCGCTGACGGTGCAGGCGACCCTGGCCATCGGGACGGCCACTCTGGAAGCTGCCGGGCTGGGATTTTTGGGCCTGGGCACCCAACCGCCTGCCCCGGAACTGGGCACCATGCTCTCCGATGCCTTCAAGGGAGGCTACTCCCTCTCAGCTCCCTGGACGATTCTCTTTCCAGGGCTGTTTATTACCTTGATGGTGCTGGCCTTTACGTTGCTGGGCGATGGCCTGCGGGATGCCCTACATCCCCCCCGAAGACTCTAAAAAACCTTACTCAGGCAACGGTCAGCCCAGAAAAAAGCGCTGGTTTCCCAGCGCTTAGATTTTTGGAGTATGCAAAGAATCCTTGCATGATTTTTTAGTTTAGATGCGTCAAGATTAGAACATTGGCCCGTAACAATTTTAGTAACCAGATCCATGAACAGCCCTGCCTTTCCCACGACGCACCAATGGACCTGGCGCGGTCATCGGGTGCGCTATCAAACCCTGGGCGATCGCGGCAGTGCGGTAATTTTGATCCACGGGTTTGGCGCCTCCGGCGATCACTGGCGCCACAACCTTGCGGCCCTGGCCACCCAGCATCGCGTCTATGCCCTGGACCTCATGGGCTTTGGCTTCTCCGATAAGCCCAATCCCCAATCCTTTTCCTACACCTTTGAAACCTGGGCCGATCAGGTGCTGGACTTCTGTGAGGCGGTGGTGCAGGCGCCGGTTCATCTGATTGGCAACTCCATTGGCTGTATTGTGGCGCTGCAGGCCGCAGTCCAAGACCCCCATCGGTGTCACAGCCTCTCCCTGCTAGACTGCTCCCTGCGGCTGCTCCACGAACGCAAGCGCCCCACCCTGCCCTGGTATCAGCAGATCAGTACGCCCATTTTTCAGCGCGTTTTAGGCCTGCCCCCGGTGGGACAGTTTTTCTTCTCCCAGGTGGCCAGACCTGGGGCGATCGCCAACTTTTTGCGTCAGGCCTACCATAACTCAGCCGCAGTCACCCAGGATCTGGTGGAATATATCTACCGCCCAGCCCTGGAACCGGGCGCAGCCGCGGTGTTTTTGAGCTTCATTCAATATTCCCACGGTCCCCTGGCCGAAGACCTGCTGCCCCAGGTGCGCTGCCCAGTGCTGATCCTCTGGGGAGCCGAAGATCCCTGGGAACCGCTGGCGTTAGGGCAAGATCTGGCTCAATTTGACTGTGTTGAGGACTTCATTGCCCTGCCTGGCGTGGGACACTGCCCCCAGGATGAAGCGCCCGATCAGGTCAACCCCATCCTGCTTCAGTGGCTAGATCGGCAAACCCCTCAGCTGCATAATCACAAACATAAGCTAACCCTCTAGACTTCCCTTTTCGTATAAGCCATGGGATTCTTAGAAGGGTGATTGTCACGGGGTTACCCACCCGATTGGATCAGGGGACGCAATGGAGAAGCTAATTCGAGGCGTGCAGCGGTTCCGAGAAACCTACTACGCCCAGCATCGAGATTTATTTGAGCAGCTCTCCCAGGGGCAGCATCCGCGGGTGTTATTCATTTCCTGCTCGGATTCCCGCGTGGATCCGGCCCTGATTACCCAGACGGATTTGGGCGATATTTTCGTCATCCGCAATGCAGGCAATATTGTCCCGCCCTACGGGTCCGCTAATGGGGGGGAAGGGGCCACCATTGAATATGCCATCAGCGCCCTGAATATCAAGCAGGTCATCATCTGCGGCCATTCCCACTGCGGAGCCATGAAGGGCCTTCTCAAGCTCAATCAAATTCAAGAGGATTTACCCCTGGTCTACGATTGGCTGCAGCATGCCCAGGCCACGCGACGGCTGGTCAACGATAACTACCCGGACCTGAGCGGCGAAGAGCTGATGGAGGTCACCGTTGCAGAAAATGTGCTGACGCAGATTGAGAATCTAAAAACCTATCCGGTGGTGCGATCGCGTCTTTTCCAGGGCAAGCTGGACATCCACGGTTGGGTTTACCACATCGAGACGGGCGAAGTGCTGGCCTATAATCCTGACACCCACGCCTACGAATATCCCCAGACCGAACTAGAACAATACCATCCTGAAGTGGGACCGGCCCCCGGACGGTACGTGCGCACCAGTGCCCCAGTCGTGGCCTGCGAAAACCCCCACTACCTGGGACAGCCCCAGGCGGAGGACCACTCAGCTTACACAACTCCGCAGCAGCCCTCGTCCCCCAGGGGGTCCCAGGAAACCTTTGTGCCCACCTGGCTCAGTCCTGAGCAGGCCCATCGTATTTATAACGGCTAAAGAACGGCTATTGCTGGAGGATACCGCTGAGGCCGCCCCCTCCAGCGCTCAGACCCGACCCTGATACCCAGGCCTCTCATCAGCTCGCGGCCTTGGCTTGACGCATCGCCTCAATAAACTGCTCAAAGAGGTAGTCAGCATCGTGGGGACCGGGACTGGCTTCCGGGTGATACTGCACCGAAAAAATGGGTAGGGTTTTGTGTTTAAGTCCAGCCACCGTCTTGTCATTTAGGTTCAGGTGGGTAATTTCAATCTCCTCGGCATCCAGGGAATCGGCATCCAGGGCAAAGCCGTGGTTCTGGCTGGTAATTTCGACCTGCTGGCTCAATCCACAGGGCTGGTTTAAGCCGCGATGCCCAAACTTGAGTTTAAAGGTGCTTGCCCCCAGGGAAAGGCCCAGAAGTTGATGCCCTAGGCAAATGCCAAACATGGGCTTCTTTGCCGCCAAAAGCGCCTTAGCTGTCGCTATCCCCTCGGTGACCGCGGCAGGATCGCCGGGACCATTGGAGAGGAAAATCCCGTCTGGATTGTGGGCCAAAATGTCTGCGGCGCTGGTCTCTGCGGGCACCACGATCACCCGGCAGCCGTAGCTGGAGAGTCGCCGCAAGATATTGCGTTTTACACCGAAGTCCAGGGCCACCACCACAAAGGCCTGTTGAGATCCGACCTGGGGGGAAAATTCCCAGGCGGCAGGGGTGCTATCTTTCCATTCGTAGGGTTGGGGGGTTGAGACCTCCTTCACCAGGTTCAGCCCGGTCATGGAGGGTGCCGCCTTCACCTGCTGCAGAAGCAGATCTGGATCGAGAATTTCCGTCGAGATGGCTCCATTCATGGCGCCCAGGGAGCGAATCTTTCGGGTAAGGGCGCGGGTATCAATCCCAAAGATGCCAGGGAGATGGTGCTGCTTCAGATAATCCGGTAAGGACTGCGCAGCGCGCCAGTTACTGGGTTCAAAACAGATATTTCGGGCGATGGCCCCGTTAACCTGGGGTTGGGAGGACTCTTCATCCTCCGCATTGACCCCGGTATTTCCTAGCTCAGGATAGGTAAAGATGACAATCTGTCCGCGGTAGCTGGGATCGGTCAGGACTTCTTGATAGCCTGTCATGCCCGTATTAAACACCACCTCGCCCACGCGGGTGCCCTGGGCGCCGAAGGACCAGCCGCGATATACGCTTCCGTCTGCGAGGACCAGTAGAGCCGGAGAATGAGAAGTCAGAGGCATGGGGATGACTTGTGCGCGAGGAACAAAGGGATGGGCCAGGGTATTTCCGGTGGGAACAATTCCGCAAGCCTTAGAAATCATACGCTAATCTTCCGCCAACCCGCTGGATTTAGACCTTAAGAACTTGCTTAAGATTCCGATACCTTTCATCTCATCGGGCTGCTTTCAGGGGAGATCCCCCCCTGCTTCGAATCGGGTACAAGATCGCCTCGTGCAGCTAGGCTCCCTGATTCTGCCTGACGTTTATCCTGACCTCTTCTCTCCTCTGGCAGCGGTGGTTGGGTTTAAAGCATTGTCCACCGGTAGCGCGGGACTTTGCGCCGCCACGTTAGGAAAGCCTGACGATGGTGGTGGTCTGAGGACGGAAAGGATTGACGGCATCAGCTCGGATGACGTGAGCGATTCCAATGCCCATTGGGGGGGATCTCTAGACCGGATCGCGGGCCATTTGGAGAGGATGCCTACGGTTTAAGTGGTTGTGCCGGCGGATGTTGCCGGTGTGATTCGACATGAAGTCAATTCTGGATTTGACAGAATAGCGAAGCGGTGGAGACAATAAGAGTTTGTGTAAACTATCCGTTTAATAAAACCTTGGCTAACGTAGTTGTTATCGGTGCTCAGTGGGGCGACGAAGGAAAGGGCAAGATCACAGATTTGCTGAGTCGATCGGCGGACGTGGTCGTGCGCTATCAAGGGGGCGTCAATGCAGGCCACACTGTGGTGGTGAATGATCAGACCTTTAAGCTGCACTTAATTCCCTCCGGCATCCTCTATCCCCGAACCGAATGCATCATTGGCTCAGGGACGGTCATTGACCCGGAAGTCCTCATTGAGGAACTGGACACCCTGGAGCAACTCAAGGTTTCAACTCAAAATCTGTTCATTTCAGAGTCGGCCCATGTAACGATGCCCTACCATCGCCTGATTGATCAGGCCGCTGAGGAGCGACGGGGGGAATTTAAGATTGGCACCACCGGGCGTGGCATTGGCCCGACCTATGCCGATAAGTCGGAGCGCACCGGGATTCGCGTACTCGATCTGATGGATCCGGAGAGCCTGCGCGATCAGGTGTCCTGGGCAGTGAACCACAAAAACGTCACCTTAGAAAAGCTCTACAATCTAGATCCTCTGGACCCGGAGGAGGTAATTGCCCATTATCAACAGTTTGCGGATCGGTTGAGATCCCACGTGGTGGATTGTTCGCTGAAGATTTATGATGCCATTCAAAAGCGCCGGAATATTTTGTTTGAAGGGGCTCAGGGAACGCTCCTGGATCTAGACCATGGCACCTATCCCTATGTGACGTCCTCCAATCCAGTGGCGGGCGGGGCCTGTGTGGGAACCGGAGTTGGCCCCACGATGATTGATCGGGTGATTGGGGTGGCCAAAGCCTACACCACGCGCGTGGGCGAAGGTCCATTTCCCACCGAACTAGAGGATGGTGTGGGGGCAGTTCTGGGCGATCGCGGGGCAGAATTTGGCACCACAACTGGGCGTCAGCGCCGCTGCGGGTGGTTTGATGCGGTGATTGGCCGCTACGCGGTGCGCATCAACGGCATGGACTGCATGGCCATTACCAAGCTGGATGTGCTGGACACCCTAGATGAAATTAAGGTCTGCGTGGCCTACGACATTGATGGCCAGGAATGCCGGGACTTTCCCACTAGCTCACGTCAGTTTGCCCAGTGCAAGCCCCTCTACAAAACCCTACCGGGCTGGCGATGCTCCACGGAACATTGCCGAACCTTAGATGATCTGCCGCGGGAGGCGCGAAACTATCTGGAGTTCCTGGCCAAGCTGATGGAGGTGCCCATTGCCATCGTCTCTCTGGGGGCTGCGCGCGACCAGACTATTATCATTGAAGATCCCATTCACGGACCCAAGCGAGCCCTCCTCTGCGAGAATAACGAGAGCGCTGCTTAAGCTTCAGGCGTCCAAAGGGGGCGATCGCCCTGGCCCCAGAAGCCATCGTATTTAGTCAGATCTAAGTCGTCATGAACGCGGATCTGGCAGGCCAGGCGGCGATTATTGTGCAGGTGGTGGGGAGGCAGAGACAGGCGTCCAGTTTCTTTCCAGTTGCGATCGCTCCTCTCGCCCTGCAGGGCCACGGCACAGGTGCCGCAGGTGCCGATGCCGCGACAGTTGATCTGTCTGGCAGTGCCGTTATAGAGATCTACTCCTTCTCTGAGCAGAACCCGCCGCAGATTTTCGCCGGGATGACAGGTAAGGGTGCGGCCTTGGGCGCGGATGGTTGGCATTGGACTGACTCCCAAACTTCACCGACTAAGAATCCCGGCCATTGCGGGTGGCAGGCTGGTCTTGAAGCGGTTGCTGCTGGTGGTCGTTAAACTGCTCTTGATCAAAGAAATACAGACTGCGAATCGGATAGGGAATGCTAATTTCAGCGCGATCGCAGGCTTGCTTCAGAGCAATCATCACCCGAGACCGAGTCCGGCGCACATCCGCAATTTTAGGAGCCGTCCAATAGCGCACCACTAAATTAATCGAGCTATCGCCAAAGCTGACCACATCCACCTCTGGCTTGGGTTGATCTAAAACCCCTTCCACCTGAACCACTGCCTCAAACAAGGTTTGCACAGCCTCTGGCAAGGGCGTATTGTAATCCACACCAATTTCTAAATCCGTGCGACGCTGGGGCCGCTCCGTCAGCACCTGCACCGGGCTGGTGAATACAACGGAGTTGGGAATCACCACCATCTCGCCCCGGTAGGTGCGAATTTGGGTCGATCGCAGCGCA
The DNA here is from genome assembly GCF_000817775.3 of Lyngbya confervoides BDU141951. GTDB lineage: Bacteria > Cyanobacteriota > Cyanobacteriia > Thermosynechococcales > Thermosynechococcaceae > Lyngbya > Lyngbya confervoides. The sequence continues at coordinate 40,436 of NZ_JTHE03000023.1, forward strand.
ATCGTCTCCACCGTTCCCTCAAAATCCGCCACGATAATCTGATCCCCCAGGGCAAACGGTTCCTGAAGCAACAGCAAGATCCCAGCCAGAAAGTTTTTAAAGATATCTTGAAAGGCAAAACCAAAGGCAACGGAACTTAAACCAAGCAGTGCAATGATATCGCCTAGCGCTAAGCCCGGAAAGGCAATGACGCAGGCCATGAGAATGCCCACAATCCAGGTAAGCACAAAGCTGCTTTGGGTCATGAGAACCTGGAGAGATCGATTACGCAAGGTGGTGCTGGCCACCTTGCGCACAATATTATTCACAAATCCGGCTAAAAACCGGGTCAAAATTAAAATAAAAATTGCTAACAAAAGACCGGGCAAGGTGGCAATACCGTTACCAATCAGCTCAATGATTGTCGATTTAACTTCGGTTAAGAATCTAGTCATAATAGGTCTGCCATTTCGTCTGCTCCTTTGGGCCTCCCCCCTCAACCTTAAAGACTTGGGAGAAGGGAAAAAGGTAACGACTTATTATAGTCAATTACCCCTCTCCTGTTCATCCTGCTAGGGTCAGACATAAACTGCCCCCAACTCACTTTCAAAAGAGCATTTTAAAAGAGGGTCTTGCACCTGAGTGGAGGCATCTTAGGCCCAAGGATTGCGCCATGGCCTAGAACTGTCCAATCGCTGGAGGGAAAGGATGTCAGAGGTGCTTGACAATCCTAAAAAAAATATAAAGTTCTCTTGCTCATGAGGTATGATGGGCGTAGCTCGCTCAATCTTTTCCTGCTGAATAGAGATCGTCCGTTAGCAAAAGTTCGCGACCTACCTAAGGCAAAAGCCTACCTTGTGTCAGCTGTGTCTCTGTGCTAGAGCAGCCTTCTTGCCTGATATCCAATTCATCAGTTGCGTAGGTGGAAAATGTCTTTGAGCGTGAATCCAAGCGAAGACTCATATGGCAACAGGTCAGAGGGTGCGGCTTTCCCAGAGGCCTCACCCCACGCGGATGGTCCCTTAGTGGTGGTGGTAGATGACCACGAAGATAGCGTAGGAGTGGTGGTCTATGTTCTGGAATCTATACAATGTCGACACATATCCATGGATAGCGGCGCAGGGCTGCTGGAGGCTTTAAGAAGTATTCGCCCTGACGTGATTCTGCTGGATATTCTTTTACCCGATATCAACGGTCTAGACTTAATTGATCTGATCCGCCGTGAATTCAGTAACCTGCAAATCCCGATTATTGCCGTGACCGCTCTCTCAAGCGCTCAAGATCGTCATGCTATTGCCCAAAAGGGATTTACGGACTGTCTGATCAAGCCCTTCGATCTGTCCTTACTGCGACAAAAGCTGCAAAACTATCTCTACCAGCACCAATCATCGTTTTTCCCGATTTCAGCAAACTGCTCCGCCCCTTAAAATCAGCCCTTCTCTGATGCCTTCTCTGATGAAGATCCGTTGCCAGCATAGGTAGAGGAGGCAAGCACGGCTGGCTTGAGCACCAGGATGATACTCTTTCGCCCAGTTTCAATCTTTGACTCCGAAAGTAGATCAATAATTGATCGCTGAGTAGATTTTTCAACCAAACCGATCAGCTGCTCATGAAAGGTCAAATCAATTTGAGAGCGGACTTGCTTTGCGAGAGGCTGCTGTTCCATGCGGAACAGCAGTTGCTCTACGGGACTAATCGCGTTTTGGAAAATCAAGACCAGTTGTTCCTGGTTCAGGAACTGACAGGTTACCAAATCCGGTGCATGACCCACCAAGGATTGGTAAAGTGAGCAAATTTTGTGAGCAAGGGTCTCCTCGATAGATCTGAACTTATTCATGGTATTGGGTCGCAATTTGATCTTGATAGTAAATGAAGACGATGAGGGGAGGGATCCGGAAGATCCCATGGGATTTTCCTTCCTTCGCCTAAAGTCCTTGCTGAGTTCGATTGGGTCGTATCTGGGGAGCACGTTCAAGAATCACAATGATTCCCCCACGACCGGTATTCAACGTAGAGTCACTTAAGATATCGAGCACCGGAACTGAGAGAATCTCCTCAATTAACGTTTTAAGCTGGGGCTGGAGTGCCCGATCCAAGTCTTCTCGGACCTGCTCAGCCAGGTCATCCTTTCCCTCTTCTGCTAATATCCTTTCCGGCTTTGTCACGGTATCTTCGAGGATGATGGCGAGCTGGCTATCAAAGAGCTGGCAACTCACCTTGCTGGGCTGATGGCCTAGCTGTTCGCTGTAAAAGGCCCTAATTTTTTGGGAGAGTGATCGCTCTAGTTGGCCTGACGTAGGTAGTACAAACTCGGATGATTTCGAATTAGTCATATTACTCATAGACGTAATCCCCTTAGAAACCGCCTTCACCCATCAACCTGTCAGCTCCCAGGCTAAGCTCAAGGTTAGTCCATGGATAACCCGGACAGTTGCCCCTAAATTAAGGGGGCTAGCTGATTAATGAGTATAATCAGAGTTGCTAAAAGCAGGATTTTACAGGTGATACATTACTTAGCCTTAAGCTTAATTTCACTTAGAAATAAATTTAAAGATTCTTAGGATAGAACTCTGTGGTTTTTGTAATTCCGTCTTTGGAGGGATCTGAGACAAGGCGGCGGCGCATGACCCACAAGTGATAGATCAGCGAGTGATAGATCAGTTAATGTGTGAATTCAGTCAGTCAGTGATGGATGGAAGCTCCTCCAGCGAGGGAGGGCTGCTTTAGGGAGAAGTTAATCCGGGTGAAACCTGGTTCCAGGTTTGGGGGGACGGTGCATCAGGCGAATGCCTCCCGCAGATTCTGCGGGAGGACTTAAATGACGAAATGACGGTTACTTTTAGGGTTGAGATTGCCCAGTGGGCCCCTCGGAACTGGAGGGGGTTGGGTTACCTTGAGACGGGTCTGAGGAGCTTTGGGGAGGGGTTTCCGGTTGTGCGGCCCTGCCTGGATCGGTCGAGGAGGAAGAGGGGGGGCTGCTGCCAGAGTTGGGAGCTGTTGGGGGAGCGGTATTGACGTCAATGGACGTATTGACCGAGGGGGAGCCGTTGGATTCGGGAGCGTCGGGCGGCTGGGTCTCGGTGCTGGGAGAGGCGCTATCTGTATCAGGCTCTGTAATGGTGACGTTGATGTTGGGGGGAGATGATTCAGCGGCGGGCTGCTCCTGTGTTGGCTCCTGGGGAACGGGAACAGGGACAATATTGGTGCGATTGCTCTGGTCGAGCAGATACCAGATAAAGGCCCCCAAGCCTAGGGCGATCGCTATGATTACACCAATGGTCAGCCCCAGGGTTAAGCGGTTATCTTCGCGATTTTGGCGGTTGGCATTTCGGTAGCCAGACCTGTAGGCTGCTTCACGCCGGGCTTGGGTGTCATCGGAATGGGGGGGGGCGGAGGGATGAGAGTCTTTCATAGAGTTAAAGATTGGGGTAAGTCTTGGATAACACGTTGATAAGCCAAGCAAGGATGGGGAAATGCCCTTGCTACCTTGTGGTAGGAGCGGAGCCCTGTTCATAGGTAAAAACAAGAACAGGGAGGGCCGAACGATCTTTTGATGCAGGTTGAGAGGAGGCCTCGCGGCTGATCCAGAGAGCTGTACCGGTCAGGAACATGACGGCAACGACAGTCGTACCCATAAAGACCCCCAAGATATTGTCACGGCGCTGACGCGCCTGGAGTACCTGAGCACGCTTGTGATCAAGGGGGGGGAAATGACTGTGATTTCTCACTGTAATGTTCCTCAAACCGACATCAAACAGCTTTGGCCTTGGGAGGCAAGCCTACAACTCACCTATTGAGGGCTCCTAAGGGAGGGAGGAAGTGATTGTCTCCTAAAGCCAAGGGCAAGGGATTTAACATCCCATCCGGCGGAACCGAATCTGACTTGGACGGGACAGCCCCTCAAAGTCGCGTAGATTAGGTAACCGTTTCTGTTTCTAAATTAATGGAGCGGATCGCCGATGCAAATCCATATTTTGGGCGAAGATCGCAACGGAGGAACTCCTTCTAAAGAGAGAGTCTGTCCCTGAGAAGCTCCCCAATTGGAGCAAGATCGAGAGGAAAAGATTGGTCTATACTTAGCTCAGCCCTATTGCAAAAAGAACGATCCCCTTGGCTCGAAAACGGTACTTTGGCGATCGCCTGGCAGAAATTCCCTTCTTGCTTGCCGGACCCATACTACGTCAGGTGAACGTAACGTCGGTTACCGTCTGGTTTGCAGCTCGACAGGGGGTGGCCGGAACCCTCAGCGTTTATCCCACGGGGGACGGCGGAACCAAACTTGGACCGCCAATCCTGCTAGGCTACGGCCAGACTATTCAGGTGGGATCGGCGCTTTACCTGTGTGCCCTTACCGCCACCGGGGATGACCCCCTGCAAGCCGGTCAACTCTATGCCTACGATCTGGCCTTGGATGGAAATGATGTTCATGTGGATTCTCTGGCCCAGTATTTTACTGGATCAGATTCCGTGAGCTATTTTAATCACGGCCTGCCTACCTTTGTTCTTCCTCCAAGGGAGGTTAAAGATCTCAAAATTGCCCATGGATCTTGTCGGAAACCCCATGGTCAGGGTCAAGACTCCCTACCGCTGCTTGATCAACTCCTGGCCAGGCATGCGGCGACGCCACAGGATCGGGTGCAGCAGCTCTTTTTCACCGGTGATCAAATCTATGGAGACGATGTGGCGGATGCGCTGCTTTGGGTGGCCACCGACGTCGGCGATATGCTGCTGGGCTGGACGGAAGCCCTGCCCATCCAGGACCGAAATGCTGACTCCCAGGACGAAGAAACCGTTTACGAGTCCTATGCCCTCAGGCCGGGGGTGCGCTCCGATATTGCAGAGCATCAGGCGGGCTTGACCGCTACCCTTGGCAAGGGAGAGGAACGGGCCAACAGCCATTTTTTTACCTTTGCAGAATATTTGGCGGCCTATTTGCTGGTTTGGTCTCCAGCCCTCTGGCCTCAGCAGTTTCCCGCAAAGGCGGAGATTCGAGGCCAGGTGAGGGTCATTGATCGCTGGAGCCAGGATGTCGAGATTCTCCAGTCCTTCGTGGCAATGCTTCCCCAGGTGCGCCGCGCGCTGGCGAATGTAGCCACCTATATGATCTGCGATGACCATGACATTAGCGATGATTGGTACTTAAATCGAGAGTGGTGTGAGCGCGTTCTGGCTAAGCCCTTGGGGTATCGAGTTGTGTTTAACGGCTTGATGGCCTATGCCCTGTGCCAGGCCTGGGGCAATACCCCTGAGCAGTTCTTGCCGGGGCAGCCCGGTGAAAAGCTACTGGCCGCCATCGAGCGCTGGTCAAACAGCCATGGCGAGGATCAAGCTGCGGCCCAGGCGATCGCTCGCTATCTGGGCATGCCCGATCAGACGGTTGGAGAGTGGTTCTGCCGCGATCAGGATGTGAAGATTCTGAACCGTCATCCCGATGCCTTGCGCTGGCATTTTTGGGTGCGCAGCTGTGGCCATGAGGTGCTGGTTCTCGATACGCGCACCTGGCGCGGGTATCCAGAGGGCAAGGGCATTGCCCCGCCCATGCTGTTGTCTCCTAGCGCCTTTGAAGAACAGCTAGAGCGTCCCCTTTCCCAGAGTGCTAACCCTCCACCTCTGACCTTTGTGGTGTTGCCGACCAACCTAGTGGCCCTAACGGTGGTGGACTGGGTGCAGGAGTGGGACTGGTGCCGCGATCGCGTGTTTACCCATGATGTGGGAGATTCGTGGAACTTCCACGAGGTGGCCTTTACCCGACTTCTCCTCACCCTGAGTCGGTATCGACAGCGGCTAATCATTCTATCCGGGGATATTCACTACAGTTGCGCTGTGCAGATGCAGGTGTGGCCCCAGTTTGGGAAAGCCCTGAGCCACCCGCAGTCACAGCATCAGGCCCCCTGCACGCTAGTGCAGCTCACCTCCAGCGCCATTAAAAATGCGGAAACTTCCACCCATGTGATTCACACCAAGCTGAAATCGCTGCTGCCAGAGCCCTCTGAGGACTGGTTAGGTTGGCGATCGCCCCCAACCTTGTTGGAGGTGGTGGTGCAAGACGGCTACAGTTCCCGGCGTGTGAAATCCTTGCCTGCCGAAGGTCCCTACTGGTGCCCGACCCAACGGTTTTGGAGCAGTCACGGCAATGATTGGATTGCCTGGCGCCTCCTGCCAGCACCGGGAAGTTCTCCTCCAGACTGGCGGTATCGACTCCGTTGGCTGCGGCGTCAGGCTGCTGTGACCACGCCCTTCCAACTACCGGAACGTCCCCAGGTGTCTTCTCTCTCTTGGATCTGGAGTAATCGCTGGTTTCAAGAAGGCCCGGAGGTGATTGGCCACAACAATTTCTGTCAGGTGTCGTTTCAGATCGAAGCGGGTGAATTGAGGGTGGTTCAAGATAGCTATTGGTTGGCACCCTGGCATCCAGGGCAGGTGGTGAGCAGTCGCTTTTGTGCATCCATTGGAAATCAGACGGAGCAGCCTTTGCCCTCTCGCGACGAATGAAACGGGAATCATCCCCACTGGTCTAGTCCAGTCTCCTTGCTGATCGGTCGATGTCGCTTGGAGGGGGATCACAGAGCGCGCATTGTCGAGAGACCGACGGTAGAGAACGCCACAGGGCCTGGGGGGCAGGGGAAAGTGACCCTTTGTGGGCCCCCACCTTCACATGCTGGGAAACCTGAGCGTATTCTTGTATTCTTATTCACGTAGCCTTGTCTCCGCGCTCCCTTGGCCTGATACCGTCGCCGGAGGGCCTCCTTCCCCGGTGATTCCCTGGAGGCTCATGCCTAGAATATGGGGCTCAGCAGCGGATACCCAAAAGAGGATCCGGCTCCCCCCAGGGATGACGGTTGTGCAGGGTTTTGCTCCCTGGAGGGCTCCTTGCTGAGCAATAATGGAAATACGGGAGTTTGCAAGGACGGTAGCAAGTGTTTGATGCGTTGGTGATTGGGACAGGGCCAGCGGGGCTGACCATGGCGGCGGCCCTCTGTGCCAGGGGACTGAGTGTTCAAGGTCTTTCTCCAAAACCCCCCACAGAACCCTGGGTGAACACCTTTGGCATCTGGGAAGATGAACTTGACGCTTTGGGGTTGACCGGTCTACTTTCCCATCGCTGGCCCTACAGCGTTTCCTATTTCTCCCAGGGGGAAGTTAATCACCAGCGCACCTATGGACTGCTCGATAAACGCAAGCTACAGTCCTACTTTCTCGAGGATTGTCAAAAACATGGGGTCCGCTGGCATCAAGGCCATGCGGCCACCCTGGATCACCATTCCCACCACTCCAGCGTCACCACCCACGAAGGCGACCAGTTTCAGGCCCGAGTCGTCATCGACGCCAGCGGTCATCAGCCGGTTTTTGTGAAGCGATCGCTGCGCAAGACCACCGTGGCCTACCAAGCGGCCTACGGCATCGTGGGTCGCTTTACCCATCCCCCCATTGCCCAGAATCAGTTTGTGCTGATGGACTATCGTTCCGACCACCTTACGGCGGCGGATAAGGCCCAAGATCCCCCCACCTTTCTTTACGCCATGGATCTGGGCAACGACGTATTCTTTGTGGAGGAAACCTCCCTGGCCGCTGCCCCCCCTGTTGGCTTTGATGTCCTGGAGCGTCGCCTGCATCAGCGGCTTCAGGCCCGAGGGGTTGAGGTGGTGGAAACCCATGAAGTGGAGCGCTGCCTGTTTCCCATGAATCTGCCCATGCCCGATCTGCGCCAGCCCGTGATTGGATTTGGCGGGGCCGCCAGTATGGTTCATCCGGCCTCCGGCTACATGATTGGATCGCTCCTGCGGCGATCGCCCGATGTGGCCGATGCCATTGCCATGGCTCTTGTGATGGGCAATCCCTCTCCCCAAACCCTTGCCCGATCAGCCTGGAAAGCGCTTTGGCCTCAGGATCAGCTCCGTAAATATTATCTCTATCGCTTTGGCCTGGAAAAGCTGATGCGCTTTGAAGAAGCTCGCCTGCATCATTTCTTTGAAACCTTCTTTAGCCTGCCCCAGGAACAGTGGACCGGCTTTTTAGCCAACACCCTCACCACCCCAGAACTGGTCCAAGCCATGATCCACCTCTTTGCCCTTGCTCCCAACGATGTGCGCTGGGGGCTGATGAAGTTTGCCGAGCGCGAAGCGCCGCTGCTCTGGCGTTCCATCACGGCCTAGCCACTGAGGTCCACAGGATTCTTGATTTCTGGCTGGTATTGATTTCTGGCTGGAGCGTGCCGCCGCCGCGATACATCCCCTTAGCTGCTCCCTAGGGCAATTAGGGTGGCGACCCCAAAGGCGGTCATGAGACCCGCGGGCATAAATTTGCGCGTTTTGAGAAGACGAACGATAAAAACAATGACCAGCAGCAGGCTAACGGCGATCGCTAACCACAGGCCGCTCTGCTGTTGTTGCAGCTGCAAACCCGCCGCCACCAGCAGCAGCGTCCCGCTGATGAGACCGGAAATGAGAGAAGGCTTGCTGTCGGCCTGTCGGTAGCCTAGGATGCCACCCACTATGGCCAGCAGACCGTACACTGAGGTAAATAGAATTCCCACCATGGCAGTTGCCTCCTGGGCTACAAAGGCTGGGCGGAGAAATTGGGCATACCCATTGGGCATTAACCTGATTCCGATTTTATCGATCTGTTGCCGCCACTTTTAGCGTGGAGAGTAGAAAATTGGCCCGGTCCACTATCCCCCACCCCTCAGCTGAGATGATAGCGTTAAGGAGAGGGCGGTCGCTGGGCAAGTGAATGCCCCGGTTTTCCTCGGAGGCCTGTTGCGATCTCTATCATGCGTATCCCTATTGTCTTGGCGACTCTTGTTGCCCTAACTGCCTTAATTTTGCAAAATCGAACGCCCGTCTTGCAGCTCACCTTTTTGGGACTGCAATCGCGACCGTTCTCCCTAGGGCTTTGGGCGGCAGCGGCCCTGGGGGTTGGAGTTGGATTGGGGCTGTTTCTACAGCTGTTGTTCTTGCCGGCCAGCCGCGCCAGCGGACAGAATGAGCGATCGCCGCGGTCGGATCGGTTCTCTCGAAGACGTCGGCCTGCTGCGGCCCAGTCCTCGGGCACCCAAGCCGGGGGTTGGAATACAGGAGGGACCTCCTCCTGGAGTGAACAGGCAGAACAGCAAGAGGCAGAGGACCGGTTTTGGTCAGCCCCAGAAAAATCGGTGTCCCCAAACCCACGTCGCAGCCGAGAATCTGCCGCCGATTTGGATCGCCCCTCAGCAGAGGCGGTGCCCTCCCCGCCGAGTCCTGATCAAACCATTGTGGATGCTGAATATCGGGTGGTTTCTACACCCTACTCGCGCCCGAACCAGGATTCTGACGAAAACTGGGACGAGTTTGATGATGACTTTTTTGATGAGGTGGTGCGAGACAAGTAACCCGCACTAGTGATCTGCACCAGTGACCTGCGTCGGCTCTACCCCTAGGCTTCAGGCCTGGGTGTCGCAGGAACCAACCTCGCCGGCCGGGTTAAAGCTGGGGCTGAATCGGCTGCCGCTAGTTGACTGCAATTTCGGTCAGCTCCGTGATTTGTACCCGTGGGCAACGGGGAATGGAAAAGGCCTGTGGAGTCGGGGTGACGGGGAGTTCAGTCATGAATTCTGGCCAATTAATCTGGGCCAAAGTCGGTGTCAGGGGTGAGGCTGTGGGCCGCGCAAAGGTTTAGCGTAAGCTGGACGTTCGGGTTTCCCTGGTTTCGCTGGATAAAGGCGCTCAGGTCAGAGGCCGTGTCCACATCGAACCAAACCGGAAGCTGATGCACTGGAACTGAAGCAGCTTTCAGGCGTTTCAGCGTTTCCTGGTAGACCCTTGGGGTGCTCCAGGTCATATTTTGAAACACTTCGGGCCTAAAACCATCGCGATGGAACCCCAGGGTGTAGTAGCCTCCATCCTCGCTGGGGCCAATCACCCCTCGCCCCTGGGCCAGATGGCGCCATGCCTCTTGCAGCATGGAGAGGGGCACATCGGGACTATCGCTACCGAGAATGAGCAGCTGCTTGTAACCTAGCGCAAATCCGCATTCGAAGGCGCGCTGCATCCGTTGACCCAGGTCCCCCTCTCCTTGATAAAACAGGCGATCGCAGGTGAGCCAGGCGCGAATCTGCGGGGCTTGGTGAGCCGGGGCGTAAAACACCAGAATCGGGACCTGCACTGCTTGCAAGGTTTGGTAGAGATCCAGGCCAAAGCAGCGGTAGAGATCACAGGCGAGATTGTCGCCAATGCGTTTCCCCAACCGGGTTTTAACCTGTCCTGGCTGGGGCGCCTTCACAAATAGCAGGATGGCACGGGAGTCAGACACGCGGGACCATTGAGGATCGCTGCTGCCCCAAAGCATAGCAGAGCAGCGCTTCTAGCTGGCGGGGTTTGCAACTGTAAAGCTTCCCGGCCTGGGGAGAGCGGAAGTACCAACGTCCTCCCCAGGGCGATCGCTGGTAGCCCAGAACCCAGCGCTGACCGTCGGCGTTGAAGACGGCCACAAACTCAGGATGCTTCAGGTAACGCGCATCGAGCTGCACGCGCAGACCCAGATCCTGCTGTAGCGACTGGCTTAGCCCTTGATTCAAACGGCGTTGAAAAATTCCGCGATCATGTACTAACCGTCGGCGCAGTCGCAGGGCGGCCGCTTGACGCTGCTGCTCGTAGCGGCTGCGGTGGCGCAAATATTGCTCGTCTACAGGAGACAGTTCCACCGTGGCAAGAACGGCATTCCGAGAGGAGGGGGGGATCAGGCATTCCATAAAAAACTTTCCCTAGGTTCAGGACAACGCTTGGACGGCAGGCGGCACCAGTGATTGGGAGAGAGTGTTGCGCCCTTAAATTTGCGCCCTTGAATTCGCCCGTTGATGCCGGGGCACCTTGGATTGAATTGGTACAATTGTACTGTACCGGGCGAAAGCTTCGTCGTCAAGTTTTTCTATGGATATCTAAAAATCCAGGTTCTGCTCCAGATTGTGGATGACGGACTCCAGGTACCACTCCTGAGATCGGCCTGGATATTGATGCTTCATGCGCTTAATCATCCCCTCTGCGAGATCGCGGTTGCCCCCGATCAATCCCAGCAGTCTTTGATAGAGGCGATCGCCAGGAGAGGATGCGGCGGCGGCGGGAGCCTGGGACTCCAGGGCTGCTAGCTGGTTTTGCACCCGGTGATATTGGGGCCAGTTTTCCTGGGCGCAGAATAGGGTCATGGCGCGCTGATAGTCGGCGATGGCCTGGGGACGATCTCCGATGAGGGCGTAGGTGTTCCCCCGATCAAAAAAGACTTCGGGGTTTTCGGGATGGCGGCTGAGGGCTTCGCCATAGTCTTCGATGGCGCCCAGGTAATGCTGCATGGATCGATAGGCATTCCCCCGAGCGACGTAGGTCTCGGCATCTTCTGGACTCAGACTCAAGGCCTGGTTACAGTCAGCAATGGCCCCCTGGATATCTCCTAGCTGCAGTCGCGCCTTGGCGCGACTGCGGTAAACCAGCGCGTCCGTAAACTGGAGGGCCAGAGCCTGATTGAGATCCGCCATTGCCCCTTGCAGGTTGCCCTGCTTGAGATACACGAGCCCCCGGCAGCAGTGGGCGCGACCATCCTGGGAATCGGCCTGGAGAATCCAGTTGATATCCTCCAGGGCCTGTCGGGTATCGCCCTGCTGCGTAAGGGAAAGGATGTGCTGGAAATAGTCCTTTTCGCCTGGGGTTGGGGAGTGAGGGTGAGAAGAGGGGGGACGGATAGTCTGGGCCTGGATCTGATCAATTTTGTCCAGGCAATAGCGAGCGCCATCCGGTTTGTCCTGGGCCAAAAAGAGTTTGGCGGCGGCCTTATAGTCTGCGATCGCCTGGCGGGTTTGGGCCTGGCGTTCGTGCAGGGTGGCGCGCAGCTGGTGGGCTGCTGCGTAGTCGGGCTGCTGATCCAGAGCTGCGTTGATATCTGCTAAGGCTCCAAGGGGATTTTTGAGGGTGAGGCGAGCCAAAGCGCGTCCATAGTAAGCCTGGGCATGCTGGGGATCAAGCGCCAGGGTTTTGCCGTAGTCGCTCACCGCCTCGTAAATTTGTCCGGCCTGAAAGTGGGCCTTTCCCCGCTGAAAGTAGGCAGGGGCATCGTGGGGATGGCTCTCGATCAGTTGGGTCAAGGTGGCGATCGCTCCGGTATAGTCGCGGGCTTGGATCTGGGCCAGGGCTTGGGTCCATAGAGAATGGGTCATATCCTGTTGCTGAGTCTGTCTAAGAGTGAGGATGAACTCGGTCCCCTTGCAGTGGAGGGCGGAACACAATCCAGAGGAGAATGCCAAGGGGCCAGAGGATAGCCACCATCAGCGCCACCCAAAACCCCGGTTTGCCCCGCCGGGTTGCGTCCCGGTAGGCCCAAACCAGGCTGCCAATAAAGGCCCCCAGGAGCAGCAAGTAAAAAAGCAGACCGATCACCACACCCACTCCTTTTCTGGCTGCCCCCATGATCAGGGGCGTTAAAAAGAGCAGCAGTAGACCGATCCAGCGTTTGCGGACGGTTAATTTAAATCCCATTACTTTCGCCTCCTTGCGGGTTCTGTGCTGGGGTCAATGGGTTGATCATCATGGGTTGATCATCATGGGTTGATCATATTCGATGTCTCTGCTGCAAGGCGCCTGCAAAGGACGGGACTGGATTGAAGTACGCGGATAGCGCTGAAAGCCCAGGGTTTGTTCGGCCAAGGCGCTATAGGGGGCATAGCCCAGATCCTGCGCCAGGGCCTAATCAGCGCCTCATCCTGAGTGGCGGTATGGTAAGTCTGGAAGGCCTCAAAAGACCAGACAATGGCGTCCACCCTATTGTCCTGGGGCTGACTCCCGCCTCTGAAAAGTATTGGGCAGCATCCCGTGATCCAGGGACTGAGTAAAGGTCTGAATCCTCTCTCAGGCCATGTCCCCTCCTCTGGTGCTCGCCCCGCAGGTTCATCGTTGCATCGCGGACCCAATCCCCAACCCAGGAATGGCCAACAATGATCGTTTGTCCAGAGGGATGGTTGACCAGAGGGAGCGATGGACCATGAACTGATTTGCAGCCAGCACCAGCTGTTGAATCCAGGAGGGGAATGGGACCCTAGATCTGGGGCCGATTGAGCCATAAGGGGGTGCGAGGGTTGTTTATGGAGCCCTTCCCAGCAGCCTGAGTTTCTCTGGGTGAATGGCTGAAGTCAGGAGACCTGCACTCCCCTGTGGATTGCGCGTTTAAGCGAGAGGCAGTCCCGGCAACGATGGCCTGTGTGGATCAAAAACGGGGCAGGGGAAAGAGGGCGTTTGAGATCCAGTCAGCGGATCGGAAATGATCGGTGGCGTCCGGTTGTCGAAAAATCTTAGGCCTCTGGGACCGCCACGGTAAACTGCGACTGGGGAGGATCCTGCCTAGCATCTGTAATTAACCAGTCCAAGGAGGCTGCCTTAACATCAATGGCCATGCCTGTCTTATCCACACAGTAGCGGCCAAACACCAGCTTATCCACAAGCCGCACGTCTGGCCCTAACCTGGAATATTCAAAGATGACGCTATTGTCGACAATCGCGCCGCCGCAAATGTGACAGTTGGGGCCAATCATGGCAGGCCCAATGATCTTGGCATGGTCTTCAATTTTGCTCATGCCGCCAATGTAGACCGGTCCCTGAATATCAACCTTATCCCAGTTCACGGCCACATTGATGCCGGTATAAACGCCGGGCTTCACCTCATGGCCTGGGATCTTAACGTTTTTAACTTCACCCTTTAGCACGCTGCGAATTGCCTGCCAGTAGTCCGGCACCCGACCAATATCAATCCATTGAAAATCCATGGCGATGCCGTAAAAAGGAGCTTGCTTTTCCACCAGTAGGGGAAATAAATCGCTGCCAATGTCAAATTTTTGTCCCGAAGGAATATAGTCCAAAACCTCAGGCTCAAAAATGTAAATCCCCGTATTAATGGTGTTGCTCAGGGCTTCTTCCACCTTCGGTTTTTCCTGAAAGGTTTGGATTCTGCCGTCTTCGTCAGTCACCACTACGCCATAGCTAGATACCTCAGAGGCTGGTACCGACTTCATGATCACCGTGGCAATTGATCCCTTGGCTCGATGCCACTGGACGGCTTGGGTCAAATCTAAATCAATGAGAGCATCGCCGCAGAGCACCACAAAGGTGTCGTCAAAGAAGGGGTGAAAATCTTGAATCCGGCGCATGCCCCCCGCAGACCCTAGGGCTTCACCCACCAGTTGACCATCCTCTATTTTTCCTTCAAAGGAATAGGCAATATTCACGCCAAAGCGCTGACCATCCCGAAAGTAGTTTTCAATTTCAGCAGCGAGGTGACTAATGTTCACCATAATCTCCTGAAACCCGTGTTGGCGAAGCAGTTCAACCAGAAACTCCATCACTGGCTTTTGCAGAATGGGAATCATGGGCTTAGGAATGCTGTAGGTAATTGGCTGAACGCGAGTTCCCTTACCCGCAGCGAGAATCATAGCTTTCATGCGTGAGTCAAATGATGGAGCCTGAACAAATGCGAAGGTATCAAGGCTACTTTAACAGAGTCTCTTGTCGGGTTTAACCAAATCTCATGCTCCAAGGCAGCTTTAATCCAGCAACCAAAATTAAGAAGTCACCAGAGTAAAAACCTGACCGTCGTAGAGGATTCGCTTAATGCCTCTGGCGCTCAACAGAGGATAGGTTTTCTCCAGTAAATCGGTGTTGGGAATTTTAACGACGCGCTGGGATCGGCGTAGGAATCGACTCGCTAGCTTGTGGTTCGAGAAGACAGGCAGGGTTTGGGCAGATTCCTCTTCCTGGGGGACGGCCCCGAGTTCCGAAAAGTCCTTGAGGGGTCGGGTAATCAACTCTGAGGCTCGATCTACCACCAGGTAGCACTGCTTGGGCAGGTCGGCATCGTCAATGGGCAAGACCTGCAATGGCGCTGATCGGCTTCCCGTATCCGCTGAGGACTCAGCCTGTTGAGTTCCATTTCCAGGGATGATGATGTCCTCCTCCTCCTGGGCGCTCAGCACCGAGGGGGCTTGCTTGGGGTCAGGCAGCGTGGGCTTGGGAGAGAGAGCCCCATCCTCTGGGTCAGGCGATACCCTGCGGTGGCGTGTTCGACGCGATCGCTTTGAGGGCATCTCAGCCTGGGAGTTCGCGGATGAATTGGCAGATGGAGTGTGCTTTTTGCCCTGCCGCGTCCCCTGTCGCCGCGTCACGATTGCTTCGTACTCCTCGGGCATAATCTCTAGCTTGAGAATTCGCCGTGCCGTTGATACGCTCACCCCAAAGCGTTCCGCTAAATTGGTAATGGTTTCAGATGTCTCTTTAAACAGTTGAATCAGGTCTTGTTTATCTGCGGCCGAGAGTTTGCTTCGAGTCATGCTGATTGGGTGACGGGATAGGTTCAAAGGTCGTCTGAATAACCCTAGAGTTTATCTATTCTATTATTCATGCCTCGGTTCTGTGCAGCTTTTTGAGACGAATCGAGATCGGTTTGCCCATTGACTTGGGCCTCTGCTGGAGCAGAGGAAACGCCAGTTAGACCCTAGCTGGTTAGGCGTAGCCGCGAGGGCGTCGGGCCTACAAACGAAATTATTTATTAAAAACCAGGGTGGCGAATCTCCCGCTGATATGCGCCGGTGATGGACATTCCTTGACATAGATCCTTTGAGATACCAGTGATTTCAGGATTTTTCATCTCCCTGCAAAAAATTTCCATTGACAATGAAGTCACGATATCTGTATTTTTTAATCAAGAATGATTTTCATTAAAATTAGATTGTCCAAGGCTTTAGTGATTCATGCGCAGATTCTACCAACAACTTTTTCTGGCGATCGCGGGTTCTGCCCTGTTGGCAGGCTGTGGAGGAGGTTCCAATAGCTCCACAGAACCAGTACTCTACGTCTATTCAGCGCGTCACTATGACACCGACACTGCGCTTTACGATAGCTTCACCGAGAAAACGGGGATTCCCGTGCAGCTGGTGGAGGGAAAAGACGATGAGCTGGTGGCTCGCCTCAAGGCCGAGGGCGTCAATAGTCCAGCGGATGTCTTCATCACAGTGGATGCGGGACGGCTCTGGCGGGCAGATCAAGACGGTCTGCTCCAGCCTGTGCAGTCGGAGGTTTTGACGGAACGCATTCCAGAAAACCTGCGCCATCCCGACGGGGACTGGTTTGGCCTCACCAAGCGGGCAAGGATTTTGGTTTACAACAAAGACAAGGTTAAGCCTGAGGAACTGTCCACCTATGAAGATCTCGCCCAGCCCAAATGGAAAGGGCGGGTTTGCGTCCGTAGCTCTTCGAATGTTTACAATCAGTCCCTGATTGGATCCATGATCGAGTCCCGTGGCATTGAGGCAACCGAAACCTGGGCCAAGGGACTGGTGGCCAATTTTGCGCGGCCGCCCCAGGGAGGCGATACGGATCAAATCAAGGCGGTTGCAGTCGGGGTGTGTGATGTGGCGATTGTGAACCACTATTACGTGGCGCGGATGCAGCAGTCGGACGAGCCTGACACGCAGGAGATGGCCAGCAAGGTTGCGATCTTTTTCCCCAACCAACAGGATCGCGGCACCCACGTGAATATTAGCGGTGCGGGGGTCACAGCCAATGCTCCGAATCGGGAAGCGGCCGTGCAGTTTATTGAGCATTTAACCAGCCCTGAGTCTCAGGCCGTTTTTGCCCAGGGCAATGATGAGTATCCCGTTGTGGCCGATGTTGCTCCTCCCCCAGAATTAGCCCAGTATGGAGAATTTAAGGCGGACTCCATTAACGTGAATTCCTACGGCAAAAATAGCCCGGAGGCCGTGAAGCTGGCTGACCGCGTTGGTTGGAAATGATGGAACGCCATTCCAATTTGGCGAAACTCCCGGCTACAATGGCGTCAGTTTTTGGGATGAGGCCATGGTCAAATTACGGGACTTGCTATTACAACTGCCAACGGAACTGTTTCTCTGCGCGGATTGGCAATCTTCCCAGCACCCAGGTTTAGACCAAACGGTCACCGGATTGTCAACGAACTCCTTTAACTGCCAGGCCGGTGATCTGTTCCTGGGAATGCCGGGAACCCGAGTCGATGGCGGCGACTTCTGGGCCAGTGCCCTGGAGCAGGGCGCGATCGCCGCTCTGGTGTCAGCTAGCGTCAAGCTGCCGGAGAATGGGGACGCTTGCGTGATCCCCATGACCGATATGGGGCGGGTTTGCGGGGAGGTGGCCAATCGCTTCCACGATCGGCCCAGTCGTAAGCTGCAGATGGTTGGCGTGACCGGCACCAACGGTAAAACCACCACCACCCATCTCATCGACTACTTACTCCAGCAGGCCAACGCACCGAGCGCCTTGCTCGGCACCCTGTATGCTCGCTGGCCTGGGTACCAGGCCACCGCGACCCACACCACTCCCTTTGCGGTGGAGCTTCAGGCTCAACTGGCTCAGGCGGTTAAGGCTGGCTGTCAATTTGGCGTGATGGAGGTTAGCTCCCATGCCCTGGATCAAGGAAGAGTGCAAGGGTGTGAGTTTGCTGTGGCTGTGTTTACCAACCTGACCCAGGATCATCTGGACTATCACCTGGATCTCGATCATTACTTTGAGGCAAAGGCACGCCTCTTCTCTCCCGCCTATTTACGGGGGCGAGCCATCATTAATGGCGATGATCCCTATGGTCAAACGCTGATCGCTCGTCTTGATCGCAGCCTTGTCTGGACCTATAGCACCCAATCTAAGGAGGCGGACTTGCACTGTACTCAGCTGACCTATCATCCCGATGGGGTGGAAGGCACCTTGCACACGCCTCAGGGCGACCTGGATTTTCGCTGTCCCCTGGTGGGAGAGTTTAACGTGGCTAACTTGCTGGCGGCAGTGGGCGCGGTGCTGGCCTTGGATCTGCCCCTGGAGGGGATTGGGGCGGCCCTGCCCCACTTTGAGGGGGTGCCGGGACGGATGCAGCAGATTAAGGGATCTCCTGGCCAGGACATTGGCGTCATTGTGGACTATGCTCACACTCCCGACAGTTTAGAAAATCTGCTGAGGGCCGCTCGCCCCTTTGTGCAGGGAAAAATGATCTGCGTGTTTGGCTGTGGGGGCGATCGCGATCGCACCAAGCGACCCTTGATGGGAGGGATTGCCGCTCGCCTGGCGGACCAGGTGGTGGTCACCTCCGACAATCCTCGTACTGAAGATCCCCAGATGATCCTCAACGATATCCTGTCCGGGATTCCGGAATCAGTCACGGCGCTGGTGGAAGTGGACCGCCGCCGGGCCATTCAACGGGCCATTGACCAAGCTCAGCCGGGCGATACCGTCTTGATTGCTGGAAAAGGCCACGAAGACTATCAAATCCTGGGCACCGAAAAAATTCATTTCGATGACCGGGAAGAAGCCCTCGCTGCCCTCGCCCAAAAATACTAGGGAGCCAACCATCGCCCTGGCCCTTTGTTTGAAGGGCCGGGGTCTGGAGAGCCAGCGGTCTGAAGAGCCAGCGGTCTGAAGAGACTGTTGAACCTCCCCTAAGGCACGTTGAACGGAATCAGAGCGTCTTCTGGAAGATGCTCAACAAACTCGCCGTTATGCCCTAACACGGCCAGCACATTCACGTGCCAGTCTGGTTCCACCTCTAAATCAGACCAGGGAATCGCCACCTCCAGACAATCCTGGAATCCAAGCTGAATCTGTTGTGATCGTCCATGCCACTGGCCATATTCCCCGGCCTCCTCTAGCCAGGTTTGTTGTGTGGGTAAATAAAAGCCGGCATGGTGGCGAAAGCGATAGTTGACCGGGGCGGTGTTGGGCACCTTGCTCAGGTTGATAGGACTGGTATAGCCCATCTGGTCACTGTAGTACCAGAACAAATGCACTTCATTTGGATCGCCGTTCCCTGGCTGAATCCCGGCCTGAAAATCGAACCGGAAATAAAAGTTGAGGTGGTCTAGGCCATACCAGAGTCGCTGGATGGGGCCGCTGCGATGCATGGTTCCTCTGGCCCCGGCAACGGTGACGCGCCCTGCGTGATCCCAGTCCTGCTCGTCGGCAATGCCGGTAATCACGGGATGAATAAAGCTTTGGGGTCGCATATTCTCTGCCCGATCATGTCGCTCCAGAGGATGGTGCAGCGCCTCGGGGATATCCTCTTGCAGCGCTTTATACAGGGCAATCAAATGTTCTCGGAACAGCTGGTCAAACATGGCATCGTGATTGGAGGAATGTCCCTCCCCAAACCACCAGAACCAGTCGGATCCCTCAGCGGCGTAGAGCGCCTCCCAAGCGTCTGGGTTCTGCTCCTCGGTAGCCTCAGGATGATGGGCTAGGACCTGACGCGCCTGCCCGAGTAAATCCCAGGCGCGATTTTTGACCGGATCGCCAATCCAGGTGGTAAAACTCCCGTCTACCCAGGATCCACTGTGGAGTCGGTCCGCTGGCAGAACCTCCCTGGGCGGAGATTGATCCAAATATTCCGACACCGTGACCAGCCGAATTCCCTCGTGATCGCTCAGCTGCTGGTAAAGATTTTCCAAAAACGGAATCCCATCGCGCTGATAAAACTCCCAGCAGTTTTCACCATCTAGGGCGATGGTGACCAGCCAGGGCTGATCCAGGGCGATCCCCGGCGGGGACGTCTCCGATCTCGCTGCAGCGGCTTCCTCCGACGGAGAATCCGCCGACTGTCGCTGCTGAAGCCGATGGGCAATGGATTCCAGGTGTCCCACCAGATCGCTAGCGGCGGCTTGGGGGTCCATGCCGCTGTAGGAAAATCCAACGAGATCGGACAGTCGATGGTCTCGGAACACAATGGAGAGATCTCCCGTGGGGGTTTCCAGGCGATAGGGCTGGTAAAGGAGCTCCGGTTCAATGACGTTCCCAAATCCGTCTCGGTGGAAGAAGTGCTGAAGGGTCCAACCGAGAACTGCTTCATCGGAGCAGAGCCACTGGAACCCCTGCTGGGCAACGTAGGGCAACATTGCTGGACTAACAGACTGCTCTGAAGGCCAAAGGCCTCGGGGCTTGCAGCCAAAGCGATCGCAGTACAGGTCCCAGGCTTTGCGCAGATGGCGGGGGATATCTTCTGCCCACTGAAATCGCTGATCAGGGAGCTTCATGTGGGGGACGGCTACCTGTCCGGCATCGGTGTCGGCCAGCAGCGGCAAGATGGGATGGGTGTAGGGGGTGGTGGTCACCTCCAGCTGGCCTGTCTCTTGCATTTTGCGGTGTTGCGGCAGAATTCTCTGGATAATTTCCCGGTGCTTGGCGATAATGCGCTGGCGATCGCCCAGGGTGAAATCCTGCCCTTGCTCAAGCCAGGCTGCCACGTCGGGATCCTCCCAAAACAAGGGATCAATCCAGGCCAGATTGTGCCATGCCAGCAGATCGCCAAAGTCGCGATCGCTCCAGTGTTCAAGGCACCATACCTTTCCCTCCTGTTGACATTGCTGGTACAGCTCGTCATAGCGCGGATGGGGGGCAATGAGCGTATGGTGCTGCGCGTCAAAAAAGCTGTCAATGATAAATCGCTTCTGGTCCGCCGTGAGCTGTTCCGTGGGGGTCAGGGTGACCGTTAAATAGGGATCAATGGCCGATCCCTGTGCATAGTCCTCAAGCTGCATGATCAAAGAGGGCACAAGGTTCACGGTTTGATGAAGCTTGGGATATTTTTCCAGCAGCAGGATCAAGTCCAAGTAATCCTTCGTGCCGTGGAGCCTAACCCAGGGCATGTTGTAGCGTCCCGTAATCCGGCTTTTGTAGAGGGGTTGATGCTGATGCCAAATAAACGCGACGTAAAGCGGGTGTGTCATAGGTTCTCTGTATACTGAAGGTTGAAAAATCTAGGAAAAAAGGATCAGCGGCATGGCTTCCATTCGGGAGTTACACCAACAACTCATCACGAAAGCCCAGTCGGCCACGGAATTGACGCAAGCCGCCCTGGATCGCATTGACACATTGGAACCTCATTTGAAGAGTTTTCTGAGCGTGACAGCTGATCATGCGTTGGCGCAGGCAAAACAAATTGATCAAAAAATTGCAGCGGGAGAAGAGATTGGGCTGCTAGCCGGCATTCCCGTTGGCATTAAGGATAACTTATCTACGAAGGGAATACCGACCACCTGCGGGTCAAAAATTTTAGAAAATTTTGTTCCACCCTACGAATCTACGGTGACCCAAAAGCTTCAGGCGGCTGGAGCAATCATGGTGGGCAAAACAAATCTTGATGAATTTGCCATGGGATCTTCCACGGAAAATTCTGCCTACCAGCTCACGGCGAATCCCTGGGACCTAGAGCGGGTTCCGGGCGGGTCCTCGGGGGGATCGGCTGCTGCCGTGGCCGCAGAGGAATGCGTGGTGGCCCTGGGATCGGATACTGGGGGATCCATTCGCCAGCCCGCCTCTTTTTGTGGCGTGGTGGGAATGAAGCCCACCTACGGGCTTGTCTCCCGCTATGGCCTGGTGGCCTATGCCTCTTCCCTAGATCAGATTGGCCCCTTTGGTCGCACCGTCGAAGATGCAGCCATTTTGCTGGGGGAGATTGCAGGCTATGATCCCCGCGATTCCACCAGTCTTAAGGTCGAGATTCCAGACTACAGGCAGTTTCTCAAGCCCGATCTCAAGGGGAAAACCGTGGGGGTGATTACGGAAACCCTGGGGGAGGGCCTGGATGAATCGGTGGCCCAGGCAGTGCAGGCGGCCATTGCGCAACTCCAGGATCTGGGCGCAGCGGTCCAGGAGATTTCCTGCCCCCGTTTCCGCTATGGTCTGCCCACCTATTACATCATTGCCCCCTCGGAAGCCTCGGCGAATTTAGCTCGATACGACGGAGTCAGGTATGGATATCGCGCTAAGAACCCGGAGGATCTGCTGCAAATGTATTGTGAAACGCGATCCCAGGGCTTTGGAGCCGAGGTGAAGCGGCGGATTATGATCGGCACCTATGCCCTCTCCGCTGGATATTACGATGCCTACTACCTGAAGGCGCAGAAGGTGCGCACTCTGATCAAGCAGGATTTTGAGCGGGCCTTTGAATCGGTGGATGTGCTGGTCTGTCCCACCTGTCCCACCACGGCCTTTAAGGCGGGGGAGAAAACCGCTGATCCCTTGAGCATGTATCTTTCGGATTTGATGACCATACCGGTGAATCTGGCGGGACTTCCTGGCTTAAGTCTTCCCTGCGGGTTTGACCCGCAAGGGCTGCCCATTGGTTTGCAACTCATTGGCGATGTCCTGCGCGAAGACAACGTGCTGCACGTGGCCTACGCCTACGAACAGTCCACAGACTGGCACCAGCGATCGCCCCAGCTTTAGGCTGAGTCTGCGCCTGCGATCCCCATGAAAAACCTGCTGTTCTCGGGAAAAGCAGGTTTTTGTTCATCCTTTGGAGATAGCGGTGAAGGTGGAGATCGATTAGGCAGAAACCATCTGGAGCACCAATCCGCGGCGGTCGAGGGATTGAACCTTGCCGATGTTTTCCAGATCGTCTTGAATTCGTGACAGCAGCTCCACAGCGCGATCGCGGTGCTGATGCTCTCGACCCCGCAACCGGACCTGAAATTTCACCATATTGCCATCGCCGAGCCACTTCTTGGCCAAATCCACCCGTCGACTGTAGTCTGCATCGTCAACGTTGGGACGCAGCTTGACCTCTTTTAGGCGGGTCTTGGAACTTTTACCGCTGTTCAGCCGTTTCTTCTGTTGATAGAGATGCTTCCCATAATCCATAATCCGGGCCACGGGAGGTTGGGCCTCTGGGGAGACCACCACGAGATCTAGCTGTACAGCCTGGGCCTGCTTGAGGGCGTCCGAGGTGGGGATCACGCCTTGATTGGTATTGTCTTGATCAATGAGCAACACGTCAGCTGCCCGGATGTTGTGGTTAATAGGATGAGCAGGCTCAGCCTTTTTCATCATCGGTTTTACAATTCGTCTAACGATAGGAACTTCCTCCAAAAACTACTTGGAAATGTGTGAGAACTACTGTACAAAGACCGGGAGCGACAGTCAGTACTCCAAAGGGCTTAACCCAAGGTTCACCCATGGAAATATTTCAGTGCAGGTCCCAGTTCAAGACATGTTTTCTGATATCACTATAACAATTCCTTCGCTCCTGCTTCGATCCAGGTGCCGCGAACTGCCCTCCTTGCCCTTGCAAGATTGCTGAGGATATCTATGACTGATTTCAAAACCCTTGCAGAAATTGTCACAATTCAAAATCAGGAACTGGCCATCGAGTCCTACCAGGTCAAGCCTGTGGGGTCTGGTCCTTGGCCAGGGATTATTGTTTTCCAGGAAATTTTTGGGGTCAATGCCCACATTCGCTCAGTCACACAGCGTATTGCCCAGCTTGGCTACGTAGCCATTGCTCCTGCCATCTACCAGCGTCAGGTGGCAAATCTGGAGCTAGGCTATTCTGAGGCGGAGGTGCAGCTAGGCCGTCAATATAAGATGAATACGCGGGCTGAGGAACTCTTGAGCGATACCCAGGCCACCATTACCTATCTTAATCGTCTGCCTGAGGTTCGATCCGGCTGTATTGGCACCCTGGGTTTTTGCTTTGGAGGCCATGTGGCCTATTTGGTGGCGACCCTGCCGGAGATTAAGGCCACGGCTTCATTTTATGGTGCTGGCATTGCCACGATGATCCCCGGCGGGGGTCCGCCCACGGTTACCAAAACCTCAGAAATTCAGGGCAGGCTTTTTGGGTTCTTTGGCACCCAGGACCCGAGTATTCCCCAATCCGAGGTGGATTTAATTGAGCAGACCCTCCGGCTTGAGGGCGTGGACTTTAAGATTTTTCAATATCCTGCGGGGCACGGATTTTTCTGCGATCAGCGCCCCAGTTATGATCCTGAGGCAGCCGATGATGCCTGGCACCAGGTGCAGACTCTGTTCCAAGAGACCCTGCTTCGCGACTGCTGAACTGGAGTATGTCCTCTGGAGTTATGCCCTGTGGAGTATGCCCTGTGGCCCTTGTTGCGACAGAGGCCTTGGATCTAGGGGTTGTGGAGTTGATCAACGGCCTCTTCCGTCTTCTGGTTGTAGTTCTGTCGGCGTAGCTTGGGCAGCATGTCGAGTAAGGTGGATCGTGCCGTCAGGCTGTAGTCTGCTAGGGGATCGGGTAACAGGCGATCGCCCACCGCGATAAAGATCCCTGTTAGAATCACCAGTCCTATGGCGGTTGTTTTGTTCAACATCCGGTCCTCCTTGGTTCAGTGCGGTGTGCAATGGACTGCCTTGGGATACTGGTCAATTCTTTCCCAGGGGCTTGTCAGAATTGTGCAGCCGTTGGCGATTTACCGTTGACGTGGACTGTGGCGCCACAGGTGAGGGACGCTGACCAGCAAGCCTGACCCCATTCCGGCAAACGCTGCAAGCTGAAGGTCATCGAGACGTTTTTGGAACTCGCTCTGCATTGCACAGGGGGAGATTGCTGGGCAACGTTTCAGTTCAAAGTTTGCACTGATGGCCCCAAAACCAGCGCCAATGACCCCCATCCCCAGAACCAAAAGGCAGGCTTTCCGTTCTGCGCTGAGGCCTATGAGCTTGGATCGCCACCGGGATGGGCCATCCTTGATCCAGGTTGGATTGAGCCTTGGCATCGGTTTGTTTTAGGGTTGTTTTAGGGGTTACAGCATTATTCAGCTTTAGGGTTCCCCAATTTTGAGGAATCTTAACAGTCCGGTCAGGATAGGGTGCCGTTGGAGTCATGGATGGGGCAAAATCCTGAGTGCCTGGTCATGATCCTAGGCCACCTGCAGTTCAGAACCTTCCCAATAGCTTTGTAAGAGCTGTTCAGTTTGCTGGCTCAGGGAAGCCAGAAAGATTCCTGATTCCGTCTCTGCAGTTGCAGCCAGCCAGTTTCCTGTTAAGGTGACTTCAACACAGTCTGGATCAAGGACTGAGGTGGTGATTGCCGGATCGGACTGGACAACCCGCGCTAGAGCCTGATAACCTTTGGCCTCCAGGGTGAGGAGAATCGTTGCCGAGCTCGGTTCCAGGTAGAAGGATTCACCCAGGCTCAAGGCCAGCTTTAGACGCTGACCTATGACGGATTCCAGGGTGTTCTCAACCCGTTCTAGAATCATTCCAGTTTCCGTGTAGATTAGTTTCAACATGGCGGGGTCTCTTTCCAAAATTGCTCAGCAAAGGCAATGACCGGATGCCGGGGGGCGCGGGGGGGCTGTCTGAGGATTAAGGGACTGTGCTCTAGGATTTGATTTCCCTTGCGCCCATTACAGGAGGCGCAGGCGGTAACCACGTTATCCCAGGTGTGCTGTCCTCCCCTTGATCGAGGAATCACATGGTCAAGGGTCAGGTCCTTTCGACTTCCACAATATTGACAGGTGTTCTTGTCCCGACGCAGGACTTCTCGGCGGTTGACTGGCGGAACCTTCCAGGTTCGTTCTGCACTCTCCAGGGTGAGCCGGATATGCTCAGGCACCCGCAGCACGAACCGGGGCGATCGCAACTGCCACTCATCCCCCTCAAAGTTCAGCGGTTCAGCGCGTCCGGTTATCAGTAGGCAAGCTGCCCGTTTTAAATTCACACGGGTAATGGGCAGGTAGTTTTTAGAAAACAGCACAATGGGTTTCGCGACCCGGATCGAAGGCTGTAGACGGGAGACGTTCATGGGTTTATGGCAACGAAAAAAATAACCCCGCTTCTGGTGATCCGGAAGCGGGGGTTAAACTCAATGTTTGGAACCTAGAGGCCAGAGGATATAAAGATCCTGGGCCATCCGCTTCGAGGTTGATCCGATTGATGGAAGAGAGTTGGGAGACTATTCCAGCGATTGCGCTTGACTCTGACCATGCCAGTCTGTTCCGCAATGGCGGAGATGACTGTTGCAGATATGGCTGAGCTTAGATATGGCATTGGAAAGCAGTTCATGAGAGTCACCCAATCATCGGAAATGAGTTAGGGGGGAATCCGTTAACGGTAATGGGCTAACGAAAGTCTGTTCAAAGAATTACCAAAGCATTACCTTTGAAGGCGCTGTATTTTTTCGCCTAACTCATACTACAGATGTAGTATGGAAATGTCCACCCCTTTGGTAAAAAAAGTTTAAACCCGTGTCCCCATCCACCTCAACCTCCGACATGCAGGTTACCAGTATTCGCTTTGAGCGATCGCTAATCGACAGGCTCAAAACCCTGGCGGGTCAGCAAAGCTATCAGGCCTTGATTCGAGAGATCCTCTGGGATTATGTGCAGCAGCAGTCCACTGGCCTTAGGCGATCGCAGTTCCGGGCAATCATGACGGCGATCGCCCAGCAAGAACAGGTTTGTGCCCTGACGGGAACCACCATCCAGGCTGGAGACAAGATGGGTTTGGGACTGCTCGGAAATGGGCAGCTAGTTCCAGTGTGCTGGGATGTCATTCCTGATCAAGCGGGCAACTGATCAGCAAGGCAACGGGTCAAGCGGGCAACCGTTGAGGCGAGAGTTCTATCTCAGGCGAGAGTTCCATATCAGGGCAGGGAGATCATTCCCGTTAGAATAGGGAAACCCTGCTTCCCATGGAGTTTCTGCGATGATGATGCATCTGAGAACTGCAATGATCAGCCTGGCTAGTGCCCTTGTCCTGGAGGCTAGTTTTGGCCAGATTCTCATATCCGCCCCCGTTGATCGCCCCCAAACCTGCGCGGATACGGGGGACTTGTCTCCAGCTCAATCCACTCGGACGGTTCGTTTCGATCAGTTTGGCATTGATGTTAAGATTCCTTCTAATTTTCGCACCATGCTGCGCAACGACGGCAGCGTTGCAATTTTGGCCCCAGGGGATTTTAACCTGATTCAGTGTCTGGCCAAGGGGATTCCTGTCCAGGGCACGGATGCGATCGCGGCCAGAACTCTGCGCCTGCGCCCCAATCCCAAGCAATTGTCGGTTCAAGACTTGGCGATGGCGCTCAGCGCCTCAGCTCCCGCTCCCAAGGTGACCCATCGCAGGGTTAACGGGATGGACGTATTCGTGCGCGAAGATCAAAGCCGGCTGCCCGTGGCCTATGCTTGGTTCCAGCCCCCAGGTATTCAAGATGTGGTTGAACTGCAGGCCCCCGAACTTTCAGATTTGCTGGATCTGTTGAATCAAACTCAGTTTGTGGCGCGTGGGTCGGGCTCCTCCTCGCAGATCACAGCCTCCCAAGCTCCCGTTTTGGTCGCCCTTGCAGCGGTTCAAAACCAGGGCTATTCCATCAGCAGCTATAGCGAACAGATTGTGCGGCAAAACGATAGTCCTGAAAATCCCCTGCGCTCCACCGTGACCATCACCCAGGAGGGGCTGCTGGATGACTCTGTGGCCGGTCAGCAGTTTGTGGTGACCTTGGAGAGGGGGGCGGCCTCAGGCTGGACGGTGGTGAATGTGCTGAAACAATGGACCTGTCAACCAGGGCGGGGGCATCAAACCTATCTTCCCCAACCTTGCCTGTAATGTGTGGGTGTTTTGTGTCGAAAAGGCCACCAATTTAATCCGGGACAGAATGCAGTGTGGGCATTTGAGGCTGTGTAAAATTTTTGTATCGTCTGGCTTG
>NZ_JTHE03000024.1 GCF_000817775.3 Lyngbya confervoides BDU141951
CATCTCCCGCTCGAATGCCACCGCGATCGGCAGGAGAGTTGGCGAAGACCTTCGCCACCAACACCCCATGATCCTCCTGGACGCTCAGACCACTATTGGGATCACCGTTAATCTCTTGCTGAACTTGGGGCGTCAGGGTTACCAGTTGAATGCCCAGGTAGGCATGGTCAACCTTTCCCCGAGCAACAAGCTGCTGGGCAATTTGCTGAACCCGATCAATGGGAATCGCAAACCCCAGTCCTTGGGCACCTTGAATAATTGCAGTATTCATCCCGATCACCTCGCCGTTGCGGTTCAGCAGTGGCCCCCCAGAATTGCCAGGGTTAATGGCCGCATCGGTTTGGATAAAATCCACCCGCTTATCGGGGATGCCCACTTCCCCGCTGGAACGGCCCGTGGCGCTGATAATCCCCTCAGTCACGGTGTTGTCCAGCCCAAGGGGATTGCCAATGGCGATCGCCCATTCCCCAGGCTGCAGATTTTTAGACGTTCCCAGCTTCACAGTTGGCAAATTAGAGGCTGCAACTTTAACAATGGCCACATCGGTGACCGGATCAGATCCCAGCACCTTGCCCTGAAAACTGCGGCCATCCTTGAGGGTCACCTGCACCGTATCTGCGCCCTCAACCACATGGGCGTTGGTGATGATTTGGCCCTCACTGTTCATAATGAAGCCGGATCCCAGCCCCCGCTGCACCTCTTGATTGGGCGAGGTAGGAACCTGATTTCCAAAAAATTCCCGAAAGAAGGGGTCTTTAAAGATATCTGGCACCGGCTCGCTGACCGTACGCGAGGCATCAATGCGAACCACCGCGGGTCCCACCTGGTTGACAACCTGGGTAATGAAATTTGTCGCCGAGTCCTGAGGCGTTGGCTGGGGCGACAGCCCCAGGGTGGGCGAGTTTTCTGCTGAATTTAGGGATCGATGCCACATCCAATAGCGACCCACCGTGGCCAGACTTGCCCCTATACATAAGCTTATTAAAACAAGCCCCAGTCGTCCCCAGGGCCGCCGCGACGGAGTAGGAGGACTGGAATGATGACCCATGGAAGATTCTGAGGAAGTTGTCATGTGGAGTCTCCTTTCCATAACACCAGAGCGTAATAATCGAAAAAGCAATGCTGTTGTCAACTCAGATGGAATCACCGGACATCGAATTTGATCTACGGCGACTTTGCCTCAGACCACTAGAAGGGATAGTTCTGGGGTTCAAACCGATTCAGAGCATCGGGGCAGCTGTCGTTCTGAGACCAATAACCCCCCGAAACCAGCAGCAGCTTCTTGCATCATCTGGCGATGGAAGCAATCCCTCTGATAAATGGTCAAATCCTCCATATGCTTCTCCTACAGAAAACCAACCCTCTTCCAATCCATCCCCCTAGGGGGCGATAGGATTCACTGTAGAAAAAGGTTGTGTCAATCTGATGAACGATTCGTGTCAGTTTAATCCGAGGCCATCGCCCGTTCCCCTCCATGCCCTCTAGCCCCTGCACCGGGTCGTCCAGTCGGACAGCCAGAGGGGTGGCACTAACTCCAAGGGGGAATCAGCTGTACCTTAACGGCCCAGGCAATCAGTGGTACAGTCAATTTCGTGGCGCCAGAAAGTTCAGTCACCCCTGACATCCACGACTTTTTTCAGAAGTCTAGAACGGAGGGAATAGATGCCAATTGAAACCAATGGGGAGAATAGAAACGCCAAGCCCAATCCCAAACGTTTCGGGGGCACTCTCCTCTCGTTCCTGACCTTTTTGATTTTATTTAATCTTTTCCTGCTGCCGGCCTTGAGACCTGGTCCGAAGCGGGTTCCCTACAGTCAGTTTATTCAGCAGGTGCGCGCCGGGAAGGTGCGTCAAGCGCTCATTGAAACCAATGAAATCCGCTATCTGCTGAGGGCCGATCCGCCCAAGACTGGGACAAGTCCGCCCAATCAGATCAGCAGCACCACGGACCCGGAAGATCTCTACGTGACGGCCCCCATTCCCAGTGACATGGATTTGGTGCAGCTCCTGGAGGAAAAAAATGTCGAATTTGGGGCACCGCCCCCCGATCAGTGGGCCTGGCTGGGAACTTTATTGGGGTGGCTTGGGCCGCCCCTGGTTTTCATCGCCCTCTGGGCCTGGATTCTCAATCGATCAGGCGGCATGGGATCTGCAGCACTAACCGTGGGGAAAAGTAAAGCGCGCATCTATTCTGAGGGGGTGACCGGAGTGACCTTTCAAGATGTTGCTGGGGTTGATGAAGCCAAGGCCGAGCTAGAGGAAATTATCACCTTCTTGAAGCATCCGGATAAATACACCCGCCTTGGGGCTGTCATTCCCAAGGGGGTGCTCCTCGTCGGACCGCCGGGTACGGGGAAAACCCTGTTGGCCAAGGCGATCGCCGGAGAGGCGGGGGTTCCCTTCTTCAGCATCTCCGGCGCTGAATTTATCGAGCTATTTGTGGGGGTGGGAGCAGCCCGCGTCCGGGATCTGTTTATGCAAGCGAAACAGCAGGCCCCTTGCATTGTCTTTATTGATGAACTGGATGCCCTGGGCAAAACCCGTCGGAGCAGCAACTCCCTGGGGGGAAATGATGAACAGGAACAAACCCTGAATCAGCTGCTCACGGAAATGGATGGCTTTGAAGGAAACACCGGGGTGATTTTGGTGGCGGCCACCAATCGTCCTGAGGTACTGGATCCAGCACTCCTGCGTCCGGGTCGCTTTGACCGGCGTGTGGTGGTGGATCACCCGGATAAATCGGGCAGATTGGCAATTCTGCAGGTTCATGCCGCGAAGGTGCAGCTGTCATCGGAGGTTGACCTCGGGGCGATCGCGGCTCAAACCCCTGGGTTCGCCGGGGCAGATCTCGCCAATTTAATCAACGAAGCGGCGCTGTTGGCGGCTCGCCAGGATCAAGAAACCGTGAGTATGGCCAACCTCAATGAAGCCATTGAGCGAGTCATTGCTGGACTAGAGCGCAAGTCTCGGATTCTCAATCCCAGTGAAAAAAAGATTGTGGCCTATCACGAAGTGGGCCATGCCATCATCGGATCCCTGATGCCGGGGGCCAGTCGGGTGCAGAAAATATCCATTGTGCCCCGAGGCGCAGGCGCACTGGGCTATACCCTGCAGCTTCCCGAAGAGGATCGCTTTCTCATGTCAGCCCCCGAAATTCGAGGTCGCCTGACGACGCTCTTGGGGGGGCGTTCCGCGGAGGAAGTGGTGTTTGGCCAGGTTTCCACCGGGGCCAGTGATGATATCCAAAAGGTAACGGATCTCGCAGAACGGATGGTCACGCTCTACGGCATGGATTCCAAACTCAGGCCCATTGCCTTTGAAAAAACGCAGCAACAGTATCTGGAGGGACTACAAAATACAAGGCGGGTAATCAGCCCCACCGTGGCCGCGCAAATTGATCAAGAGGTGAACGCCATCATTGAATCGGCCCATCACATCGCCCAACAAATCCTGTGCACCAATCGTGACCTGCTAGAGACCATGGCTCAGTCCCTTTTGCACCAGGAGATCCTGGAAGGAAAGCAGCTTCAGGATTATTTGGCACAGTCGAAATCCCCTGAGGATCTGGCGCCTTGGCTCCAAACTGGACAACTCCAGCAGCCCCCCCCCGCTGAACATCCCCAAGATCCCGGACCGGACCTCTAGTGAGCCCTGGACGGCTCAGGGTCTTTGCTCTAGGGCGTTATCCTGTTCCTCGGACAGGGACTCCGGGAATAGCATCGCCAGGGTTTTCAGACTAATCCCCGTCAGAAAAACCAAGGAAATCAGCACTAAAAAAATCAGCATCGTCAAAGCTTCCCCTGATGAGGTACAAAAATTAGCCTAACGGGTTCATGTGACAGGGCTGTGTCATGGGTGTCACTGTTCTACTCACCGTTAAGGGCGGTGACGATCCGCTAAGGGCAGCGAGACTCTGAAGGTGCTGCCCTGACCCAATTGGCTCTGCACCGTGAGGGTCCCTCCCTGCAGCTCCACTAGCCGGCGGGTAATGGCCAGCCCTAACCCAGATCCCTGGGAGTGGGTCTGTTGGGCCTGGGGCGATCGCCAGAATCGATCAAAGACATGGGGCAAATCCTCAGGGGCTATGCCTGGCCCGGTGTCGCTGATGTCAATCCACAGACGATCCTGTTGCAGGCTGGGGGAAACGCTAATGCAGCCCTGTGTCGTGTAGCGAAGCGCATTCCCCATCAAATTGAGCAAAATTTGCTCCGTCCGATCGGGATCGGCCCAGGCTAGCGGTAACGCGGGGGGGATGTTCACGACTAAACGGGGGCTATTCTCGTCCAGTTGGGTGGCAAACACCTCTTGGACTTGCCGTAGCAGGCGAGCTAAATCCACCGCTTGAAAGTGGAGGGGCAGATGCCCCGTCTCCGCCTTGGACAGGGTTTGTAAATCCGCCACCAGACGTTCCAATCGTCGCACCCGGTTCTGCAACTGATTAAACAGGAGCGGAGTGGGCGCAATGCGCTCATCGGCTAATTCTTCCAAATAGCCGCGCAGAATCGTGAGGGGAGTTCGCAACTCATGGGCCAGATCTCCAATCATTTCCTGGCGTTTTTGCTCCACTTGCTCCAAACTCAAGGCCATGCGGTTAAAGCTGCGACCCAGACGATTGATTTCAGGAATAGAACTGGCTGGAATCCGCGCCTCTAGGTTGCCCGAGGCAAAGGCCTGGGTGGTGTGTTCCATGTTGATTAACGGGGTGGTAATGCGTTTGGCGACCCAATAGCTGAGCAAGAGCGCCACAATGGCCCCCGTAAAAATAGACCATCCGGCACTGGCATGCCAGGCGATGGCAAATCCCTCGATCAACACATCCTTAAGGGGCAAAATCTCGGTTTGATTCAGGACCAGATCTTCCAGATGATCGGCAAAATAGCGAAAGGCGGCGTAGCGATTAATGACGATATAGCAGCTCAGGCTAAAAATCATCACCAGCAGGTGAGAAAGGAATAGCCGCGATCGCAACCCCATGTTGTTCATCTTTGCGGGTACTCACTGCAACTTTTTATTCCTGGTCTTCAAATTTGTAGCCCACACCCTGCACAGTTTTGATAAACGTGGGTTTGGCTGGATTCGGCTCTATTTTTTTACGCAGGCGAGCGACTTGGGTATCCACCACGCGATCATCGCCATAAAAGTCATCTCCCCAAAGATTATCAATGAGCTGGGTCCGACTCCAGGCCCGCCCCGGATAACTCACAAAGGTTTCCAGCAGCTTAAATTCCAGGGTGGTCAATTCCAAGATTTCCGCCTCCTGTCCCGACAGATGACGTTGGGCAATATGCTGATCCAGGTTAACCGTGAAGTGCGGAGTGCGATAAATCAGGGCAGCCGTGGGGTCATGGCGCAAACTGCGTCGCAAAAGGGCCCTCACTCGAGCCACCAGTTCTCGTGGGCTGAAGGGCTTCGTGAGGTAATCATCTGCCCCGGTGGATAGGCCAATAATTCGGTCCAGCTCCTCTGCACGAGCCGTTAACATCAGGATATAGGGATCCTTACCCAGGGGCTGCTGGCGAATTCGGGTACAGATTTCCAGTCCGTCGATGCCCGGCAACATCAGATCCAAAATCACCAGATCCGGCTGTACGGTTTGAACCGATCTCAGGGCCTCCGCACCATCCCGACAGGTTTCACAAACAAATCCTTCAGTTTCAAGCAAGTTTTGTATCAATAGCGCAATCTCTCGCTCATCTTCGATAATCAAAATGCTCGGTTTCATGG
Source organism: Lyngbya confervoides BDU141951 (assembly GCF_000817775.3). Lineage (GTDB taxonomy): Bacteria > Cyanobacteriota > Cyanobacteriia > Thermosynechococcales > Thermosynechococcaceae > Lyngbya > Lyngbya confervoides. The sequence goes on from NZ_JTHE03000024.1 coordinate 5,725, forward strand.
AAGTTGTTGTCTTCACCTGCGTATGCTTTACCGCTCTATATTGTACTGGTTCAGCCCCGGCTCGCCGCCGAAGAGGGCGGGGACCCATGGGGTTGGACAGGATGGCCCACAAAGGATAGGGCATCACTCAGGTGCCGGTGAAAGAAGTTCCAGCCCACATCGGGACCGGAAAGGCCATGTCCACCGGGGAAGACCGCCAGAACATGATCAATCTTGAGCTGATTCAAGGTTTGATGAAAACGGTGACTGGAGTGGCGGAAAAACGTATCTTCCCTATTTTTGCCAGCGGCCAGATAAATCCGTAAACCCTGAAGATCTTGAGCAGGAAGTTGAGAAATAAACTGTTCCGGACTGTTGTGAGCACCGCTGGGATCGGTGAAGTAGCCACTGAGACTGAATAGCGTTTTGAAATGGTCAAGGTGGCGCAAGCCAATATTCACAGCGCCCCAGCCCCCAGAGGATATCCCCCCCATGGCCCATTGTTCTGGATCATGAGCTGTTCGGTAGCGACTCTTGACCACCTGCACAAGTTCAGTGCCGATTAGGGTTCCCACCTTGCCATTTGGGCCGTCAAAGTACTGTGGATCCCAGAGGGGGCTGGATCCTCGCCGATCGTTGCCGTCGGGCATAATCACAATCGAGGGAGGCAGTTTTTTCTGGCCGTAGAGCTGATGCAGCACCGATGCAATGGCGTATTTTTGATCGTAGGCTGTCACCCCATCGTGGCCCCCATGCAGCAGAAAGATCACCGGGTAGTTCTGCTGGGGATGTTGGGCATAGCCGGGGGGCAAGATCACACCGTATTGGCGCAGGGTTCCCATGGCTTGACTTTGAAACGACTCCAGCTTGAAGTCCAGGCCCGGAATGGCTTGCCCCCCGATCGCATCAAGCTGGGGCGCCCCCGCGATAAACACGTAGCCATAGAGGGCGGATCCCGCTAGGATTGCTGGGCCCACGACACTCAGCCATAGGAGCCATAGGCGTCTGTAGCGCATTGAAGACTTCTCCACCTGATTAGGAGCAACGCCAAAATTGGGAGATTCAAGGACGAGCTTTGCGCCGACGCCCCGTTCTCCACAGGGAAAATCCGGTGACTGCCAGCACAAGCAGCCCCAAAGCATTCAGAAAGGGATAAAGGATCTCTAAACGGATCGGCCCAAGGTTTCCCTTGTGCAGTTCTAGCAACCAATCAAATCCGCTGTCTTTGCCCAGAAGATCAACCATCTGGTAAACCGTGCCGGTTATTAAGGTGAGCAGAATTGGTCCCAGCAGGATTGGTGCTAACGTGCGATGGATCTGGCGCAATGAAATTGCGCGGGAGGAGGATTTGTGAGTCATGCAGGGATGGGCCTATTACCCTCGATCAAAAGAATGGGGAGCGATCGCGTCTATTACGATGTCCTTTACAACACACGATGACTGGATGCATCCTCAGTGTTGAGGATCGAGGTGACCTGAGTGTGACAATCTGGTGTCATTTCCAAGAGTCACGCCGTTAACCTTTGGCAAGAACGATTCTAAATCTAGCCGAGGGGGGATCTGGGAGGTCAAGCTCATTGGGGTAGGGATCACGGAAAATCGCTACAATAAAGCGGTCTTGGCCGATGCCCCTGGGAGCGCCAGCATTCCATGGGCGATGAGCTGCACGGCGATCGCCAAGGGAAAGAGGACTAGAGAATCGGCGAGATATCGGCGATAATTAGCATAGAGATAGCGCGTGGAGGTCAGAAAAATGATCACTCTATCGCTTCCCGTACAAATTATTGCCCTCTGGACGGTTTTTCTATTCGGGCTTGTCTTTCACACTCAGCTGGCCTTGATGCCCTTGCTATATGGCGTAGAGGTGGCCATTCCTCGCTACCAGGGCAAAACGCCAATCTCTCATCTGTGGGGAATGCTGGGCTTCTTCGTCGTCCCCATGGTCATGATTGTGCTCACGGCCCTCAACACTTCTTGGATCTATCGCATAATCCATTTGGGCGTCACGGTGATCTATTCCATTCTAAATTTCCTGCACGTTGCTCTGGATCTGAAGGTTCAGCCCATCGAATGGTACCAAATTGCTCTGGTTGCCACGATGTTCATCGTGGGCCTGGGATTGAACGGGTTAGCAGTCCTCTGGATTTTGCAGTAAGGGGGCGGGAAAGGACTGGCGAAAGGAGCAAGGTGATCAGGTAAACACTGCCCGACACCAGAATGATGGTGGCCCCTGAGGTGAGATTGAGGGTAAAGGAAAGCCAGAGCCCACCAGTGGTGAAGATAACCCCTAAAAGACTGGCCACAACCATCATCCACTTCATATTTTTTACAAACTGCCCACTAATCGCCGCGGGCATAGTGAGCAGGGCAATCACCATGATCAAGCCAACCACGCGCATCATCATCACCACCGTGAGCGCAATTAAGCACAGTAGGGTGATGTAAATGGTTTTGACGGGGACATTCATGACCGTGGCAAACATTTCATCAAAGGAAATGGCTAACAGTTCTTTATAAAAGAGAGACACTAAGGTCACAATGATGCCGTCTAAAATCAACATGATCCAGAGATCCTGGGTGGGAACAGCTAATATGCTCCCAAACAGGTAACTCATCAGGTCGGCCTTATAGCCGCTGGTAAGATCCACCAGGACAATCCCAATTGCCATGCCAATCGCCCAAATGACGCCGATGATCGTGTCGGTTCGCTGGCGAGTTTGGAGTTGCACGACGCCCATTGCTAGCGCAGCGCCAATACTAAAAATCACGGCCCCCAGCACAGGATTAAACCGAAAGAAATACCCCAGACCAATACCTCCGTAGGCGGCATGGGCAATGCCGCCGCTCACGAAGACAATCCGGTTGATCACCACAAAGGTGCCCACAATCCCACAGGCAATGCTGACCAGCACTCCCGCCAGCAGAGCATTACGCATAAAGTCAAACTGTAAGGCCTCAATCATCGCTTATTTCTTCACTGAGGTGTTTTGGAAAAACTCGGTGCGGCACCCCATGGGCAATGAGATCAACCGGACATTGGTAGACCATCTCCAACATTTCAGAGGTGATATGGTCGTCCCCGTGGTAGTACAACGTCCGATTCAGACAGCCAACGGTCTTGACACAGGCAGCGATCGCACCAATGTCGTGGGAAATCATTAAGATGGTGATGCGCTCATTCAGGGTTTTTAACAGATCATAGATATGCGTTTCCATCTGAGGGTCAATGCTCGCCAAAGGCTCATCCAGGAGCAAAATCTGGGGCTCCGTTGCCAGGGCTCGCGCAATGTAGACTCGCTTTCGTTGCCCCCCAGATAGCGTGCCCACCGCCCGATTTTTTAAATGCAGCAAATCTACGCTCTGGAGGGCAAGGGAAACCTGCTGCGCATCCTGGCGAGTATAGCGCTGGAGTATTGAACGGTGACCCAATCGGCCCATCATCACAACATCCCAAGCCGTCACCGGAAAAGCGCGATCGCAATCAACCTGCTGGGGCACATAGCCCACATAGCGACGGCCTTGACGCACCGCGCAATCCATAATCTCAACCGTGCCTTGCCAGGGCGCTAACAATCCCAGCAACACCTTAAAGAAGGTGGTCTTGCCCCCGCCATTCGGACCGATTAAGCCAATGAAATCCCCCTGCTTTACGGTTAAGTTGACCGCTTCGAGAACGGGTTGGTGGTCATACCCGGCCCAGAGCCCCTGAACCCGGATGACCACGGGTTGCCGATCGGTGCGTTGCTGAGGGATGTGAGCCTGCTGCATTGCGTCAAAAAGGAAGCCAGAGGGGATTCAGGGCCAGAACAGCTTCAGAGTTCCTCAGAAAATGTCTCTGCCACCTGCTGTAAATTATCTATCCAATCATAGGCCAGGGGATCAATGAGTAAAACCTTCCCGCCAATTTCCTGGGCAATCGTCTTCGAAGCCCGCTGGCTAAATTGTGGGGAGGCAAAGACCACCTTGATGTGGTGTTGCTTTGCAAAGCGAACAAGATTTGCAAGTTCTGCCGCACTGGGTTCCTCTCCCCCCACCTCAACTGCAAACATTTGTAACTGATAGTCTCGCGCAAAGTAGCCCCAAGCCGGATGAACCACCAGAACGCGGCGGTTTTTAAGATTTTTTAAGCGGGTTCGGATGGTTTGGTCCAGCCGATCGATATCTTGCCCTAGAACCTGAAAATTTTGTTGAAACTGAGCCGATTCTGGGGGGCGCAGTTGGGATAGGGTGTCATAGATGACCTGGACTTGTTTTTTAGCCAATTGGGGCGATAACCAAATATGGGGGTCGACATTGTCCTTGGCAGCCTGCCCCTGGGGTGCAAGGGGCGAAGGCTCGGCTGAATAGATGGGCGTGGGTAGGGGCAAGCGCTGAATTCCGCTGGTTGTGTCTACCACCTTCATCCTGGGGTTAATCGCCCTGAAGCGATCCATCCAGGCCTCTTCAAAACCAATGTGGATTTGGAAGTAGGCATCGGCCCGACTCATCACCCTCAACTGGGCCGGGCTGGGTTCGTAGGTATGGGGCTCGGTGCCCGCAGGAACCATTGTTTCCACCTTCACGGCCGCTCCCCCAATTCGGTTAACCCAGTAAGCCTGGGGCGGAATACTCACCATCACCTCAGCAGTGGTGGGGGACTGAGGCAGTTTGGCAGGTGCCCGACAGCCCGCGATCGCGCCGGAGCCGAGGAGGCATAGCAAGATTCCCAACATCCAGGATGTTTTGAGTCTATCCATTGATATCCAAGCCAATTCACGCAGACCGGAACCCTCACTCCCCACCGAACCGATATTCTCGCATCAATCGCGACAGTCGGGCCAGAACCTGATCGACCTCTGCAACAGTTTGGGACTCAAGCCCCAGCGCCAGCAAGTCGGGGCCGAATTCACCGGCATCTCCGAGTTTCAAAATCATCCCCAGGTCTTGAGCGCCCGCAAGCACAGCCGGGAGAGGACTGGGTTCGTCCACTTCAAAATCGAAAGGGATCCTGAAAGAGATCTCGGACTCCTGTTCCGGAATCTCCTCAACACGGACTCCCTTTGTTCCGATCACCGAGACACTCGTGAGGTTGCTCATGACCGTGATATCATGGGTTTGAAGCTCATGAGTGACCAGTTGTTCGTCTTCATGGCCTTATCCTCCGAAACAGAAATGAACTGGAGTCGCCCTGGCACTAATATATATTTATATACTCATATAAAGGAATGATCGTAGCATTTCTCAATCTCTGCTAGGTCGCCAAGCTGGAGAGGAAAAAGCCAGGGATTATAGAGGCAAAGCTCCATTGCAACTCCACCACTCCAGGGAGTAAACCTCTCTCGGGGTGAGTCCGTGCAAGCAGAGAATTGAATTTGGAGTCAGAAAGAGACAATCAGGGAAGAAACGCGAAGGGAAGAACCCAGATGTTTGCCAAACTATTAGTCGCCATGGATCATTCTCCCCGAGGAGAAGCGCTGTTCCAGAAAGGCTTGGCGCTGGCCAAACTCCACCAAGCCGATCTCATGCTCTTGCATGTGCTCAGCAGCGAAGAAGAGGGAAGTCCAGTTCCCATTCCCGCTGGCGCAGACAATATGTACTGGTCTCCTGGACTCGACTTCAATACCGAAATTTGGCGGCAGGAATGGGAAAATTATGAAAGCGAATGCGTGGAGAAACTGCGATCGCTTGCCCAGGAAGCGAAAAAATCCGGTGTTAACAGCGAATTTCGTCAAATTCTTGGCAATACAGGCCGCGTTATCTGCGAGTTTGCCCAGTCTTGGGGAGCCGACTTAATTCTAATTGGCAATCGCGGTCGTTCAGGTCTCAAGGAAATGGTTCTCGGTAGCGTCAGCAACTATGTGCTGCATCATGCCCTGTGTGATGTCCTCACCTTTAAGTCCTTATAAATTTTCCGCCAGCGCCCTTAGATCATCGCCAGGGGCGAGGCCATAACCCGGTCTTGCCAGGGCTGATCAACTTTACCTCAGCTTTATCTGACTGGATTCCTGGAGTTTATCTCCCCCGCAGCCCTGCGCGTAAACACAAATTTCCGCAGCTCCTCCAGTCCCAGCAGCAAAAAAGGCCACATGATCAGCATCCCCCATTGATCCAGCCGGAGGGGAGCAGTCCCAAAAATATTTTCCAGCGGGGCAAGATAAATAATGGCAAGGATAATCGTCCACTCAGAAACAATCCCGATCCAGATCAAGGGGTTACTAAAAAAGCCCATCCGAAAAATAGATCGACGCTCTGATCGACAGGCAAAAACATTTCCGTCTTGACAGGCCACAATGGTGGCCAGGGTCAAGGTTGTGGCCTGATGATAGATATTCAGAACCTGGGGATCCGCTTGATGCTGCAGAATTTGGGGGGTGATTGCCTGCAAATCGGCGAGGCCGTAGCCCTGCTGCTGCCAAACCGCTAGAAACACCGCCATGCCAGCAAAGGCCTCGAGAGGCCCCAGAAATCCGTAGGCCCGAGCGAGTAAGGATCGATCCAGCAGCGGCTTGTGCTTGGCCCGCGGCGGCTGATTCATCGTTCCAGGTTCTGCAGCCTCTGCGCCCAGGGCCAGGGCGGGAACCATGTCGGTGCCCAGGTCGATGGCAAGAATTTGTAAAATTACCAGGGCGGGAGGAATTTTCAGGATGACCATCAGCAAAAACGGCACAATTTCAGCCACATTAGAAGCCAAAATATAGGTCATAAATTTGCGGATATTCTGGTACACACTGCGTCCCTGCTCCACCGCACTGACGATGCTGGCAAAATTATCGTCTAAGAGCACGATATCAGCGGCTTCGCGGGCCACATCCGTGCCATTGCGCCCCATGGCAATGCCAATGTTGGCCGCTTGCAGGGCAGGCGCATCGTTCACACCATCGCCCGTGACGGCCACCACCTGGCCCAGGCTTTTATAGGCTTCCACAATTCGCAGCTTTTGCTCTGGCATCACCCGCGCAAAAATAAGCCCCGGCCAGCGGTGGAGAATCTGGCGGAGCTGCGCATCGGAGAGATGGGATAGTTCATGGCCAGTCACCACCCGCGCCTTACCCTGGACTAAACCAATATTGTTGGCGATCGCTGCGGCGGTTTTCCCATAGTCTCCGGTCACCATTGTGACTGAGATGCCCGCCCGATGACAGTGGGCGATCGCCTCTGCCACCTCAGGACGCGGCGGGTCCATCATTGCTGTTAGCCCAATAAAAATCAGTTCCTGCTCTAAATCCTCTGGGGGTTGATCTAGAAGTTCCCGGTCACCTTTGCGGGCGGCAACCCCCAGGACGCGAAAGCCCTGATCGGCCCAGTGGTCGTTGGCCTGGGTAATCAAGGTACGTTCGGCCTCGCCCAAGGGCACCAGCTGGCCCGCCGCAAGCATCCACTGGCAATGATTTAAAACATCCAGAGGCGATCCCTTCGTAAAGCTTAAATAGGCGTGTTCATTGGGCCACAGCTCTGCCAGGTTCCAGTCCAGAACCACGGTCATCATGCGCCGATTGGAATCAAAGGGAACTTCCCGCAGTCGCGGCGATCGCTGCTGCAATTGTTCGCTTTCAAGACCAGCCTTGAGGGCCGCAACCAGCAGGGCCGCTTCGGTGGGATCTCCCACCTCCTGCCAATCGGAAATGGGCTTCACCTTGCCCTGCGCTGGCGAGGTGAGATGAATCAGTCTTGCATTGGAACACAGGGCACCGCCCACCAGCAGCAGTTTTGCCTGCAGTTGGGCATGGGAGTCTGCAGGCAGATCCACCTGCCCCACGGGACTATAGCCCACCCCCGTCACCGGAATGGATTGATTCGGAATCCACAGCGATCGCACCGTCATTTCATTTTGGGTCAGGGTCCCGGTCTTGTCTGTGCAGATGACTGAAGTGGCGCTGAGGGACTCAACCGCAGACAGACGCCGGACCAAGGCGTTGCGTTGGGCCATGCGCTGAACCGCGATGGCCAGCGACAGCGTCACCGTAGGCAGCAGCCCCTCCGGCACAAAGGCCACGATAATGCCAATGGCGAAGACAAAGCTCTCCTGAAAGTCCATCCCCACCAGAAACTGGGTTAACAGAAACACCAGCATCCCCATACTGATGGCCAAACCCGTAATAAAGCGCACGATCCGACTAATCTGAAATTCCAGCGTGCTGGGCTCTCGCTTCACGGTAGTCGTCAAATGGGCCACATGGCCAAATTCTGTGCGGTTTCCGGTGGCGTAGACCACGGCCAACCCTCGACCCGCCGCCACCGTAGAACCGGCAAAAACGAGATTCGACAGCTCAGCAGGCTGCACTTTTCCCCCAGAGGGCACCGTTCCCTGGGCCGCAATTGGATTGGCCTGCCGCGCCACCGGCAGGGATTCTCCGGTGAGGATGGAGGTATCCACGTAGAGCGCCTGCACCGAAATCAAGCGGGCATCGGCAGAAATTCGATCCCCCTCCTCCAGCTGGATTAAATCTCCCGGCACTAACTCTCGGGCTGGAACGATCCCCAGAACTCCCTCGCGGAACACCTTGGCCTGAGCAGGCAGCACATTCTTCAGAGCAGCAATGGCCCGTTCCGCCTGAAACTCCTGAGAAAAGCTGAACAGGGCATTAATCCAAATCACGGCCCAGATTGCCCATCCCAGTTCCGTCGCCCCGGAGATAAAGGCTAAAATCCCGGCCACCCACAGCAGCAGCGCCATGAAATGGGTGAGTTGATCTAAAAATCGCAGCAGGAGAGGACGGCGGGGCGGATCGGGGAGTTCATTCGGCCCATTCTCAATCAGGCGCTGCTGAACCTCCTGGGGCGCAAGGCCCTGAGGTGAGCTGGATAGGGACGAAAAAACGGCTTCGGTTTCCAGAGACCAGATGGGCGGCAGCATAGATCTCCCTCTCTAGCAGCGAACTCCAGGGTAGACGGATAGACTGAGACGATGGACTGGAGAGGGCTTGAATAGGGTGAACGGATCCGGGGAACCCCAGTTTTTCTCCAGGATGGGATTACTGTAGCTGAATCCAAGAGGGGGAAAAACAGCGATCGCCCAGATCTTCACAAATCTCTAGTACAGCACTTTTAGTCCGGCGCTTTAAACGCTGGGCATCCCCCGAAGGGGGCAAGGGCAACCGGTTGGGTCCGGTTCAATCTCCCTCGAAGTAGGGATGATCCGGGAGGGCGATCCGCACGGTCGATGAATCGGGAAGATCCCCAGGATCCCCATCAATCCTGGCGGGGCCTCGATTAAGATAAGGAATGGTCTATCCTTGCCGAAGAGAGGCCCCCTGGCGCAAGAGACGGACAGATGCCCCCAAGGTGTGAGGTTAGAGATGCCCTCTGATGTCTTGCAGTTAATTCCCCTGGAAGCCTTCAAGTTAATAACCGTCTTGTTTTTGTCCTTCCTGATTGGGCTGGAGCGCGAAGAACATAAGCTGAGCAAGGGGTTTGCCTTTGGAGGTGTGCGCACCTATCCCCTCATTGGCTTGCTCGGCTACAGTATTGCCTTCCTCTCCCAGCGTCAGGCTCTCCCCATTGCCTTGGGATTAGCGGTGATTGCGGGCTTTATGATGCTCTCCTATTGGCATAAGATGACCACCGCGCAACGGGTGGGATTGACCTCGGAGATGGCGGGTTTAACCACCTATATCGTCGGAGCTTTGGTCTATTATGAACACTTTTGGATTGCCTCTTCCCTGGCGATCGCCAGCTTGATCTTGCTGGAGCTGAAATCTTTTTTAGAAACCCTGGCCCGGCGGTTTTCCGAGACCGATATCCTCAATTTCACGAAGTTTCTATTCTTGACCATCGTAATCCTGCCGATTCTGCCGGATCAGGTCCTAACCCCGTTTGCCCTTAATCCCTTTAAAACCTGGCTGGTGGTCGTTGCCGTCAGCGCCATTTCCTACGGCAGCTATCTCCTGCAGCGCTTTGTCCAGGGAAGACGCACCATTTCCTTGGTTGCATTGCTGGGAGGCGCCTACTCCTCCACCGTGACCACGGTCGCCCTGGCCAAGCGAGCCAGTGTCGACTCCCGCCACTGGGCCAGCTACACCGGCGGCATTTTGATTGCCTCGGGCATCATGTACTGGCGTCTAATGGTCCTGTTGAGAATCTTTAATGCCAACCTAGCCGCAAACTTGAGCGCTCCCTTCCTGGGGTTGGGAGCCATGGGCCTGGTGAGCGGATTGGGCATCTCGCTGCGGCGACCGGCCATCTCCGATCCCGAGGTTGTGGAGGCCCCTCCCCCCCAGGGCAATCCCCTGGAACTGAAGGCTGCCTTTAGTTTCGCCGCTCTATTCATTGGCATTACGATGATTGCCAAATATGTCATTCAGTATTTCGGCAACAGCGGTGTCTACACCCTGGCCGTTATCATGGGGGTCACCGATGTTGACCCCTTTATCTTAAGTTTGACCCAGACCGGAGGCCATTCCATTCCAGGGGGGGTTGCGAGTGCCGCGATTGTGATTGCCGCCGCCAGTAACAACCTCGTTAAAGGGGTCTACGCCCTCATCTTTGGCGATCGCCAAACGGGGCGCCGGAGTTTGGCGGGGCTGGTGATCTTCAGTCTCCTCGGACTGTTACCCTTGCTCGGCCTCTTGTAGAGAGATCCGCTTATGTTTCAGATTATTTTAGAAATATCCAACCCAGATTAAAAATAGACGGTATGACTCAGCATCAGATGGGGTTTTGGTCGGTGGTCGCGGTGGGAATCGGCGGCATGGTCGGAGGCGGCATTTTTGCCGTTCTGGGATTAGCGGTCAAGGTCACCCAAGGAGGCGCGCCCCTTGCCTTTGGTCTGGCCGGCATCCTGGCCCTATTCACAGCCTACTCCTACGCAAACCTCTCCGTCAGCTTCCCCAGCCGTGGCGGCACCGTGATCTTCTTTAATCGGGCCTTTGGCACGGGGCTATTTACCGGCGGCATGAATATTCTCCTGTGGCTGAGCTACATTGTGATGCTCTCTCTCTATGCCTCTGCCTTTGGCAGCTATGGCGCAACCTTTTTTCCAGAGTCCTTTCAAGGCTGGGCTAAACATCTGCTGATCAGCGGGATTATTGTGGCGATTACAGGACTCAATCTCCTCAGCGCGGATTTGGTGGGGCGAGCTGAGCGCTGGATTGTGATCTTCAAGCTGGTCATCCTGACCCTATTTGTGGGCATGGGATGTCAGGGAATCCAGGGTAAATCTATTCAACCCGACACCTGGGCCTCACCTCTGGCATTGGTCGCCGGCGGAATGTTAATTTTTTTGGCCTATGAAGGCTTTGAGCTGATTGCCAATGCCGCAGAGGATGTGAAAGATCCCGGTCGAATCCTGCCGCGGGCCTACTATACCGCCGTAGGATTTGTCCTGATTCTCTACGTCCTCATTGCAATGATTACGGTGGGAACCCTCTCGCTCTCGGAAATTCAGGCAGCCCATGAGTATGCCCTCGCCGCCGCGGCAAAACCCTTTCTGGGCCCTGAGGGCTTTACCTTAATTGCGATCGCGGCGATGCTGTCTACAGCCTCTGCTATCAATGCCACGCTCTATGGCACCTCGCGACTGAGCTACATGATTGCCAAGTCTGGCGAGTTGCCTAAAATTCTCGAAAAGAAAGTTTGGAACCAGCCCATTGAGGGACTTTTAATCACCAGCACCCTCACCTTGGTGATCGCAAATTTCTTTGATCTGTCGGGCATTTCCACCATGGGCAGTAGCGGATTTTTAATCATTTTTGCGGCGGTGAACTGGGCCAACGTCAAACTGCACTCACAGACCCGCAGTCATCGCTGGGTTTCGCTGATCGGCGCGATCGCCTCCATTGCCGCAGTGCTTGTTCTCCTCGGGCAAACGGCCCAGACCCAACCCCAAAACCTCTGGGTGGTGGTGATCATGGTGCTGACAGCCTTCACCCTTGAGTTGATCTACCGTGCCCTCAAGGGCCGGACTTTGCGACTGAATCAGCCCCCTAAGTCAGACCCCTAAATCAAACCCCTAAGTCAGACCCCTAAGTCAGACCCCTAAATCAGCCCAGAGGTCCCCTGAAAACCGAATGAATAGGGAACCCCCCGTCTTGATATGAATGCAATGAATCGTTGGGGTATTCTTAGGCCCTCATCGAGGTGAAACAGGTTGAAATATGACTCAACAGAGTTTCTAAATCGAAGGGTTTCGCCAAAAAAGAGCTGGCACCCGCAGCCAGGGCGGTTGCCTCATGGGTTGGAACACCGCTGAGGGCCACAATATAAACGGCGGGGTCCATGGCCTTCAGGCGACGGATCAAGGTAAAACCATCCATATTCGGCATCATCAGATCGCTCAGAACCAGCTGAATTTCTGACCGATGCTGCTGGTATTGTTCTAGGGCTTCTACACCATCTTGTGCCAGCAAGGTGCGGTAATGGTGGCTTTCGAGAAAGGATTGTAGCATCATGCGCACGATTTCCTCATCTTCCACCACTAACACCAAGGCCTCGTGAGTTTCTGACATCAACGCCGGGGAAAGACCTGCCAAGTCGGAGTCCGGGACGCTGTCCTCCATCTGCGGAAAATACACTTTAAACTGAGTTCCCTGGCCCACCTGACTGACAACTTGCACAAACCCCTGATTTGCCTTGACCAGACTGCGCACCGTGGCCAGACCTAAGCCAGTGCCCTGTCCCGGAGGTTTGGTGGTAAAGAAGGGATCAAACATTCGCTCCTGGACCTCGGGCGTAATCCCCGTCCCGGTATCAGTCACAGTGATCAGGGCATAGCGGCCCACCCGAGCATCCAGCGTTTGAGCCGCCATGGCCTCATCTACCCAGACATTCTGGGCGGAAATGCCCAAAGTGCCGCCGTTGGGCATGGCATCGCGCGCATTCACATAGAGATTCATAACAATCTGGTGTAGATAGGTGGGGTCAGCCAGCACCTTGCCCAGAGCGGGCTGAGTGGCCCCTGCGGTAGGAATCTCAACCTGTATCTCGATGGATTTCGGAAAGCTTTGCTGCACAATCTTGATTTCTTCTTGCAGGAGAGCGGCCAAATTCACCGCGGTTTGCTGGCCCTGGCTGGCCCGTGTAACTGACAAAATTTGTTTAACCAGGTTCGCTCCTCGCTTGGCGCTGGATTCGATAATTTGCAACTGTTCTATCCCCCTGGCATCCAATCCCCGCTGCGTCATCTGCAGCACTTGAGTCATGCCCAGAATAGGGGTGAGCATATTGTTGAGGTCGTGGGCAATGCCGCCCGCCAGAATACCCAAGCTTTCTAGGCGTTGGGCCTGATAAAACTGAGCCTCCAGATTTTTCTTTTCGGTGATATCGGTGGAGATACCGCAGAGGGCGTAGGGAGTTCCGGTGGCATCAGACAGGGGAAATTTGACGGTAATGAAGCTGTGGATGCCATCGGGCAAGGGCAACGTGTCCTCAATTTGCAGCAGTTGACCGGTTTCTAAAACAGCTCGATTTTGGGTGGCAAACCGATCGGCCATCTCCGGGGGCCACACCTCCTGCAACCCTTTGCCCACCAGATCCTGGGCCGAGATGGACAGCAGGGCGGCATAGCTGTGATTCACGAGCAGGTGTCTATTTTGATGATCGAGCAGGTAGATAACCGCCGGAGAGTGATCCAAAATGGCTTGGAGCCGCTGTTCGCTCTCTCGCAGCGCCTGTTCAGCCTGCTTGCGTTCTGTAATATCTTCGTGGGTACTGACGTAACCGACGATTTCTCCGGCTGTGGATTGAATGGAGGCTACATGGGCAGAAATCCAGCGGATTTCTCCCTGGGGCGTGAGTAACCGAAATTCAGGCAGGCGATCGCTGTCCCCCTTCAGCACCCTTTCCCAAATCACCCCCAGCCTGTGCCGATCTTCCGGGTGAACGGCTTGCAGCCAACCGTTCCCCAGACAATCTTTTAGGCTGAGCCCCGAGAGTGCTAACCAGCAGGGATTGACATACAGGCAAATCCCATCGGCATTGGTCTGACAGATGCCAATGGGAGCCGCTGCGCTCAGGGAGCGAAAGCGCGCTTCGCTGGCTTCCAGAACTGCCTGCATATGCTGCCGGGCAGAGAGTTCATCGCGCGTTTGTTCGTAGAGTTCTGACTGCTGACTGGCAATTCCCACCTGGATCGCCAGGCGCTGCAGAAGTTCAATTTCAGCCGGTTCCCACTGGCGAGGAGCGTCACACTGGTGGGTGATCAGCAACCCCCACAGATCATGACCTAGCAAAATCGGCACGGCCAAACTCGCCTTCACCTGAAACTGCTGTAATAGATCAACATAGCAGGGCTCTAGACCCGGCTGGTTGATATCCCGCAAGATGGAAACGTGCCCCTGAAGATAGGGCTGGATAAACTGGTCTGCGAAGCAGGGGTCATCAATGGTGGTGGATTGCAGAGCAGGCCATTGTTTGCCTACCGATTCCATGATCACATCGCCCTTCCAGTCTGGGCGGAAACGAAAGATCACAACGCGATCGCACGCTAGCCATTCTCGGACCCGCTCCACAGTGCAATGGAGAACCTGATCTAACTCCAGGGACTGGCGAATTTCCTGGGCAATATCAACCAGCAGTTGCTCCTGGCGGATCTTCTGTTGTAAAGCCAGTTCAGCCTGTTTGCGATCGCTAATATGAATCCCCACCGTGGTCACCTGCCAGCAAGCAGCCGCCTCATCCCACTGGGAGGTCAGGGTTTCGGAAATCCAGCGCACGCTATCGGTTTTATCCCGGAAGCGGTACTCAATCGTGAAGCTCTGCTCGGCAAAAATCCGCTCAAAGGCGGGCATGATCACCGTTTCCACATCTTCCGGCAGCACCCGCGATCGCCAGAGTTCCTGGTCTCCGATGATTTCAGCCTGAGAGTAGCCGTAAACACTCTCACAGCCCAGGGAAATGAGTTTGTGAACGTAGGTGCCATCGGCATAGGCAGCCAGCTCACCAATGGCCACGCCCACATTGTCAAGAATGCGGCTGAGTTGGGCCTCGGATTGATACAGAGCGGCTTCGGCCTGTTTGCGATCGGCATCTAGTCGTTTCCATTGGCTAGTCTCCAAGACAGTGCCCACCAGTCGATCAATCTTGCCTGCAGCATCACGCACCGGTGAGAGGGTGGTGAGGAACCAGACGGGGCGATCTTGATAGACAAAATGATTCTCGAAGACCATGCAGTGATTCGCCTGCACACACTGCTGATAGTGCTGGCGAAATCGGGAACCGATTTCGGGGCCAAACACCTCCTCAGGAGTTTTCCCTTGCACATCTACCAGGGCAATGCCGGTCATCTCCTGAGCCGCGCGGTTGTGACTCACATAGCGAAAATCTCCCGTTTCGGCCACCGCCACCACAAAAATAGGCTGCGCTGCCCCATCGTAAATGCTGCGCAAAAAGGCTTCCCGCTGGCTTAACTCCGCCGTTCGTTCTGCTATCCGATCCGTGAGTTTCTCCTGCACAGCCTGCAGTTCCTGATTTTTCTGCTGCAGTTCTGCCTGCGTCGCGTGAAGCTGTGCCAAGGTTTGTCGCAACTCTTCGTTGACAGCCTTCAGTTCCGCCATCTGCAGCGTGGCGGCGGACTGCTCCGGCGGGGAAAACGCCTTGTCTCCATAGAGAGGATTCAGGCGATAGCCCTGGCGATGCAAGGTTTTGATAAAGTCCTCCGGTGCCCCGGCGGCTTTTAGCTTTTTACGCAACTTCTTGAGATGGGTGCGTACCGTTTCATTGCCAGGAGCCTCCAGAGCACTCCAGCCTTGTTCCACAATGGTGCGAGCATTCAAAATATTGGGGGCATGGCGGAGCAACACCTCCAGCAGGCTATATTCCTTCGGGGTTAGCTGCAACAGCGTTGCCCCATAGCTCACCTGCAAACGACTGGGGTCCAGGGACAGAGATCCCCATCGCAGGACCGGAAAAGCTTGCAACGCACCCCGACGCAGCAGAGACTGGATGCGAGCCAGTAATTCCTCCGCATCAAAGGGTTTAGTCAAATAGTCATCGGCTCCAGCATTGAGAGCAGTCGCCTTCGCCTTGGCCTCCGCCTCCTGTCCAGTCAAGAGCAGAATCGGGCTTTGTATCCCGCTGGTGCGCAGCTGCTGACAGAGTCTGACGCCGTCCATTCGGGGCAACCCAATATCCAGCAGCATCAGATCGTAGCGATAGGCCTCAGCCATTTCCAACCCCGCTAGGCCATCGGCCGCAACGTCCACTGAGTAGTGACAGCTCACCAGTAACGCCTCAATGGCCTGGGCTACAGGGGCTTCGTCTTCCACCACCAAAATTCTCATGACCTCCACCCTGTGAATGATGAGCGGCCTGTTTAATCCTATTATCGGCCTTCACAACATCTTCACGAAAACCGCTCCATAATTCTTATCGATGCTACAGCCGGTGCGTCCCTCTGGTGAACCCAGCCTCTCTAAGGGCGATCTAGAGGGACTGTACGGCTGTAATCTGCCCAAAACAAAGAAAATGAACCCCCTTACCCTGGAGTGATTGCCCTGGAGTCATTTTAATCGTTACCACGGCCAAGAACTTGATGGGGGGGTTCAGGAGTTAGAGATGCCCTTACCGGAAGATATTCTCTGTTGCTATACCAATGACACAGACCAATGTCATATTATTCGCATTTCAAATATTCCTTGCTGGTTCTTTGAAAGAGCCGTTTTTCCGGGAAAATCCGTATTCTTTAGGACTTTCTCCCATGCTCGTCTTGAAGTTCATACCGGAGGAATGAGTAGCTCAATCCTGTCAGATATCATTCCCTGCGATCGCCTTGCAACAAGCAATTAAATCCGCAGCCGGTTCAGGCGATCTAGCCCCTTTTTGTCCTTCAATTAACTGCATCCTAGGAACAAAGAGATCATGGATAGATTCTGATTCCTCAAAGAGCCCCTTTCAGTAAGCACAAAATCAGTAAGCACAAAATATAAGCAGGTTACATCGAACTAGATCCAGTTACTCACAGTTTCTTCACAGAAAAAATAAATAATAGAGTTATAGAATCCAATAATTCATGAACCTTGGGGGTATATCATGCTGAATAGGGACTGTCCAGCAACAATAGATTTGGCTTGGTGGATGCAGATTGAGACCCGAAATCCGGTCGCAATTTACTACTTTGGTCCCTTCGAAGATCAAATTCAGGCTGAAGCATCAAAATACGCCTACATATCAGACCTGGAGGCAGAAAATGCCAGCATTCTCTGTGCAAAGGCTGTTTTCTGTCAGCCTCGACAGCTGACTATATACCAAGATGACCTCAATATTCACGACCTGGAACAAGCATCTTTCTGGCTATTCATGAATTTGCTGGACGAACCTGAAGATCGAGGCCTGCATCAGGAAGAGCGCGAAGCCCTCACCTTCTAGCAGCGAGGAAGCAAACCCAGCCTTTGCATAGGGGATCGAGCGAGGCGATCCCTGGTGTCTCAGAGGAGGTTCAAAGGACTCACAGAGCCCAGGATTGAACTTGATCTTGCGGCCCGATGTGCTTGACGAAACTGTCACGACTTGGACACAGCGGTGTCACACCCGATGTCTACCGTTAAGCCTGTTAAAAAGTATCCAGTTTGGAGATCAAGGCAATGAACCTCTCCTCCTCAACAAAAGGATCTTCTCTGATTGTATTGCTCATGAGCTTTGGATTACTGAGTAACCCAACCATCGCAGCAGTGAATGCCGAAGAGATTCTCCAGCCTGAAGCAGAAACTTCAAGCCAGTCCGTCCCCCCAGCCACGAAGGATCTAATCAAGGCAGATATGGCCTATATCAAGGCCATGAAACTCCGACTAGAAAGAGACTAGGTCAAACCAAAATCTGAGCCAAATGCGCTACTTCCGCAGGGCTCAGTTGCCAACCCAAAGCCCCAGCATTTTGGGCCGCCTGCTTGGCATTTTTTGCCCCTGGAATTGGAACCAGGTTGCCCTGGGCGATCAACCAGTTCAGAGCAACCTGGGCCGGGGTGCGGTCGTATTTTGCGCCAATATCTGTCATGGCCTGAATCAGGGGCTCAATCCGGCGCAGATAGCTCGCCTGAAACTTAGGGCTGAGGCTGCGCGCTCCAGTGGGTTGCTTCGGCGCATCAGCGGTATATTTCCCCGTCAATAACCCTTGAGCCAGGGGACTGTAGGCTAAAATCGTCACCCCCAGATCCCGCGCGGCGGCTAATACACCATTGGTTTCAATGTTGCGATGCAGCAGCGAATATTGCATCTGGTTCACCGCCAAGGGGACCCCCTGATCGGCCAGGAAGCGATGGGCTGCGCGCATCTGGGCTGCGGAATAGTTACTCACCCCCACAGCCTGAATGCGGCCTTTCTGAACCTCCTGCGCTAGGGCCTGCATCAGCGATCGCTGGCTCAGAAAAAAGCTAAAGGGCCAGTGAATCTGGTAAAGGGCAATGGAAGTAACCTGAAGTCGATCCAGGCTTGCACTCAGGGCCTGCGCCACGGAACGGGCCGAAAAGCGCCAGGGAACGGGGAAATATTTAGTGGCCACGCTCACCGGCTGATCTTGCTCCTGCATGAATCGCCCCAGCAGCGTTTCCGACTTGCCCAGGCCATACACCTCCGCCGTGTCAAAAAAGTTCACCCCTGCCGCGATCGCAGCCTGGAACGCCTGCCTCACCTCCTCCTCGCCGTAGTCTTTGCCGTATTGCCAGAACAAAGAGTCTCCCCAGGCCCAGGTTCCGATTCCCAGGGCGGGAACAGTTGGCCCAGCGGGACCCAGTTGCACCGTTTGAGCAGAGGTCAGAGAAGTCATAGAATCGCACCCGTTGCAGGTTTTGCCACTGAATATTGTTTTCCCACCTTAACGCTTGTTTTCAGGTTGTGGGGTTGGTCTTCATTCCCTTTGCCCCCCCGTTCAGAACCTCAAAGCAAATGGGGACGCGATTTCCACTGGGTTTGGGTGAGACGATAGAGGCAGTGCTCGCGGAGGATATGGCCAGGGGGAACATTGGGATGCTCGAAGGTTTCCGGGTCGCGGATCATGCCTAGACGCTCCATCACCGCCTGCGATCGCCAATTCAATAAACTGGTAAAAGACACCACCTCCGGGATCTGTAGATCTTCGAAGGCAAAGTTCAGGGATGCCTGGGCCGCTTCAGTGGCATACCCTTTCCCCCAGTAGGGCCTTGCCAGTCGCCAGCCCACTTCGACGCAGGGTTTGCAGGGTAGATCTGCGGCGGGGATATGCAGCCCCACATAGCCAATAAAGGGAACCCGGCGGGGAAGTTCAACGGCCCAAAATCCCCAGCCTCGCACGGTCATGAGCCGTTCACAGCGATCGGCCAGGGCGTCGCTCTCCTGGCGCGTGAGGGGAGCAGGGAAATATCGCATCACCTCTGGATCCGCATTGAGGGCCGCAAAATAGGGGCGATCGCCGGGCTGCCACTGGCGCAACAGCAGACGGGCGGTAACAAGGGCAGTCATTGCAGGGAAATAAATTGCAGGGAAATAAACTGCAGAGAAATAAACTGCAGGGAAATAAACTGCAGAGAAATAAAGGGTGAACGTTGATCTTGATCCTAGGACGATCAAGCCAAAAGCGCCGCCAAATGGCGACGCTTTCACGGGAGGATCAGACCGTTTAGCCCTGGGGAACAAAGTTGAAAAAGTCTCTTCGGGGAGAGGGGCATCCTTGCCACAGGCGGGTTTAGGATCGCTCGTTTGCGTCTTATCCTTTCGGAATAAGTTGCCTTTATCGGAGACTGGCGAAGGGCTAATCTTTTTGGGGGGAAGTAGCCCAACGCCTTTTATCCTAAGGGGTATGAAAGCATCTGTCTTCCGAAAAACCACGGATTGGCAGCCAATCCACCGGGTTGGAATTGGAGCACGCCCTAGGTAAATTTACGGAGAGATTCAGAACACTGAGGAGATTAGGCCCCCTGGGAATCGGGCAAGCGGGAGTCCAGAGGGAAGAAAGGGATCACTCAAAGGGTGCGTCGCTGGGTGGCAACGGCCTCAGAAGCAGGTCGGGTTGCGGCCACCCAATCCTCAGACTCCAATCCGTCTCCAGTTCCATTCTGAGAATCCGGCGGTGGCGATGGCGGACGGAGGCGGGATTCCGCTGACTTAATCACAATGTAAAGCACAGGCGCCACAAATAGACTCAGAATCGTGGCAATGCACATCCCCCCCACAATTGCAGTGCCCAAGGACTGGCGCGCTGCCGCCCCTGGCCCGGTGGCAAAAAAGAGCGGCATGGCCCCAATCACCGTCGACAGCGCCGTCATTAAGATCGGGCGCAGTCTCTCCTTAGCCGCCTCAATCACCGCGGGAATAATCTTCATGCCGCGATCGCGCTGCTGATTGGCAAACTCCACGATCAAGATGGCATTTTTACTGGCAATGCCAATCAGCATCACAAAGCCAATTTGGGTATAGACATCGTTGGCAATTCCCCGCAGGACCAAGGCCAAGAGCGCCCCCAACATCGCCAGGGGAACGGTCAACATGATAATCAAGGGATCCACGTAGCTCTCATACTGGGCCGCCAGGGTCAAAAACACAAAGACAATCCCCAGGGCAAAAACAATCACGCCTTGACTGCCCGACTCAATCTCCTCTAGGGATAAACCCGACCATTCAAACCCAAAGCCTCGCGGCAAAGTTTCCCTAGCCACTGCTTCCATGGCAGCGATCGCCTGGCCTGAACTCTGCCCCGGAGCCGCCGCGCCGTTAATCTCAATGGCCCGCGAGAGATTGTAATGATTAATAATCGATGGACCACTGGTTTGGGTGACGCTCACCAGACTGCTGAGGGGAATCATCTGTCCTGTCTGCGATCGCACGTAGAGCTGTCGAATATCCTCGGGATTGGATCGAAACGCTTGGTCCGCCTGAACATAGACCCGATAGGTGCGCTGAAACTGATTAAAGTCATTGACGTAGGTGGACCCCAGAAAAATCCGCAGGGTATCAAAAATATCCGCAATGGACACCTGAAGGGCACTGGCCTTGGCGCGATCCACCGTCACGGAAATTTGGGGGGTGTTGGCACTAAAGTTGGGGCGCAACCGCTGTAGAACCGGATTTTGGGGAGTGGGATAGGTGCTCGCCCGTCCCATGAATTCTCCCAGGGTTTGCCCCATCACCTCGAAGCCCAACCCGACCCGATCTTGCAGATAAAACTCGAAGCCCCCTATGCTGCCCACTCCATTAATCGCTGGGGGGGCAAAGGGAATGACCGTGGCCTCCTGAATCCCCATGAGCTTGGGAAACAAACGCTCAATCACCGCGGCAGCCGATCCCTGGGGACCGGGTCGCTGATCCCAGGGCTTCAGGGTTGAAAAGATAATTCCGTTGTTGGGGGTCGATCCGCTGAAGCTAAATCCGCCCACGGCAAAAATATTCTGGATCTCCGACTCTTCCTTGAGAATAGCCTCCGCCTGTTGGAGAACGCTTTCAGTGTAGTTCAGAGAGACCCCCTCTGGGCCTTGCACAATGGTGATGAAGTAACCTTGATCCTCCTCGGGCAGAAAGGCCCGCGGGACAAAGTTATACAGCCCATAGGTGAGCACCAAGGCCACCGCAAACCCAGCCAAGACCAGGCTGCGATGCCGGGTGATGTAGGCCACCGAAACGCCATAGGTTTGGCGGGCCCGATTAATCAATCCGTTAATGGCGTTAAAAAACCAGTGGTTGGGTGTCTGCCCCTGACGCAGCAGCAGCGCGGAAAGGGTTGGGGTCAAGGTGATGGCATTGAAGGTGGAAACGGTAATGGCGCAGGCAATGGTGAGGGCAAACTGCTGGTAGAGCTGGCCTGCGGTTCCTGGCAAAAAGGCCACCGGCACAAATACGGTCACCAACACAATCGAGGTGGCAATCACCGCGCCCAGCAAATCGTCCATGGAGGCGATCGCCGCCGCCACGGGCTGCATGCCCTCTTCCTGAATGCGACGGGTAATATCCTCCACAATCACGATGGCATCATCCACCACCAGTCCCGTGGCGAGGGTGAGGCCAAACAGGGTCAGGGTGTTAATGGAAAAGTCCAGGAGCTTAATAAAAATAAAGGTGCCCACCAGGGCCACGGGAATGGCAATTGAGGCAATCAGGGCCGATCGCCAGTTTTGCAGAAACAGATAAATAATGACGATCACCAGCACAATGGCCAGCAACAGCGAAGTAATCACCTCCCTGGTCCCGGCCTCAATGAAGCGGGTAGTGTCAAAGGCAATGTCGTATTTCACGCCGGGGGGAAAGCTGGCCGACAGGGTTTCAATTTCGGCCCGAACGGCGTTGGCCACATCCAGGGCATTGCTGCCGATCTGCTGCTGAATCCCCAGTCCCACGCCCCGGCGTGAAACGCGATCGCTGGCCATAAACCGGAGCAAGGATCCATAGTTTTCCGCGCCTAGCTCAGCCCGTCCCACATCACGCAGCTTGGTCAAGGTGCCATCTTCAGCGGTGCGGATCACCAGTTCATTAAACTCGGCGGCATCTTCTAATCGCCCCAGAGCCGTCACGGAATATTGATATTGCTGGTTGGCATCCACGGGCGGCTGACCCACTTGCCCAGCCCCCACTTGTAGATTCTGAGCTTGCAAGGCCGCCACCACATCCTGGGGTGTCAAGCTTCGACTGGCCAGACGATTGGGATCGAGCCAGACGCGCATGGCATATTTCCGCTCACCAAAAATGCGCACATCATCGACTCCCTGAATCCGGCGCAGGGAATCAACTAGATAGAGGTCGGCATAGTTACTTAAATAGACATCGTCGTAGCGATCCTGTCCAGCCTCATCGGCTTCCGCGTAGAGTCCAATGGCCAACAAAAAGTTACTGTTGGATTTATTCACCCGCACCCCAGTTTGTGTCACAGGACCGGGCAGACGCGAAAGCACACTGGACACCCGATTCTGCACGTCGACAGCGGCAAGATCTTGATCGCTCCCGAGATCAAAGGTGAGATTAATATTGCTGGTGCCATCATTGGCGCTGGTGGACTTCACGTAGCGAACGCCTTCGAGTCCATTCAACTCCCGCTCTAGGATATTGGTGACCGTGGTCTCCACCACCTCCGCATTGGCCCCCACATAGTTGGCATTGACAGAAACCTGGGGCGGGGTAATGTTGGGATATTGGGCCACAGGGAGGGTGGGAATAGCGGCCAGGCCCAAAAGGGTCACAATGATGGAGCAGACCGTCGCGAACACGGGCCGCTTGATGAAGAAATTAGCGACGGAGAGAATCATGGGTTGGCTTGAATGGGGGCGCAGTTTTGCAATTGCAATAGCCCAGAGGTCACGATGCGTTCACTCGGATTGAGGCCTGCGGACACCTCCTGGGCATTGCCCACAATGGCCCCCAGATCCACGGGCTTTTGCACCGCAACGAGCTGATCGGGCGCGGGCGGAGGGCCTTGTTGCTCAGCTTGGCAGCTAGACTCGCCGTAGGGCTGGGCCACAAAGACAAAGTTCTTCCCTGCCAAACGACTGATGGCCGTGGTGGGAACCAGCACCCCGCGGCGACTCTCCCAGATAATTCGGGCCGTAATAAATTGGTTGGTCCGCAGTTGTCCGCCCACATTGCTAAAGTTGGCCTTCACCTGCACCGACTGGGTCTGGGGATTGACATTGGGGGAAATAAACGACACCTGGCCGCTTTTTAAAACCTTGCCCTGGTTATCGATCAGCTGCACCGGCAGGTTTAAAGCCAGCCGCGCCGCATCTTCCTGGGGAATGTCAATATTGACCTCCAGCATCTGATTCTGGGTCAGATCCAACAAAGCCGTTGAGGAGGCCACCAGATCTCCGACCTTGGCGTTGATTTCCCCAACAACTCCGGTAATTGGCGCGACGACCGTGTAATACTTCAGCTGGGCCTGCGCCTGGTTGGCAGCGGCAATGGCCGTTTCTCGCTGCTGGCGAGTGCGCATCACATTGGCCTGGGCGCGGGCAATGGTGGCCGCCTGGGCGCTGATCTGGGCCTTAATTTCAGCCAGGCTAGCGCGGGCCTGATTCCAGGCCGATTCCTTCTCTTGCAGACTCTGTAAACTGGTGGCTCCCTGGGCTTGGAGTTGACGAAAGCGGTCGTACTCCTGGCGCTTAAACTGCAGATCCGCCTCCCGCGACGCCTGGGTGGCCCTGAGAACCTCTAGGTCGCGGCGGGCACTCTCTAGTTCGGCATTGGCAGCAGCAATTTCGGCGTTGGCCGTATTGATTGCAGCCTGGCTTCCCGCCACCTGAGCCTCCTGTTCCGTGGCATCTAGGCGCAGCAGAGGTTCATTGGCCTCAACGCGATCGCCTGGGCGCACGTAGATCTGACTGACCCGCCCGCTGGCCTGGGGCTGAATTTGCAGGGATTTGCGCGATCCTAAATTCGCCACGTAGTCGGTGCTATCTTGCACTGGTCGAAGGGTAGGCTGGGCCAGCGAGACCCGCATGGGGCCAAACCCAGGGGGAGCCCCGCCTTGGGTCAGGGGCGCTACAACGCGACCGTACAATAGCCAGGCAATTCCGCCAAGACCCAGTAGCCCCAGGATCAGATACAGCCATCGGCGGCCGGGGGCTGAGGAATCTTGATCGGACGACTGAGGGCTTTCAAAATCGTCCGATCTGGTGATAGCGGTATCTGCAGGGATGGGTTCAGCGGATGAGGCCTCTAGCGGCGGATCGTAGGTGGGATGGGGAGGATTTCGAGGAGGATTCATGGCAGGGGACTCATGGCAGGGGACTCACGGCATTCGCATCTGACCCATCGGGCCGCTAGGGAGTGACAGAGGGACCCGTCATCAGGGATTGTTCTCGGGACAAAAGGGTCTGTAGCCATTGCTGTTCATCACATAACATCTCCATTCCGCGCTGAACAGCTTGGGATTGGTAAACATCTAGGGGGCCCAGGGGCAAAGGCTTAGAGCGCAATAACTGCTCACGCTCCCAGCATTGGGCCAGCCGATGCTGAATGAGCGCAATTCGCTCGCTGGGATCTAACTCCGCAAAAAAGAAGGCTTTGATCATGAATCTCGCCCGACTGTTAACCCAGCTTTCGTTGGGGGTTTGCAGCATCCGCGATCGCCACCGCTCATGCCCCTGCGCGGTGGTGCGATAAATGATCCGGCTTGAGGCTTCCGGTCGTTCAGAGGTGGAGGAGAGGGTGGTAATCAGCCCCTGCCGCTCCAGACGACGCAGGAGGGGGTAGATCGCTCCATAATTCACGCTAATACAGGACCCCATGAACAACTCCAGCATTTTGGTGAGTTGATATCCATGCAGCGCCTCTTTTTGCAGTAACCCAAGGGTGGCTAGCTCCAGCATGTATCAGGCTGATATATCAAACAAATGCTCATACCTTAACGCTAGGCTGAAGCGTTTTGCAATCTCTCGCGATCCCCCTTTAGATAGAGATTTTCTAGGAGAGTTTCTCTGGTTTCCTGGTCCCTGAGGCGCTGAATCTGTTGAACCCAGCGCCTGCACCGTCGATTTTCTCCCCCGAGAGCCCGATCAGAGGCAAACCTTACCAGGCAGTGGTTACCGTCATCACCAGTAGCTGCACCAAACTCCAGCCCAGAAGCACCATGGCGCTTAAGGAGGCGATGGCAAACCCCGGCCCACGCTTCTCCGCCGCTTGATAATAGCCCCAGGCGTAAAGAATGCGGCCCACAATCCAAATGCCCCCTAAAATGGCCCCGATCAGGGGGCTAACGTAGAGTGAAAATATCCAGAGCAGGGGCAAGAACAAAATAAGCTGCTCCAGGGTATTTTGCTGCACCCGCACAACCCGTTCAAAATTGGGGTCACCACTCATTTGGGGGACGGGAACCCCATACTTGGCCCGCGCTCGACCCACATTAATGGTCAAGACAAAATAGAGCAGCAGACTGAGCACTGTGACCAGCGCAGTTAAGGGAAGAGAAGCCATGGCAAGCAAAAAGCAAGAGTACCGAACTATTATGCCTAGATTGTGTCCTGACTTTCCCAACCCCTCCCCGTCATTGCGCCCCCTCCCGCATCAAGGGGAACCTTTTGGATCACGCTGGAGCCCTGGCCTTGGCCTGACCTGGCTTGGCGATGGATTCTTCCTCCTGAGCTAGAGGGCCTATTCCGGAGATTGCTGTTGCCTCAAGGCAGTCACCAGGCAAAGACTGAAGCCACAGCCCGCTGCCACAAAAAAGATGCCTTCCTGGACCATGGCCCAAGCAGGTCCAAACAGAGCTGGCGAGAGAAACTGGCCCAGGGAGGAAATTCCGGTCCCTAGGCCTAGCAGGACCGTTTGCTGGGCAGTGGGTGCATAGGTGGAGAGCCGGTCATACAGATTGGGCATGACAATGCCAAAGCCAATCCCAAAGGGAAGGGCACTGACCACAATCAGGGTGGGCGTCAATACCAAGGGAATGGTGAACAGGGATAGAGACATCAGGAAAAACCCCAGGGCAATGGCTGTTCTGGCACCTAGCCAATGGGCTAGTTTGGTTGCGCCAAAGGCAGAGACCACCGCAGCCCCAATGGCGCGGGTAGCCAAGACTGTGCCATTAATCAAGGGAGGAGCGTTCATCGCCGCCTTGAGGTATAGCGGCGCATAGACCACCACCACGTAAAACAGGGCAGAGGCCAGGGCCAAGGCCAAAAAAATGGCGATCACGCCGCGCCTTTGCACCAGATTCACCAGGGCCGCGTTGTTCTTGAGATCCCCATTCAGGGGATGGAGGGCAGCCGGAACCTGAAGAAACAGCAAGGCCGCGATCGCCACCGGGAGCGCTGTGCCATGGAGCCAAAACGCATAGCGCCAGTTTTGAGATCCGACCCAGCCTCCCAAAAGGGGGAAAAATACCGTGGAGCTGGCCAGGGCACTGGTGACGTACCCCATCATCTTGGTGCGGGCTGATCCGTGGTAAAGGCTGCTCAAGACCCCAATACTGACCGCCGCAATGCCGCCACTGGCAAAACCGACCATGGCCCGGCACAAAAACATGGTCCCAAAGTGCTGACTCCAGGATCCTAAGACCCCAAATAGGGCATAGCCAACCAGAGACCCCACTAGGACGCGTCGATGGCCCAACCGTCCGGCAGCCAGACCCAGCAGGGGGGTGGCCAAGGCCAGGGTTAGGGTGTGGATGCTCACCAGCCATCCCGCCCACCAGGGACTGACCTTTAAAGTATCAATGACCTCGGGAAACACGGGCGCCACCATCGATCCCGCGGCACTGCTCAAGGCCCCTGAGGCCAACAGAACAGCCAGCTGCGTCCAGGAGGGGCGCTCCCGACCCACGCAGGTGAACTCGGGGATCTGTGAATTCGCCATGCCTTTCCCCAACACCTCCCATTCTTGGAGATCACACTATCAACCCTTCCGGAAGAAAACGCAACCTTGTCTAAATCGAGGCAGGACCCATGCCAGGGGGGAGCGGTCATGCCATAATGCAAAGGGCAAAAAGGCCCCAGGCCCAGCGGACTCCCACGATAGGGTTCCAATCTCAACTCTTGATCCCAAGGAGGAATTTCACCGGATGAAGGACGGCGTTCAATTTGTCATTAATTCTCCGATCATGCGCCGCTTGATTGATGCCGTTCCGGATTATTCACTGGTCGGAGATGCAGCCTGCTTTAGTCCCGATCAATTTCCTTGGGCTGCCACCCTAGAGGCCAATTGGAAAACCATTCGGGAGGAGCTCGATCAGATTTTGGCCCATACCGATGCCCTCCCCAACTTTCAGGACATCATGCCTCGCCAGGAGCGTATCAGCAAAGATGACGGCTGGAAAACTTACTTTTTCTGCGCCTTCGGCTATGTTGCTCAAAAAAACTGCGATCGCTGTCCCCAGACCTGGAAACTGCTCCAGGAAGTCCCAGGGCTAAAATCTGCATTTTTTTCAATTCTGGCACCGGGCAAGCATATCCCCCGACACACGGGAAAACACAAGGGCATTATTCGCTATCATCTGGCGCTGAAGGTTCCCGAACCGCGCCAAAACTGCCGCATTCAAATTGGCGATCATCTCCGTCACTGGGACGAGGGAAAAAGCCTCATTTTTGACGATACCTTTCCCCATGAAGTTTGGAACGAAACCGACGGCTATCGCGTGGTGTTGTTTGCCGATATTGCCCGGCCGCTCCGGTTTCCCCTGTCCTGGATTAACGCCCTGATTTTTCAAGCCCTGCGGTTTTCCCCCCTCGTGCAGTCGGCCAAACAAAACCATGCCGCCTGGGAGCAGCGCTTTGATTCTGCCCAGGGACAGGCCCCGGCCTCGTCCTCCTCCTAGCCCCAGGCAGGCGAGGAACCCGTTGAACCCGGCCTTCTAAGTTTGAGTCGTCAAGGCACCCTGCCCCTGCGATCCATAGACCCACAGATTTCTGGAGTGAGGGCCGTCATTATTCTTTTCTCTCCCTTTCCTGGCTTTATGTCGGAAGTCCTGTTCTTCAGGCTAGGATATCTTTCAACAGATTGTTCCACGTTCTCCAGGGTTCCCCAGGGTGCCATGACGGACTTCCGACAACTTGACAGCCAGGCGGACCCCTCCCATTCTGCCTCTCAGATGACCGATCAACAGCCGCCGTCTACGCCGCCTCATGTTCCCCACGTTGACCAATTGCCCTGCGTTCTTTTCTCCCGCAGCGTGGAGGAGACCTGGCCCATGGAATATCTCAGTGCTGGCTGTGAGCGCCTCACCGGATTTACCCCACAAGAACTGCTGGCGGGGGATTTGCTGACCTACAATGCCCTGATTCACGAAGATGATTTTTTAGCCCTGGCGACCCTGCTCCATGTGCTGCGATCGCAGCCCGATCCCTACCAAATTGAATATCGTCTCAGACACCGCAATAACGATCAGCGCTGGGTTCTCGAACAGGGTCAGGCGGTCCTGGACCCCACCCGTCAGCTGCTAGCCCTAGAGGGGGTGCTGACCGATATTACTGAGACCAAAAAGGCCCAGGAACAGCTCCAGTTTGACGCCTTTTACGATCAGCTGACCACCTTACCCAATCGATCTCTATTCATGGATCGCCTGGAGCGGGTCCTAAAGCGCACCAAGCGCCGTCCTGACTACTGCTTTGCCGTCTTCTTTTTAGATCTCGATCGCTTCAAAGTGATTAACGACAGCCTCGGTCACCGTGCCGGCGATGAGTTGCTGGCCTCCGTAGCCAAGCGTCTCAAGGACTGCATCCGCCCCGGCGATACCGTCGCCCGACTGGGAGGAGATGAATTTACCATGCTGGTGGACGACATCAACGATATGGAGGATGTCAATCAGATTAGTGAACGGGTATTAGAGCAGATGCGCCATCCCTTTGTCCTGGAGGGGCGCGATATTTACACCTCCACCAGCATTGGCATTGCCCTGAGTTCAATTGGCTACAACCAGCCCGATGAAATGCTTCGCGATGCTGACATTGCCCTTTACCAAGCTAAAGCCCAGGGCAAGGCCCGGTTTGCAATTTTCAATCCCGGTATGCATATCCACGCAGTGGCGCGTTTACAGCTGGAAAATGATCTGCAAACCGCCCTGGCCCAACAGCAACTGCGCCTGTACTATCAACCGGTGGTGTCCCTGGAAACAGGACGGGTTGACGGCCTGGAAGTTTTTGTCTACTGGCAACATCCCGAACGAGGGTTGGTCGGTCCGGCTGAATTTATTCCGGTCGCCGAGGAAAACGGCACCATGATTGCCATTGGCCAGTGGGTCCTGCGCGAATCCCTGCAGCAGGTCAAGCTCTGGCATCAAACCTTTCCAGCCGATCCGCCCCTATTCATGAGCGTGAACCTTTCGGCATCGGAGGTGATCCATCGGGAGTTTGTCGACACGGTCCAGCAGATTCTGTCCCAAACGCAGATTCCGCCCCACTGCTTAAAACTAGAGGTGGCGGAGAAGACCTTCATTGAAGATCCCGAGGTCATTGCTCACCACCTTCAACAGCTGCGCACCCTGGGGGTCAAGGTGTGCATTGACGACTTCGGGACGGGATATTCCGCCCTCAGCGCCCTTAAGCAGTATCCCGTGGACGTGATTAAAATTGATCGGTCCTTTGTGAGTCGCTTAGACCACAAGGAAAACCTGGAAATTGTTCGCTCGGTGATTCATCTTGCCAGCAGCTTAGAGTTCCAGGTGGTGGCCGAGGGAATTGAAAGCGTGACGCAGCTGGCCCAGCTGCGCGCTCTGGGCTGTGAATGGGGTCAGGGCTACTGCCTGGCCAGGCCCCTTGAAAGTCGACTCGTGGAAACCTGCCTACTCCAAGAGCCCACCGGAGAGTTGACCTCCTCTGTGTCGGTGGTGCTCCCTCGGCTGCTGGTTCACAGCAGTACCGGGCAGTATCATCTGTTGCTGGTGGGGCAAACCTCTTGGACCCTAGGACGCAGTCAAGAGAGCTCAATTTTTCTGTCGGACCGGATGGTGTCCCGCGAGCACGCCATTCTGCTGCAGCTGGCCCGCACGGGCGATTTTTTCTTTGTGGATCTGGGCAGTCGCAATGGTTCCTTTCTCAATGGCACGCGGATTGAGATGCCCGTCCGCCTCAAGGAGGGCGATCGCCTCAAAATTGGGAAAACGGAGCTGGAGTATCGGGAACTGACCCGGTCCAACGCCTCGGAGGGCTCAGATTTCCCCTATAAGCTGGTGCTCATGCATCA
Organism: Lyngbya confervoides BDU141951; assembly: GCF_000817775.3. Classification (GTDB taxonomy): domain Bacteria; phylum Cyanobacteriota; class Cyanobacteriia; order Thermosynechococcales; family Thermosynechococcaceae; genus Lyngbya; species Lyngbya confervoides. The sequence goes on from NZ_JTHE03000024.1 coordinate 36,177, forward strand.
AAACTACAACTTACAGGGGGAAGTCTGGCGGGAAATCTTAATTTCCCAGGGGGTCTCCGTCATCTGGCACACCGATGATGGAGACATGCTAGACGTGCTAGAACAGCTAGACACAGCCGGCGATAAGCTACCCGATGTATTACTGCTGGAGATCAGTGAGCTCAAGCCCGATCCAGCGGCCTTTTTAGAGCGGCTGCAGCAACGCTATCGCCAGTTAAAAGTCATCCTCACCAGCGGCCGCGCCAGCGAGATTCCTCCAGATCAAGAGCAGTGGGCACGAGACCAGGGGGCGATCGCGCTACTGCCGGGGTTCAACTTTCGGGGCAATGACCTCACCACCAACAGCGCCGATATTGCCGATAAGGTGCAGGTGCTGCTGGATCAAATTGACTGTTATCCCTCTAGGCCTCGACTCCTGGAATCAGCCTACGTGGCACTGCAGATTGTCATTCGTAACGAAACCCTTTATTGAGGCACGCCATGCCATCTCAGCAGATTCTTCGAACGCAGGTCCTGGTGGTGGGGGGTGGAACCGGAGGAACCGCCGCGGCCATCCAGGCGGCGCGTCAGGGCGTCGAAACCATCCTGGTCAGTGAGGGGCCTTGGCTAGGGGGCATGCTCACCTCAGCCGGGGTTTGTGCTCCCGACGGCAATGAGCTAACGGCCTTTCAAACAGGATTGTGGGGATCCTTCCTGAGGGCAATCCTGGACCGCGAACCAAGCGGGGTGGACCATGGCTGGGTTAGTTTTTTTACCTATCAACCCCACACCGGAGCCAGTATCTTTGCCGACTGGGTGGCTCAGCTTCCTCATTTACAATGGATTCAGGGCTACGAGCCCCAGGCCGTATTCCGGGAGGGCGATCGCATCACTGGCGTAGCCTTTGACGGACTCAGCGTTTATGCGGACCTGACCCTGGATGGCACCGAGCTGGGAGACCTTCTGGCCCTGGGAGAGGTCCCCCACCGACTGGGATGGGAGCTGCAATCGCAATGGCAAGAGCCCAGTGCCCCCCTGGAGGAATCTCCCCTGACTCAGCGCTACCCGGTTCAGGCCCCCACCTGGGTGTTTTATCTGCAATCTGCTATGGACCCAGGGGCAGGCCGCGTCGCGCCGCCCTCAGGGCCTAGCCCCTTCCAGCAGGCTTTACAAGGCTACAGCCCCCATGCCTTTATCCAATACGGGGCGATTCCCCATCAGCGCTACATGATCAACTGGCCCCAGCACGGCAATGACTACGCCCAGGGCGTCATCCGGCTCTTTGAATCGGCCCAACAACGCCAAGCGTTTTTGCGCGAAGCCCACGCCCACAGCCAGCAGTTTGCCCAGTTCCTCAGCCATCATCTAGAGCACCCCTACGAACTTGCGGATTCCCTCTTTCCCTCGCGGCCTGGACAGCTTGGCGGTGGGGCCTTTGCACTACATCCCTACTATCGTGAAAGCCGACGACTGGTGGGAATGACAACCGTCATTGAACAAGATCTCCTGCCCCAGGGGGCGGTGGCGCCCCTGCCTCGCGATGACACGGGACAGGTGAGCGCCATTGCCATTGGCAACTATGCCAACGATCACCATTACCCCAGCGGAGACATCCCTCTCGCCCCCAAATCCATGCGCTGGGGAGGGCGCTGGACCGGCACAGCCTTCACCATTCCCTACGGGTCCCTCGTTCCCAAGGCGGTGGATGGGCTGCTGGTGTGCGAGAAAAATATTTCCGTCTCCCACATGGCAAACGGCGCCACCCGCCTGCAGCCCCTGGTGCTCGGCATAGGTCAGGCCGCTGGCATGGCCGCTGCCCTGGCAGTGCAGCAAGGAATTCAACCCCGCGCCCTCAAGGTGCGATCGCTGCAAAACGCTCTTCTCAACGATGCCCTGGCCCCGGCGGCAGTGGTGCCGTTTTACAATTTAGCCCCCCACCATCCCGACTGGAAGCAGCGTCAGATCGAGGTCCTGGAGGACCCCAGCCGCTATCCCGCCACGGGCAATTGCCCAGACTTGCCGCCCTGCTCCCCACGGCTGGGCAAGGCCGAGCAGCAGCGCCTCCACACCGTTCAAGGACGCTTCGAGCGCTGCGGCCCCAATCACTATCAGATCCATCTGGATCCTCCGGGGCAGACTCCCTGGAGTCTGGTCACCCTCCACGCCCAGGTTCATGATCAACTGCAGAGCCTGCCCAATCACGCCTCGATCCAGGTCCAGGGCTGGTTTAATCCAGCCGGCGGGTGGATTCGCGTCCATGCCCTGGACTAGACAGGCTCCAGCACTGAGATACCGAACCGACAAAACTGGGTCACCCAGCATTGCAGGTCCGCATCGGCAATGGCGGCTTGGACCTGCTGGGCCAAGGCTTGGGCCTCCGCCTGGGTCTGGGTCAGGGCAAAAACCGTTGGCCCGGATCCGGACATCAGACAGCCCAGGGGCTGATGCTTCAGGAACGTCTCCTTCAGCCTTGCCACCCTAGGCAACTCATCCAAGACCGCCCTTTCAAGATCATTGTGGAGGCATTGCCCAATCTGCACATAATCCTGGGCCTGCATGGCCTTAAGCAAGGGTACAGAGGGACCCTGACGTCGCCGCACCTCCTGGGCCTCTGGGCTGTTCGCGTAGCAATCTGCAAACCGAGTCCGATAGGTTTGGTAGGCCCAAGGCGTGGACACCGAGAGACTGTCGTACTTGGCCAACACCGCATAGCACTGATCTAGATCGGCTAGGGGCGAGAGCTCTTCCCCTCGCCCCAGGGCCAGTTTGGTCCCGCCACCCACGCAAAAGGGCACATCCGAGCCCAGCTGAGCGGCATAGTATTCCAGCTCCGCCTGGGTTAGCCCCAGGTTCCACATCAGATCCAGCCCCACCAGAGTGGCAGCACCATCGGTGGACCCGCCCGCCAACCCGGCTCCAATGGGAATCCGCTTCTGAATTTGAATCTCCACACCGCCATGGCCAGGGTATTGCTGCTGCATCAGCCGGGCCGCCTTATACGCCAAATTGCTGGAGTCCGTGGGCACCATCGGATGATCACAGCGCACGATAATGCGATCCCCGGCTAGAGGGGTGATCTTCACCTCATCGGCTAAATCCACGCTCTGCATCACCATCACCAGTTCGTGGTAGCCGTCCGGGCGATCGCCAATCACCTCCAAGAGCAGATTAATTTTTGCCGGAGCCAGAAGAGTGTAGGACTGCATAGGCAAGGGGCGCAGCAACAGCAAGGAAGAACCATTGCCCACTGTAGCAGTGGAGATCCCCTTTGCTGACGAACCACGGCGAAAATTAAGATTCCGCGCCCCCCTCCATGGCACGAGCGGGAGCGGGTAAGCGTCGGCTCAGCTCAATCCACTGATCCAGGCCCAGATCTTCGGCCCTTACCTCCGGGGAGATCTGCATTGAAACCAGGGCAGCAGTGATTTGATCTTTGGTGAACATTGCCCCCAGGGTATTGCGCAGCATTTTGCGGCGAGTACTAAATCCCTGTTTAACTAAGGTTCGCATCCAGCGCGGTTGGGGAGCCGGATGAGGATAGGGGCGCGGAGTGAGGCGAATCACGGCTGACTCCACCTGGGGAGGCGGCTTAAAGGCCGAGGGAGGGACCGGGAAAAGCACCTCGCAATGGGCCAGGTACTGCACCCGCACCGATAGGGCCCCAAAGGCCTTCGATCCAGGCACCGCTGCAATTCGCTGGGCAACTTCGTTTTGCACCAGCAGCACAATGACCTCCAGGCTTTTTTCCAAAGGGCGATCGATCGGACCCAGAAGCTTTTCAAGAATCGGCCCGGTAATGTTGTAGGGAATGTTAGCCACCACCTTATTGATCTCGGAAAACACCGGATCGGCCTGCATCCCCACAAAGGGAAGATGCAGAAAATCGGCCTCCACCAGCTCAAAGCGCGGATGACCCTGGAAATGCTTGCGGAGATAACCACACAGATCCCGGTCAATTTCCACTGAAACCACTTTTCCCGCCTGGGCCAGCAGACGCTCGGTGAGCACCCCCTTACCCGGGCCGATCTCCAACACGTGATCCCCAGCGGACAAATGCGCCGCCTGGGCGATCTGATCAAGGACCGTCGCACTCTGGAGCCAATGCTGGCCAAATCGTTTTCTCGGGCGGGGTTTCATGGAGGTCTATTGTCCTATTTCGGTTTTCCCTAATTCATCTTTCCTAGGCTGGAATAAGGTCTAGAGCTACCATAGGGCTAGAGTCTTAAACTCCATTGAGGCCAGAGATGGCGCTGAGGACTGGGCAGGGTGGGGCGCCCCTTCATTGAGGCAAATCGCCTGCATCGGTAGAAAAGCCATCGCCAAAATTTATCCTTCCTTCGCTACCATTGAAAACCACCATGGGATTTTTCGAGTCAGACATTGTGCAACAAGAGGCCAAAAGCTTGTTCGAAGACTACCAGTCTTTGACCCAGCTGGGTAGCGAATACGGTAAATTTGACCGTGAGGGGAAAGTCATTTTTATCCAGAAAATGGAGGAGATGATGGATCGCTATCGAGTCTTTATGAAGCGATTTGAGCTCTCCGATGATTTTATGGCCAAGATGACGGTGGAACAGCTCAAGACCCAGCTGGGCCAGTTTGGCATGACCCCGCAGCAAATGTTTGAGCAAATGAACCAGACCCTGGAGCGCATGAAGCGGGAAGTGGAGACAGACCGTTGACTATTTTGACCAATCTTGACGGCCTTATTGCCCCCACAGCCTCCGTTTCTGTCCTGGACCGGGGCTTTCTCTACGGCGACAGCGTTTATGAAGTGGTGAGAACTTACAAGGGCCAACTCTTTGGCCTGGATCCGCATCTGCGCCGACTGCGTGCATCGGCAGACTATTTGTATCTGGAGATTCCCTGGAGCGATCGCCATATTCGCCATGAAGTTGAAAGAACCCTGGCGCAAGCAGATTGGCCTGAATCCTATGTTCGAATTGTAGTCACGCGCGGAACCGAGTCAAAAATTAGCCTGCAGCCGAGTCCCGCCCTTGAGCCGAGTCTACTGATTATTCTCAGTGCCATTGACCCCACGCCCACCCTGTCCCAGACAGGCGTGAACTTGGTGATTCCCGATCGTCTGCGCAATGATCAACGAGCCCTATCGCCGAAGGCCAAAACCGGCAATTATCTAAACAATATTCTGGCCCTGCTGGAGGCCCAGCAGCAGGGAGCAGACGATGCCCTGCTGCTGAACGGGGCGGGTCTGATTACGGAAGCAACCACCAGTAATCTGTGGGTTATTCGGGACGGCAGGGTGATCACACCCGATGACGACGTCGGAATTTTACAGGGCATCACCCGAGACTATATCTTCCAAATTCTAGAGCAGCACCATATCCCCCACCAAAAGGCCCACCTGAGGCCCTCGGACCTCGAAGGCATAGAGGAGGCGTTTCTCAGCTCCTCCGTGCGTCTGATTATGCCGATCCGATCCATTGATCAAAGGCCACTGCCCCACTGCCCAGGTCCAATGACCCAAAAAATTTGGGATGAATTTCTGACCCTGATGGACCCCACTTAATCTCTCCCACTGCATCTTTTCCCACTGAATTTTTTAGGATCTCTCTGAGAATCTTGAATCCTCCCTCAATTTCGGCTGCCCTCTGGCGGGGGCTGGGTGAAAACGAGGGGACCCGGCTGGCTAGCTTGGGGTGGGTTAGTCCCGGAGTCAAGCACCGGGTTAAGAACAGGGGGCAGGCCTCCAGAGAGTATACTCAGGGGTAAGGGGGGCTGGCTGAGAACCGCCCCATAGCCTGAGGATAAAAATGGCTGGTAGCTTTCAATTCCGCTTAAGTGACGGTTCATAAAGGCCAATCCCAGGGCTTTGAGATAGTCCTGAGCAATATCGGGACGTCGTCCCCAAAAGGCCTCTAGCTGAGGAATATTGCCCTCCTCCTCGGCCTCGGGGACTTGAATCAGGGAAAAATGCGTGCCGGCGTTGATCAACACAAAGTATTTCTGCGGCGTGGTCAGCCAGCTAAAGGGTCTGACCTGCTCAGGCACCAGGGGAGCAACGGTGTCGGCACTCCCGCCAACAATCATGGTGGGAATGGCAATATCACTCAGGCCCTGCGGCCCAAAGAGACTACTGCCGATGGGGTTCATCGCAATCACGCTCTTGATACGGGGGTCTGCGAGCTGATAGTCCTGCACTGGAATCCGCAGGTTCAGGCACTGCAGCAGCAGCGAAAGATTAAAGGTGTCATCGAGATTGACGGCACAGTCCCTTGAAAGCTGATTAAAGTCCAGCTTTGCTCCCGCTAGAGCCAGGGCAGTGTAGCCCCCGAAGGACTGGCCCATCACCGCGACCCGATTAAAGTCAAGGCGCCCCGCAAGATCGGGGGTGTTGGTCGAGAGCTGCTCTAGCTGATCCAGGGTAAAACTGATGTCCAGAGGTCGATCCAGAAATTCCATGCGATCAATCACATCGTTGGCTTGACCGCTGAGCAAGGCCTCTAGCTGGGCTTTGTTACTGCCCGGATGCTCGGGCACAACCACCACATAGCCCCAGGAGGCAAGATGCTCCGCCAGATAAACAAAGCTGGTGCGATCGGAGTTCAGACCGTGGGAAATGACCACCATGGGGCGCGCAGTGGCCTGATCCAGGACAGGAAGATAGAGATCCACCGGAAAGGATCGCGATCGCCCCGTGTAGTCCAGGCGTTTCTTGCTGTTATCGGTCAGGGGCAAGGAGATTCGGCGCCAGCGTTCCGGACCAGGCCGGGCCAGATCCAGGGTCCAGGACTCCGATAGGCTTACCTCTGCCTTGCCAGCCTCGGATTCAATGGCGGTAACCACCTGGTTGGTCTGCGCTACGAGCCCTTGCACCTCTTCAAACAGGGCCAGCCCAGTCCTGAGATCCACATGAATGCCCTGGGTCGGATACTGCTTGAGGACGTTGAGAGCGGTGAGGCCCTCCTCCTGCGCAGCCGCTAAAATCAACGCCGACCGGAGGGCAAAGAATCCCCCCTGACCTGACTTAGGCTGCACCACCTCAGAAATTCGCCGGAGAAGGCGCTCACCAATGGGCGTGTATAAAAATTGGGAAATCGTGAGCGGGTCTAAATCGACTCGCTCACGCAGTCCACTGCGCACTTGCTCTAGCTGGCCACGCTTAAAGAAGCGGCCATAGGTGATTAAGTTATCGGTGTAGCGCCCTTCACGCACAAATATCTCCAGAGCCTCTATGGAAATGGATCGCTCAAACAGAGAATAGGACGCATAGATGCGCTCAGCGGCATGGACAGGACGCAGAGCGGCGCAAGCCAGCAATACCCCAAGGGCGCTTAGCCCTCGCCGGTAAACATGTTTCATGAGGGTTGAAATGGCAGGACAGTGAAGGGAAACACAAAGCTTTGCTTCAATCAGGGGAGAGCGATCAGGTTTGATCGGTGACGGTATCTGGATCTGTGACCCTATTTTACATGAGTCAATGAATATTCCTTCTGGGGGCGAATTGTGACGCCAAACACCGAAAGATCAGGCTGATTGAGCGACTTAACCGTGACTGGCAGAGAAAAGACCGGTGGGTTGGATTGCACAGGCAAATAGGTTGCAAAAAAACTTAGCGCGATCGCCCTAAGGACGACTCGGGTCTTGCGACTGATGGTCTCTGGACTACCGGCGGGACCATTGAGGAGGGCATCCTGGGCAGAGAGATCGCCGATACTGGAAAAATGATTTGCCTGATCAAGGAGCAGCAAATGCTGGTGAGGACTGGACAGCTGTTGAAAGGCGGCCCACTGTTCCTGGGCTAGGGGGGCAATGTAGTCTGTGCCGCCTGCCACCATCAGCAGGGGAATTTGAATGTTTTCCAGTCCGGTCGGGCCAAACAGCGCACTGGAAATCGGATTGACCACCATCACGGCCTTCACGCGAGGTTCGGATAACTTAGGCAGGGGGACAGAGATGGCAGCAGCTTGGCATTGCAGGAGCAGCGACGGGTTAAACGCCTGCAGGGAACCTTGTTGGCAGGTTTGCCGCAGTTGGGGCAAATCCAGCTGTCCCCCGGCGTTGACTAGGGCGGTATAACCTCCAAAGGAATGTCCGATGATGCCCACCTGGTTCAGATTAAGACGCCCCTTCAGCTGCGGATCAAGGTGACTTCGACGGGTCAATTCATCCAAAATAAACTGGATGTCCAACGGACGATCAATAAACTCCTGGGGACGAGAGATCTCGCTCAGTTCGCTCTTGAGGAGCGCCCGCCAATAGGCAACGGAACTCCCTAAATGCTCGGGAATGATCACCGCGTAGCCATAGGAAGCCAGGTGTTCGGCTAGATAGGTGTGGGAGGTTCGACCTGCACCCAGACCATGGGAGAGAATGAGGACAGGGGCCGGGTCACCCCGATGGGGCAGGTAGAGATCCAATGGCAATGACCGGACGCTGCCCGAAAATTGCAGGCGCTCAGAACTCGAGTCTTGCAGTTGTAGACTTCTCGTTTGCCAGCGAAACGGGCCTACCTGAGTTAAGGCTTGCACCTGGGAAGGGAGCAGGGGTCGGATCGAGGCCGTTGCGTCCAGGGATCGCTGCTTAATTTCCTGCTTAACCTGCTGCTGATCCGCAGTTGCTCTCTGCAGCAGCTTGAACAGTCGCAGTCCTTCCTGCACGTCAACACGAACTCCCGCTGCCGGGAAGTGACGCAGTAGCCCCAATAGCGTGATGGATTCCTCCTGAGCCGCCGTCAAAATGATGGCGGTGCGCAGGGCAATCACGGAGTCCATTTCAGGTGCATCGGCCTGCACGAGCTGGCTGAGATCTTCTAGAAATCGATATCCACTCGAGGTGGATAGGAACCGGGCCAGCACCTGGGGAGGAATGTGCAGAGACTGGTTCAAGGTGCGCCGTAAATCCTCAAGTTGGGTAGGATTGAGTCCTCGGAGGTAGGAGTTTAACAGCGGCGATCGCTCCCCCTTGGTGGCGTAGGCTTCCAGATCGGCCACGGGCAGCTCTAAACTCAAAAAGGAATATTGAACCCGCAGGGTGTCTGCGGCCTTGAGGGGGAGCGCCACCTGCAAAGCCAGCAGGATGGACATAAGACCGGATCGAATCCCCAAGCTTGGCCGTGACAGGACGGTTCCGGGGAACCCGATCCCCCGTCTCCTTGGCATGGAGTTCCCCCGCATCGGGGGTAGAGCGCGCCAGCTATTCATCAAGATTCCAGTTCAATCCAGAGCGATCGCCTGAGTTGATGCTAGCAAACCCCAGGAACCCGCGAGTCAACCCCCTGCGCTTTGCTGAATTATTGCCGCCGCAATCCAGTTCTCAGGCCGGGACAACCCATGGGGCCATCATCTATTGGACCACCTGTTCCACTGACCGGTCCAGGGCCGCTCCACAGATCTCCGATGCACCCTCTAGGAGCGTGGCATCGACCCGATCGCGATCCAGGGGAGGCGGGGTGAGGGGCATCCGTTGCAGGTGGGGTTGATGGATCGGCACGGGCTGGGGCAAGGTAAACAGCTGAGCTTGCATCTATTCAGCCACCGCCTCAGGCGCGGGACCAAGCGCCTTGATCAAAGCCGCGTAGCGATCTTGCACCGCAGTCGGAACCTCCTCGGGCCAGGTTTCTAAGGTTTCATACCGCCAGATCCAGGGCCAAGAGGCTAATTGCTTTTGCAGCTGATCGATGAGGCGAATCAGAGTGGGCTGAAGGCGTAAGGCAAGGCCATGCTGCCGGGTCACCCGGCTGGTTCATGAATTAAGTTTCATCGACGGATACGATTTGTTGCATTCCCCTAAGATTACTAGAGCTGTCCCCGGAGAAGCAGATGTTCTTTAAAACAAAGTGGTAGGATTCAAAACAGCTAGGGGTGCCCACCCTTGGGGCTGAGAACAAACCCTTAGAACCTGAGTCCGGTTAGTACCGGTGGAGGGAAGCTGTTTATGTCAGAGGACAAACCTATGCGTAAAGATTGGGTCGCCAAGCGTCACGGTCAAGCGAACGTCTCGCAGATGCACTACGCCCGTCAGGGAATCATCACGGAAGAGATGGACTACGTCGCCCAGCGAGAATCACTGCCGGTGGACTTGATTCGGGATGAAGTGGCCCGCGGGCGCATGATTATTCCGGCCAATATCTGCCATGAAAACCTGGAACCCATGGCCATTGGGATTGCCGCCAAATGCAAGGTGAATGCCAACATTGGGGCTTCTCCAAACTCCTCTGGCATCGAGGAGGAGCTGGCCAAACTCCAGCAGGCGGTGAAGTACGGGGCCGATACGGTGATGGACCTCTCCACAGGCGGGGGCAACCTGGATGACATTCGCACTGCGATTATTCAATCCTCTCCCGTGCCCATTGGCACCGTTCCCATCTATCAAGCTCTGGAGAGCGTCCATGGCAATGTGGAAAATTTGACCCCCGAGGATTTTTTGCATGTGATTGAGAAGCATGCCCAGCAGGGCGTGGACTATATGACCATTCACGCCGGCATTCTCATTGAACACCTGCCCTTGGTGCGCCACCGGATTACCGGGATTGTGTCGCGGGGCGGCGGCATCTTGGCCCGGTGGATGCTGCACCACCATCGGCAAAATCCCCTCTACACCCACTTCGACGACATCATTGAAATCTTTAAAAAGTATGATGTCTCCTTTAGTCTGGGCGATTCCCTGCGACCTGGCTGCACCCACGATGCCTCCGACGACGCCCAGTTGGCAGAATTAAAAACCCTGGGGCAGCTTACTCGCCGCGCCTGGGAACACGATGTCCAGGTCATGGTAGAAGGCCCCGGACATGTGCCCATGGACCAGATTGAGTTTAATGTCCGCAAGCAAATGGAGGAATGTTCAGAGGCGCCATTCTACGTCCTTGGACCTTTGGTAACCGATATTGCCCCCGGATACGACCACATCACCTCTGCCATTGGCGCTGCCATGGCGGGATGGTATGGCACGGCAATGCTCTGCTATGTGACCCCGAAAGAGCACTTGGGTTTACCCAATGCAGAGGATGTGCGCAACGGTCTGATTGCCTACAAGATTGCGGCCCATGCGGCGGATATTGCTCGCCATCGTCCCGGTGCCCGCGATCGCGATGACGAGCTGTCCAAGGCCCGCTATGCCTTTGATTGGAACCGGCAGTTCGAGCTGGCCCTCGATCCCGATCGGGCCAGGGAATATCACGATGAAACCTTACCGGCTGACATTTACAAATCCGCTGAGTTTTGCTCCATGTGTGGCCCTAAGTTTTGTCCGATGCAAACCAAGGTAGATGCTGATGCCCTCACGGAGCTGGAAAAATACCTGGCCAAGGAAACCGAAACTGTGGGGTAGGAGGGGGCACTCCAGCCCAATCTCTGAGAAACCAACTTACGGTGGCTTGGACAACGAAGCCCCTAGGAGGCCATTCGTGCCTGTATGGGGTTAGGTTGCGTGGGACCGGTGGGGGCAGGCTGACCCTGGAGACGGCCCTGGAGCAGGGCCGTTGCCCGGTGGGCCGTTAAGGGGTGATCAAACAGGTAGCCCTGCCCCTGGGGACAGCCAATTTCCCTGAGGATGTCTGCCTGGAGATGGGTTTCAATGCCCTCGGCAATGACCCCCATGTTTAAACTCTGGGCGATCGCCAAAATAGCCCGGATCACTTCGGGGTTATCGTGGCGGTGTCGGATTTGTTGCACAAAGGACTGGTCAATTTTAAGGTAATCGATGGGAAGCTGATGCAGATAGCTCAGCGAGGAATAGCCCGTGCCAAAGTCATCCATGCAAATTTGCATCTGGTTCTGTTTAAGGGCTAGAAGCTGATCCCGCGCAATTTGGGTGTTTTCAAGGATGGTGCTCTCTGTAATTTCGAGCTTAATCTGGTTAGGCTGGACCCCAGACTGGGCTAAAATTTGCTGAATATGTCCGGCAAAGTTGGGCTGGCTTACCTGTTGACTAGACAGGTTAACCGTCACAAACAGGGGCAGCGGCGATCCCTCCAGGGTATTCCAATACTGCATCTGAGTACAGGCCTGCTGAAGCACCCAATTTCCCAAGGTCAAAATTTGCCCCGTTTCCTCGGCAATGGGAATGAAGAGATGGGGAGGAATCAACCCCCGCTGGGGGTGATTCCAGCGCAGCAGGGCTTCAAATCCCAAAATCCGCTGGGTGCGTAAACAAACAATGGGTTGATACTTCAGCTCAAACTCTTGCTGGGCAATAGCGCGCTGCAGGTCCACCTCTAGCTGCAGCCGCTGCTCAGCGCGGGCCTGCATCTCTGCCGTGAACAGGGCATAGCTGGGCTGACTGCGGGCTTTGGCCTGGTACATGGCAATGTCAGCCCGGCGCAAATAATCCTCCGCGCTCAGGGGGCAGTGATCGCTCAGGGCAATTCCAATGCTGGCCCGGGGATAAAATACCTGATCATCCAGGTGAATGGGAAGCGCCAGCACCTGTAATATCCGCTGTGCAGTTTCAGTGGCGTCCTCCCGTCGGGTCACCTTCTTGAGGAGCACAATAAACTCGTCTCCCCCCAGCCGAGCCACCGTATCCTCGGGACGCAGCGCCTGGGAAAGCCGATGAGCGATCGCCCTGAGGAGCTGATCACCAGCCCGATGGCCCAGGCTATCGTTCACCAGCTTAAAGCGATCTAAATCGAGGAATAAAACTGCAAAGGCATCGCTGGCGCCTCTCCGGTACTTCGCAATTGCCTCCGTCAACTGGTCCAACAGGAGCGTGCGGTTGGGCAACCCCGTCAGGGGGTCATGGAGCGCATCAAACAAAAGCTGAGCCTGGGCCCTGCGGCGCTCCGTAATATCCGTCATGGACCCGGCAATTCGATAAAGTTCACCCCGATAGTCCCGCAGCGCCATCCCCCGACAGAGCACCCAGAGATACTGGCCGTTTTTGTGCCGAATCCGATGCTCCATCTCTAGCTGCTCTAGCCGACCCTGGCGATAGTGATCCAGGGTGAGTTGAAACTTGTCTAAATCCTCAGGATGAATTCGCTCCAGCCAGTCTTCGAGGGTATTGCCCATCTCGTGAGGATCTAGGCCCAGCATCGATTGCCAGCGTTCCGAGAAATACAGGGTTCGCGTTTGAAAGTCCCAGTCCCAAATACCATCATTGGCCGCTTTAATCACCAGAGCATAGCGCTCTTGGGTTTTTTGCAGCACCGTTTCGGCCTCCTGCTGGGCCGTTAAATCCGTGGCAAAGGCCACGCTGTACTCTCGCTGCCCCATCCTCAGGTAATGGGCCGTAACCTGCACCGGCAGCAGTTCTCCCGACCGGGACCGATGGCAAGAGGCAAAGCTGAGGCAACCTGAGGCGGTGAGCTTTTGCCAATAACTCCCCCAGGTTAGGGGAGAAGCATTGGGGTCAATATCAAACACGGACAACTTTTCCAACGCCGCCTGGGTATAGCCGAGGAGTTGACAGGCTGCTTGATTGACGCGGAAGATGCGAGCGTCCTGCTGAATCCATAGAACAGAAACAACGGTGTGCTCAAAGGAAAAATCCGCAAGCTGAAGGGCCTCTTGAGGCGTTAATGGGGTGGATTGAATCATTGACTGCAATGATAACAAGTGCGGTCCTTAGAATCCGAACTTCCCCCCAGAGACAGATTGTTATTCTACTTAAATGTACAGGAATTTCAGGGCTTCTGTGATCCGTAAATTCCCGGAATCTTCCCCACACCGGCTGCAGGCCCTGACCCAGGGGCAAATATGGAGGGATCTAGCATAGATTTGCCTGAATCTGCTGATAGAGCGCCTCGATTTCCGATTCCAGGGTTAGGTAATGTACGCAGGCCCTGATGCAGTTTGGGAACTTAATCAAACGCAGCAGAAAACCTTGATCCTCTAGCTGATGCACAAATTGGAAATGATCCACCCCCTCTAGCTGAAAGGAAACCAACCCAGAGTCGGGCGCACAGGGCAGTAAGCAGTTTACGCCAGGGATGGATTGCAACCTATCCCAAAGCTGTTGGGCCAGCATCTTGATGCGCTCATAGCGATCTTGAGGCGACAGCAGCGCGCCATGTAGCTTAAGGGCCCTCTGCAAACCGACCCCCAGGGGAAAGGCTGAGGTCGCGACTTCAAAGCGGCGCCCGTCAGGATACCAGCGGGTGGGACGTCCCTGGGCATCCGTAGGACCGGATCGCCACCCCAGATAGGTGGGCTCAAACTGATCCAGGCTGGCAGGTGGAATATACAGTCCCCCCAGCCCGTCGGGACCACACCACCATTTATGGCCGGTAAAGGCATAGGCATCCACCTCCAGAGATCCCAACGAAGGGGGCAGCATTCCCACCGATTGGGCCGCATCCACCACAATTAAAAGGTTCGGATTGGCCACTCGGCAGGCAGCGGCAATCTGCTGAACTGGCAGAACCTCTCCGGTATTCCAAAGCACGTGACTGAAGGCAACGACTCGGGTTTGGGGTTGGACCTGTGCGGCCAGAGTCGCAACGAGGGTCCCCTCTCGCAAGGGCGCCAGGATTGGGCAGATGTCCACCTGCACTCCAAAGCGATGGCCCAACTGCCGCCCAATGGCCATGACCGTAGGATGCTCGCAATCGGAGAGAAGCAGGCGATCGCCCGGCTGCCAGTTGCAACCCCACAGGGCAATATTGCCCCCCCCCGAAACAGACTCAGTTAGGGAAAGGGTCTCAGGAGGAACCAATAGCTCGGCGGCCATGGCCTGGCGAGTATTTTCCACCTGATCACTCACCCAGCCATTGGCCTGACTGGAAAACGGCCCGACGCGCTGGAGATACTGATAGGCGCGCACCATCTCATCTAAGGCAGGTTGGGGGAGCGGGCCTTGACCGCCAAAATTAAAGTAATAGTTATGGCCCAGGGCAGGAAACTGTTCACGGTGGGCCAGGAGTTGTACGGGAGACAATACATCCATCTTGAGTTTAGTTGCCGGTAAGGTCATGGGAAGCCAAGGGCGGCAAAAGCGCCTCTAACACCAATTGCTGCGCCAGAGGCATTTGGCCATAGGAAAATCCGTAGGGCAGGGTCTCAGGCAGCTGGGGGAAGAACTCCGCCAGCAGATCGGGACTGCCGTAGATCACCAAGGCTTCCAGGCACTGGCGACGCAATAATTGGTTAAACCAATGGCGCGCAGAGTCTTGCAGCCCTGCCGAGCCGCAAAAGGAATTGCCGCGCACAAACAGTTGCAAAATGGTCGGCCAAGCAGCCTGACGATCTTGTTCCAGCTCTAGATCCAGACCGTGGGCATCAATCATCTGCACCTCGTAGCCCTGGGATTGCAAATGGGCCACCGCAGGGGCCTGCGGGTGCAAAAAGTCGCACTCTAGCAGGGAATCCACCACAATAACGGTGCGGCCGGGCTGGGCGGACCGAGAGATCTGCCCCCGGCACTGATTGGAGTCACGCAGCAGATCGCGGATAACCTGGAGGCACTGGGGCTGCGCGATCGCCTCCAGGTCAATGGGGGAAGGCATCTGCTGCTCCCAAGCGTGGGGGTGCAATGCGGAGTCCGCACCGAAGGTGGTGATTTTTTGCTTGGTGCGCCAAATTCGTTCTAGCGACGCTTGAATGCGCTCGGCAGCAATGCGTCCGGTTTCCACCGCATCACACAGGGCCGCGATCGCCCCTGGCGGATCGGCAGGCATCATCAACAGGTCTGCGCCGGCCTCAATGGCCAAAACCGCCGCCTCATTGGGACCATAGGGGTGGGCAATGGCGCCCATCACCAGGGCATCGGTCACAATCAGGCCCTCAAACCCCAGATCCTGACGCAGGAGTCGGGTCAAAATTCGGTCCGAAAGGGTGGCCGGATAAATCCGATCCAGGGCAGGAATCCGCAGGTGTGCGCTCATGATGCTATCCACCTGCGCAGCGATCGCCGCTTGAAAGGGCGGAATTTCCACCTGAAACAGGCGATGGCGAGGGTGGGGAAGCTCCGGTAGCTGCAGCGGGGACTCAATGACGGTGTCCCCATGGCCGGGGAAATGCTTAGCCGTGGTGATGATGCGATGCTGCTGAGCGCCCTGAATATAGGCGGTGGCCAGATCAGCAACGATCTGAGGGTGATCGCTAAAGGCCTGCACATTCATCACTGGATTGTGGGGATTGTGGGGGACATTCACCACCGGCGCAATCACCCAGTTCAGACCAATGGCCAGAGCCTCTTGAGCCGTAAAGCTCCCCATTTGGCGGGCGTAGAACTTGGCCTTGGCTAAATCTCGTTGTGCAATGGCGCCCAGAGCCATGGGAGGGGGGAACCAGCTAGCACCTGAAAACCGTTGCCCCACCCCCTCTTCAACATCTGCGGCCAGCAGCAGCGGAATTTTGGCCCAATCTTGTAGCTCCTGAGTCCGCAGAGCCAACTCTCCCGCACTGGCTCCCAGAAGGATGACACCCCCCACCCCCAAATCCTGAAGCCAGTGCTTCAAGGTGGCCGCCGGGGGTTCCCAACTGGGATAGCGAATTTGATGGTCGAACAGATAGCCAGAGGCGCGCACCACCATGAGCTGGGCTACCTGCTCAGCAAGGGTCAGGTGGCTCAGATCGGGCAAAAGATGCTTCACGTTGGCTCACGTTGGGTCAACATCAAACTCATCCTCCACCCGTGGCTTTGCCCCTCCAAACCCAAGCGCTGCTTTAAACCGGTTCCAAACATATCGCAACCTATGGAAGTCGCCCTTGGGAAGTGCGCAGACCCAGCACAAACCACGGCGCGAGTGTCAATCCAGACTAAAGTCTGCCACCTTTTTCTCCCGGCTGAGCTGATTGAGTAAGGACAGGACCTGGGTTCCCTCTTCAATTCCCCGATCTTCAATAAAGGAAATTTCCGGGGTGCGGCGCAGCCGAATTCGATGCCCCAGTTCTCGCCGCACGAATCCCTTTGCCGCCTTGAGGCCTTCCATCGTGATCTGCCGGGCTTCCTCCGAGCCATAGACACTGACAAAAATTTTGGCATGCTGAAGGTCACCAGACACATCCACATTGGTGACACTCACCATTCCTGTTCCGACCCGCTCATCTTTAATTCCCTGTAGCAGCATTAGACTCACTTCTCGCTTAATCATCTCGGCAACGCGCGAGACTCGACGTCCGGTAGCCATAGGTTCACCTCTCCTGCAACGGAATAAATGGGGGTCGTTTCCGCCCTGAGCTTAGTCTATACCGATAATCCCAGCATCGCCTTGAGGGTAAAGGTTAGAAACATAATCCCGCTGAGCACAATCCCCACCAGCGCAATGGCAGTGGTGGGTCGCTTTAACAGGGGCACCAGCGGCTCAATGAAGTTCCAGAAGACCCCGACGGTCAAGGCAATGAGATAGCGAGGATATCGAAGAACGTTTTCAAAAAACTCTTGCATGATAAAACTTAAACGCCAACAGGAATAGCGTTTTATAAATGCTGACGCTGTTTATCCTAAGGCATCGGCGGGGGGGAGTGCCAAAACCAGTGGCCCTATTCCACCGCCTGGGCGCGATCGCCCACCTTGAATCCGCGGCCTGCCAAAATTTTACCCACCGAGGACCGAGGCTGAACCTCCACCAGCTGCACCCGACCGATGGGCTGGGTTTAGCGGCGCAGAAGCTGTCCGGTGACCGGATCTTTCACCTCCTTGACCACGCGAAGTACCGCAAGAATCATGCCGGGACGGAATCCATGTTCTCCCCCTTTATTGAGAATCAACTGTGAGCTGGTCACATCGGCCACTAGCATTCCGGCGGTGGGCAGAACCGCTGGCAAAGCTTCTAATTTGGGGGAAAGGGCCGCAATTTCCTTCACCACGTTGTCCACCGCCTGCTCAGCCGCAGCGCCCAGCAGGCGATCGCGGCTACTCGATTCAGAGGTGGTGGTCACGCCCAAAATACTTTCCCCGGCGGACTCACTCGAGACCTCTCCTAAACCTTCAAAGGCTCCGAGAATTTCCCCCGTGGCAGTGCTGACCAGGCGAGTGGTGATCTGAACCGCCGCGGTTTCCTGCTTGCGACCTTTCCCAAAGATACTGCCGATGGAAAACCCCTTTTTCTTTTCTTCGACATAAAACCGGGTAATGGAGCCAAAGATGACGGCATCAACCCCCAGCAGCCGCCCAATCTGGACGGCTGTGCTGGGCTCGACTCGACCGCTCTGGCCAAAGTTTTGCTCAGCTAAAATTTTATTCACCTGGCTGCGCTCAATCATCACGTAGGTGCCATCTTGAACCATTTTGTTCGTCAACAGGTTGCTAATGCCCTTAGAGGCCCCATTATTTTCAAACAGCCCCAGGGCAAACCCGGTTTCACTCACGCTGGCAAAATCAAAGTCCAGAACCGCAATCCGTCGATTTCCCTTCACCTTAATTTGTTCGACGCCAAGATCCGAGGCCAGGGACTGGGCAGCAGAGAAGGTCGGTAGGCTTCCAGACACAATCAAAACTGAAGAGAATAGAGCGATCGCCAGTAATCCTTTCTGTTTAGAAGACATAGCGGTACTTACCTGTATTTATAGCCAGATTTTTTATCACTATACCGATAGCAGAAAAATTTACATACGTTTTTTTAGGGGGCCCCTGCCTCACAATCATGAAACCGGTGCTGTCCGCAACTGCTCCAGTTCCGGGCAAGTGCTTACCGCTTCGGTCCGAGGGATCGCAGCCACAATCTGGGCTAGAATACCCAGGCAATTAAATTTGGCTGGGAGCCATAGCCGGATGCGTTGGCAACGGGGACGTAGAAGCCTAAACATTGAGGATCGCCGTGGAATAGGGGGACCGGCCGTTGCCGCAGGGGGAGGGATAGGGGGATTCATTCTGGTGCTGGTCGCGATGTTGCTGGGCATCGACCCCAGCTTTATCCTGCCGCAAGGAGGGCCGCCCCCCGCCGTTCCCCCTCCATCTGTGGGAGATCAACACGAAGCGCTGGTTGATTTTGTCTCCGTGGTGCTAGCCGATACGGAGGACACCTGGAAACCGCTGTTCCAAGAGATAGGTCGGCCATACCAAGAACCTAAACTGGTGCTATTTCGCAACCAGGTGAACTCGGCCTGTGGGTTGGCCCAGGCCGCTGTGGGTCCCTTTTACTGTCCGGCCGATCAAAAAGTGTATATTGACCTGTCCTTTTATCAAGAATTGCGCACCCGTCACAACGCGCCTGGAGACTTTGCCCAGGCCTATGTCATTGCCCACGAAATTGGCCACCATGTGCAAACCCTGCTAGGCATCTCTCAACAGGTGCAGCGGGCAAAGGGTCGGGTGAATCAGCGCGACGCCAATCAACTGTCAGTGCGCCAGGAACTCCAAGCCGACTGCTATGCAGGGATCTGGGCCCACCACGCTGACCGAGCCAGAAATATCCTGGAGGCCGGGGACATCGAAGAAGCTCTCAAGGCCGCCAGTCAAATTGGGGATGACACCCTCCAAAAACAAGCCCAGGGTTACGTGGTTCCCGACAGCTTTACCCATGGATCCTCAGCCCAGCGAGTTCGCTGGTTTAAACGGGGGCTGCAAACAGGTGAAATGAATCAGTGCGATACCTTTAGTCCCCCCCAAGTGTAAATCTCCCTAAATGTAAGTCCCTTCCAGTACAGGTATGCCCATGAGCCCCCTTGGCGAGTTTGCCGCGATTACCGCAGCCTTCATCTGGGCCGGTGCTTCGGTGATCTATGCCCGACTGGGTCAGACGTTTGCACCCATGGGGCTGAACTTTGCCAAGGGAGCCATCGCGGTGATCCTGCTGCTACTGACTCCCCCCCTATGGCAGCAGGACTGGGCCAGCGTGGAATTACAGCCCGTAGCGCTCCTAGCCCTGAGTGGGGCACTGGGAGTGGGGGTGGGCGATACGCTGTTCTTTGAAACCCTCAAGGCCCTTGGGCCACGGCGTACCCTATTGCTGGAGGCCCTGGCCCCCGCCGTGACCGCGGCCCTGGCCTGGCTGTTTCTACAAGAAGCCCTCCCTGCGATCGCCTGTGCTGGGATAATGCTGACGCTGCTGGGAATAGCCTGGGTCATTCGAGAGCGCACACCAGAGGGAACCCATGACCCCCACCTCCGTCGCGGTTTGACCTTGGGATTGGGATCCGCCCTGACCAATTCCACCGGGGCTCTTTTGGCAAGGGCAGCCCTTACTGACACCGCTATTGATCCCGAGCTAGCCGCTCTGGTGCGAATAGGGGCAGGCCTAGTGCTCCTGATCAGCTGGGGGCTGGGACGAGGTCTGATGCTGAAATGGTGTCGAACAATTTTTCTCAGTCCCCAGGTTAAGGCCCTATGTTTAGCCGCCTTTGGGGGAACCTATCTGGGCATTTGGCTGCAGCAGGTGGGCTATAAATATGCTCCTGCAGGCATTGCCCAAACCTTGCTGGCTACCAGCCCCCTGTTTATTTTGCCCATCACCCTTGCCCAGGGAGAGCGGGTCAGTCCTCGCGCCTGGCTCGGTGCCATGGTCTGCGTTGCTGGGGTTGCCACCTTATTTTTAGCCCGCTGAGGGCCTTTGGCTCTGTCCCCAAATTGGCACAGGGATTTTTACCGAGTGATTCAGATCCCCATCTGGAACATACATTGGGGACAACAAAGGGGTATCCGCGATTCGGTACACTCAAGGGGCTGAGTATCTGATTGCTTGAATTCCCATGACTGACTCCAATGCTGTCAGCGCCGCCGTCGCTAAGCTCTACGACACCTATCCCTTCCCACCGGAACCCTTTCTAGACGAGCCCCCCCCTGGCTATAACTGGCGCTGGAATTGGATCTCGGCCTTTAACTTCTGCGCTGGGTACAAGCCGGAGCGCCAGGATATCAACATTCTAGATGCAGGCTGCGGATCAGGCGTGAGCACCGAATATCTGGTGCACCTCAACCCCCAAGCCCAGGTAACAGGCATTGACCTGAGTGGCGGTGCCCTTGAGGTTGCCAGGGAACGCTGCCAGCGATCTGGGGCCGATCGCGTCCAGTTCCGCCATCTGAGTCTCTTTGATGTGGATCAGCTTCCAGGGGAATTTGATTTAATCAATTGCGTAGGGGTGCTGCACCACACCGCCGATCCCAAAGGGGGAATCCAGGCCCTGGCGCAGAAGCTTGCCCCTGGTGGGCTGCTGCATATTTTTGTGTACGGGGAGCTAGGCCGCTGGGAGATTAAGCTAATGCAGGAAGCCATTGCCCTCCTCCAAGGCGATCGCCGTGGGGACTACACCGATGGGGTGCAGCTTGGACGCCAGCTGTTTCAAGCCCTACCAGATCACAGCGCCCTCGTGCGGCGCGAGAAGGAACGCTGGGCCTTAGAAAACCAGCGCGATGAATGCTTTGCTGATATGTACGTTCATCCCCAGGAAATTGACTACAATATCCGAACCGTCTTTGAGCTGATTGCCGCCTCGGGCCTCTCCTTCCTGGGATTCTCAAACCCCCATCTCTGGAGCCTCGATCGCCTTGTGGGTCAGGCCCCCCATCTCATGGAGCGAGCCAAGGATCTCTCGGAGTTAGACTATTATCGTTTGGTGGAAATCCTCGATCCGGGGTCTATCTCCCACTATGAGTTTTTTCTGGCCAAGCCACCCTTTGAGCGTGAAGACTGGACCGAGGATGCCAGGCTCCTAGAGGCGACCGCCGAGCTGAATCCCTGCAATTCAGGTTGGCCTAGCCAATCCTTCTTTAACTATGATTACCAGCTAATCAAGATTGACCCGGCGCAGTTCAAGTTTATGAAGGCCTGTGAGGCGGCCCCCAATGCTAAGATCGAGCAGCTCATCGAAGAAACCCAGTTTTCCCTTTCGCAGGTACGTTCCCTCCTGGATCAGCAGATCATTATCCTGTCTCGTCCCCACTGATCGCCCTGAGGAGGGGTCGCAATGTGACCCGTTAATCTGTTAACATTTGTTTACATTGTGGTGAGGGTTGTCCCCTTGCCGATCTGAGTTGCGGCTGAGCGTTGACTGTGAGCAGGAAGTGTTGGGGAATGCCCTTACTTCATCCGCAGGTTAAAGTTGTTTCGTAGAGGCTTAAAATCGGTACATGACCCGAGTTAAAGGGCAAAGTGCTTTAATTACTGGAGCCAGTCGGGGGATTGGTCGAGCCAGTGCCATAGCCTTTGCAAAAGCCGGCTATCGGATTGGGCTCATCAGCAGAAACCAGTCCGCCCTTGAGGCCGTTGCCCAGGAAATCCACCATCTAGGGGGTGAGGCAGTGGTCATGGCGATGGATTTGACGGAGGTCTCGCAAATTCCACAGCGGCTCACGGCGTTTCAAGCAGAACTGGGAGAGGTTGAGGTGCTGGTTAATAATGCTGGCATGGCCTACACCGGGGCGCTAGCAGAGATGCCCCTGGAACAATGGCAACAGCTGATGACCTTAAACCTAACCAGTGTGTTTCAGTGCATTCAAAGCATTTTGCCGCAGATGCGCCATCGTCAACGCGGCACCATTGTCAACGTCATTTCTGTGGCAGGGAAGCAAGCCTTTCCAGATTGGGGTGCATACTGCGCCAGTAAATTTGGACTGATGGGATTGACCAAGTCCTTAGCCCAGGAAGAGCGGACCCATGGCATTCGCGTGATTGCATTTTGCCCTGGCGCCGTTAATACACCGCTCTGGGACACCGACACGGTAGATGCAGACTTTGACCGTGCCGCCATGCTTACGCCCTCGGATGTAGCGCAGGCAATGGTCCAGACGGTTACCCTTCCCCACCATGCTGTGGTGGAAGAAATTGTGCTCATGCCCAATGCCGGAACCTTTTAAAGGATCCAATTCGCCTTGATTTGGCGCTGTCCATATTCACATAAACCTATCCTTTCCTTATGTCTACTGTTTCCATGAACACCACCTCCAGTCTTAACGGGGCAGGACTAGCCGAGCAGCTCTTGGAGTCAAATCGGCCCGTTCCTGAACTGGAGGACATGGCGGCGGCGGTTGAGAAAATTCTCCTCGGGGTTGGCGAAGATCCAGAGCGGGAGGGTCTTTTGAAGACGCCCATGCGCGTGGCCAAAGCGATGAAATTTTTAACCAGTGGCTACGACCAATCCTTAGAAAAACTCATTAACGGTGCCATCTTTGATGAGGATCACAACGAGATGGTGCTGGTTAGAGACATTGATGTGTTCAGTCTTTGTGAACACCACATGTTGCCATTCATGGGGAAGGCTCACGTGGCCTACATTCCCAATCGTAAGGTCATTGGTCTGAGTAAACTTGCCCGCATTGTTGAGATGTTCTCCCGGCGATTGCAGGTGCAGGAGCGACTGACCCGCCAAGTGGCCGAGGCCATTCAGGAAGCCCTAGATCCCCAAGGGGTGGCCGTGGTGATGGAGGCCAGCCATATGTGTATGGTCATGCGCGGAGTTCAAAAGCCAGGGTCTTGGACCGTAACGAGCTCGATGGTGGGCGTGTTTCAGGATAGTCAAAAAACCAGAGAGGAGTTTTTAAACTTGATCCGCCACCAGTCTAATTTTTAAGTGCAAGAGAGAAGAACCGTGCCAACTCTAGGGGTCAATATTGATCACGTTGCCACTATTCGTCAGGCGCGCCAGACCGTGGAACCCGATCCTGTCGGGGCCGCGGTACTAGCAGAGCTAGGGGGGGCAGATGGAATTACGGTCCACCTGCGCGAAGATCGTCGGCACATTCAAGATCGCGATGTGCGCTTACTCCGGGAAACTGTCCGCACCCACCTCAATTTGGAAATGGCGGCAACCGCGGAAATGTTGGCCATTGCCCTCGAGATTCAGCCAGACTATGTGACCCTGGTTCCAGAACGTCGCGAAGAGATTACCACGGAGGGCGGCCTTGATGTCGCTGGCCAGCTTGATAACTTGATCCAAGTGGTCACCCAGCTTCAAGGAGCGGGGATTCCCGTGAGCCTGTTTGTCGATGCAGCCTCCGACCAGATCAAGGCCTGCGCTGCCACCGAGGCAAAATTTATTGAGCTGCACACTGGGGCCTATGCAGAGGCCCAAAGCGAAGTGGCAATTGCCCGCGAATTGGAAGTTTTGGCCCAGGGCTGCACCCTAGCGCAGAAGTTAGGCCTGCGGGTGAATGCCGGTCATGGCCTTACCTACTGGAACGTTTACCCCGTGGCTCAACTGCCAGGGATGGAAGAACTGAACATCGGCCATACCATCGTGAGCCGCGCAGTGCTGGTGGGCCTAGAGCGGGCCGTTCGGGAAATGAAAGCCGCCATCCGTGGCGGCTAAAGCTAGCGGCTAAATCGCCTGATCCTCATCAGGGGAAAAGGGATTTTCTCCAATCCGCAGGTGCTTCTTAGATTGCTTTAAACTTTTCCACAGATTTTTGATCTGGGCATAGGACTCCTCAGGCGTAATCTTGCCATTGGATTCCAAGCTAGAGATGTACACTACTTGATAGGCAAATTCCTGCAGATTTGCGTTAAAGACCAGGTTTTCTGGCTTAACGGCACCGCGATATCGCTGATAGGGTCTTAAAAATTCGGATGCTGACATCGCTCTATCCCTTGTCTAGTTTCCTAGTGTCTAGTTTCCTTGGTCTGGCGTGATTCTCTAGCGGTAAGCCGTTTATTGCATTAGGGTTCCCGCGAGCCGAGTCGGTCTTCTCTGAATCCTATCAATCTTATCTAATCTTAACTGGCCCCACTCTAGCCTCTGCCTGAAGTATTATCATCTCCTAACGATCCGGACCCCAGCTAGCGGAAAATGCAGCGATCGGAGGAGAGCTGATAGATCAATTGGCCAGTATGTCGGAGGGAAACATCCTTGCAAAACCGGTGAGGCATGGTAATCTTTGTGGGATTATGGGGTGAAACGCCTCCCCTGGGTCCAATCGAGCCAAGAAAGGGAAATGCGCCCAAACCTCTTTGCTGTTGCCCCTTGCCCTAGCCTGAATCAGTGTACGTTAAACAGCTGGAACTGACCAACTTTAAATCCTTTGGGGGAACCACAGCCGTACCCACCCTCAAGGGGTTTACGGTCATTTCGGGTCCCAACGGATCTGGGAAGTCCAATCTGCTTGATGCCATGCTGTTTGCCCTGGGGTTGTCGGGTTCGAAGGGCATGCGGGCTGAGCGACTGCCGGACCTGGTCAACCACAGCCAGGTTAAGCGCGGCCATTCGGTGGTGGAAACAAAGGTCACCGTTAGCTTTGCCCTGGAGCAGTCTGATCTAGACACCCTCGGCGATGACGCCCAGGACTATATTGCTCCCCCTTCAGCCCCCGCTGAGGCGGAGCCTCCCTCCAGGACGGGAGGAAGTGCGGCAGGGGCCACAACGGCGACCGAGGCGGATACGGTCAAGCTTTTGGAGGTTACGGCTCCCCAGCAGAGCGGACCTGAATGGCGCGTGACGCGTCGGCTGCGGGTGACAAAGCAAGGAACCTATACCTCCACCTACGCCATGAATGATCAGCCCTGCACCCTGAGCGAGCTGCATCAGCATTTGAGTCGCCTGCGCATTTATCCGGAGGGCTACAATGTTGTGCTCCAGGGGGATGTCACTGGCATTATCACCATGAATCCGCGGCAGCGGCGAGAAATTATTGATGAGCTGGCGGGAGTAGCGGATTTTGACCGGAAGATTCTCCAGGCACGTGACAAGTTAGAGGGCGTCCGGGAGCAAGAGGAGCGCTTCCGCATTGTGGAACAGGAACTGGTGGAGCAGCGCGATCGCCTGGCTCGCGATCGCCTTAAGGCGGAAAAATATCGGCAACTGCGCGCTGAACTCCATGCAAAACAGCAGTGGGAAGGCGTCCTCGCCCATCGACATCTGGGCACCCAAATTGAGGCCTTAACCCAAACCCTTAGATCAGAGGCGACCCAGCAGACGGCTTTACAAACCCAAATCCAAAGCATGGATCAAGAGGTCACGAGGCTGACGGATCAGCTACGGGTGTTAAATGAGAGTGTGAAGGCCCTGGGCGAGGAAGATCAGCTCAAAATCCAGGGCAAAATCGCCCAATCAGAGGCCGAGCTTCGGCAGCTGGAGCGGCAATACGAGATGGTCCACCAGAATTTACAGGGCTACCATGCAAAGGTCGAGAACCTAGAGCAGCAAATCCTGGGCCACCGGCAGCAGATTACCCAGCAGCAAACTGCTGCGCAGCAGGTCGAAGGGGAAGAAATTCAGCAGCTAACCCAGGCCAAAATGAAGGCTGAACAGGCCCTGGAGGAAATTCGCCGCGAGTCTCAACATCTCGCCAGTTCTGCCGATGCCTGGGTTCAGCAACAGTCGCAGCTGCGCCAGCAGATCGATCAGCAGCGGGCCAACCTAGATCCCCTGCGATCGCAGCAGGTTCAGCTCCAGGAGCGCCGAGAGCAGATCGATCGGCAGCAGCAGGCCCAAAGCATTGAACTCCAGGGCACCGAAGCTGGCATTCAGACCCAGCAGCTACAGCTGACGGAGATTCAGGCAGAGGTACAAGAATCCCTGACCCGGATCCAGTCCCTGGCCGAGGCCGTGGCACAGATCGATCAAGAGGTCACGACCCATCAGCAAACCCTCGAGCGACTTGTCCAAGAACAGCGCGATAAGCAGCGTCAGCTTGATCGACTAGAGGCCCAGGATCAGGCGCAGCAAGAGGCCCAGGGCACCTTCGCCAGTCAGGCCATCCTGAATGCCAAAATTCCGGGGGTCTGTGGCCTAGTGGCCAATCTGGGACGGGTGGAAAAGCCCTATCAGGTGGCGTTGGAAATTGCCGCAGGGGCCAGGTTAGGTCATCTGGTGGTGGAAGACGATCAAGTGGCGGCAGCGGGAATTGAGCTGCTGAAGGCACAGCGGGCGGGCCGGGCCACCTTCTTACCCCTGAATAAGCTGAAACATCCCAAGGACCTGCCAGAATTGGGATATATAGCTGGATCTGTCGGCTACGCCTTAGATCTGATTGATTTTGAACATCGCTATGCGGCGGTCTTTGCCTACGTCTTGGGGAACACGGTGGTCTTTGACTCTCTAACCAGCGCCCGACGCCACCTGGGTCGATTCCGGATGGTGACTCTGGACGGGGATCTCCTGGAACCTAGCGGCGCCATGACCGGCGGAAGCCGCAGTCAGCGATCCTCCCTGAAGTTCGGCACCGCAGCCGTGGGGGAATCTCGTGAGCTTCAGGCCTTGCGCCTTCGTCTGACCGAGATTGATCAGTTAATAGAACCTCTAGAGCAAGCCTTAGCCAAGGGTCAAGCGCAGTTGCGAGAGCGCACCCAGCAGCTGGGGGCAGAGCGTCAGAGGCATCGAGAGGCCCAGATTCGATCTGAGCAGCTTGAGGCAGATTTAACGAAGCTTCTTCAGCGGCGCCATCAGCTTCAAGATCAGGTGCAAACCTACGCCCAGGATGCCTCAGCAGCAACGCAGCGGTTGCTGGAACTAGAGGAATCGTTGCCCCAGCAAGAAACGGCGCTGTCCCAACTGCAAGCCCAATTGGCAGAGTTGGAACAATCCCAGGCCCACGGCGAATGGCAAACCCTCCAATCCCGCCTGCGCCGCCAGGAGACGCAGGTGGCAGAACGGGAGGCGGCGCTACGGGAGGCCCAGCAGCGGCTACAAATTCTGGGCAACGAATGCGATCGCTTCCGTGAGCGGATTAGCCTGGGTGAACAGGAAATTCAAGCGACCCAGCAACAAATTGCCCAGGCGCAAGCCGATCAGCACCACACGTTAGAAAAACAACAGGATTTGGAAGAATCGCTGCTGAAGCTGCGCTTGATCCTGGAGGAGTTAGAGGAAAAAATAGGCGCCCAGCGCCAGGCTCGCGATGCCAAGGAACAGCAGCTGCGCGATCGCAGCGACGCAAAACAGCAGTTAGCCTGGCAGCGAGAGAAACTGGTGGAGGCCATCGCGGTCCATCAAGGCCAATTAACGCAGCTGCAGGCACAGCACCAGGCCCTAGAATCTGAACTGCCCGATCCCCTGCCCGAGATTCCAGAGTCCTTAGGTCTGGAAGAACTGAAGGATCAGCTGAAGCAACTGCAGCAGCGACTAGAGGCAATGGAGCCAGTGAATATGCTGGCCATTGAGGAGTACGACCGCACCCAGGCACGACTAGACGAGTTAACGCAAAAGCTACAAACCCTGGAGCAAGAGCGCACCGAACTGCTGCTGCGAGTGGAGAAATTCACCACCCTGCGGCTGCAAGCGTTCCAAGAAGCCTTTAAGGTGGTGAACGAAAATTTCCAAGAAATCTTCGGATCGCTCTCGGATGGGGATGGCTTCTTGCAGCTAGAAAACCCCGAAGATCCCTTCCAGGGCGGCCTCAATTTGGTGGCGCATCCTAAGGGTAAACCGGTGCAGCGGTTAGCATCCATGTCGGGAGGCGAGAAATCCTTAACGGCTCTGAGCTTTATCTTTGCCCTCCAGCGCTATCGTCCCTCCCCGTTTTACGCCCTGGATGAGGTGGATAGTTTTCTCGATGGGGTCAATGTGGAAAAGTTAGCCAGAACCATTCAAGTCCAGGCCCAAGACACTCAATTTTTAGTGGTCAGTCACCGTCGTCCCATGATTGAGGCAGCCGACCGGACCATCGGCGTGACCCAGGCTCGGGGAACCCATACCCAGGTCATTGGAATGCAGCTGCGTGAGCAAGCTGCGAACGCCCCCGTACCTGCGGAAGCCTGACCTGCCTTTGACGTCTTCTCAAGACGTCTTCTTAAACAGTGGTGGCGCCACCCGGTGCAGCGGGGATCTCAGGGAAGCCGATGCCCCTGTTCTCCCCACCACAAGCTTGAGGGAACTAATTTGTTCAGGGCGACCAAAGCTTGAGACAATACGAAGCTGACGCCAAGTTTTGATCTGGAAAACATGACAAAAATCGCATGGGTCTTTCCTGGACAAGGTTCACAATTTTCCGGGATGGGTCTGGATCTGATCGATCACCCGATCGCGCAAGACCGATTTACCCAAGCTCAAGAGATTTTAGGGTGGTCCGTGCCCCACCTGTGTCAAGCAGCGGAGGAAAAGCTATCCAACACCCTCTACACTCAGCCCTGCTTGTACGTGCTTTCATCAATTCTGGCCGAGCTGCTGCTTCAGAGCCGCGCTGAAGCAGCACCTGCTCTCCTGGCCGGGCATAGTCTGGGAGAGTATGTGGCCTTGAATGTGGCGCAGGTGTTCAATTTTGAGGCGGGCCTGCGTCTGGTCAAGCGTCGGGCTGAGTTGATGAGCCAGGCCTCTGAAGGCACCATGGTGGCCCTGATTGGGTTTAATCGCGAACAGCTCACGGAGATCGTCCATCAAACCCAGAATGTTGTCCTTGCCAACGATAACCATGAGGGACAGGTGGTTCTCTCAGGAACCCAGGAAGCCATTGACACGGTACTAGCCGCCACTAAGGTGAAGCGGAAAGTTCCCCTGAGCGTCAGCGGCGCCTTTCACTCACCCTTGATGACGGCCGCCGCCGCGGAGTTTAAAGAGCTATTGGACTCTGTTGCCTTTCAAACTGCAAAAATTCCGGTCCTTTCAAACGTAGAACCGCAGCCCACCTGCGAGGCCCCACTGCTCAAGGAGCGGTTAGTGCGCCAAATGACTGGCCCGGTTCGCTGGCGAGAAATTGGCCTGGAATTTAATCGCCGGGGGATTGAACAGGTAATTGAAGTGGGGCCAGGAAAGGTGCTAACAGGTTTGATCAAGCGGACCTGTCCAGGAGTGGCCCTCACCAATGTGAGCGATCTCGAAAGTCTCCAGGCGATCGCTCCCTAGGGCAGGAGGAGAACCAGTATGAATCAAGAATCTATGGATCAAAAGTCTGTGGATCAAGAATCTATGGGCCAAGCAGCCATGGGTCGCGAGCCGATCCTTAGCCTGGTCCTGTATCACCTGTTTAAGTGGTCCATCGTGAGTCCAACGCTCCACCTGGCGTTTCGAGGGCGAATCTATGGGGCTGAAACAGTGCCGATGCAGGGTCCCCTCATCGTGGTCTGCAATCATGCCAGCGATTTTGATCCGCCCCTCCTCTCAAATTGCGTCCGTCGCCCGGTCGCGTTTATGGCCAAGGAAGAGCTGTTTAAAATTCCGGTGCTTTCCACCTTAATTCGCTGGTACGGGGCCTACCCGGTGAAACGGGGGAGAGCCGACCGCGCGGCGCTGCGCGCCGCGCAGCAGGCGATCGCCGATGGCTGGGCGGTGGGGTTATTCCTGGAGGGCACCCGCACCCCCGATGGCCGCATTTATCACCCCAAATTAGGGGCAGCCATGATTGCCAAAAAAGTCCAGGCGCCCCTGTTACCCGTTTGTCTGTGGGGAACCCAGCACATTTTAGGCAAGGGACAGTCTTTTCCCAGGCCAGCTCCCGTTACCGTTCGATTTGGGGAACTGATTCCGCCGCCGCCGCCCAGCAGCGATCGCACCGCCCTGGAACAGATCACCCAAACCTGCGCCGATGTGATTAATGATCTGCACCGGCTAGGTCGTTAGAGCGACTTGAGCACCGTCAGGGCATTCTCAATATGCCCCTTAATGTTGAGCTGGGAATTGAACAGGTGGCGAACCGTTCCGGATTGATCAATTACATAGGTAACCCGCCCTGGCAAGAGTCCGAAGGTGGCCGGGACACCGTAGAGCTTTCGCACTTGATTATTGCGATCGCTCAACAGTTCAAAGGGCAGTTGATGATTCTGGGAAAATTTTTGGTGCGACTCGACCGAATCTGCGCTCACGCCAATCACCGCGGCCCCAGCCTCCTGAAACTCTTGGTAGGCGTCCCGGAAGCTACAAGCCTCCTTCGTGCAGCCCGGCGTGTCATCCTTGGGATAAAAATAAAGCACCACTGGCTTTTCCTTCAGAATTGCCTTGAGATGCACCGGCTTGCCATTTTTACCGGGAAGGGAAAAATCAGGGGCACTGTCCCCCACGTTTATGGACATATTTAGGAAAAACTCTGTTTACAAGCAAATATTACCTAATTTCTTGACAACTCCCCGCCTTAAGAAGGACGGGGATTCTTCCTTCATTGCAGTTGCTATCAGCGCGAAGGCCCATCAAGTCTTACACTCGCTCCAGAAGCTTCAACCGCAAGCCCTGCGGCAAGAATGTTTTGTGCTGCATTGATATCCCTTTCGTGATGGGTGCCACATTCAGAGCATTTCCATTCACGGACCGACAGGGGCAGCTGATCAACCATGTGACCGCAATGCGAGCAGCGCTGAGAACTGGGAAACCATCGGTCTATTTTGATCAGCTTGCGTCCGTACCATCCGGCTTTGTATTCAAGCTGCCTGACCAATTCTCCCCAGCTATAATCGCTGATGGCTCTTGCCAGTTTGCGGTTCTTCACCATGTTTTGCACGGCCAAGTCCTCAACCACAATCACTTGGTTATCGCGTATCAGTTGAGTCGTCAGTTTGTGCAAAAAGTCTTGTCTCGAATCCTGAACCCGAGCTTGAATCCTGGCAACTTTCAAGCGTGCTTTGGCTCGATTCTTCGAGCCCTTCAACTTCCGAGACAAAGCCTTTTGAGCTTTTCGCAATCGTTGATAGAGCTTATTGATGTGTCTAGGATTGGCAACTTTCTCCCCAGTGGAGAGCGTTGCCATGCTGGTGATTCCCAAATCAATCCCAATCTTGCTATTGCATGGCTTCAAGGGCTTGATTTCAGGCTCATCCACCAAAATCGAGACGAACCATCTCCCCGCCGCATCCAACCTCACCGTGACAGTGGACGGTATGCAATGTTTGGGGAT
>NZ_JTHE03000025.1:0-315 GCF_000817775.3 Lyngbya confervoides BDU141951
GTCCTGCTCACGACGGCCAAAGGGCGAATTGCTAATCACCACATCCTGACTACGGGACTCGAGGGTACTGCACAATCTAGGCTGACAATGCCGTCTGGGCTGACTGTGATGGGATAGTCCAGCTTGGCGTTGATTTCGGGATGTTCGCTCAAGTCCTGCTCAACCACCGCATCGCCGTACGGGAATGAGCTTGTTTACTGCCACCTGAAATCGCGCCGTAGAAGATCCGGCCATTTTCGGTTGAGAATCGTACCGTTTTCCCTGGCTGGAATCTTCGGAACGGTTGTTAACTACGTTTATTGTTTATTGAGGCGA
>NZ_JTHE03000025.1:325-6187 GCF_000817775.3 Lyngbya confervoides BDU141951
CCGGTTGAGCGCCGATCGCTGTTCTCTAAATCATAGTGAACGCCTCAGCCTGCTTTCGTCATCAAGATATGGAACCCTGCTTGGCGAAAATGGCGATCGCTGGTCAACGCATCTGTTAAATCTTGCTGCTGCATCACAATGAAGGAAATGCAGTCGGTCAGTCCCCAGTCTTTGTCGGGGCGAGATTGGTAAAGGTCGAGGACTTGTGTAAGGAGGGCGGTATCGACGCTGACGACTCGGATGTTATCGGTGCCCTAGCACTGCTGAATAAACTGAACGGCACCGTTGCGATTGAGGCGACTGAGGGCGTTACCGACTTCGACCAAAATGGCTTCGGTGAGCCACACTTCTGACGCGGCGCGAACGCGGGGGAAGAGTTGCTTGGCCTGTGGGTGGTATTCGTCGTTGGGGTTGAGTAATGCCTGAATGAAGGCGGTGTCGAGGAATAGGCGCTCTCGACTCATGACTCAGATTCCGAGTGTTTGGGGGTGCCGTAGAGGTAATGATCGTGCTCGGCTGACCAGTCGGCAGGGGCTTCAACGGTGCCTGTGAGAGATTCGAGAACATCCCAGGCATTGCTAGCAGTTTGGAGATGTTGCTGCCGCAGCGTTTCAACGAATTCTAATACCTGCTGTTGCAAATTATCTGGCAGCTCGTTCATCTCTTCAATGACTTTAGTGACAATTGGATTACTCATAAATCTGTATAGGCTATCAAATAGGATTTTTTTTGACTAAACTGGAAGGCTTCCAGATCTCTGAAGCTCTTGAGAATCAAAAGCGTGTTGAGCGAATAAAACTGCTATTTCCAAATACTTTTTTCAAATCCTGTCGTAACCAGGAATATGCCAAAGAAGTAGCAGAACTATGACCGAAAAAGTATTCTTCTGACAACCCTCCACCCATCGGAGGATAGCGAATCCAAACTGCTGATTCAGGCCTTAAGATACCAATTCGTTTCTGTACCCTATCTATTCGCTCCCGCTGAACATCACGAAAAGGCCCTTCTTGGGCATTGATCTCAACCGTGTTTGCCTTTTCCTTTGGCAGAGCTTCCAAAAACCAGTGAAATTGTGGGGGTTCTTCAGTATCCCAGCCATTATCTCCAGGTAGTGGCGAAAGATATCCTACTAATCGCGCTGGTAAGGTGGCCGCAATCTGAAACCCTGGCTTCAGTTCTAAAAACCAGGTTTCTACTATCTGTTGATAGATATCGAGAGCCGCCTGATAACCC
This sequence comes from Lyngbya confervoides BDU141951, assembly GCF_000817775.3. Lineage (GTDB taxonomy): Bacteria > Cyanobacteriota > Cyanobacteriia > Thermosynechococcales > Thermosynechococcaceae > Lyngbya > Lyngbya confervoides. The sequence continues at coordinate 1,559 of NZ_JTHE03000025.1, forward strand.
ATCTGAATTCTTTCTTGTAAACGTTGCGGACTATATAGCTCCCAAAGACGTTTGCCTTGCGCCAAGTCTGGTCCAATCCAGGGTGAGAATAGATATGTTTGATTTTCCCTTCTCAATCGGTTTATCTCTTGGCGTAGATATTTGAGGTATAGAGTTTGTTGTCGTTTCCGAGTGCCAAAATCCGAAAGAGTAATCCAACAATTATGGTGAGTTGATTGGTCTTCAATATAGGCAAGAGCTTCATCTAAATTAGTAAGCGGTACTTTTTCCAAACCCCACCAATTTTGCCGAGCGTGGCTAAGGGTTTTCTCACGCCTAGCAATAGCCAATGTGGCTCGCCACGCTGCTTCGCGAATAAATGGTTCACTGTCGATTTCAAGACTGGGGAACTCTAACTTGCACCCAAGATGATTGCTCAGACTATCGAGTGTCCACCGCCAAGCCCAAGCTGATTCATGGCTCGGTCGTGACATTTTTCCGTAAGTCCAATTGTTCCATTCCTGCGAATGACTGCTGTCCCAATGCATGGGTAAGTCAACAGTATCTCCTAAATTTTCAGAGCCTTTGTACCAAGCTGCTTGGAGATAATTTTGGGTTCCTGTTGTTATTCGCGTGCCCACACATGGTAGTGAGCCATCTTTTCGGGCAGGTGAAATTATTTTAGAGAGTTTTCCAAAGCCGTTTACCCAAGCTTGCATAGCCTGTTGCAGCTGTCGTCCACACTGCTGAGCCGAAGGTAGTGGAGTTTCACGTGTTCCCCAACGGCTAGAACTAGCCATTACTATTTCTACAGCAAACGTTGGATACGTTTCAGCAATCGGTTCTAATAGTTGGGAAGCTAAATCATGGCTCAAAGTTGCTACTGCGATTACAAGTGGATAACGCCACTTTTCAAGACGCTCAGGGCTATGAACACAGTCTCCAATAATGGATGGGTCGTCAGCTAGGCTCTGAGCCGCAAACCATTCAGTCAAAATGGGTAACGGAAAGGAAATAACATCGCGCGATCGCGTTACTACTAACCCAACTTTTAGAAGAGGCTCCCAAACATTTTCGATTGATGCTAAATCTGCTGCTCTAACCCATCCATTGCTACTCTCAGTAGCGAGCACCGCAAGCTGCTGCAACAAAGGCATATAGTCATAAAAATTAACCTTTGCTCTTCTTAAAGCATCTCGTACTAACCACGAAAGTAACTCACCTTCAGAACGTAGAGCCTGAGCTGTGTTCTGCTGCAAATAATTGGCTAAAATCAATGTAAACAGGGGACGACGAATTGCATCTTTCACAGACTCAGTCCACCCTGAGACGGTCATTGCAATTACTTTCTGCCCAGAGAGCCTCTCGATGAGTTCATATGCTTGCCGCTCAGATAATGGTGGGACTGGAATGTTAGCGCCTTTCACTAATTCATTCACGCATGGAATAGGTCTGCTCGTGATCAAAACACTCGTTTTGGGTAAGGTGTCTGCTAGTACATAGGCCTCACTCAGTAGTTGACTTGCTAGCCGAGAATCAACCTCATCAAGACCGTCTAAAAAAATAGAGACTCCTTGTACTTCAAAATCTCCAAGACCCGATGCTTCGGTCTCAACTATTTCTTCTAGAAAGTCACCTTTCTGCAATTGCCCTGATTCTATATAGATAGGGATAGGTGCTTTTGGATTGTCGATAGCTTCTGCGAGAGTGAGTTGAAATAGGCGCTGAGCTATTAGCGTCTTACCAAGTCCCAATTCACCAGTCAATACATGCACACTGCCAGACTTAAGGGTCAGAGAATCGGGAGGATTCCCTAAAGATTGATCCTCCGCCAGCGCAATGGCTGTTTCTCGACTCGCGACCGCAATACGAAAGCGCTCAATACACGATGCTCTTGCCTTTCTTTGAAGTTTCTTGAACCTAGTAATTCGATCTTGAAAAGAAATCTCATGACCTGATGTAGATAACAAGTGCTTATTTTCACTAAAGTTGGCTTCTAAGATCTCTCGGACTCTGTTGACTCGTTCTATTTGAAAGTTAGAAATCTCTTTGAGTAAGTTGCGATAATCCCAAAGATCTCTTTGAATATCAAAAGTCAGCTTTTCCTGAACAATCTTCTGAATTGTTTTTTCCGGATAGCTGCCCTTCTTTTCCTGCAAAAAGAAGAAAATCAGACGATCATATTCAAGATACTGCTCATGTTTGATGAATTGATCAAGAGTATGCTTGACTTTCTCGGCGCTTGTAGTTGCAGTGACCTGAATGCAAATCCTAGCTGCCTTATCTACTAAATCAATACCAGGATGGTTGTTATTGTCCTCAACGTAATTGACATTCTCTAAGTTCCAGCCGTAAATCTCATTAAGTATAGGTATCAGGATGGTTTCAGCCGCCTTGTTAAGATCTGTCCGCCCTATTGACGCCTCACCTTTGATCTCAGTCACAAAGCGAGACATTAACTGAATTACACGCTTTAGCGAGATCTCAAGGTTCATCAATAGCCTCAACTGATCAAACTTACGAGCTACTAAGCAGTACCTTGCTGCTAGTCAGGATTGTAGCTATTTCAAGCAGCGATCGCCTTTTAACATCAAAAAACATCAAAGCCGCTTGAAGTTTGATAAATCTAAGCGGCTGTCTCGATTAATCCAGGAAGCGATCGCGCCTCAACAGGCTAAACACCTCACCCTGCTCTGGCGTAATCAAAATCCCCGACTCCGGAATCGTGATCGCCTGACTCCACGTCGCCTGCTCCGCATACTGGAGTTTGTGCAACCTATGGATGACAGACCGCACCCCCTCCGGCGAACCATCACCAGATGCAACAACCGCTCTCGCTCCGGCTGAGACATCGTATTCGCGAGCAATACGGGTCAGATATTTAACCCATCGCGATCGTCCAGGCAAGTCAAAACCGTTACATCTTGTTGACCGATGGGCCGTGTTCTTTGCCAATTTTCAGATGCCGTCAGGCGATTGTTCCTCTGGTTTAGCGGAACTGTGGGTGGTGCGGAGCCCGGATTATCTTTCTCGGTTTAATCCCTGTCCGGACTCCCCCCTCAGAACTGAGCTATTCTGATGCTATTTGTCTGCCCCGGCAACTCCCATGGTCACCATTCCCCTCCCCGATGCCCAGTTAATGACCTTTGCCGAATTCATCGACTGGAAGCCCGATAACCGTCGCTACGAGCTGCACCACGGCACCCCCATCGAAAGGCAACCCACTGGCGATCACGAAGCAGTCATTTCCTTTCTCAATTTGGCCTTACTGCTAGAGGTACATCGGTTACAACAGCCCTTCTTGCTGCCTAAACAAGCCCTGGTGAAACTGCCCGACGAAGACACCGCTTATCTACCGGATGTCGTGCTGCTCAATCGCCCGGCCTTGACCTACGAACCCCTCTGGAAAAAAGCCTCGACAGTCACCCAGGGAACCTCCGCGCCCCTCGTGATCGAAGTCGTCAGCACGAACTGGCGCGATGATTACGGCAAAAAGTTGGTGGATTATGAAAGCTTAGGGATTCCAGAATATTGGATTGTCGATTATCTGGGGTTGGGCGGACGACGCTATATTGGGAGCCCCAAACAGCCAACTCTATCGATTTGTGCCTCGTCGAAGATGAATATCAAGTGACCCAGTTTCGCGGCAGTGATACCATTCGCTCCCCACTGTTTCCTGAGCTTGAGCTAACGGCTGACATTATTTTTCAAGCGGGAGCCTTAGGCTGAGCAGGCTGACTCAAGCCTGGTTTATTCAGCATCGATTTTCCCAATTGCATCAAGGGGGGGCCGGTTTTATCAAGGCGGCGGGCGATCGCCGAAAGATGAGAGGCCCGTATCGCCCCTCTCTCTAAGATGCTGCCTGCCCCCCCTCATCTAAACTAAAAGCAGCCGACCTTAGTGATTTTCTCATGGTCAATACCGCTACCCAGCCACTCACCTTTGAGGATTATCTGGCCTATGACGACGGCACGGATAACCGCTACGAACTGGTGGATGGCCAACTTGTGGTCAGAAATCCATCGCATATAGAACATCTCCTGATTACACAGTTTTTAGAAGAGCAACTTGATCTCGAAATTCACCGTCTCGGCTTGCCCTAGCTGACCTTTCGCGAAGCCGGAGTCAGAACCGGATTCAACAAATCGCGTCTCGCCGACCTGTGTGTGGTCACCCGCGAGCAAGTCAAAGAACTGCTGGGGCAATCCGCAGTCTTTCAAACGCCACCGCAACTCATCGTCGAAGTGGTGAGACCCGACTCCATCACTCGTGACTACCGCTACAAACGGTCTGAATACGCCGCCATTGAAGTGCCCGAATATTGGATTGTTGACCCGCTCACGGCCAAAGTCACCGTACTCCAGTGGGAAGAAGGATTTTACGAAGAAACTGTATTCGCGGGTGAGCAAGCGATCGCCTCTCCCACTCTTCCCGAACTCACCCTCTCGGTCGCCCAGCTATTAGCTGCGGGCACTCTGGCCTAATAGATATTCAGGTTTGAAGCCTTTCTCCCGCTGGGAGAGAGGTTTGGAGAGAGGGCAAAATCAGACTGTCGAAGCGACGCTTTAAAATAGGGGCGATCGCCGATCACCTGTCCCTCTTCACTCGCCAACCTGGCGACCAAGTTCCATGATTGCCAGCTCTGACCGC
>NZ_JTHE03000026.1 GCF_000817775.3 Lyngbya confervoides BDU141951
TGGTGGCGGCCAGCGCCCTGATGATTGACTATGGGCTAACGGTGACGGTTAGCATTGCCGCTGGCACAGCCGCCCTCACCTCGGCCATTCCCGCCCTCACCCCCTGGACCACAGAACTGTGCATCTTGTTTGTGGGACTGCTGATGCTGGCAAACTTGAGAGGGCTGCGGGAATCGGGTCGCTTGTTTCTGGTGCCCACCTATTTATTTATCCTCAGCATTTTTGGGTTGCTGCTCCTGGGTCTGGGGCAGCAGATCCTGGGAGTTCCCCCGCCCTCGCCACCCAGCATCCCCGCCCAGCAGTCCGTGAGCTTATTCTTAATTCTCCGGGCCTTCTCAGCGGGCTGCACAGCGCTCACGGGCATTGAGGCCATTTCCAACGGGGTGCCGGTCTTCCGGGTACCGGAGTGGATCAATGCCCGACGCACCATGCTGGCCATGGGCGTGATTCTGGGGTCGATGTTTTTAGGCATTACCTTCCTCACCCATGCCTATCAGATTGTGCCGACGGAGGGAGAAACGGTCTTATCCCTGCTCGGACGACAGATTCTAGGAACGGGGCCGCTCTACTATGGGCTCCAGGCTGCAACGCTCTTAATTTTGATCCTAGCGGCCAATACGAGCTATGCCGATTTCCCCAGGCTGGCTTCGCTGCTGGCTAGGGACCAATTTCTGCCGCGTCAGCTCATGCGCTTGGGCGATCGCCTGGTTTATTCCAATGGCATCCTGTTGCTGAGCGGTTTCGCCACGGTGCTGCTCTTCATCTTCCAGGGCAGCGTGAATCGGATCATTCCTCTGTATGCCGTGGGCGTATTTACCTCCTTTACCCTGTCCCAGTTTGGCATGGTGCGCCATTGGCTGAGCGATCGCCGTTCCGGCTGGTTGGGCAGTGCCCTGGTCAATGGACTGGGAGGACTCGCCACGATGGGCGTCTTGCTGGTGATCATTTCCACAAAGTTCCGGTTGGGCGCCTGGGTAGTGGTGCTGGCCATTCCGATGCTGGTGGCGCTGTTCCTAGCCATTCGTCGCCATTATCGGTATGTGAATGCCAGATTAAGCCTTCAGCCCCCATCCCCCACCCAGTCGGTGCCCCCCCCGGTCCCTCCCCGCCATTCTGCCATTGTTTTAGTGGGGCAACTCAATCAAGGTTCAATTGCAGCCCTGGACTATGCCCGCACCATTGCCCAAGAGATTGTGGCAGTCCATGTCGATATGGGCATACAAGAACCAGATCACATTCGCCAGGACTGGGAAACCCTGGAAAGAGATATCCCCCTGGTTATTCTAGACTCCCCGTACCGCACGGTGGCTGAACCGCTGGCCAACTTCGTGGCCAACTTTGAAGCGCAAAATCAGGCGTCCTTTTCCACCGTGATTATCCCCATGCTGGTCACCCACCATTGGTGGGAAAATTTATTACACAATCAAACTGGATATTTCTTAAAAAACGCCTTAAAAACCAAAAAAAGCCGAATTATTTCCACCTATTACCATTACCTATAACGGTATAGCCGGCGAAGTTGGAATGGGTTGGAACGGATTGATTTTATAGAGATAGCAATGGAGTCCCTCAAAATCCATGATGCGATATCGCGCTCCGGTGGTTCAAGGATTGCTGTGGATGCTTCCGCTGTTCACGGCATTGGTCGGGGGGGTTAATATTATTTCGGCCATTACCCCTGGGTTACGCAACCGCTGGGAATGGCTCGCCGATCTCTATCCCTTTGAAGTCAGAGCGGGGGGACATATTTTTGCGGCGCTAACAGGCTTTTTTCTGCTGACGTTGGCCACGCGGTTACTGCGACGCAAAACCTGGGCATGGCGGCTCGCGGTTGGGCTATTGATGGTTTCCATTGTCAGTCATCTCCTCAAGGGGTTGGACTATGAGGAGGCGCTACTGTCTGGGACGTTGCTTTTGCAATTAATCCTGCTGCGATCGCACTTTACCGCCCAGTCCGATCCGCCCTCCATTCGTCAGGGAATCCGGGTGTTGGGGGGGGCATTGATTTTTACCCTGGCCTACGGCACCCTGGGCTTCCTATGGCTAGATCAGCATTATGCAGTGAAGTTTAATCTGCTAGAGGCGTTCCGGCAAACCCTGGCCATGTTTTTTACCGCGGATAATGCGGGCTTGCAGGCCACCAACCGCTACGGCCAGTTCTTTGCCAACTCCATCTATCTCATGGGGGCCGTTTCCCTGGGATACGCATTTTGGATGATTCTGCGCCCGGTACTGCTAAGCCAGACAGAAAGCGAAGCAAACCGGCAGCGCGCCACAGCCATTGTCAATCAGTACGGTTGTACTTCCCTGGCCCGTTTCACACTGTTTCCCGATAAATATTACTTCTTCAGCCCCTCGGGACAAAGCATCATTGCCTATGTCCCCAAAGGGCGGACGGCCCTAGCCTTGGGGGATCCGATTGGGCCACCCGCGGAGCGCCAGGAGGTGTTGCAGAGTTTTCAGATATTTTGCCACCGCAATGACTGGCTGCCCGCCTTTTATCAGGTCTTGCCTCAGGATCTGAAGCTTTACCAGTCCATGGGCTGGCAAAGCTTAAAAATTGGCGAAGAAGGGATTGTTGATTTGCAGCGCTTTACCTTGCAGGGAAAGGCCGGACGTAAACTTCGATCTTCTCTCAATAAGCTCACCCAGGCAGGCTATCGCCTTCAATTCTATCAACCGCCTATTTCCGGGACGTTATTAGATCAGCTTGAATCCATTAGCGATGAGTGGTTAGCGATGATGCAGGGGGCTGAAAAACAGTTTTCCCTAGGATGGTTTGATCGCACCTATTTGAGCGAGAGTGAAATTGCCGTGGTGCTGGCCCCGGATGGGACGCCTCAGGCCTTTGCCAATGTCATTCCTGAATATCAAAACAATGAAGCCACCATTGATTTAATGCGTCGCCGACAGGTTGTAGAGCATGGAATCATGGATTTTCTCTTTATCGCGTTGTTTGAGCACTTCCAAGCGCAAGGATACGACGGTTTTAATTTAGGACTTTCGGCTCTTTCAGGGGTGGGACAATCCTCCACATCTCGCAGACTAGAGCGAGTGCTACATTTCCTGTACGAGCATTTGAATCAGTTCTACAACTTTCAGGGATTACACGCCTACAAGGATAAGTTTGATCCGCGCTGGGAGCCTCGATATCTGGTCTATCCCAGTTTAACGACCCTGCCCGAGGTGGTCCTTGCCCTGGTGCGAGCAGATTCGGGCGATCGCCTCTGGGATTATTTCAACCCTGGCTTGCTTCGTCAACTGGGCCTCCCCTGGCAGCGTCTATCCCAATGGACTTCGGGGCTCCTGGGCCTGAGTCTCTTTGGTCTTGCGGTTTGGGCGATCGCTCAGGAGGTGCAAAAATATTCCTGGTCTGCCTTGCTCCAAGCCTTGGGATCGATTCCCTCGCCCTGGATTCTTCTGGCTCTGGGGCTCACGGGAGCGAATTACGCAGTGCTGGCAGGCTATGACATCCTGGCTTTGCGATACATCAAGGTCCCGTTGGCCTGGCAAAAATCAGCCCAGGCAGCCCTGGTGAGCTACGCCGTCAGTAACAGCGTTGGTTTTGCCCTGCTCAGCGGCAGTGCCCTTCGCTATCGAATGTATACCGCCTGGGGGCTCACCCTTCCGCAAATTAGCCGCATCATTGCCTTTTGCAACTTTAGCTTTTGGCTGGGACTGTTTGCCATTGGAGGGGTGATGTTCCTGTTTGACCCCATTGCACTCCCGAAGTTTTTAAAGCTGCCCTTTGAAACAGTGCTCCCTCTGGGCCTTTGCTTTACTCTGGTCACAGCAGCATACTTGGGCCTGAGTTGGTTTCGTCGCCGTCCCCTTCGGCTGCGTTCCTGGGTTTTACCCCATATTCCGCCGCAAATCTCGATTCTTCAGATCGGCCTCACCTCACTCGACTGGATCCTGGCCGCAGGCGTCCTGTTTATACTGTTGCCCAAAAGCATTCCGCTTTCCTTCTTTGGATTTTTTGGCATTTATTTACTGGCCCAGGTGGTCGGGGTAATCAGTAATGTACCCGGCGGCTTGGGGGTGTTTGAAAGTATGATTCTGCTGTTGTTATCTCCACCGGTTCCTAGCCTCCAGCTACTGGGGGCCTTACTAGCCTACCGCTGTATTTATTATCTTGTTCCCCTCTTGAGCGCTATATTCCTGCTAGGAATCCATGAAATTATCCAATATCGCCAGCGAAGATTCCCTGCCCCATAGTCAGTTCATGCGTTCAGTTCATGCATTCAGTCAACATGAATAGCAAGATAGCATTCATCTCTCACCTTCCCTTCACCCTTTCCCTGGCGCTGGGAAGCAATGCGGGAATCGAGGAGATCACAGATTAGAAAATAACGGCCAGAACATAACGGCCAGGACATAACCATCAGTAAATGCCCCTGGTTAGAAGCACACAGTGTATCAACTGCGCCATCTCTGAACCAAGGGCAACCTGTGAGGGTGAAAGCGGGTAAAGGGGAGAGGCCGCGTTCCCCCTACATCGACCTCTTTGAACCTGGATGTAACATAGAGTGCGGATGTGACAACAGGGCGATCGCCAGATGTCAAAGTTGTGTCAATCCTTGCTGCCGCCCCTGGGTCAGCCACCTAATTTCTGGTGTATGCGCCTGGATTAAAGGTCAGAAAATCCAGCATATTCACCAGATAATTTTGACATTTGATGCAATAGGCATCATTTTAGCTCAATTCTGTACTTTTCCGACCAAATAGGCTACGGGTAGGACCTTACTCTGGCAAGATAAGGGGAGATTCTGAGGGCCTATCCTGAAAATTAGATTCAGAGGATAGGTAGCGAATAAAGGCGAAAATAAAACCTCCCAGAACAATCATGACAAGGATTCCTCCAACCGCGTAGACAATGCGCCAAAGAAATTCGGCCGGATCTGGATCTTTCATCAAAAAACTCCTTTGTGGATACCCCGCTTGAATCAAAGATTGCAAGCGTGTGAGGAACAATGCGCTAGCCGAACGGGGTTCAATGCCCCTGAGGCTAGCAATCCAGTATTTCGAGCAATCAGCCGCACCTTAGAAGCCGTGAACTGCCCCAATCGTCGCCAGTGGCTATCGGATACTGAAACTTGTCTGGCTGTGTCTCCAGAAACCCAGCCGGTATATTGACGCCCTGCCATCTCGGCAACCACCAAATCACCTTTACGAAACCCGTGACGGGTGACCGTGCCGCCATACGCTCGACGCTTGCCCCCTTTGACGAACTGCCGTATAAGAGGAGAACGACAAACGTGGGATACCCCCCGCCGAGTCTGCCCCCACCCAATTAGAGGATGGACATTACTCTACAGTTCCTAAGCGATCCAGCGGCCAGAATCGCGCCACCGCTTTCCCCACAATATCCTGACGGGGCACAAACCCCCAATAGTGACTATCGTAGCTATTATTGCGATTATCACCGAGCACCAGATAGTCCTGGGCCGGAACGGTAACCGGCCCCCACTGATACTTAGGCTGATCTGCAATGTATTTTTCCGAGAGCGCTTGACCATTCACATAGACAAGTCCCCCACTCACCTCCACCCTATCGCCTGGCAGACCAATTACCCGTTTGATAAAGGCCTCATGAAAATTTTCTCGTTCCAGCTCTGGCGTCGGGTTAAAGACAACAATGTCGCCGCGATGGGGAGCGGTAAAGTCGTAGCTGAGTTTGTCAATCAGCAGGCGATCGTTGACCTGAAGCGTCGGTTCCATCGATCCGGAGGGAATGTAGCGTGCCTCAAGGATAAAGGTGCGGATTCCCAGGGCCATCAGCAGACTCAGGCTAAGGGTTTGCAAAGTTTCAAGCCAAACGGGGCGATCGCTGGCCCATGACGAAGCCTGGGGGCGGGTCGAGGGGGTCATCATCTATTTACACCACAGAATCGACAGAATCTAACTGGCTTTGGCGGCAGGAAGGGCACCCGGTTTGACCGCTAAGTGCAGGGTCTGTCCATTGCGGGTAAGCTCAAGTTTGAGAACTTGCCCAATCTGGCTAGCATCAACCGCTTCCTGTACCGCCGCTGCCTCGGTGACCCCTTGGCCATTGATTTGATGGATAACATCTCCCGCTCGAATGCCACCGCGATCGGCAGGAGAGTTGGCGAAGACCTTCGCCACCAACACCCCATGATCCTCC
>NZ_JTHE03000027.1 GCF_000817775.3 Lyngbya confervoides BDU141951
GAGGAAATTGAGAATATGCTGGGCCTAAATTTGTTGAAGGAGACGAAGGTTTATCAGGAGGCGTTAGAGGAAGGACGCGAGGAGGGGCGCGAGGAAGGGCGCGAGGAGGGACGTCAGGAAGCACAGCGCAGCATGATTGAGGCGGTGCTTATCAATCGATTTGGGAAGTTGGATGTTGAGTTAGTTCAAGTGGTTGAGCATTTGGCACAGGAGTCTTCCACTGAGTTTATGGCGGCTTTGTTGACTGAATCGCGTGAGAGTTTGATCAAGAGATTTGCCCGATAAAGCTTTAATTTTGTTGAAATTTGAGATTTCGGAGAGTTTAGCTAATTTTTCGGACTAAAATGGTAGAAATTTTAGAATGTGTGTGATGGCTGACACAAGAGTGCGGATTCCAAAGGATAAAGCGGATTTGGTAAGAGCATTGAAGGAAGGGAGTGATTCCAATGGCCCTTTTCAGACTTATGCTGACGTCATAGCCTATGCGGCAGCCTTAGGAGCCCAACAAGGAAAAAGATCTCCTTTAGACGAAATATCGAGTAATCCAGATCCAATTCCGAAAGAGCATTTCATTTCAAGGAAATATGAAGCGTTGATTCACTTACTCTCAGTTGCCTCAACTCAAGACCCAAAAAGTTTAGCTGGAAATGAAGATATAGAAGTTCAGCAAATCAGAGTTTTTGAAGAGTATGCTAATGCAGGTCTTGATATCTTAAATTCGAAGCTTAATGGCGTTGTTGATTATTCTGAAAGTCTACTGTTGCTAGCATCCAAATAACAGAATTAATAGGCTCTCTTACGTTAGAAAGTTTCAAATACTCAAATCAGATTTATCAGCTACTAATAAGACAATAATGATGTTATGCCGGCTAATATTGACTGCTCTTCTCAGAACCTAGGTAAATTGCTCACTAGTGATGATTTTTGCTATTCAGTCCCAACTTTTCAACGCGATTATTCGTGGACAAAGGTCGAGGTCGATCAGTTATGGCAAGATATCACCGATACGATCAAGGAAAAGCGTAGTGAACATTTTATGGGAGCAATTGTAGTAAAAAATTCTCATAAGCCAGAAATGCTCATTGACGGTCAGCAAAGATTGGTGACAATATCACTGTTAATGTGTGCAATCAGGGATATTGCTAAGAATGAAAAAAAGGAAGAAACATTGGCAACTTTGGTATCTGAAAGATATCTAGGAACCATGAACATGGAAACATACGATTTAGAGCCAAAACTTATATTAAATGAAACCAATAATGATATTTATAGTGAAATAGTCCTCAAGAACAGAGAAGTAGAGGTTCTTCTAAAGAAGGCTCGATCAAAAAACTTGAATCAGTCAAATAGGTTATTGATACAAGCCTATCTGAACTTGAGGACATTAGTCTTGACTTTTATTGAAAATCAGTCAAATCAAATTATTGCATTAAAACAAATTGTTGAGTGCATAAGAAGTAATTTTATTGTGATAGTTATTTCTGTCCCAGATGAGGCAAATGCTTATTTAATATTTGAAACGCTGAACGATAGAGGATTAGATCTTTCTGTATCTGATCTTCTAAAAAATTATCTTTTTTCCAAGGCTGGCAATAAGCTTAAGGAAGTAAAGAAAAAATGGGAAGACATGAATTTTTTGGTAGAAAGATTTCAGTTAACTAAATTTATTAGGCATTATTGGCTATCAAAATATGCTGTTATTCGAGAAAAGGACCTGTATCATACGCTTCGAAACCACGTTAGAAAACAGACAGATGTAATTAAGTTTGTTAATGAGCTTACTGACTCAGCAGAAGTATATAGTTCTTTCTTTGATTCTCAAAGTTCACTATGGCATTCAAGCTCTAACCTTCGTGCTGATATTGAAGCATTACAGGTATTCAAAGTTAATTTGTGCTACTCAGTTTTGTTGGCAGCATGGGAAAGTGTTGAGGAGGAAGTATTTAGAAAAATACTAAAGATGATGGTTGTGATTTCTTTCCGATATAACGTCATCTGTGGTTCTAGGCCAACTCCATTAGAAGATGCTTATAGTAAAGCTGCAATATACATTCGAGATAAAAAACCAAAGACAGCTCAATCGGTATTTGAAATACTTTCAGATTTTTATCCTGATGATAAAATATTCACCGACTCTTTTTCTCATAAAGTCATTAGCAATAATCCGCCTTTGTGCAGATATATTCTGTGTTCATTAAATGACTACTTGATGAATAGCAAAGAATTGGTGACAAATTCTAATGGCTCAGATCTAAATCTAGAACATATATTACCAAGAAATCCGGGCAGAAAATGGCTTTTGGATATAAACAATAAAGATTATAAACTCTATATAAATCGTCTTGGAAATATGACTCTTTTAGACTCAGTTCCGAATAGGAAGCTAGGAAATTCTTTGTTTGAAAGCAAAATGAAAGAAGCATATAAAAAGTCAAGCTTGAGAATTACTAAAGATCTTGAAAAATACAGTGTTTGGGGCATATCAGAAATTGAAGATAGGCAAAAGGAACTAGCAAAAGTGGCCTGTCAGGTCTGGCGTTTGGATTACTGATTTTTGTCTTAGGATTTGAATGAGTGTGAAGAAAAATGAATTCCTCTGTGAATGGACGCACAATATACAAGTTTCTGGATTCACTTTTCCATATAACAGACGAAATTCAGAAATTGTACTGTAATGATTCAATACCTTGGATAATTGGTTATTCTGGGGGGAAGGACAGCACTTGCGTGCTGCAACTTATTTGGAATGCGATTTCAACACTCCCCGAAGGTCAAAGAACTAAGCCAATTTTTATAGTGACAACAGATACTCTAGTTGAAAATCCTGTTGTGGCTTCTTGGGTTCGCCAGTCTCTTAAACAACTTGATTGTTCTGCCCAGAATCAAAACTTACCATTTGATACAAATTTATTAACCCCGGCATTGAAAGATACCTATTGGGTTAATCTTATTGGCAAGGGTTATCCTGCCCCACGCCATATGTTTCGTTGGTGTACAGAACGATTGAAAATTAATCCAGCAGAACAATTTATAAAGGAGACTGTGCGTCATAGTGGTGAAGTGATTATTGTTTTGGGCACACGTACAGCAGAAAGCTCCAGACGTGCAGGAGTAATGTCTGATCGAGAAATTGCCCGAGTTAGCGATAGACTAGATAGCAATGAAACCTCCCTAAAAGACTCACTTCTCTATCGAGGCCATCATCCAAACTCACTAATCTACAGCCCAATTGCAGATTGGCGTGATGATGAAGTCTGGTTATATCTTATGCAATGGGAAAATCCTTGGGGACATAGTAATCATGACCTTTTTACACTTTATAAAGGTGCAACACCAGATAACGAGTGTCCCTTTGTAATTGATACATCAACGCCAAGCTGCGGCAGTTCTCGGTTTGGATGTTGGGTTTGTACATTAGTGAACCGTGATAGCTCGATGGAGGCAATGATCCAAAATGATGAAGATAAAGAGTGGATGCAGCCCTTATTGGACTTACGCAATGAACTTGATGTCTACAATGACCATGATCGCCGAGACTTTCGTCGAATGTCTGGTAAAGTGCAGCTCTTTGAACGCAGTCGAGGTAATGGGGAGACAGAAGTCATTCCTATTCCTGGCCCCTATACTAAACAGTGGCGGGAAGAGTGGTTGAGGCGATTACTCACAGTCCAAAAACTCGCCAGATTGAATGCCCCCCCAGAGATGAAGGATATCCAGCTTATTTCTCTGGATGAACTCAGCGAAATTCGTCGTATCTGGCGAGAAGAAAAACACGAATTTGATGACTCTCTACCTCGCATCTACCGCGAAATCACAGGCGAAATCTTCAAAGATCCCCGTCCTGGTGCCGATGATAGTCAACTGGGTAGTGATGAATGGAATGTCCTTGAGGAAATCTGTGATCATCCCATGCAGCTAGAACTGATGGCAAAACTCCTCGATACTGAACGCCAATATGCCACGATGGGACGTCGCGTCGGTATTTATGATGACCTAGAGCAATGCTTCATGTCTAGTTCTCGGACTCAATCGGAAGCCATTGACCAAGCTCATCAAAAGCGCGATCTGAAAAATGCCGTAGAAGCTGGCGATGTAGATATGATTGAGGAAATAACCTGGGCAGACCTGAAATTTAGGCAACAATAGAATTAACTTTCTTCATCAGGAATGAGTCCTATGAAAACGATTGAAACCATTGCAACAGTTAATCCGGCTCACCAAATCACGATTGACGTTCCTCCAGATGTAGAGGCTGGTGATTATGAGATCACGTTAGTGATTAAAAAAGCTAAACCCAAAGAAATGCCAAATCAATCGCTAGACTTTCCTGTCGATGACTATGGTCCATGGCCTGCCAATTTATCCTTGAGACGTGAGGACATGTACGGTGACTTTGGACGATAGCCCGATTTTTTTGGACACCAATATCCTGGTGTATGCCAATGTCACTTCCGCTCCCCTGCATCCGCAAGCCTTAGAGACGCTCCAGCAGTTACAGACCAGTCATGCTGAGATTTGGATCAGTCGACAAATTCTCAGAGAATTTATTGCGACACTAACTCGGCCCCAGTTGTTTCTGATTAGTCAGCCGATGCACTTGATCGCTGAGAGAATTCATTACTTTGAACACACTTTTAGCATCGCTGAAGACAATTCTCAGGTCACCCAGACGCTCCTGCAAATTTTACAGGATACGCCATCAGGGGGAAAACAAATTCATGACGCAAATATTGTCGCCACGATGCTAACCGTTGGTGTCAGCCGCTTGTTAAGCCATAATGTCAAAGACTTTGCTCGTTTTTCCCACCTCATTACAGTTGTTCCCTTAGCAGACCAGCCATGATCTTTCGGGAACTCATTCTCCAAAACTTTGGCCCCTACCAAGGACGGCAAATCTTAGATCTGAGTCTCCCTTTCTCAGAAAACGCTCCAGCAATCGTTTTGCTTGGCGGCATGAACGGGGGCGGAAAAACCACGCTCCTCGACGCCATTCGCCTTGCCCTCTATGGACAGCGATCGCAATGCTCCACCCGCCGCAACCTCAGCTATGGGGATTTTCTGACCCAGTGCGTCAATCACCACACGGCCTCTGACGCCCAAGCCTTGATTGAACTCGCGTTTGATCACATTCTCGACCACCGCATTAAAACCATCCGGGTGCAGCGAACCTGGAATCGATCGCCCAGGGGTGGTCGCGATGTTCTGCAAGTGCTGGTGGACGGCTGGCACGATGAAGCCCTGACAAAAACCTGGGACGAGTGGATTGAAGCTTTGATGCCCCTGGGCCTTTCTAACCTGTTTCTATTTGATGGAGAGCAGATCAAAGAATTGGCGGAACAAACGGCCCCCACGCCCAGCGTGGTTGACGCCATGCGTTCCATCCTTGGATTGGAACTGGCGGACCGTCTTTCCATTGATCTAGAGGTGCTGGTGAGCCGTAAACGAAAAGCGATCGCTAACTCCACCGAGCTTAAACAGCTCCGCGCCATTGACCAGAAACTCACCGCTACGCAATCGGAACTCAAAGCTGAGCAATCTAAATTGCAAGATCTCATTGATGATCTAGCCGTTGCCGAGGACGACCTCAAGGTTGCCCAGCACAGCTTTGTGACTCAAGGGGGACAAATCGCTAGCGATCGCCCCCATCTTGAAGCACAGCTCAAAGCGCTGGAAACTCAACATCTGGACAACCGTCAAACTCTTCAGGACTTAGCCAGTCAAGTCATACCGCTGGCGCTGATCCAGCCTTTACTTGAGCAAGCTCATCAGCAGGCCAAAAAAGAAGTGAGACGCAAGCAAGTCGAAATGGCCCGAGATTTGCTCACTGAACGCGAACAGCGCCTACTTGACCTATTGGCAGAAATCAGGGTGGCCAAAAAGCATCAAACAGCCATCCAAAACTTCATGGATCAGGAAAACCAAACTCTCAACGCCGAAGCAGAAACCGCAGACCTGTGGCTCGATGTCGATAGCGATCAACTCCATTCACTAGAGACCCTGCTCAACCACCAACTTCCCCTGGTCATTCATCAAGCTCAGCAGATCCTGACGGCCAAAAAAACGCTAGTAGAATCTATTGAGGCAATGGAACAGCAACTAGCCACCGCTGCCTCTCCAGAAACCTATGAAAAGCTGAAGCAGGCTCTCCAAAAAGCTCAAGATCAGCGAGATCAGCGTCAATTTGAACGCGATCAATCTCAACAGCAATGTTCCCGGTTAGAACGGGGAATCGCCAGTATCAAAAAAGAGCTATCTACCTTCAGTGAACAAACCCTGGAACAGCGCAATAGCGAACATCTCATTCAAGCAGCTGACAAGGTCCAAAAAATCCTCGACTTATTTCGAGAAAAGTTAACCCAGCGCAAGCTAGGTCAGCTCGAAACCCGAATCACAGAATGTTTCCGCTATCTCCTGCACAAAGAGAACCTGATCCATCGGGTGGTGATTGATCCGGAAACCTTTGGGCTAGCGCTGTACGACCATGAGGGTCAGCGGGTTCCTAAACACCGACTGTCTGCCGGAGAAAAGCAAATTCTTGCTGTTTCCCTCCTCTGGGGACTGGCAAGAGCCGCAGGGCGGCAAATTCCGATTATCATTGACACCCCCCTGGGACGCCTGGATTCCGCCCATCGCCACAACCTGATCGAACGCTATTTTCCCGATGCCAGCCATCAGGTGATCCTCCTCTCAACCGATACGGAAATTGGTCAGTCAGAGGTAGCGCTCCTGCGTCAGAATAATGCGATCGCCAGGGATTACCGCCTGGACTATGATGCAAAGCAACGCTGTACCACCATTAGACCAGGCTACTTCTGGTAGACTGACTGCACAACATTATCGTTGCCATACTCATGGACGCTCCCCTTGAACGCATTAAACTCTCCCAGACGGCGAGAGATCAATTGGTTAAGCTTAAACGGGTCACGAAAATTGATCAGTGGAATATTCTCTGTCGCTGGGCGCTATGTCGTTCGTTAGCGGAACCCTCACCCCCCTCTCCTGTGCCGATTCCCGCCGATAGCAATCTGGAAATGAGTTGGCAAGTCTTTGGAGGGGCGATCGCCGATCCACTTCTCATGGCCCTTAAACAACGTTGCCACAATGATGGACTTGAGACAGATCCTGAGACCCTTGCGGCTCAGTTTCGCCTACACCTGCATCGAGGCATCGGCTATCTAGCGGGAGATCCGAACCTCAAATCCATTGAAGCCCTGATCCAGCTGAGCCTGGATTGAAGCAGGGCGATCGCCGGTCTACCCTTTAAACTAGAGATACTATTTTGATGGGTAAGTACGACCCGTGATTTTCGGGGGCCAGATTTCTTCGTGGTGTTGGGTGCAAAGAATCATCCCCGACGCAGCTGGATGACCTGGGTTGAGGGAGGGAAATACCCCAATCTCATTATTGAACTGCTTTCCAACAGCACCGCCAGAGTCGATCGTGAGGACAACAAAGAGCTATCCAACCGCTGACGGCCAGATATGGAGTGAGCAGTTGAAGCTATTTCTAGGAATTCATAACCATCAGCTTCAATTTTTTAGTTCCGATCAGGCGCTTGTCCCTACTCCAACGGAGCGAGCCGACCAAGCTCAAAAACAGGCTGATGCACTTAGGACAAAACTAGAGGAGCTAGGAATTAATCCTGATACTGTAAGCTGACGATTGGTTACAACTCTTGAATAAGTGCGTAGATTCCAGGCGATTCTTTGCGAAAATATTTTTCTTTGGCAGAGTTTTTTCGGGTCACGCCTTCACAATGACGCTCAATCGCGCTGCGCACAATATCCTTGGGTGATTTCGCCTTAAATTCATAAAGCCTTTGCGCCAAAATAGCTGCGGTAATCTCAGCAGCCGTCATAGAGGTCTGGCTGGATTGCATCACCGTCCTTGCCGCTTGCACAATCGTCATTTTGCTCATACTTCGCTAAATAAAAGAGGCTGAACACTTCCATCCGATAAGATATCAGGAAGCAGGACATCTCCCCGTTCCTCCGTTCCATCCCATTTCTGTGGCCAGGTATTCATTTCAATCAACTCCTTAATTCTTGCGAGTTCTTGATCATTGATTAAGCTAATCTGCGGACGGTTCAGCCTTAGCGCTGCGGCATTGACCTCAGCTTGAATCTCTAGAATCTGCTCTAACATCCACCGTCTTGCGTCCAGATGCAGCGGTCCCAAGCGTCCCTGCTTCGCCGCCAAGGATCCATCTTTTTTACGCTCGTCGTATTTCCGCAGGCGATATTGCGGTTTTTTGACCTGCCAATACAGCGGGCGCAGTTTTTGTAAGGGAGCCAAATAGGCCCAGTTCTCCTGGGCGATGACTCGATCCAGCGCGGCATCTCGCTCAACCAGCGGACAACCAATACAGCCGGTTCGGGCATTGATCGGTTCCTCTCCTTCTGCGGTGTCTTGACCGTACACCGTGGCCACTGCATCCGTCGAAAACCCCAACAGCGGCGCTTCAAACATCAACCAGTCCCACACATGACAGACCCGCCAGTGCAGGAGCGGGGCGAGGGTGTCTGCGATGGCATCGGCAGAACTGTGCTGAAACCACCCCTGCCCACATTCCCCTCCATCCTTAGTACAACTCATGGCTATGCGCTGATCCCGCGCGGCACTTTCCCCAATCCGCACGCCTGTAATCATCAAAAGCTTTTCGCCACAGTCTTGACGAACCTGCTCCAACGCTTTTTCCATACTCATGACCTTGAGTTTGGGCGTACACCATCTAAAGGTGTTGCTTGGTGGGGGGATCCCACGCCCTAACATGTAAACAAAAAAGCGGTGGTCCATTTGGGGCAACACCACCTGAGTCTTGATGCCTCTCGCCTCTAGCTCACTCAGGATATCCATCGCCGCAAAATAGAGCGGGGGTAACTCCTGCCGTGTATCCGCAAACAGCACCGTCAAGCTTTGCGGCTGCGGAATTTTGCCTGATTCCAGCAGATGGGCAATGAGCGTAACCGTGGCAGAGGAGTCTTTCCCGCCTGAAAATGCGATCGCCCAATGCTGGTACTGAGAACCATAATGAGTGAGCGATTCCACCGAAAGTTGGATGCTCTTGGCAAGCGTCAGGCGCTCCTCTTCAAATAGGCTCAGGGTTCTCAAACGGAATCACCTCTTGAGGGACAACATCAATTGTTACACGCAGCTTTCAAAATTTTCGAGTCCCAAACAATCCAATGGAGTCCAACAGACTAAAGAAGCACCATGCTCCAGGCAGGCGTCAATACGATGACGTTGTCAGTATTGTTGGCGTGGAACCCAGAAACTGGACGATTCAAACTGAGTCATTGTTAAAATGCAACCGATGAAGGTCCACAAACAGGTTGTTGTTTTTTAAACTGCAAGCGCAATGCCAAATTGGGTCAGGAAAGGTTGCCATTTTCTATTCCAATAACGGCAATGATTCACCACTGGGAGAAGTTGCCAGGATGAGATCACAATCGGCGGTTAGCACCTCTGCAACGCAAACGCTAAATTTTGAGGATTGGGCAGCGGCCTGTCTTGAGAGTAAGGTGGGGAAACGCTTGCCGCAGGCTCTCTATATTCACCAATTGAGCCTGCAGGCACTGCCGACACTGCTTCAGGAAGTGGTTGCGATCGCCCTGTAAATCCGCCAAGAACCTTAATTTAACGACTATTTAGTAATTTTCAGACTCAAATCACGAATTCTTTAATCCAGACTAAGTTACATAAATTTACAAAACCTCTCTAATTTTGTGGATCTCAGTTGACAGAATGTGGGCGCATTGATCAATTTCTTCATCGGTTGTAAATTTCCCAATGCTGATACGAAGTGCTCCCTCAATCAGGGCGTCATCAAGATTCATAGCCTGCAAGACATGGGAGGGGGCTTCAACCCCTGATGAGCAAGCTGAACCAGTCGAAATTGCAAGTTGATGACGGACACGCGCGATCACAGCACTGTTCGGAACACCAGGTACAGAAATGTGAAGACTGCCAGATAAGCGTGACGCTTGATCACCGTTAACAGCCAAGCCAGAAATATTTTCCATCAAAAGTTCTTGAAGACGATCGCGCTTCTGAGCGATCGCTGACTCATCAACACTCATTTCAAGCTGACGAAGGCGGCAGGCTTCGCCGAAACCAACAATTCCAGGAACGTTCAATGTACCAGGACGTAAACCATGCTGCTGACCACCACCGTACAGCAAAGGTTCGAGGGAATAGCCTTTGCGAACGACCAGAGCACCGGTCCCTTTGGGACCATAGAGTTTATGGGCAGAGAGTGCCAACATGGTGATTCCCCAGTCCTGAAAGCAAATTGGAATTTTTCCAACCGCTTGGGTAGCATCACAGAGAAAAGGAATGTTATAGTGTTGGGCAATCTGCCCAGCTTTCTGAAGAGGGTAGGTATTCCCAATCTCGTTGTTAGCAGCCATAATAGAGAGCAAAGATAGCCCCCCAGCGCAAACTTGTTCTAAATGTTCTAGGTCCAGCCTACCTTTAGAATCTACTTGGAGATAAATCAATTCAGCCCAGCGTCGTTTCTCCAAAGTACGACAAGTATCGAGGACAGCTTTATGTTCGATAGCCATCAAGCCAATTCGATGAGGCTTCGTTGGGTTAGGATCTAAGCCCCCCTGAATTGCGAGATTGGTGCTCTCGGTCGCACCGGATGTCCAAACGATTTCTCTTGGTGAAGCTCCAATGAGGTCTGCAACTTGGATAGCAGCTTGCATAATAGAAGTTTCAGCGCGGTCACCCCACTCATGATCAGTACTGCTAGCGTTACCAAATTCTTCTGTCAGGTAATGCAGCATTAAACTAACAACTCGGGGATCTGTAGGCGTAGTTGCTTGATAATCCAAATAAATGGGTGTGGAAAGGGCGTTCGCTTGCTCGTTCATGCTGAATCGTATATTAAATCTTCGTAGGGTTCCTCACTGCTGTTTGATAGCTTCGGCAATCACAGCCATTTCCTCATCCGCTAGAAATGGCACCTGAGCGTAAATAAGTTCAGACTGGTTGGTCAGACGAGCAGCTAGATGTCCTTTCCCTAAAAGGTTTTCTGCCCCTTTTTGACCCAGTGAAATTTCTGAAGTGCCAACACTCTCGACTCTCAGGATTAGACGATTTCCTAAGTTGTCTCGAAGCTGCACCGGAAGGACGTTCGCATCAGGACGTTGAGCCGCAAAAATAAGATGGATCCCTGCCGCTCTTGCTTTTACCCCTAAGCGTTGTACTGCTGTCGATACAGCTGTTTTGTATTCATCGACCAGCATCCATTCAGCAAACTCATCGTGAACTAGCCATATTACCGGAAGCCTATCCTGCTCAGACACTTTACTGTTATAATCCTGCAAGGATTTTGCCTTCTGAGAAAGAAATTTTCGGTATCGGTTGTCCATTTCTTCAACCAAAAAATCTAAAACCCCAATTGCACGATCTTGATCAATAATAATGCCTTCTTTTAGATGAGGCAGATCGCTTATGTTAACATAATCAACCCCCATTTTTGGGTCGATCAAATAAATACTTGCCAGTTTAGGGGAGTTCGATACACAAATATCGAGAAGGAGATTTTGTAACAGAACGGACTTACCACTTCCTGTGGCTCCTGCAATCAGAGTATGTGGAGCGTGCTGTTCTAAATTCTCGAAGCTATTGCCTAGATTGAGATAAAGCAGTTCACCGTCAAGCTCCTTAACACCAATTACAAAGCTAAGGTTCACACCAGAGGATAATCGATCAACCCTTCGTTTAGCCCATACTTCTCGTAGGGAGATCGTCTGGCGTTGGGGACGGGCAACAGTGACAACGATTTCACCAGGCTGACCATAAACGTTAATAACGTTTAGCGCGTGAGTGGTCAAGAGTTGCGATCGCTTTTTCTCAATGTCATCTAGCTTCAGATTGTCTGAACCTTTAAATCGGACAATTGCTGCATTTGGAGTCAGCCGTTTCCCTTCAATTTTGGCCTGCAAATTATATCCCAATAAAGCCGTCCGCAGTTTTCTAGCCGCCTCCTCAAGCCATTTCTCTGCTGCTGCATCGCCTTGATTAGTCTGTGCCTGTCCCTGCTGCCACCAAGAAATCAGTGCTGGACTCGCCCAGCTATCTATGCTTTCAATAGGGGAGGTGCCCGCAGAGATAGTAGTTTCAGGGTCAATTGGCTGATCAGGCAGGGTTAGCTGAAGAGGACTGTCAGAATTTTCAGGAGGATTAACTTTTGCAGGTGTTATCGGAGGAGTCGTTGTTGCCATTTCTTTCCCAATTTCTAAAACCCATGTGACTCGATCAGCAGGCTGCAATGCCTCTGCTACTGTCCAAGGCTTGTCGTCGCCAAGCTGTTCCCTTATGGGGAAGAGCGGTTGTCCTGATTCATAAGCTAGAACCAGTTTACGGACAGAATCTCGATCGTACACTTCTTGGAAGCAGCGTTCGACTTTGGAAATCGGAGATCGCTCCCCCTCAAGACTACTCTCATTCGTTCCCGACACAAAAACTTGGGAGTAGCCGGACAAATCAATTCGAAGCGTCCCTAAGCGAATTTTTTCGCGCCATTGCTCTATATTTAGTTTATTATCAGAACTAAATTCAATGCCGTCGAGGAGAAGATCGCTGAGACGGGATAGCCAGAGATCCCGATCAAGACGTCCTGGACTAATAAAGAGGGCATCGGCAATGCGATCGACTGTTTGCCGAAGTTGGTTTTGTGAAGTCTTGCGAGCATCAGTCAATCCCGCTGCATCAACGTATTTTGCCTCAGAAATAATGACTTTCAAAATAGGCTCATTGTCACAATACTGGGGTGAAATTGCCATAATGTCAGCAATTTGACCTTCTTTCTGTCCTAACCAAGAAGCGTAGTCATCTAGGAAGTACCAGCCAATCGCGTTTTGGGCTCCCATTTCCGCTGTAATCAAGGCTTTACTTAAAACAACGCCCATGAGTTCACTGGCGAATCTTCCGCTTTTTGCGGCTCGTAACACGATGTCACCAGAAACAGCGTTAGCTTCATTAATCAGGCGTTCTACCAGTGTGTTAATTCTGTTGCTTGTCAAGCCTAAATTCAAGGCTTCTAAGCGTTTTTTAACCAGGACTTTAAGGACATTCAGAGATGCATCTGAAGAGACGAGGAAGTTGCGTTCATCGGTACGATCCTGCTGATACCGAATAACCTTCACGCCCTGATTAACAAGTTGTCGGCGTTCCAGCAAATCATCATAATTAACAACCCACTCGCCTAAACGATGACTTTCATCAAAGGTTGTCTTTGTGGTTTCGTCTTGGAAGGAAATCTGACGAGCAGGTAAGAAATGTTGATCAGGAGTACAATCTTTACCCTCGACAGTGCTGTAGACCATATTTAGGTAAAGTTGCCCAACAGCAATCTGTTTGGGACAAGCGAGGTAAACAGTAGATTTAAGTTCATCTTTAGCAGATGGACGCTTACGTGACCACCGAGCCGGTGAATGAGGCATGATTTCGGACGTGTTGCTAAAAGGGGCAGTTTCCCAAATCACTTTTGCTTGTCGAGAGATTGCATCTTGTAGAAATACGATGTCGGCAAACTTGCCTTTTGTAGGAGTTGCGGAAGGAACGTCGTTGGACATGACCGAGATCCGCAGTCTTGCCATAAAGTCTTGAGAAACCTCACTGGCAATCAAGGCATCGGGGTCAGCATCAGAGCTTTCCAACATTTGCTCGTAGAGTTGAGCAAGTTTTTGTCCATTTCGATGGCGCAAGATAACCTGACAACGAACCTCTTCTCGATCATCTTGCAGTTCTTCACTCAGCTTGTTAACAATCGCTTGAGGCAGTTTAATCGAATCGGTTTGGTATAGAACGACACTCAGATTCGTTTTCTCATGGGGCAACAGTTCTACGTAGCGGCGAATGATTCCTAGCAAGCGATCAACTGCTTCAGCCGGATTTTCGTTGGTCGTGCGATCGCTCTCATCCTGTGTGGGGCGCTCCATTAGACTATAATCGTTAACTGTATCTGATACAGACAACAACTCGGGCTGCTGCCCCCGATAGCCAACACAAACTTCAGGATAGTAGGGGTGATCGAGTTCGTTTCGTAGATCGGCAAAAAATAGACGGGAATCACCAAAGTTTACCTCTGATGTAGAGATAATGTACCGAAGTAGGCCTGCTAATTGGCGAACCTTTACCGCTAGGGAAGCTAATCTCAGGGGATGCCAGGGAGCAATAATGGCAGCAGGCTTACCGCGTTCAACTCGGATACATCCTAATCGCAAGATAGGTTGATAGAAGTCAATGCGATTTAGGTCGCCTTTGACGTGATTTAAAACAGTCTTGAGCAAGTTTTCATAGGCTTCACACTGGTACAACAGGTCTGGACTAGCAATTCCTTGCCCTTCATTTGTGAAACTGGCGATCGCTGCTCTGTATTTTTCTGCAAAAGTTTCCCAAGCAATAGTGATTTCTGCCTCCGCATCTTGTGAGAGACGACCATCTGCAACGGCTTGTTTGAGTTTTTTAGGAAGAGCTTTGTCTAGGTCGCTCTTGCGATCATATTTATTAATTAGAGAACCACGATCTTGACGATATGCGGCCATTAGGGTTCCGACCTCTGACAGAGAAATGCCCTGCAAGCGCCCCTTCTTACTAACTAGCTCCCGTGACACCTGGGACAGTTGAAAAGAATTTTTGAGCAGCCGTTCCAAATCACTACTCAATTCCATGCCAATTGAATTTGGATTACAACGCCAGACCAGTTGAGTCTTTGCAATTAGCTCCTGGGAGTCATCCCGCATCTCGATATAAAATTTGATTTCCGTCGCAGTTCTTGCTATCGAAGTATTCTCTCGGTACTTTGTTTTCTGCTTCTTTTTAGTCTCTGCTAACAATGTGTCGTACTTGAATAACCAATGAGTTTCCCACTGAATATGAGGGTTTGTTAGTTGTTCAATACCTCGGTAGCGGGTGCAGAAATACCGCCCTACATCAGCATTAAGTTCTAACCATTTACTTTTTCTACTACTTTTTTGAGTTTCGATTTTGAGAAATTTAACGCCAGCAGTATTTTCTGCTTGATCAAATAGTCGCTCGAAGGCTTGTAGTAACCCAATCAGAAAATCTGTACATTCAATGGGTTGTCCATAAACAAATTTATCCCACTTCGCCTTGAGCTTACGATCGCCCTCAAGCTCCTGACGGTGTGCGTCATAAAATTCTCGATCCTCGTCGAGTGCTTCACGTTTATTACGTTTTTTTAGGGCATTGATATACTCAATTTCTGATTCTGTGAGCGTGTCAGGATATTCATCGTTAAAGAAATCTAGGGTTAGGGAAGCAATATCTGTCTTTTGCGCTTTTAGCCCGGAAAACAGTGCGTTTATGTTCGCTGATTCCCACTCATATTGAGAGATGGCTTCAGCTTCAGGAGTCCATCCTGCCGAACTAGCGATAAATGCTTGAATAGCAGGATAAGCAATTTCGGGAATGTCATCCTTCACTTTGTCAAAAGCAGTCTGAAGATCCTGTTCGTCAATTGGTTTACGACTAGATGTTTGTTTAAGCAGTAAACACGCACGTTTAGTAAACGCCTGCTGGAATAGTCTTTCCCATCGTTGGGTTTGTCCTAACTGAGTTTCAGGGATGGCACGAAAATAGCCAGAATCGCGGGGAAGCCGCAAGGCAGGAAATGCCCAACCAAGTGCATCAATGACTGGAAGGCTTTCACGAAGAATGTGTAATCGTGTTTGAACAATATATTCAGCGAAATGCTCTAGGCTGGGTGTACCAACTTTCTGGAGTCCATTGAGAGCTTTACACCAATATTCAATTTGGTCAGCGGGAATCGCCAGATCTTTTGCAGCAAGGTCAATCCAGTATTCAATTTGTCCCTTCAGTTCTTGAGCACTGACTGAAGTGATGTCATTTAGAGACTGAGCTTGGTCGTCGCTGATGTTGGCAAGCAGTAGTGCAGGGCGATCACAAGCTGAGTGGCGCAAGTGAACGGTACGTTCATCGGTCAGAATTTCTTCAGGTAATCCGAAATCGCTTACGAGACCTCGTGGAACTTGAATCTTGATGAGCGGGGCAAGTTCAGAATCATAGAGGATGGTTTGGCATACAGCGGCAACCTGGTGAGCAGTAAGCCGATTGAGTAGAAACCTGGCAACACCCTCATTCGTCTCGTCAGATTGAATTGTACGTTTCAGGAAGTCAGCAGCAACTTGACCAATTAGTTCAATAGGCTTCATTATCTCACCTCCGAGGCAAAGGGATTTTGAACGTAGGCGCAAGCATCGGAAAGGCGTTTAAGTAGCCCCATACTGGCAAGTCGACGTTCAAGCCGTTCAGCATTAGCTACAAAGTCTTCACGATCAGCGTCACCGGAATTGATCAAGTCTGTGGCTTGGCGATCACCAATAATAAACCCATATTTTTCGTGCAGTTTCGCTAAAAAATCTTGAAATTCCATACGATTTGGCACGGAAGCGAGTACTAACGTTCTGAGCAAAGAATCAGTAGGTGCATAGCGAGTGCGACGGCTACCCCGACTAGAAGACAAGCCAATTTCGCGTGACCAGACTCCATGAAACTTACCGAGGTGTTGCTGATGTCGCTTGACGGCTCTCTCTCGTAGAGAGTTTAGAAGATCCTCTGGTGAACCTGAACCGTCTGCTTCCTCCTCTTTTGAAGACCAGGCAAAACGCTCTTCTAGCAAATCAATTGCATCCTCAATTGGGGTATGGGAGTTAAGACACTCCTGCCACTCTCGTGACTTAGTGATGCTACAAATGATGTACTCAACTGCCTGTTGGGATAAATTATTATTTTTCTGAAATTGGTCAGACGCCAACTCACGCACTGTTGTTTTTTTGGGCGCGACGATCTCTAGCACAAACTGTAGTGGGCTAGCTTCACCTAACGTTGTTTTAGCGCGGCTTAACAAGTAGATAATTAGGTGCAGCCCAGTAATAGTGACAATATGAGGTAGGGAATCGTAATCGGGCAAATTACAGCGTAAAATATTGAGCCAGTCATCCCCTATTTGTTCATACTCAAGTAATTTCTCATAGGGAAGGTAAGGAGGGCTACCACTATTTCTAGGCGCACCTCGATCTGCAGGAGATTGAAGGGCAAGAACTAACTGGTTCCACTTGGAGCCTCGATACTCACTTGAGTAATCACAGGAAATTATTCCAGTGCCTTCCAGATGAGAGAGAATTTCCTCACCTCGACCGCTTCGACACAGCATGAGATATAAAAGTTCGCCTGTTCTTCCAAAGAATCGACGATCATTGCTCACTTTTTCTCCAGTTACCCGCAAGTCTTCATAGAGACAATCGGGGCCGTATGGAAAAACAAATTTAGAACTCCACCGCTTGTTACTATCACCCTCAATGGCATTTGATTGAAGGAATTTGACGATTTCCACAAAGTGTTCGAAAGATTCAAATCGGGATTTCAGGTAGCTAAAATCAGGAGAAGCCAGACCACCTACGTTACTAGCGATCGCATCCATCCAAATTTGCCAGCGCTCGTTATCATCTAAACCTTCTGTAGCGATCGCCTCAATATGAGGGTTGTTGAACAGGATATTGCGAAGATAGAGACGTGGATAAATCTCGTATCTTAGGTCGTTGAGTGTACTCTCTATGAAGGCTTGTCCATTGCTTGCTTCTGATTGCGTAATACAAAGCATTTCCAAAAGACAAAGCCACGGGGTTTGCTCATCGTACAGTCTATGCCCCCAGATAGACTCGTCAATCCACATATTCAGTTGAGACTGCTCAAGATGCGGAGGACGTGAAAGAATTTCAAGCATTAGAAGTAAACCTCAAGCGTTCGTGGACTTGCTATACCAGCACTATTCACCTCCAGTAGCCGAATATTCATCGTTTCTTCTCTATCTTCTTCTTCGCCCTCCGAAGACTGTCGGACTGCAAGTTGCTTAAATACTTGAGTTTTGAAAGCGAGCACATCTTCGTAGCACTCCTGTGAAAAGCTGCTTGGAAGAACACCTTCAGCAACTCTGCTTAGATATTCATACCGAGTTAGGGTTAGATTGAAACGAACTGATTCCAACGTTGAAGCAAGACTCACTACTAAGCTTGGCTTCTTACGGCTTTTATCTAGCTCAACTGATAAGCTTTCGCCCCGTTTTCGAGCAACGGAGATAGACTCTTCATAAACTCTGCAAATTCTGGCTTGGGAGTAGCTGCCGGAGGTTGCCAAGATCAGTTCATCTTGATTACT
This sequence comes from Lyngbya confervoides BDU141951, assembly GCF_000817775.3. GTDB lineage: Bacteria > Cyanobacteriota > Cyanobacteriia > Thermosynechococcales > Thermosynechococcaceae > Lyngbya > Lyngbya confervoides. Next base: position 18,211 of record NZ_JTHE03000027.1, read on the forward strand.
GACTAGCAGCCCTGTAAAGATACGATTTAGTCCTCTAATCAAGCGAGAAGTGATTGACTTGGGAATCTTTTTGCCTTCTTGCAAAACCCTATGCAGGTCAGTCAGATACTCCCCGGCATATTGAAAGATTGTAAGATCCCAAAGCTCCAGATCGGTCGTGCGGTTGCTAGGAATGGTGAAAAATAGCCGCTGTCGTTGAGTTTGAAGCACACTAAGAAACTCTTCCCGTCCTTTGGTTGCATCCCCTTCTAAGTAGGAACGCTGTTGGGCTTTATACTTTGAGTCAGCTCCATAAAATAAGTCAGAAAGGACTAAATTGTTATAAAACGGCTGTAATTCTGGATCATCGGCTCCGAAAATCAGAATATTGTCAATTTGATTGCTAGTTTCCGTTCCAATACCAAAGCCACGCAGTACCTTGAAAACTTCGATTGATTCCCGCCGACGTCCAGATAAATTTTCACCAAAGATGTTACGGTAAAGGCTCGCAAGTGATGTCGTTTCAGCAGCGATGACATCAGGAACTTGTCGGCATCTTAACAGCCGATCTTTTGCATCAGGATGCCCTAGTAGCGCATTGGCAACTAGCAGTAGTAACTGGCGAACGGGAAGATGCGTTTGATTTAGCTCGCACAGTTCGAGAAGGTCAGTCAAACGTTCTCGTGTGGTTTGATCTGCATTTGTTCCTTCTAAACGTTGCTTATTCTGCCAGATTGGACACCCCTGATTCTGATAAGCACATTGGTTACAATCACCCCAACCTGGATGTTCCAGAACAGCTTTCAAAATACGGGGAAACAAAACGGCAGCACTTTGACGGCTTAGATTGTAGAGTTTGACTTGGAAGGCATCTAACTCACGTAAATCTCCTACTAAAAGATCTTCGATCGCCTTTCGTACAGATGCTAGTTCTTCAGTTTGCGCCGCTTCTGCCAAGGCTTCCACTAACTGTCCATCATTCGCCGCAATCAGATAAATTTTGGACATGTCCTTGCCTAAAATGGCAGTTGCAATTTGTGGTAGAAGTGACTGTTTCTCGTCTAGAGTTAGTTCGCTCAAATCTTTAATGACAATTAGCTGGCGATCGCCCAACATCAAGCATTGAACTTTGCTATCTGTCTGCCAATCCTCAACTGAACCACCAAACTCTTCCCAAATCTCCCGGCAGTAGTAGGTTTTACCATCTCCAGCCGTACCAGTCAGGATGACCGATTTGGGCGAAACTGAACGGAAGTTATCAAGTAATTCATTGAAATACTCAGTTTCAAAGGTAATCGGTTGAAGCTTCTTACGCCGTAAAGTACGCTGAATCACCTCGTCGTACATATTGTCGTTGCGAGGGATAGGTCCGTATTGACGGAGAAAGTCAATCCATTTCGATGTTTGACACAAAGATTGAGTAGTCATGCCAGCATAGTTAAAATTGAATTCTTCTTTTTCTATGTCTCATAAACTCGCCACACATAAAAGATAGTTTTCATGAGATAGAGACTTCATTTCACAGATCAGAGTATCTTGGTAATTGAACTTCATGAACGCTTCTATTTAGCAACCCAGCTAGCTCTTCTCTAAGCTCAGAAGCACTAGTTTGCAAATCTGAAAGTTTTCCACCTACAGAATAGAAAAGCAACTTGGAGCCAACTTTCTGATTTTCAGTCGTTGTTATCATTCGATGGTTAACTGAATCCCATAGCAAGCCTGACCAAGGTTCATGGTTCAGCAGCATTGGGACTTTTGATACGCTCTTAAGTGCTTGATCCAATGACCAGCCAGTGTCAACAAGTTGACGTATTGTAGTAACAATCAGTAGAAGCCCTACTGGTCTAAACAGTAGGTGCCCACCATTTGAGTTCCTATATTTTGGTGTAACTTGAACAGGTGAGTTACTGTCCCTTATTTCTTCTAGCGGAACAAAGTTTTCAATCAAACCATTCCAGAGGTCGCTTGCCCTACTGTAAAAAGTTTTTATGACACTATCTTCTGGTCTACTTTTTTTAAAGTCTCTCCAACCTCTTGGAGGTTTTAGAAAAACATCCAAGGCATCATATAGTGCCACGATTGTAGTAAAACTACTTGTGTCATTTGGAGAAATATTCTTCCCTTTTGTTAGAGAGATTTTGTTCTCAGCGAATAAATCATGATTTTCAACAAGTTCTCTTGTAATAATAGCGATAGTGTCATCTTCATCAAGTGCAATAATCTCCATTTTGCTAACAGCTTTGGCATGACGGTTTAGAGAGGTAAAAAGCCTACGAGTTCTTTTAAGACCGTCCTCAGAGTTGCTATGAGCAAGGAATATCGCACTAACTTCTTCGTCTCCTAAATCACTATTTTTCTCAAGCGCCTTTGATATTCCAACAACTCTATGCTGACCATCTATCGCAAACAAATCTTCAGAACCTGTCAAGGACAAAATTCCTAGAACTCCATCTATGGACTGGGGTAGTTCCTCCGACTCTAAAAAATTATTATTCTTAATATCGAGTTCATACCATTTTGGAGATCCGCCATAGACTCCTATCACTAAAGTGTTAAAAAATCTCTGTGGCTGGTTCAGTAAATAGTTGCGAATTTTATTTGAATGAGTAGATTGTAGTTGGCGTTGGATAAGTTCGTTGAGAGCCTTACTTGTGTGGATATTTTCGGCAACATCAACCCTCGCGGCTATATCACGCATTTTCATAGATGTGATGTAGTAAATCCAGTCTCCCATGTGAGATCGGAGGGCAGGTAGCGTTAAAGGTTCATGTTGCTTGTTCATATCAGAAAGCGTTAATAACTCTGCGAACCGTAGCCGGGAAACGATCATTTGCTGGAGGCATGTATGCACATAGCAGAGAATCTTCTACATCATCCAGATATTCTCTCGAAACAAGGGAGAAATAAAACCAAGTGTGATTTGGATATAGCCTCAGCCAATAGCTTATTTTTGGTCTACCTGTTTCATTTTGTCTTTCATTCAAATACTCACCAAATCTTCTATTAAGAGATTTTGTTTGACCAACATAGATTAAATAAGAACATGCAGGATGGCTAGCAATGCCTGGTTGAATGATTAAAGTATATATTCCAGAATTTAGAGGAATACTTGCTCTTTCAGTGTCTGCTAGTTTGCAAAACTGCCAATTAAGTGTATGTAACTCCCTATGTTCTTCCCATTTGCGCTTCCATAAGACGAAATTATGAGAATGCATTTTCATCTCATTTCTTTCTTGATCAAGGATGTCAACACTCATGAGTTCTAACTAACAATGTAGAGAATTTTAAAATGCAGCTTTTTATAGGAGACCTAAATAACTCATCTCAACTTATTCTTAAAGGTGGCAAGCTAAACATGGCAATGTTTCATCCTCATCATCTAAAACTTTTTCTAGTACATCTGAGAGGGATTGATTGGGCTTTTCCCTAGCTTGTCTTGCCATAGCTTTTTCATGGTCAGCAATAATTTGGTCTTTGCGTTCTAGTAACTCCAGTAGCGTTTCGCCCTGTGTCCAGGTATAAGTTCTGCCATCTCGATGATTTTGCTCGTATTCAACTGCCTTTTGGAAAAGGTCAGGATGCTCTTGTGCTAGCATGACCCACTCATATTTGCGCTGGAAGAAGCAAAAGTAGCAGCCCGATCGCGATCGCCAGCGGTAATAATCAGGCATGCCGATGCCACTTTCTTCAAGTAAACGGATGATATCAGCTTTGACGAAGCCGTGTTCTTTGAAGGGAAATTTAGCTGTAATAGTGGGTTTAGTCGAAATGTAGCCATCACGATTCTCGTCAGCACGGATGCCAATGTAGGTAATCACCTCATCATCCCCTACCCATTTCTCCAGGGGAATGATTTTCATCTGCTTGGTACACCACCGCATCTTAGGAGATGGTAAGACACCTCCATATACATCCAGCCAGTGATCAAAGCCTCGTTCTGCTTCGAGAAAATGAATTTTAATTCCAAGCCAATCTTCAATTCGCCCTAGATAGTCGTAAGTTTCCTTCAGTTCCTTATGGGTATCGCAGAAAAAGTACTCAATTCCTAGGTTAGGGTACTCCTGACGCATAAAAATAGCAAGGGCAGTGCTGTCCTTACCACCCGAGAGACCCAGAATGTGCCGGGTATTCTTCTTTTTCATGCTAACCGATCCCGTTTCCGTCTTGATTTTCCGAATTCATCTAATAAATTAACATTTTCTCGACTCAAGAGTCTTTTATTCAGCTTTGCCAAAAAAATCTTCTGAAGACGGGGATTGTTTTTTAATGCTGGCTTATTCAATACCTCCTCGGTAAGCTGATCGAATAATTCCTCATATTCTTCATCAATCCAAACAACTTCATGAACCTCCTGCCCATTTGGCTCCGTCACTGTAATTCGCAACGCTTCGAATCCTTTCCCCTGCCGTTTGATTTCAGCACGAAGCGCTTCTAAGTTCTCGAATCGACGAACCAAATCACTCAAAGAAATTTCAAATCGGCTAAAGTCCTCATCAATCCATCCCTTTGGATGCTTATCTGCCACAATTCTGACCAACGCCTCTAGCCAATCTCTATCCGATGACTCCTCTTCCACTGCTTTAGCGACAAAATGTCGCAGAATTGGATCGATGCACTGCCCAACTAGGTAACTGGCACGAACACGCAAATCCTCTCTTAAGCTAGCTTCCTTGCTGCGAATCCCAAATGCTTCATAAAGATGCTTTTGGCAATCGGTCAGCAAATTGTCATAAGCAGTTTGAATTTCATGGATGCATTGCACCAGTTTCTTCCGAAACGCTTTTGCCTCTTGCTCATTTTCCTCGCGACCCGTCGTTATCGGCTTCAATCCACAGGCCTCTGGCAGAGACACAAACAGCAAAGCATCGGGTTCCTGAGCCGTTTGTAACGCCTGTAAAACCTTTCTTGCTTCCGAACTCAGCCGTATTGTCGATTGGGTAAACTCCGGTAGTTGACGGACGAATCCAAATAGGGGCTTAGCAATTGCTAACAACGAGACATTCCGCAAGCCCGCAGGAGACTTGGCATTTGGAGACTTCAAAATGGCTTCTAGTTCCTTAAAGACCTGCGATCGTAGTCCCAATATTTCGAAGTATTTCACCGAGAACCGAGAGGGTTCTTTTACCAATAACTCAAAATGCTCTGGTCCCAAAACAGGAATGAATGTTCCCTCCTTATAAATGCCCACGTCATCGACACGGTATAACAGCACCGCTGCCAGCAAAATGGGGATAACCCCCTGCTTGACACCGTAAGGAGGCTTTGAAAGCCGATCGTATAATTTGTCTAGCGATCGCTGTTCATTCTTTGCATCAAGACAAAATGTCTCGATACAATTCCAGACTGTGTCAATTCCCGAACCAGTAACTGGCGGGCCAAACTCCCACCCATCGTCATTTTGTCTATGGATACCCGTACTCTCCAGGACTGAATAATATATGGCGACTTCAGGTCCATAACCCTTAAAATCTAGACGTTCCTGGTTACCACGCTCAATCATCGCCTCAATCACTAGTCGGCGCGCCTTTGCTGCCTGCGATGTGAGTTGTCGTCGATTGATTAATTCGTTGTCCAGAATTAAACATTGAGGATAAGTGAGATCACAGACCTCTGAAATGAGTGCTCTAAAAACTTTAATGTTAGGAACTGATTCTAATTTACCGCTTACCCAGTAATGATTTTGTGTATCTTGCCCAGCAAAAATATACTGCAGGGTCTCATCTAATAAACGTTCAGCTTCAAAGAGTCTTTGTTTGACCTCTCGTCGTGCCACTCCGTCAGAGTTAAGCTCTGGGGATTCCTTTTTGATTTTTCGGAGTGCATATAATTGTTGAACTCGACCATACAGCGTCTCTAGATTTTGTGGAGCCACTAAAATAAAGGGCTTACCATCCTTCGTTGTTTCTGGAATCACAGTGGGTTGAGTCATATCCATCCAATACGCCACCATGCCATCATGGCTTGAATCCGAACAGGTAATATCTTCCAATCTTCCTGTACTGTCAACGTATCGCTGCTCAAAAAGTCGTAGCGTTCCAGTCTGCAATAAATGACGCTGCGCTACGATTGGCTGCAAGGGATGCATTGTACTAAGTAAACTTGCCAATGTTTGGCGCGTCTCTTCAATTTTATTTTGAATTGCAAGTTCTACATCAAAGTCTGAACCTTGCCAGAGTCTCAACTCATCCAAGGCCCTGCGATAAGTGACCAGCCCTTTATCACGAAGGTTTTGAATGAGAGTTTGCCAATGCTTCAACTGTTTGAAATCCCTAGGACTATCGCACAGTGACAAAGCCACAAGCTCAGGCGTTGCACGCAGCGAACCTGTGGAACTTACTAAGTTTAAAATTCCAATTGACTTAAGAACCTTTAAAACATGGGGATCTTGATCTCGTGCCTCAAAAATTAAACGTTGTATTTCAACCCATCGCTGTAGATTAAAACGTGAAGCAATCCCTGCAACTGACTCAACAAAATAGTCATAAAAATGGTGTAGCTTGAAGGTTGGCAACGTGCGATCGCTGACGTCATTCCCTTTTAAGAAACTTTTAAAGGAATAAGGCTCATCACTAGTTAAAAAAGTAAATAGCGATCGATCATTTTGAGCATATTGTAGACACAATTGAGGCAAAGCTAGCGCTGTCAAGGGATGCAGTGGATACGTATCGCCGATGATGTCAGCAGAAACTTCATGCTCCGAATACAGATCCGGTAACACCTCATGCCAACTTTGCGCCAAACGCTCAACTCTCTTTAACAGTGAGACGGCTTGCGTTCTATTAATCACCCGTCCAATAAGACGTGTCATTTGGCTCGGAAGTTCTCGAAATGAGATATCCTCAAAGCGACCTTGAATCTTATTCCATTCTTGCTTCTCAACGGTAGCCAAACGTTCGCTGTAGCCATCAAAGGTTTGATGTAGCAAGCCGAGGAAAAAAACTGGGTAATTCCTAGACTGCTTTAGCTCTGCAATTTGCTGGAGCAAGTACAGATCTTGCTTACCCAGATTTTGAGCTGCAAATTCAAGATTCTTTCCAAGCTCGTCAATAATAAAGAAAATTGGTGCCTTAGCTTCTTCAACAAGTTCCTCAATCATGTTCAGGACTTGCTGATTCGTAACAGCACATTCCCCCGAATTAATTTCAACTTGCCAATCGGTTAACTGTCTGACTATGTTCGGCCGATTTCCCCTTTTCCAAAAGAGATCAGAACCAAAGGTTAATCCACGGATAATAGTCCAGTTTAGCGGTTCTCGTTGTCCTGTCGCGATTGCCCGGTATAAACCCTGTTCAGAAATAGCCTGGGATAAAACTTCGAAAAATGGATGATCATCGGAGAAAACACTCTTTGAAATATCAATTGCAATCTTACGATGCTGGGACTCTAACGGAGAAAGAAGGTTTGCCAGAAAATGAGCAAAAGCTGACTTCCCAGTGCCGTACACCCCAGTCAAAGTCCAAGCTCGATGTGCATCCAGATCGGAAAATGCCCTTACAATCCGATCCAAGGCTTCTGCAGAACGCTCAGTTAAGAGATAGCCATGCAAAGCATCGCGAGATTTTAGATCCCGTTCGAGGTTTACAGAGCGATAGTATCGGCGTTCAAGAGAGAAGAAATGAGCAAGCTTTTGCGATTTCATGCGGCATTTTCTCCCCAAGCATCATAGTAGTCATTCAGGATTTCTGTAGATAGCTTGACAGGGTCACGATCAAAACTAAACTGCAGGAGCCCGGCACTATCTTCAATTCCTACATTTAGGTTGCTTTTGCTTACGGACTCAATTGCGCCACAGATGGAACTCTCGGTAAGCTTAAATATCATTCCGGGACTGCCCACCTCATACAACAATCGAGAGACCGGAATGGACTTCGTTGTTTTAGAATGAAGGGCTGAATAACACAGACAGGCATGCACAATCACCTCAGCAGGCAACGAAGGCTTGTTACCAAGTCTAAATGCAAAGTGCTTCGAGTCGCCAGCAGAACTAATGAGGCCTAAATCCACGAATGGAGAATCTAGCGAGTCTTCGCTTACGGACGACCTTGCATCCTGGGTAACATACATCCTCAAGAGACAGTTAATATCTTTCTTCAGCGATGAGTCAGCAATTTTAATTGATGCCTGGTCTAAAAACTCACTTAGCCGATAAAACAAATCCTCGACCGTAAACTCATTCTGCTGAAAATAGTTAAACACAAAATGCCAAGCTGTTGCCAAGCAGGCAGGCTCCAAGAGCTTCCAGTGCAACAACCACAATGAGGCTGGATCCTCCAGATAGGGATCCCACCCATCCCAGCCCAGGAGCTGCTGCCCGAAGTCTGTCGGCTGATCATTTTCCAGAAGCTTGAAGGCTCCACACCAGTACCGGATTGAGCGAACCATGTTCTTCCCAACCCCAAGACGCACGGGCGCATCTTTACACAGAAAGATGGTGGGATCCTTAGATGCGCGATCAAACCCCTTCTTTAACCAACCGAATCTCGGATGGAACGTTTCATGCCTGGCAAAGACACTCTTCTTCGCCTGAGGCTGAAGATCTAACTTGAGGTTTCGCTGTTTAATCATACGATAGAAGATCGCTCGTACTATTTTATCTCACAAATTCACCTTTCTGACAACCCAGCCTACTTCAAAAGGACGGAGAATCTAAACAAATAAATTTGTTTCTCCGAAGGGAAATTTATTTATCACTCCGATATTTCATTCTTTGGGTTCCAGCCCTAGGCAATATAATTGCACATCCTTAGAATTTGTAACAGTTTTTAGCAAGGATGACTTGTTCCCCCAAGACCGCTGTTAGTATTGGTAGATATCATCCTGAAAATCCTAGGTGTTGCAACATTTAACATAAACGCTGAAGGGCTTATTAAAATCAGTGGATCTCTCGAGTGATTTTCGTCAAAAATTCTTAGAGGCTTGTCAATCCAGTCAAATTGGCAAAAAACTTCCTGGCTCCCTCTATGTTCACATTTCATCCCTACACGAATTACCAGAATTACTGCAAATCTCTCTGGAGGAGAATCGACCAAAATTAAAAAGCTTTTATTTTAACGTCATCAAATTTAATTATACAAAAGAATCAATTTCATACCTTCATTACAGAGACTTTAAGAGTTGTCCTCATCCGATTCTGGAAACAAGTATAAGCGTTAAATTTTTCTCGCAAGAGCAGAAATTAATTGATTATAAAAACAGCAAAAATCCACCTATCCTTCACCGGAAAGAGACTTTGCTTTCTCCTCAACATCCGCTTTACAAAAAGTTTTCTAATTTGTCTTGGCAAGAAGAACAAGAGGGATTGCTTGAGAAAGCTCATACTATTGGTACAAGACAAAGATGGATTCAGCGACTTGCCGCAAGAAGAATTGAGATCCATGATCATGTGTTAGCTTGTTCTCTAAAACTCAGCCCAACTGATTCTAGAGCGAACATCATTTCAGAACCAAAAATTGAACGTCATAAAGCTGCGATCGTTCGTCAAGACCTCTCCAAACCGGTGCGAATTGCCCTGGAAGCCCAGCTTTTTCAAGCAAATACGACCTTTTTTGACTATGGCTGTGGTCATGGCCGCGATGTCCAGCTAATTGCCAAACAGGGCTACCCAAGTTCCGGCTGGGATCCACACTATCAGCCCCAAGCCCCTAAAACCGCCGCAGATATTGTGAATTTAGGCTATATCCTCAACGTCATTGAAGATACCGCCGAACGCCGCCGCACCCTGCTGCAAGCCTGGGACTTAACCCAGCAAGTGCTCATCGTAGCCGCCCAAGTCATGATCCCAGATACCAACCAGGACTGGGTCGCCTACGGCGATGGGATTGTCACTAGCCGCAAAACCTTCCAAAAATACTACGAGCAAGATGAACTCAAACACTACATCGACCAGGTTTTAGGCGTCGATGCCATCCCCGTCGCTCCAGGTATTTTCTTTGTGTTCCGCGACGCAGTGCAAGCCCAAGCCTTCCGCGCCTCCCGATTTCGATCCCGCGCCACTGCGCCGCGAATTCGCCTGAGTGTAAGGCGTTTTGAAGACTACCAGGCGCAGCTGCAGCCCCTGATGGCCTTCTTTACCCAGCGGGGTCGCCTCCCGACCCCCCTTGAACTGGAGGCCGATTCCCTGGAACCCCTGCTCAAGACCTTTGGCTCCATCAAACGCGCCTTTCGTCTGGTTCTGCAGGCCACCGATCCCCAGGAATGGGAGGCGATCGCCGACAAACGCCGCAACGATCTGCTGGTATTCATTGCCCTGAGTCATTTCCATCGCCGCCCCAAGTTGAGTCAGCTTCCTGCCGAGGTCCAGCAAGATATTCGCAGCCTGTTCGGTAGCTACCAGCAGGCCTGTACCGCCGCCGATCTGATGCTCATGGCCCTGGGCCGTCTGGAAACAATCCAGCAATGCTGTGCCCAGAGCCCCATCGGTCACTCTCATCACCAGGCGCTCTGGGTGCATCACTCCGCCCTCGATCAGCTCGATCCTCTCCTGCGGCTTTACGAAGGCTGTGCCTCTCGCACCCTTGGGCGTCCGAGTGAGGCCACCGTAATTCAATTAAGCACTCGCACGCCCCGCATTACCTATCTGCACTATCCCAACTTTGACCGCGACCCCCATCCACCCCTGAAGATGGCCATGCAAATTGATCTGCAGAATCTGCAGGTGCGCTATCAGGACTATGATTTAGACCCCCGTCCCCCCCTTTTGCACGCCAAAGATCGCCTGGTCGCCCCGGACTACCCTCAGTTCCAAAAGTTTGCCCGGCTCACCCGTCAGGAAGAACAGTGGGGACTCCTGGATGACCCCACCGAGATCCGCGATCGCCGTCAGTGGGAGCAATGCCTCGCCGATCACTGCGCCACCTTTCGCGGCCATCGGCTTGTGCGCCGTCCAGATGCTGACCCGATCAAGCTAAAATTTTTGAAAGCTCAGGTGCGATGGCGCCAAACGGGTTCCCCAAACCACAGCCCACCCCATCACTCACAGTAACGTTAACGGAATCTGTACAGATGATTAAGCTGAACCCTTGGCAATGGGCAATCATCATTGCCCCCTTAGTTGGGGTGATCACATTTTTAGGCATTGCCGCGGGACTGCAAATTCACGCCTGGGGCCTGAATTGGATTTGGGCCATTATTGTGCTGCTGTTTGTGGGCTGGCGCTGGCTGGTGGTGACCTGGCTTCAGCCGCCCTCCGTTGAGACACCAGATCTCACCCCCCTGGCAGAGAACGAGGAGGACAGTCCTCCCTCGGATTTTCAGGCCGCGCAGGCCGAGGCCATTATTCAATCCGTGATCACCCAAGCCCGCGATGACGGTCTCCCCTGGGAGAATTGGCCCCTCTTTTTTCAACGCACCCAAACCCTGGTGGAAAAAATTGCCCAGGTGTATCACCCCAGCGTCAAACGGCCACTGCTCAATATCTATGTCCCCCAAGCCTACGGACTGCTGCGCGGAACGGTGGATGATGTGGATCGCTGGATGCATAAACTCTCACCCGTGCTGGGACGGGTCACGGTGGGTCAAGCCTACGAAGCCTATGAAACCTATCAGCGCTACGAACCGGCAGCCCGTCGTGCCCTGCAAGCCTGGCAGTGGTCCCAGTGGGTCTTTAATCCAGCCGTGGCCCTGACCCGTACCGCCACAGCCACCTATACCGATCAGGCCAACCAGCAGCTCATCGTCCACCTGGGGCAAATTATGCGAGACACCACCCTGCGGGCGCTGGGGGAACAGGCGATCGCCCTCTATAGCGGCGAAGAGGTTAAGGCGCTGACCTGGACAGAACCGGAGACGCTTCCTCCCCAGAAAACCCAACCGCTGCGCGATATTATCCAGCGATCCGTTCCAGAGGACACCGTGGCCAGCGCCCCAGTTCAGGTACTGCTGGCCGGGCGAACCGGAGCCGGGAAAAGCAGCCTAATTAATACGCTGTTTCGCCGCGACGTGGCCGCCGTGGACCTGCTGCCCAGCACAGATCGACTCCAGGCCTATCACTACCGCGCCCAGACCCAGGAAGAACTCATCCTTTGGGATGCACCGGGGTACGAGCAGGCTGACCAGGCCACCTATCGCCAGCAGGTACTCCAGCATGCTCAAGATTGCGACATGTTGCTGCTGGCAACCCCAGCCCTGGATCCCGCCCTGCAGATGGATATGGACTTTCTGCGGGAGGTGCAGCACCGCTGCCCAGATCTGCCCGTGATTGCCGTAGTCACCCAGGTGGATCGCCTGCGACCGTTGCGGGAATGGCAGCCGCCCTACGATTGGCGAGAAGGCGATCGCCCCAAGGAAAGGTCCATCCGTGAGGCGGTGATTTACCGCCAGGAAGTTCTCGCAGACCTGGTGGCGGTGGTATTGCCCTGCGTTACGGCCCAGTCCCCCTACGCCCCCTGGGGAATAGCCGAATTATCCACCAATCTATTGGACCTGATCGAACCCGCCAAGCAGACGCGCCTGGCACGATTTCTCCAGGATCGCGAAGCTCGGACCTTGGCCGCGGCCCGGATTATTGACCGATACCAGCAGCAGATGAGCACCCGCCAGGGGCTGACGGCCCTGCTGAAAAGCCCCATCCTCACCTTTCTATCCACCTTGATGACCGGATCGCCGCAGCTGGCCACCCTACTGGCGGCTCAACTTCCCCTGGAGCAGGCTCCGGTGGTGTTAGGACGCCTACAGTTAGCCTTCGACCTCCACAACCTTCTCGCCGACGAACCCACTCAATTGGATGACCTTCTGGCCATCTGGCCCCTGGCCCTGGATGCAGATCAGGCGGTGGACAAGGAAACCTGGGCGCTGGGACAAACCCTGGTGGAGTTTTGGCTCGGACAAATCCCCAGCGCCCAGCTTCAAGCGCGATACGCAGAATATCTCCAGGCCCCGTGACCCCCCGCCAAGGGGCAGACCCGCTAACGGAGAGGCGCTCTGGAGGCCCCTGAGACAGTCCAGGGTCAGCATTTCCAGGAAAAGGCGGTTGCAATCGATGCCTTGCAATCGATGCCTTTACAGTAAATGCTTCAGCTGAATTTGAATGGCATTGCGGGGACCTGCAACCAGGAAGGCCGCATCGCGGAAGCTAGGGGGGCCGGAGACAATGACTGGATTTTGCGAAAATCCAAATCCCTCCGTGGGAATTCCAAACTGATTTTTATTGAGTTGCCCATCCCCATTTCGGTCGTGGAAAACAGCCACTGCATAGGTCCCAGGATTTAAATTCCCAAAGGCGATCGCCGAATTGTTGGTATTGACCGGGAGACAGGTGGCTCGAATTGCACTTTCTGCATGGTTGGGAAAGCCCTGACTGCTAGAAAAGAGGCTGTAGCACATGCGCCCCTGGCTCGCTTTAAGGCCTTGGACCTGCACCGTCAGCCGGTTTGATCCTCCGTAGGCCGCTTGCATGGGGGCCTTGAGTACGGCGATGCAGGCAGCGCCTAGAAGTAAAAATCCAACTCGTTTCATAAAACACTCTCACGAACCACTGAAAAAAATGTCTGCTGAAAAAATGTCTGCGCGGGGGTGAGGTTGAATTGACGGGTCCCTGAAGACCCTGGCCACCCCCCTTCAACCGGTGGTTGAACGCGAGGCCACTCCTCTGTCCAGGGACTGAGTCTTCCCTTAAAAGTTCCGCGCAAAGCGTTCTCTCGCGAGGGGTCTGCCTGTTCTTAGCAGAGCAGTCTCTCGGCGGGAGCACATCTATCGCCGGTTAGGGGATGGAGAGGCGCCGCCAGACCTAGAGGTTAACCCCTGAGACGCATGTTTTCCCGAGGGAGGACGGATTAGGGTCAGGACCCATGTTCACGCGGCCAGAGTCAATGCTAGGTTGGTAGTCCAGGCAGCCCTTGGGCAGTCTGGAGACTCCCGACACTCAACTCCTGGCCTTTTCAAATCTATCCATGACGCCTAACTGTTTTGTCTGGGCCCGCTCTCGGTCCCTCGTCCTATCCTTACTGACCGGCACCCTGATGCTGGGGCTTGAGCGTCTGGAAGGGGTCCCCCCTCTGCTTGCCGCGCCCCTGGATAGCGCCCTGCCAGGGTTGGCAGCCCAGGGGGGAGAGGCCGATCAGTTGTTTCAGCAAGCGGGGAGGCACTATAAATCAGGAGATTATCCAGGGGCGATCGCCGCGCTGAATGGGGCCATTCAGGCCAATCCCGATTATGCCGAGGCCTACCTGGGCCGAGGCCTGGCCTTTGCTGCCCTGGGGCAATATGGGTCTGCCCTGGCGGATTTGGACTATGCCGTCAAGCTGGCCCCTAAAAATCCCCTGGCGCACTACCAGCGGGGCTACGTCCGCACCGCTAGCGGCGATCCGCTCACGGCCCTCCACGATTACAGCTCTGCGCTGTTTCTCAATCCCCACTACCAGGAGGCCTACTTGGGTCGAGCGGCAGCCAAGCTGGAGCTAAAAAATTATGTCGGCGCCATCGCAGACTACGACGAGGCCCTAGCCCGCAATCCCAAGGAAATCCCAGCCTATCTGGGACGGGGCAGCGCCCATTCGGAAATGGGCAACCACTCAGCTGCCATGGCGGATTTTAACCAGGCCGTCATGCTGGATCCCCAAAAGGCGACAAGCTATCTGCAGCGGGGAGTGGCCCGCTTGCAGATGAATGATCCCAACGGCGCCCTGATTGACTATTCCAAGGCCATTGACCTCGATCCCCAGCGACCTCATTTTTACTTCAATCGAGCCCTTGCCAAGGGGCAAGTGGGGGATTATCGCGGGGCTGTGGCGGACTATTCCCAAACCTTGACGCTGCTGCCCAGCGCCACGAAGGTTCATACTAACCGAGGCCTGGCGCGTCTGCAGCTGGGCGATCGCGCTGGAGCCCTGGCCGACTTTACGGAGGCGATTCAGCGCGATCCCTCCGATGCCGTGGCCTATGCCAGCCGGGGAGAGCTTCTAGCCCAGGCTGGCCAGCGAAAACAGGCCCTTCAAGACCTGGAGCGCGGGGCCACCCTCTTTCGCGCCCAAGGGAAACTCAGCCTGCATCAGCGGGCGATGCAGCTGATCACGCAACTGCGTTAACGCCTATGCGCGACCCAAGGGGGACGTGGGGACCCAGTCCACCGGGGACACAACGCCCCTAGAAGGGAGAGGGGCTGCGAATCTCCATTTCGATACTGGACATGGCCTGGAGGTAGGCCGGATCGTCCGCTTGAATCTCAAACTCATCGGCAGCATTCTCATCGAAGATGGCTTTGCGGGCCGTATCGGCAATCACCGCATTGGCCAGCAACTCCATTGATTCCGGCTTCTCTAAGTTGTTGAGCGCCCCGGAGTATTTGCGGCTGTGGGTAGGCCGAACCGATTCCTGACAATAATTCGAGAGCTCCCGACTTTCCGTCATCACCAAAAAGGCCGCGTCCTTGTCATCGGCATCGCCGCACAGAACCGTATAGAGCAAATTCACCATGGAGGCATCATGGCTCGGGATGCCATACTGCTCCCGAATCTGGGGCCAATAGCGGAGCGCCTTAACGCCCTCAAGGCCTCCCTTTTTAAGACCAGCCTCTTCGCACCATTCCTCGTACTCAACCATGCTATGGGGACAACGGCCTTGGGCACGCATCATTCTGGCTAACACCTGACCCGCCTGGAAGTTGCGGGTGGGTTTGCCCGACAGGGGCATCATCATGCTGCCCCGCACATCTGCAACCATCGCAGTCAACTGGGAAAAGGTGTGATCGCGGGCAATGGCGGCATCGCCGCCGCGATCAATCATCGCCTCAATCCCGGCTACCCCATAGCCCAGCTCCGTCAGGGGAATCGCTTGCTGATAGTAGAGGTTGTGGCGATCGCGCCGTCGCATGGAAACGGTGGCTGCCTGGTCCAAACATTGATCCAGAATGAGGGTGAGCAAGGTGGGCAAAATTCCCGAGTTGCCACAGTGATATTCATAGCCAAACCCCGCAAAAATCGACCCCATATTCTTGGCGGCCTTGATGTACTGCGCCTCCACATTGTGGACCCCCGGCGCAACCTGGATGTTCAGCGACAGCTTATCCAGAATAAACGCGCCCAACAGGGCCGTCAGGGCATTTGGGTGACAGAAGTTAGCGGTAAAGCTATCAAAGGGGTCACGGAGGGCATCGTGACGGTGAAACCCTGAAAAAAATGCCAGATTAGGATATTTTTCGCACAGAACATAGGAAGAATCCGTGACGGTATCGTGGTTGTAGGATCCTGCCAAACAGGCAAACACCACGCTTCTGCGCTTGAGTCGCTCGCGGAGGGCGCGCGCCTCGGCCAAATCCGCTTCGATGTAGTTACTGTTGGCGCTCAGGATGACCAGATCGCAAGTGCGGATCAGGTATTCCAGAGAATTCGACACCCGCTGATTGCCCTCTTCGTGATGGGCCATGCGGTGCATCTGATCCACATGCCCCGGATCCATGCCCCTAATCGCTTGCTCAGAAAACGCGCCCAGTAATTTCCGTCCCGGCCTGGGGGCCAGCAGCAGGGACTTCCCCCCCTCCTGCATGGCGGAGTTGTAGGCCAGGGAGGCCGGATAGAGGCCAATGCTGTAAAAGCCCACCTTAGCCCGAGAAAGCTCATGAATTCGTCGCTTCACATGGTCCTTATCCAAAGAGTCGTCAAAAAAGCTGTTGCGCATTCCTTTTCCACGATTAACAGTCATTCAACGAATCCATAAAACAGCAACCGGCGCTGGGTCAGCGCCAAGGCAATCACTCCAGTATTATACCGCCGCCCTTCCGGCAGAAATGTGCCTTGGGGCTGATGTCTACCCGAGTGCGCCCTTTAGCAGTGAACCCTCTGGTGATGGCGGGCGTCTAATGGGTATCGGGTTGGGATACAAGATTGAGAGGCATCTCCTCTATTAAGTTTTGAATGATTCTCCCTCCTACACTCCAGGATGAATGGAAAATAACCTGTGGTCCGCTCATTTCCCTGGCGGCCTCTGAGTCTGCATCTGAGAATCCAGAGGAACGCGCCGCACCCGGCTAAGCAGTGGTTTGGAGAATCTGTGAACACCATCACCGTGATCGTATTCTGGCGACTCCCTTCCCCATGAGAGAGTCTTCTGCACAGGACCGACGCTCCGACGCAGCGCTGATCCGCGCTTGTCAGCAGGGCGATCCGGAGGCCTTTCGCCATCTCTATCGCCGTCATCACAGCCTGGTGCGGGCCACGCTGTTTCATCTGTGTGATCCCAGTACCCTGGATGATTTGGTTCAGGAGGTTTTTCTGAAGGCTTGGCGGGGCATCAACACCATGCGCCAGGAGGCCAAGTTTTCCACCTGGCTCTATCGCATTGCCTACAATGTAGGGGCAGACTATCGGCGAAGCGTTGCCAAACACCTGTCAAAACAGGAAAAAGCCATGCACAGCGATGCAGCATCTGAGGCCCCAAACTGGCAAAGTCTGCACCATCAAGACCTGGTGCAGCGAGGGCTAGCGCACCTGAGACCCGAGCATGCGATGGTGCTCATTCTGAGCGATCTTGAGGAACTTTCTCAGACTGACATCGCCCAAACCTTAGAAATTCCCGTGGGAACCGTTAAATCTCGACTATTCCACGCCCGCGCCATCTTGCGCCGTTTTTTTGAACAGGAAGGTGTGTCCCTTTGAGTCATCCCCATCGTCCCTTTTCCGCTGATTTTTCCGAGGAGTCCCCCGTGGATCTCCAACTCAAGGCCTTTTTAAAGCGCCACCGTCCCCCTGTGCCGGACCCCGATCCGGGACTCGAAGATCGGCTGATGCAGCAGATTACCCAAGAGGCCGCCCATGCCTCGGCTCTGGATCGGAGGCGATCGCGTCAGCGCAGGAAAGGGGTGGCCCTTGGGGTGGGGCTGATTTTGATCGGCTGGGGACTCTGGCAACTCCGACAATGGACGGCCCCAGCCAACTATTCACTGGCAGCACTTTCAGACCTGGAAACCTTTATGCTCTCTAGCTGGGGACAGGTGGGAAATCCAGACGATCCGCTCGCAGACTGGGACTGGCTAGACTCTGCCTGGGAAGATGGCACGAGAGTGCCCCAGCGGCGGGCTCGCTTGGTTCATACTCCTCTAAACCCATGACTGTAACTCGACAACTCTGGCTGGTTTTCTCCCTGGTGGGCTGCGTGGCTGTTTCGGCGCTGATCCTGGGACCGGTCCCCAATGCCAAGCCTCAGGCGGAGGTCTTTTTGGGGCAGGTGGAGGATGGGGGACGCCTGCGCAATCGACCGCAGCGGCGGGAATTCCTGCGATCGCTCAACCTCTCCCGCAGTCAAATTCGGGAACTGCAGCAGATTCGACGAGACTACCAACCGAGAATGCGCAGCCAGCGGCAGCGCCTCTGGGAAGAGCGCGAAGCCTTTCGTCAACTGCTCTCCAGCAACGCTAGCAATGCGGCGGTGGAGGATCAGTTTGAGGTGGTGCAAACCCTGCGCCAGGATCTCGATCGCCTCCGGCTCGAAAGCGTCACGGCCATGCGATCAGTCCTCACACCTGCCCAGCGCCAAATCTTGGCAGATCAGCGGCGCCAACCCTAAGGGGTCAGGGCGATCCCCTCCAGGGCCGGCCAGGTGAAGCAAAAGCGACAGCCCCGTGGGGTCTGCGACTCCAGCCAAATCCGGCCCCCTTCGCTGGTGACAATTTTCTTGACCAGGGCGAGGCCAATACCGGTATTCTCTGCGGACTGATGATTTTCGAGGGTGCGAAAAATTTCAAAAACCTGATCCTGAAACCCAGGGGGAATCCCTGGACCATCATCCGCGATGGCAAACTGGTAGTGGGAACCCCGACAATCCACCTGAATCTGAATCCTGCCCTCCCCCTGGTCGTGGTGCTTTATGGCGTTGCCGACCAAGTTAGACATCACCTGAAACAGCAGCAGCCGTTTGGTCTGCAGGGTGGGTAAGTTGGGAGAAAGCTGGATCTCAAATCCCGGTGGCGGCGAGAGCGAATCTAGCACCTCTTCCACCAGCACTGCCATATCCACCGGTTCAAACCTCAGCTCCTCTCGACCGACCCGAGAATATTTCAGCAGTCCCTCAATCAGGCCATTCATGCGCTGGACCCGCTGTTGCATCAGCCGGAGCTGGTGCAGGTTTTCTGGGGCAAGGTTGGATCCGAGATCCTCGGCCAGCCACTCCGCCAGGTTTGCCACGCCCCGCAGCGGCGCTTTGAGGTCATGGGAGACAATGTATACAAACCGATCCAGTTCCTGATTGCGTTCCTGCAGGGCCTGCTCTGCCAGCTTCCGGGCGGTGATATCGCGGGAGACCGAGAGAATTTCGTCAAAACCGCTTTCTTGGCTGGAAATGGGCGCCACAATCACCTCCCACCATTTGGGCAGACCCTTTGCTGTGGCGCAAAACCCATCAAATTTTCCCACGCCTCCAGCGCAGGCCGTCGCAAAGGCTTCCTGCGCCGCGACGCGATCGCTCCCTTCCCAAAAATCCAGCCAGGGAACCCCGTAGGCTTGGGAATCAAAATCCTCAATTTCCATGAGCTGCTGCCCGCCGCTATTCATGTAAAGCAGGCGACCTTCCCCATCTAAAACCTTGATACAGTCCTGGTTACTTTCCAGGACGCGGCGCACAAATTCAAGCTGACGCCGCAGCTTCACTTCCTTCAGGCTTGGACTACTTTTTTTATCCTCCAGGGCTCGGTAAATCGAGCTCGGATCGGTTGTGGTGGCTGTCATGGGAAGGGCGGTCCCCAGCCACAGGGGTCTATCCTCTGCGTGGGCGTCGAGGGGCTCAATACTGATATTAAAAAACTGCGTGGTCCCTGACGAACTGCTCAGCTGAAGGGTCTGAGTCCATTTACGCTGGGGACTGCGCTCCAATTCCCAGCGCGCTCGCACCAAGGGCCGGTGCGTCTCGTCAATCCAGTTCCAAAATAGATGGGGTTGCAAAATCGCAACCTCATTGGCAGGGTCGATTTCAATGAATTCGCGCCAGGCTGGGTTGGTCAGCTGCAGATATCCGGCACTGTCCATCAGCCAGGCCGGATGGACAATATGATTCAGAAGCGACTGATATCCAGACATGGGGGATGGAAAAATAATAAGTTCAACCTGAGTTGCCATGCGCTCAGCCCTAGAACCCATGGCGTTAAACAGCATATAAACGGCTGCAGGCTGCTTGCCCACATTATAGGAGACAGGTTGACTGATTCATCTGCCTTTGGTTCAACAGAACCAATATCGCCCGATAGAGCCAGGGATCCATGGCCCGAAACCGGGTTAATCTGACTCTAGCGGCGCAAACCCCTGACGCTGAACATTTTCCGTGATGGTGCGCGGCTCAAGGAACTGGAGCACATAGTCGGGGCCACCGGCCTTGGATCCTACGCCGGAAAGCTTAAACCCCCCAAAGGGCTGCCGATTGACAATGGCGCCCGTGATGCTGCGGTTAATATACAGATTACCCACCTCAAACTCGGCTTGCGCTTGGGCAATATGGGAAGGCGATCGCGAGTAGAGTCCACCCGTCAGGGCAAAGCGAGTGCCGTTGGCTATCTCCAGCGCTGCAGCAAAATTTTGCGCCTGCATCACCGCCAGGATGGGGCCAAAGAATTCCTGCTGGGCCAGGACGGAACTGGGGTCCACTCCAGTGAAGAGGGTGGGACCCACATAATACCCGCGGGCGGGCGTCTCCATCGCCAGGGCCAGGGTGGCTTCTGCCGATCCTGCTGCAATGACAGCCTGAAGTCGCGCTTGGGCAGCGGCATCAATCACGGGACCGACCAAGGTATCGGGATGATCAGGGGGACCGACCACAAGGGAACGCGTGGCCTCAATTAGCCGTTCCAGGAAGCGATCATAGATGGGGGCCAGCACAATCACCCGCGAACAGGCGGAACATTTCTGACCGCTGTAGCCAAAGGCAGACTCAACCACCCCCTGCACCGCCTGGTCAAGATCAGCACTTTCATCGACAATAATGGCATTCTTACCGCCCATTTCTGCGATCACCCGCTTTAGATGCCGCTGATCCGGCTGGAGCTGAGCGGCCTGGGCATAGATTTGACAGCCCACCTCCTGGGATCCGGTAAAGGTGATCAGGTGAACATGGGGATTTTGCACCAGAGCCGATCCCACCTCGCTGCCGCGGCCCGGCAGGAACTGAAACACCCCCTGGGGAACGCCTGCCTCCACCAGCAGCTCGGTGAGCTTGGCGGCAATAACCGCAGACTGCTGAGAGGGCTTTAAAATAGTGCAGTTGCCGCTGACTAGGGCCGCCATGACCATTCCGGTGGGAATCGCCAAGGGAAAGTTCCAGGGAGAGAGCACCACCGCAATGCCGCGCGGCTGGTAATGATAGCGATTGGTTTCTCCGGGTAAGTCATAGGCTTGGCCCCGGTGGATCTGTTCCATCTGATGGGCATAGTAGCGACAAAAATCAATGGCCTCCACCACATCAGCATCGGACTCCCGCAGCGGCTTGCCAGTTTCCAGCAAAATCCAGGCCGCTAGATCGGCCTGACGGGCCTCCATGAGATCGGCCACCCGACGCAGCAGGGCGGCCCGATCCCCCACCGGGGTTCGTTTCCAGGCGGGGAAGGCTGATCGCGCCGCCGCAATGGCCGTGTCCACATCGGAGACCCCGCCCAACTGGATGCGGCCAATGATTTCCTCTGGGTTGGCGGGATTTTCCGAGTGAATATGCTCCGCAGTTTCGATCCATTGGCCATTAATGAGCGGACGATAGGTTTGGCCCAGCTGTTGGCGCACCGATTTCAGGGCCTGCTGCGCAAGGTCACGCGCGCGCCTTTGGCTGTAGTCCTGGGGGGGGGCATTTTGAAACTCGCCCTGGGGCGCAGGCGGTGGGGCCGGAGAGTGGGGCTGGGGCGGGGCAAGCAGGGTTGCTTCCGATGCCTCGCCCACACTCTGCACCAAAAATGAGGAATTGGCGGTATTTTCCAGCAGGCGTCGAATCAAGTAGGCCATGCCAGGAATCAGCTCTCCGTAGGGCGTATAGACGCGCACGCGAAAGCCTTCCTGGGCCTGGGCCAGGGCCAGCTTATCCGCCATACCGTAGAGCACCTGAAGCTCAAGACGGCGCGGCGGAATGTTCAGGGCCTGGGCAATGGCGATCGCATGGGCCTGGGATCGAACATTGTGGCTCCCAATGGCGGCGTTGAGAACCTCGTGGTTTTCGAGCAGGAGTTGGGTCAGACGCTCGAAATTGGCATCGGTGGCGGCCTTATCCTGGAAGACCGGCACGGGCCACTGATGCTGAAGGGCGCGAATGGTTTCCTGATCCCAGTAGGCCCCCTTAATCAGCCGCACCGTCACCGGCGTGCCCCGTTGTTTAGCCCAGTCAATCCAGCGGCGCAAATCCGCTTCACTCTCCTGGAGGTAAGCCTGTAGGGTCACCCCAATATCCTCCCGCTGGCGGAACTCCTCCTCCATCAGCAAATCCTGCAAAATCTCATTGGTCAGGTCCTTGTAAAGGTACTGCTCCATGTCAACGTGAATAGCAGCGCCCAGATCCTTGGCCCGACGCAGCAGGATACGCAGGCGATCGCAAACCTGCCGTTGACTGCCAGCGGTATCCAGGGGGTCAAACTGGGAGTAAAAGGCCGAGAGCTTCACCGAGAGCTGAACTCGGGGCAGATCCTCCCCCTCCGCCTGATCAATGGCTGGCACCTTTGACCAGGACTGGGCAGCCTGGGCCAAGGCCTCCAGCGTGTCCAGATAGCGCTGGAGATAGTTTTGGGCTTCGGCTTCGGAGATGACGGCTTCTCCCAGCAAATCCATGGTGAAGGCTAACTTCTGGCCGCGTAAACGCTCAATGGTTTTAAGAACCTGGGACAAATTTTCTCCCGCAATATATTTGCGGGCCAGGGCCGAAACAGCGGTGGTGAAGGTGGTGGCTGCAATCTGTCCGGGCAGGGAATCAGGTTGGGTAAAGCTCAACAGGCCTTTGAGGGCCTCGGGCAGCTCAACGCTTTCGTCCACCAGATATTCCCGCAAATGATCGGCAATTTCGGCCTTGCTGCCCAGGGAGGGCAGGCAGTCAATTAGCCGAAAGAGCTGCACCCTTAACCCCGGATTTTCCATGGTCCAGGCCAACATGCGGTCTTCCCAGCGCATTTGGTCACGCATCTGGGCAAAAAAGTTCTTTTGGGTGCGGGTGGCTTTCAAAAGCCGCCGCCCAATATCCTGCGTTGCCGCCTCGTAGGGGTTAGACTGAACTGCGGAAGCAACCATGATTCTTTCTCCTCAAGGGGCTGTGGTATCCCCATTTTGCCCTGAATTTGAAGCCAGCCGCATAAATTTCCCGGCTAGATCCAGGGGGAATGATAGGCGCAAACTTCTCCTGGAACTGTGGCGAAATGAACGAAGCGGCCTGCTTTCTCGATCCCCTCCCGGGCCCTCCGGCGGTGGCCCATGGCCGTGGGGCTCGTGAGGCTAGGGAATGGCACCCAGGCTTGTCAGCGTTGTCCTTTGGGCGGCGGTGAGCCCCTGTGCACCGGTTAATTGCATCCCCTCATAGGGCAAAATTTCTCGCAGGGAGTGTAGGCAATGGCCCGTGTCCACATCCCACACCTTGATGGTGCCCTCCTGGGATGCGCTGATGATCTGGCCATTTTGCCTGAACACCAGAGCCCAGAGGGCAGAGTCGTGACCATAGAGCGTTCGCAGCAATGCTCCCGACCCTGAGTCCCAAAGCCGAAGGGTCCCATCGTTGCCGCCGGTTGCAATCAGCGATCCGCTGCGACTGTAGGCCACAGACCAGATCGTATCTCGATGGCCCCTTAAGGTCTGCAGGCAATCCCCCGTCTTTAAGGACCAGATTTTGGCGGTGCCATCCCCACTGCCGCTGACCAGCTGCCTGCCCGTGGGACTAACGGCCAGCGCCAGGACAGCACTGGTATGGCCCTCCAGGGTTGTCAACCAGGTTTGAGACTGCACTTCCCAAAGAGTGATCCTTGCGTCCTGGTGACCACTGGCCAGGATCTGATCATCGGGACTGAGCACCACAGCCCAAACTGGCCCCGGATGGAGGAGGGTGCCCAGGTCTGCGCCCGAGTGTAGATCCCACAGTCGCACCGTATGATCCTCGCTGCCGCTTACCATGAAGGTGTCATTCTGACTCAGGGCCAGCGAGAGGACAAGGTTGCGATGTCCCAAATAGGTGCGATCAACCTGCCCTGTCTCCAAATTCCAGCGCTGGATGCTATGGTCGTGGCTGCCACTCAGCAGCGATCGCCCCCCGTGGGTAAAGGCCAGCGACCACACCCCGCTAGAGTGGCCCCTTAGCTTCTGCAAATATCCGTAGCTTTGCCCATCCCAAAGATGAAGCTGACCGCTGTCGCCGGCACTGGCCAGACGAGTTTCATCGGGGCTCAGGGCGATCGCCTTCAGTCCCGTACTGTATCCTTGCAGGGTGTGAAGGGCTTGGCCGCTGTGACTGTTCCAAAGTTTAACGGTAGGGTCATGGCCTCCGCTGACCAGCAGCGGCTGGGTGGGATGAAAGGCCAAGGCCGAAACCCCATGGGGATGTCCCCGAAGGGTACGCAGACAGTGGCCGGTCTGGCTATCCCAGAGGCGAATCGTACAGTCCTGGCTGCCCGTGGCCAGAATCGGCCCCAGACCTTGGATCGGCGCCCCCCTGACCTCAGGAGGTTCAAAGGTTAAACAGAGAATGGCTTGGTCATGGCCGCGTAGCTGCTGCAGACAGGTTCCGCTGGCAAGGTCCCAAAACTCGACCCGGCAGTCAAGGCTACCGGTGACCACAACCTGCCCATCGGGGCTAAAGGCCAGCGATCGAACCCGTCGCTGCAGATCGGCGGGGATTAAACGGCGGGCCGTGCCGGTGGCCAGGTCCCACAGCGTCACCGAATCCGCTGGATCAGCACTGGCACTGGCCAACCTCTTACCATCGGGACTGAAGGCCAGGGACCAAACCGAACCACGATGCCCGCGCAAAACCTGGAGGCAGTCCCCCGTGTCCTGGTTCCAGATCCGAATGGTCCCATCGTCGCCAGAGCTGGCAATGATCTTGGACGCGGGGGCACAGGCCACGCTCCAAATCCAACCGGTGTGGCCCACCAGGGTTTTCAAACAGAAGCCTGTTTCTAAATCCCAAAGCTTCAGAGTTTTGTCGAAGCTGCCGCTGATCAGTCGCTGGCTTTCGGAGCAAAAGGTGACCGCACTGACCCAGTTCTGATGGCCCTGGCACAGGAGCCACTCTTGATAGTTTTGGAGACCGCTATTCTGGACACTGCTATTTTGAACACTGCCGGGTTGGACGCACCAGACCCGCACACTATTATCAGCCTGGCCCAGGGCAAAGAAGCGTCCATTCGGACTAAAGCTCACCGATCGAGTGGTGCTCAAGACAGTGCTAAAGCAAGATCTGGATAAATCGGTGTGGCTAAAATTCATGCGATGCAGGGAAATCCCCACCAGATCGGCCTGCCAAACCGATAAACAGGAGCAATCGAGATCGTGCAAGGTTCCCTGGTGTAAGCGCAGCAAATTCAGTAGGTTGCCGCAGGCATAGCCTGGCTGCTGGGGAATCTCCTGGCGCAAGCGCCCCAGGAAGGCCTGGAGGTGTTCACTCAGGGCTTGGGGAGACTCGAAATAATCCTGGAGTTGATCGAGCAAGGGCTTGAGGATAAACCGCTGCTGAGCCCGACGAATGGAGTCCTGGGTCTGGAGGTTCAGCAGAGCGTAGGTTTGCATCGAGGCATACTGCAATTGCAGCAGCTCATCGGCCAGGTTGTGGAGGAAGCGATGGGTTACGTATTCCATCACCACGGGCTGCAGGGAGATCTGCTGCACCGACCGATCCAGTAAACCGCTGCGGCTCAAGGACTGGACGGCCTCCGGCAGCTGTCGCAGAACATGGGTGCGCCAGACATCCTGATTGAGCTGACGGAGGGTAATCGGTTCCCGATGCAGGGCTAACCAATACATCACCTGGCGCTCCACGGTGGAAAGCCGACTAAATTGGCGCCCCAGGAGATCGCCAACATCCTGGAACTGGAGCAGACCGCGATTTAGGAAGGGAACCACAATGCTCAGATCGCCTTCGCACAAATCCACCACGGCAGCAGCCACAATTTTTAGGGCCAGAGGATTGCCGCCATAGTGATCTAGAATTTGCTGCAAGCAGTCCCGGTCAAGCGACTGAATCCCCCGAGCTTGAAATATTTGCTTCCCATCCTGCACAGAGAGTCCCGGAAGCGTGAGCACTCGTGTGGTCCCATGCCCCTCGTCCCGCGGGTCAAAGCCCAGGGGCTTTTCTCGGCTAGTGATCACCAGACAGCTCTGATGACGGGTCGCAGCCACCTGTTGAAATAAGATTTCATAGTCTTCATAGCCCACTGCGTAGGATTCAGCCTCGCGATCGCGGCCCCGAATGGCTTCCAGGTTATCGAGAATAATCAGACAGCGGTGTCCTCGCAGCCCCTCTAGAAATTGATCCCTCTGCAGCTGCGAGGAGGCCGCCGCTGGTAGTTGCAGCCCCACCAAGTCAAAAAAGTCCGCCAAAATTTCCGTCAGCCGGGGGGCATTGCGAAGCGATCGCCAGAGAATGACGTCAAACTGCCCTTGAACCTGTTTCGCCAGCTTCACTAACAGCGTTGTCTTCCCAATGCCCCCCATCCCCAGCAGCGCAATCAGTCGACAATGCTGAACCCATTGGTGTAACTGCCTCAACTCCTCTTCTCGACCGTAGAAGATCGGGCTCTCCACCGCCTCGCCCCAATCCATCCGAAGTGGGCCAGAACGCCCTTGATCCTCCCTGGAAACGTGATCACCCATCGGCGGGAGGGGGGAGGGAACCAAACTGGCAGTCTGGGGACCCTGGGGAGAGGCGATCGCCTTAGCGGCCTGCCAGTGGCGCCTGAGGATTGATTCACAGTTTTTTTTGTTAATTTTCTCGCCAAGGGCCACCGATAGTAGTTGCCAAAGTTTTGGACCCACATCCTGGCGAAGGTATTGCCCCGTGTAGTCATTTTCCTCGGCCATGCGGTCATAGCTTTTCTGGTTCAGCGACTCCCGCAGCACTAGCACATCAATATCGCGCAGATGCCTCTGAGTTTTGGCATAAACCTCGGCATCAACAAGAACGACCAGCTCATCAAAATTCAAAGTTTGTTCCGCGCAGGATGAATAGGGATTATGTTTTCTGTGGGATCTAGATTACCGAATTCATCCGGCCAAATCCGATCAATATTTCCATCCTTTGATATTCCTCTGCCGCTGGAAACCCAGTTCCTGGGTCCAAGAACCGATCAGAGCCAGAATATCGCGGGAACACATCCCCTCATCCCCTTCAGACCCCGCCTCCACTCCAGGAATGATCATGGCCCAAGATCTAGCCCCAGGAATGATCAGGCGTTGCATAACCAGAGTCTGCACCCTCCAGCTCTGCACCATCCAGCGTTTGCACCACCGAGCGTCTGCACCCTCCAGCGTGATACAAAGGCGATACAAACGCGACACAAAACCCGACTGGACAAAAAAGGGTGAGCGAGGCTCACCCTTTCAGATTGCAGCAATCACCGGTTAAGGCGCGCCTAACCGACGGTTTCAAAATACGCTTTAGACTTCACGGGGTCTGGGTTCATGGTTTTTTCACCTGGCTTCCAGCCCGCCGGGCAGACTTCATCGGGATGGGACTGCACATGCTGGATAGCCTGAAGGGTTCGCAGGGTTTCGTCCACGTTACGACCAAAGGCCAGGTTGTTAATGGTGGCATGTTGAACCAGTCCCTCTCGATCAATGATAAACAGACCGCGCAGGGCAACCCCCGCTTCGGGATCGAGAACGTTATAGGCGGCGCTAATCTCTTTTTTGATGTCAGACACAAGGGGATAGTTCAAATCACCCACGCCCCCAGCCTTGCGATCGGTTTGGCACCAGGCCAGGTGCGAAAATTCGCTGTCCACCGACACCCCGAGGACTTCCGTATTGAGACCTTTAAACTCTTCGTAGCGATCGCTAAAGGCGATGATTTCCGTCGGACAGACGAAGGTGAAGTCCAGGGGATAGAAGAAGAGAACAACGTACTTGCTGCCCTTGTAGTCTGACAGTTTAACGGTCTTAAACTCCTGGTCATAGACCGCCGTGGCTGAAAAGTCAGGGGCAGCTTGACCGACTCGTAAACATCCACTCTCAGGGGTGGTCATGGGGTAATCTCCAGCAATTTCTTCACAATCGGCAACATTTTTTCAATATATCATGGGGTCTACGACTGGGAATATGTCTGCTGAAATGGCTTGAGCATCCACTCTAGTCCCACGTTGATCTGATGTTCCAGGGTGGGAAAGCGCATTAAATAGACCAGTCGACGAGCCACACTGGCGAGGGGGCCTTCCAGGGTAACCCCCAACCCCGCCAGGGCGGCCTCATCCACTCCCAGGGTGAGCATTTCCCCCAGGTGGGAATAGTGGAATGGCAAGAGCGATCGCCCGGTGAGGGAGGCCCAAATGTTATAGGCTGCATAGTCTGCGGCTTGGAAAGCGGCCTGGGCCGTACTGGGAATCGCCTGCCCCTGGGCATCAACCCCGGTGGCCAGATCGCCCAGGGCAAATACATCGTGGTGGCCCTGCACCTGGAGAGTCGCAGTGGTGAGAATTTGGCCGCCTTCGGTCTTAGGCACCGCCAGGGCAGCAACCACCCCAGGAATGGTATTTCCCACGGTCCAGAGCACTAACTGGGTGGCCAGATCTTCCGAGATGCCCCCCTGCTCCAGGGTGATGGCCTGGGCCTTGACCTGAACAACGCGGGTATTGAGTCGCTGGATCACGTGCCGTTGGGCCAGGGCCTTTTCCGCTGCCTTCCGATTGGCCGCCGCCGCTGATTTGAGCAAGGAGTCGTTGCGGTCAATCAGGGTCACCTGGCCGCGATGGCCGAGTCGGTCTGCCAGCTTACAGGACAGCTCAACCCCGCTTGGCCCCGCCCCGACCACGGCCACCTGGACGGGGGCTGGGGGATGGTGATCTAGATCCTGCAGGCGAGATTTCAGGGCTTCGGCATCGGCAAGGGAGTGAAAGGTCAAGGCATGTTCGGCAGCACCGGGAACCGTGGACAGCGGCGTTTCACCCCCCAGGGCAAGCACCAGGCGATCGCAACTGAGCACTTGCCCCCCAGAGACCCTCACCTGCTTGAGCCGCGGATCAATGGTGGTCACAGTGCCCTGAATAAACTGCACCGGAGAATGGGCCAGGATTTGCTGGTAGGTCGGCGCCACTTCCCAAAGATGCATCTCGCCGGTAATGAGTTCGTAGAGAAAGGGAAGAAAGACAAACCGCTCGTTTTGATCCACCAAGGTAATCTGCGGCCTATTGTCCTTAGGCCAGGGGTATTTTGCAAGCTTTAGGGCGGTATAGAGGCCCCCAAACCCTCCGCCGAGGATTCCGATTTGTTGCACAGTTGCCATCCGCTTCACCCTAGTTGGTTATTACTTTCATTGCTATTTTTCACAGTTTAACGTGAGGGGAAAGGCCAGAGGGGGCGAGCCTGGACGGCTACCGCGCAGGGAGCGAGATTGCCCCTGACAGATATATCGCAGGCGGGAAAACTCGCTCCTTGGGTCCCCTGAATACCATGCTCCCTGTCACCGCGCCCCATGGATACGCCTTTGCGCCCATCGCCCCTTGCTATACAATCACTTCGTTCTCTAAATGTTTGCCGTCCTCGCGCAGGACATCGGGGCTGCTGCTTTACCGCTGGAGAACAAGGGGTGTGAATCAGGACTTATTGTGAATCAGGACTTATATTGATGGTTTCTTCTGAGATTTTAGCTCCAGCACTGTCCGCAGAGGGTGAAGGTGGATACGGGGAAAGTACGCCAACCCTGGGGAACTGGCCCACGGGCGATCGCAATGTGGATGCCCTGATCCATGATCGTCGCTGGCAATCGTCAACGGTGACCTATAGCTTTCCCGATGACTTTAGCGACGATTACGAGGAGGAGCTGGGCTATGCCCAGGCAGGGGTGCACCAGGCCAGCTTTGAACCCTTGAATAGCGCCCAAAAGCAGGCAACGCGCAGCATCTTAACGCGCTTCTATGCTGGGGTTGCCCAACTCCAGTTTGAGGAGCTACGGGGAGGGCAAGATCGCCATGCCACGCTGAGATTAGCCCAGTCCAGTGATCCGCCCACGGCCTATGCTTACCTTCCCGATGACTTCTTCGAGTCCGGGGACATCTGGTTCAACCCCACCGATTACGATCGTCCCCGCATTGGCAGCTATGCCTATCACACCTTGATCCATGAGATTGGTCACAGCCTGGGTCTAGATCATGGCCACGATCCGCAGGGGGTGACCCAACCCCCCCTGAGTACAGATCGTGACTCCATGGAGTTTTCCGTGATGACCTATCGGGCCTACACCGGTCACCAGGACTGGGCCTTGGGCTATCCCAATGAGGCGGGCGGCTTTGCCCAATCGTTGATGATGTTGGACATTGCGGCGCTCCAGACCCTCTACGGGGCCAACTACTCGCACCAGGCCGAAGCCACCACCTACCAGTTTTCCACGACCACAGGCGAAATGTTTATTAACGGGGTGGGCCAGGGAAAACCGTTGACGAACCGAATTTTCCGAACGATTTGGGATGGAAATGGCCGCGACACCTACGACCTCTCCAATTACAGCACCCCAACCTCCATTAACCTGGCCCCAGGGAGCTGGAGCCGATTCGATCAGCAGGGAAATCGACAGCTGGCCAGGCTGGATAGCCGCCCAGGCCAGGTGGTGGAGGCCCAGGGACATGTGTTTAATGCCCTACTGCATAAGGGCGATCGCCGATCCCTCATTGAAAATGCCCTGGGGGGCAGCGCCGATGACGTCATTCGCGGCAATGGAGCCAACAACAAGCTCCAGGGGCGGGCGGGCAACGACCAGTTGCTGGGTCGGCAAGGGGCCGACGTTCTGCAGGGCGGATCGGGCGCGGATCAGCTGGTGGGGGGCGCGGGCAATGACCGATTGGTGGGGGGCACCCAGGCCGATCGCCTCAACGGGACAGATGATCAAGCCAGAGGGCGCGGGGAAATTGACCGGCTCCGCGGCGGCAGTGGCGCCGATCAGTTTGACTTGGGAGGCAATGGCGGGGTTTATTACCTTGATGAGGGTGGGCCCCAAGGGTTTGCAATCATTCAAGATTTAGAGTTAGAGGGCGCCGATGCCGATCGCCTCCAGGTGGCAGGACGGGTCGAGAATTATCGGGTGCAGGATAACGTGGTGCGCCAGGGGATCAGCGGCTTTGGTTTGTTCTACCAAACCCCCAGTCAAGCCGATCTAATTGCCCTTCTTCAAGGCCGGAATTTGAGCGCAGCGGGAATTTTGCAAGCTCTAGCTTAATGACCGCTTAAAACCCCCAGCCCTGGGGCTGGGAGCTAGGTTGGGCCTGGGTGAACCGGTCTGAACCGAAAGGGAAAACCCTAGCGACGAATTAAATGGCGACGCGGCCCCACGCCTGGGGTAAAAATGGCGGCCAGGGCATCGGTGGAAAGCGCCGCTACTTCTTCCGCCAAGTTTTTCAGGTGGAGGCTATAGCCGTGGTTGTGGGCCAGCTGCACAAAACGAGCGGGGGATTCCAGGGCCCGCTGGCGGAGCTGATGGGCCTGGGAGTCTTCGAGGCGCCGAAACAGGCGTGCCGCGTTTTCTTTAACTTGCATCTTGATCTCCTAATCAAACAAAGCCCTATTGCCGTAGCCCAGATCTGAGCGTTGTGGAAACCCACTAAGATTTTGGAGAAATTTAAGTTCAGGAAAGCCTCAGACTCAGGCTAAGAATAAGGAAAGTGTATGTTCATTATGAAGAATGAATCTGAGAGTCTCGGTTAATTTTTCTGAAGCACACGGACCCTGGCAGCCCAGGGACAAAGCCTGCGCCTAGGGAAGCACCCAGGTTTGGGAACAGATCAACCCAAGGAGGAGCCGTTGAGGAGCGCCGCGTGAAGTTCCGTATTTTTGCGGTGGGTGGAGGCGCCAAAACAGCGCATCCTGGAATCAGTTCCTCATTGAATATCCCGGAACTCAACGGGGGCGTCTCCCTTGTGCTGCGTCCAATTTAGTGACGGGGATCGGTTTCTTAACTCATAGACCTTAGACCTTCCTTGACCCAGCGCCGGGGTTAAGGAGGTTTTTTTATGGACCTCGGCACTGGGTCGTTGGCCCCGCAGATCGTTACGGAAGCTGCTATAACCAGAACAGCCTGGGCATCGGCTCCGGCGACCAGTCCCTCCCTCTCCTTTGCTGTCGTTGCCAACCATGAAGCAGATTTTTCAAGGACTGTTACTGCTGGGCATGACCGGCCTTTTGACGCGGGGGGCCATCCTGACTCCCTTGCCTCGAACTCAGGCCCATCCTGCACAGGCTGGTGTCCTGGCCCGGAGGGAGGCGTTGGCAGAGGTTCAGGCCATTGTGCAACTGCACAATTTATCCTTGCCGCCTCCGGTGGTGACCGGTTCGCCCCAGGCCACTCTGGCGATCGCCCAGGAGATGCTGACCCCAACCATCCAGGCTGTGATTGGGAATCGCCAGGTGCCGCTGCTGGTGGATACGGGCGCCTCCACCACCCTCTTGTCCAAAGCTCTGGTGACGCAGCTGCAGCTTGAGGGGCAGACCATTGCCAGCGATCGCCTCACCTCTGCCGTGGCAGGAAGGGATTGTCCCAGTATGGAGGCCACCTTGCACCAGCTTCCCCCCCTAAGCTTGGGAGGCATCCAGGTCGATCGCTTAAGGGGGTTAGCCTTTGCCCAGACGGAGATTCCCCAGGACTGGGCGGGGGTGCTCGGCATGAATTTCCTGCAGGCCTTTGATCTGAGCATTAATCCCCAAGCCCAACAGCTCACGCTCCGCCCCCCCTCCCCCTTGCCGAGGTCCCAACGGGCCCAGGCCATTCCCCTGCAGCGCCAGCTCAATGTCCTGGTGGGACCGGTGCGCATTAACGGCCAAGGCCCGTTTACGCTGCTATTTGATACCGGCGCCGAGGGCACCTTCATTTCCCCGGCAGTGGCCAAGGCAGCCTCCCTGGGCGAAATCCCCCAGGAGGCGGTGCGGGTGCGGGGCTTTTGCGGCCTGGAGCCCGCAGTGCGCCTCAGCATTCCCAGCCTGGATATTGGTCCCCATAGACTCTCAACGGTGCAGGTCATCGTGCTGGACTCTGCCGTCATCAAAACCCTGCAGGTGGATGGTATTTTGGGACAAAACGTCCTCAGTCAGTTTGAACAGCACTGGCGGTTTCCGGCTCACTCTCTGCCCGATTCCCAGGCCCAAGGCAGCCTGCTGCTTACCGCCCCAAATTGAGGCAGTACAGGGGGAGATCCCCGCCGCCACCATCACCTAAAGGGTATGACCTTGTCTTCTTCGTCCAAAGCTCTGGAAACCGCAATTCTCACCAACCTCAGCATTCGCACCCTGTATCGAGGCGATATTCTGTTCCCCTGTATTCCGGCGGCCATGGGGGCCTACGCCACCCATCTTGACCGGATGTTGCAAAATTTTGGTCGGGGATTTTCTCCCGAGGAGCAAGATTCGGTGCGGACGCTGTTGCAAACCACCGCTCAGCAGGGCTTTGAGCAGAGCCCCAATGCCCAGGTGGCCTTCCGCTACGAAGTCCGGGGAACGGCCCAACTGGGTAAAACGCTGGCCTGTCAGGTGTCCCTGGTGCTGCCAACCCTAAGCGATCAATATGCGCAATGGTATCAGCAGGAGCAGACCCAACTGTTTGGTCAGCATCCCGATGCCAAAGTCATGAACATCGCTCAGCAGTTCTCCCCTGGGGCAAGGATTTTAGACCTTGGCGCGGGCTATGGACGCAATGCGCTGCCCCTGGCACGACTGGGGCATTCTGTGGAGGCGCTGGAGATGACGGCGGAATTTCTCCAGGCCCTTCAAACTCAGGCCCAGACAGAGGGGCTGTCCCTGGATCTTCGTTTAGCTGATTTGTTTACGGCTTCTGTGGTTCTCGCCGCCAACAGCTACAACCTGATTTTACTGTCGGAGGTCCTCTCCCATTTCCGCAGGCCCCAGCAGCTGCGAGATCTGTTCATCAAGGCTAGCCCTGCACTGCAGGAGGGCGGATATTTGCTCTGTAATTGTTTTCTGGCCGAGCCGGGATATCAGCCCGATGCCATGGCCCGAGAAATGGCGCAGATTGCCTGGTCTGCCCTGTTTACGCGCGCGGAGATCCAGGAGGCGATCGCGGAGTTGCCCTTGACGCTGATCTCCGATGAATCTGCGGTGGAGTACGAACAGAACCATCTGCTGCCGCAGCAGTGGCCCCCTACGGACTGGTTTGTGGATTGGGCCACCGGAAAAAGCACCTTTCCCTACCTGGAGGAGGGATCGCCCCCGATGGAACTGCGCTGGCTGCTCTTCCAAAAGACGCGATAGGCTAGCCCTGTTCCATAATTCGCTGGACAATTTCCATCCCGGTAATGGCTTGCCAACCAAATAGACCCAGGATGATGATATTAATCGCGATGTGGGTATTGCGGGCAAACCGGTTACCCTTTTGCATCAGCGGCACCAAACTGGCGGCGATCGCGATCAAGGTGGTCATGCCCAGTCCCGCAATCAGATGGGGACCCACAAACAGCTTATGGTTATTCATGTAGGTCACCGCAATGCCCCCCACATTTCCAAGAACCATCAGGGCCAGAATCAAGGACCCCAGGAGAAAATGCTTATCCCGATACCGACCTTGGATCAGGGCCTTCTTTTCCGCCCCCGTGGCGCTGCGAATCTGGCGAGACTTCATCCCAGAATAGAGCGCATAGAGGGTCAACCCCAACAAAGCCCACATCATCACCGGATGAAGGTAGGTCAAGATTGCTTTCCCCAGCGCTGGCATGTCCATAAAAGTGCAACATTTTTATTACATATCTTTATAAAAGTTAGCATGTTTTTCTAAAATAGAGTCCCCGATTGCCCCGATCCTTTTCAGGGGAGTCGCATCCGACGTGGGCTGTTTATCGTCAAAATCTAGGAATTGACAATGTCTAGGCCATTACAAGCATTGATCTTTGATATGGACGGGGTAATTTGCGATACGATGCCCTACCATTTGGAGGCGTGGAGGCAATATATCCAAACCATTCCAGACCTGGCCGGGATTTCCCGCGATCGCCTCCAACAGCTAGGAGGGAAACGCAACCACGAGCTGCTGAGCGATCTGTTAGCGGCCCCTGTGGATGAAGCGGATCTGTTCTGTTGGGGCATGGAAAAGGAAGCGCTTTACCGGGATTTAATTCGCGATAACATTCAGTTCCTGCCTGGGTTGCTGCCCTTTCTCAAGCAAGCCCAGTCCCAGGGTCTACAGTTGGGCCTGGGCACCTCTGCCTGCGAAGAGAATGTGGAGTTGCTGCTCGGCCACAAAAATTTGGACCGGTTCTTTGCGGCTCAGGTCACAGAGTTGGATGTGGAACTGGGAAAGCCTGACCCGGAGTGCTATCTGTTGGTGGCCGATCAACTCGGGGTGGCCCCCGCCCACTGTCTGGTCTTTGAAGATGCAGTGGCGGGGGTGCAGTCGGCCCGCAATGCGGGCATGCGCTGTTGGGGGGTAACCACCACCCAATCCCCAGAGGTGCTGCTGGCGGCGGGGGCAGAATGTTGCATACAAGACTTCCGCGATCGGCGATTGCAGGCATTACTGGCCAATGATTGGGCCGCCGATGATTGGGCCTAACCAGAGTGGTGGTAAGTTGAGGACCGTTGAGGGAGCTCTCCACTGATCGAGCGGACCCTCAGGATATTATGGGTATGGAATTTATGCAAACTGTGAACCTCAACTCCAACGGCGATAGCCAAAATCTCAATCCTCTCCTACAGAGTTTACTCTACATGTTACATAGAAAACACTAGATACCCAGGCGCCTTGATTTTCCCCTAACTCGCCCAAGGATTCTGTGCTGTTGCATTTTTAGGCTCAGCCTCAAACATCCTTCGTGCTGTCATGGCAAAATCCCAGTGAGTTGAGTTAATTCCTATAGATTTGGGTATTATAGTCAGGTAAATGACTTATCAATCACATTCCTCAGAACATGCAGGCATAACAACAGATACCAAAACGTCATAACCTCTCAAAAGCGTAACTATCTTTAGATGTATCAGCGACAAGAGCATATGAGCCACGTTTTTTCCAAATTTTGAGCATCTGTTCGTGCGGATTTCTGCAACGATTGAATATTAACTCCTAACATCGCCTCGATAAGCAGGAGACAATTTTGATCTCCTGAGAAGATAGGACAGTGTTTATTTGAGAAAATTCCTCAGAAAAATTGATCACGCACTTTCCTGAGGAAGAGCTTTTCTATTGGTCCTAATTGGGTGATGTTCAAAACTTTGATCATTCAGCTTTCATAGGAGAAGCTGTTTTTTTCATGCCCGATTGCATCATTATTTTTATTTTTAGGGTAATAAATAAATGGAGTATTCCAAGAAATCATTTTTACTTTATCTACCTTTAGTGGCCAGCGTAGGCGGGGGAATCATAATAGCTGCAGGCGGATCTGCTCCCCAATTTGTCGCGACTATGATGCTGACCGGAGGCGCAGGATATGCAACATCAGTAGTGGGGAAACAGTTGCAGGCCGGAAAATATAAAGGCATAGAACTAGAGAATGATTTTCTCCGAAGGGAACTGGCGAAAAGCCACAAGGCATTGGGGATACAAACAGACCTGGGACAGTTAGAAAAACAGAAGGCGCTTCTCAGTCGTGAGCTTGATCAACTGAATGTGCAGAAATTAGATTTAGAAAGAAGGATTCAAGCAATCGATCAAAGTAAGCCCGACTTGAATCAATTAGAGAAGCTACAGAACGATATCGGAAAATTAACGGCTCAAATCAATTTAGAGACAGGAAAGTTAGAGGCGATCGCCAATCAGATTTCTGAGCGGGAGCAGCAGCGAGACAACTTAGAAAATCTAACGGCTCAGATTCTACAAAAACAAGCAAGCATCACAGAGTTAAACGATAAGCTCCGGCATTTAAACCAACAAGCCGTTGAATTAGAGCTATTTCGTAGCACCTACGATGCCCTCCAACGAGATAAGGACAACCTGACATCTAAAAAGCAGCAGCTCGAGTCTGAATTACCCAGGCTTGAGCAAGAGCGGGATCGTATATTGGAAAGTATTAATCGCTTAGAAACGCAAGCCCAACAAGCGAATGCCTTACGAAATGAGATTGAGGAGCTAGAGGCAAAGCGTCGACACGTAAACTCTGAGGTGAGTAGCTTATTGAGGCAATTTTCACAATTAGACTCTGAAAATCAACGCAAAGAAAACGAGATTGCCGACAAGGAACGTAAACTTCAGAACATCAACCAAGAGATTCAGGAGCGCAAGGGAGAGCTGGCGGAAATCGAAAAAGGAGTCAAGGATGCATTCCAAGCCTTGGAAATACCAGTACACCTGGATGCAACCCAATCCCGAAGCCTCATTAACGAAGGAGAGTTCCTAAATCAGTTTAAGCAGTACCTGCAGGATAAGGGGCTGGTTTTCCCGCAAAGGGTCATCCATGCCTTCCATACTTCTTTGAAAGTGCAAGATATTTCCGCATTAGTAATTTTGGCAGGGATTAGCGGCACTGGTAAAAGTGAGTTGCCCCAAGCCTACGCCGAATGCATAGGAGCCCCTCTGGTCATGCTTCCAGTGCAACCCCGATGGGACTCTCCCCAAGATCTGCAAGGCTTCTTCAACTATATGGAGAAAAAATATAAGCCCACAGAGCTGATGCGTTTTCTCTATCAACATCAACGTCAAGAGACCTTAAAAGGGAGAATGGTGCTGGTGCTTCTAGATGAAATGAATCTGGCCAGAGTTGAATACTATTTCAGTGATTTTCTCTCTAAGCTAGAAAGTAGAAGAAATAAGAAAACCTACCTGGAGTTAGATGCAGGAAGTCTGAAGCTTACTGACCAACAGCGTCAGGTTTTGATTCCAGAAGAGTTTTTATTTGTGGGGACTATGAATGAGGACGAAACAACCCAATCCCTCTCAGACAAGGTACTCGACCGCGCGAATGTCCTAACCTTTGGCCGCCCACCAGAACTTAAGCTTCGAGGTGCCGCAACCAAGCCTTCACCGTCAAGCGATTACATCTCTTGGGAGAATTTTCAAAGGTGGACAAAGGACCCAAATGACATTCTTGAGGTAACCGAGGCAGTTCATGAATACGTCGATAAGGCCAACCATATCATGGAGTCTCTAGGCCGTCCCTTTGCACACCGAGTGTACCAGGCGTTTGCAAAGTACGTTGCCAATTATCCCAATGCTGACCAAGATGAGGCAATTCGAAATCAAGCTATCGCAGATCAATTTGGCCAGAAATTATTGCCAAAACTTCGGGGAGTCATGGTGGAAGAGAGAACGGTGAAGGAGTCCTTAGATGCCTTGGAAAGACTTCTCGCTCAATTAGGAGATGAAGCCCTCAGTCAAGCCTTTGAAAAGGCTCGTCTAGGCCATTATGGACAATTCCAGTGGCAGGGAGTCGTTTATCCCCAAGATTAAATGAACTTGGTTGACATGATGATGATAAGCAATGCTAATTTATGCCAGTCTAGCAGACTACCTGAATAATAAAGTTTGTCCAGATGTCCTTCCCCAACTAAAAGGCAGCGATCGCCCAATCTTGGTTCTAGAGGGTCAAGAAAAACTGGCAACACAATATCCTTTCCTAATGGAGCGTCAAACGAAAGTTTATGAGATTGGATTCCCTTGGGTTCAGGTCGCAGATTGGGAGAATCACAAGGCAATCAGGCAGAATATCACCGTTGAGATAGAGGCAGAAGTTAACATCTGTGTCGAATTTCAGCTGACGGATGAGGTTCTTGATGAAACTCAAATTAGCAATGATGAAGATACGGCACAAGCGTTAAAGGAGTTGCTAGGGGTCCAGTGCGACCGCACAACAGCGGAAATAATCACGTTATTCATCAGCCTCTTCGATCACATGCGAGGTGAGCAGAATCATGGATCTCAGAGCTCCGGTTCGATTCTCAGAATTTCAGATACTCTGACTCAGTTGAGTGATGCTGATGCGCGGCTGCCCCTCGTATTAGCCCTAAACCGCCGTTATGACTTACGCCATAAACTGGAATTGATTGCGCCAAAGCTGCGATCGCAGCTCACTCGCACAGCCGAACTGATGCCCCTTGGACACATTCAGGAAATGGACGCCTACTGTCTAAGAGACTACGTCCGCCGACCTGGACGTAAAGCCACTGAAAAAGCCGGGGCAAGGCAACAATTGATGGGTATTAAACGCTATCACAGCTTTAATACTCCTGAAAATCGCTTTCTAAAAGGATTCTGTGACTTATTACACTTAGACTGCCGTGACTATCACGAATTCTATGCAGAGGCAAGGTTACTTGAACGAGCAATTGACCGTTTTCGGCAGGAGTCGAGCGTACAGGAAATCCCTCGAACCAATACCTTTCTTACAAAAGCAAACTATGTTTTGCAGCAAAATCCAATATATCGAAGTTTCTATCAGGCATATCTGGATTATGCAAAGCGTCGAACTGAAAAAGAAAATATTTGGAGTTTTCGCCAAGCACTTTTAGTGGATGTTGTAACGGTTGTATTTGTAGCATCTCTTCTAAATCTCGAAGGAAGTTATGTACCCCCCACTGCATCTATCAACATCCGATCTGTCCCCATTCGTGGGGAATATTTACTTAGAGATACATCCACTATCGTGAACTGTATTCTCCAATCAGCTGCTATCACCTTTGAAATTTCTCACCCGACCAAACCGGTGCTGGGGGATTTACAGCTCAAAGTTAGCGTACAATCATTCTCAGATCAGACAAGAGAGACTTATCGATTACCAGTTTGGATTTATTGGTACAAACCATCAAAGCACATAGCACAGATCAAAAAGAAGGGTATATATATCTATCTTTTTGATCGGCAAGATAAAGGTTCAGAAGAAGATTTAAATCCTGAAGATCTCACTTGCTTAAAACTTCCACATCCGCTTAATGAGTCCTTAATAGAAGGGATGCAATCCCTAACAAATTTACTATGGAAACTAATGGAAAGCTTCCTATAACCAAGGCCCTTACCGCACTTCACAGTATATTGGAAAGACCGTACCAGGTGATTCGAGAACGCTCAGATTTGAATCTCCCAGCCTCAAAAAGTATCTTTCCATTTAGAAAAACACAGCGAGAGGCTTTAGAGCTTGCCTTATCCAATGCACCGGTTGTTGCAATCGCAGGACTACCAGGAAGCGGTAAAACCGAGATTGCAATGGATGCACTGCAGACAGCGATCGCTCACCAGCGATCAACATTGGTGGTTTCTCCATTTAGCAGCACCTTTCATCGCTATAAACAACTGCCTGTTCCGTTTCTAGAACTGAATAATGCCCAGGACTATCGTCAGAATGTGCGAACATGGGTCAGGCAACAGCTTCAAACCACACAGTTAGATTTTGTCCCACTCCACTGGCTTGAAGATCTACTTTTCAAAGAACTGCAGATCAGAAAATCCCGTCAATTTTGGTTGGGTTTGCTGACACCAGAAGAGCAAGACGATAAAATTGAGAGATTAAGGCTAGAAATACAGAATATTTTCCCGAACATTCATGAAAAACGACGGGATTTGCTAATGCATCGGTTGAGGAAATCCTATCGACTACTAGAACAACAAGAGCATTTATTCCAAGACTACACAAGCCTAAGCGAACGAGCAATCGAACAAATTGTGGATGAAGTGATTACTCATATACAACCGCTTACTCTCTGCCACATCAATAACCTAAAAGTCATTGAAAATCGTAGCTTTGATCTGGTTATCATCGAAGATGGTCATCACCTACCTGAGAGGCAATTGAAGAAAGTTGCGATCCATGCCCACAAACTTGTAATAATGGGAGAGTTAACAAAATCGAACGGCTTACTAGATCACTTTTTTCACAACTTACTTCCTGCTTATCGGATCATAATTACTGAAAATCATCGACTTCATCCCAATCTGGCTAATCATATATTTCCTGCGCTATATCCATCCCAGCCCATTCCCTATACTCCTTTGCTATCGAGTCGTAATGTATTAGAACAGATTTATTGCCGTTTACAGTGGATAGATGTCAAGTCATCAGAAAACCTTATTCAAGCTCTATATCAAAATATCGAAGACAATAAGGTAGAAAATCTCTGCATACTTACCAATTCAAATCAACTATCTGATCAGTTAAAAGCACAGTTCCCTAAATTATCTGACCTAGTTTTCTCTAATTTTGAAGACATAGTCGGACGAGAGTTCCACTCCCTAATTTACGCTTGTGATTCTCATAATCAAAGCCCATTTAATTATGGTGATTTACGAATAATTTTCACTAGAGCCAGAGAGTACATAACTGTCATTGGAAATAGGAATCACTTCCAAAAATTGTTTAAACAAATCTCCTCTAAATTCCATTACGTAAGAAATATTGAGATTCTCGAGGACTAAGAAATGAAAATCAGTTTAGACATAACAGGTTACTATGAGCGTTTTACAAACAGTGGAGATATACTCCAGAAAACGTCCCTTAAAAGTTTACTAAGAGACCTTCATCAAATTGCCAGTGATAACCGGCGGTATTGCTTATCAAGCGTACATCAATCCTTTGGGCTAAATTTTTTGTCTATGGATTCATTAACGCATTTAATGAGGCATTATTCGGATGAAGCCTTATTGATGACAGATTATTTATTACGTCCTCTCATAAAAGATTCGGGTGGGCCAGTTTCTCGAAAATTCAGCTATCGATTCATCCCAAATGAATGGAATAATTTTGTTATTGATCTTGTTCCAGATGATCCCCAGATCCCTATATTTATAAGCGATCGTCAGGAAGGAAATTATCAATTATTACTAGAAGAAAACCTTGGTACACCAGTACGAACTTACCGACTGGAAGCAATCCGTAATCTAGAGGAATTATTTCATAAGCATCCAGAAAAAGTGCTTCGTCTTGCACTACGCAGCCTCAACCTTGAGGAATTTCCCATTGATCTTCCCAATAACTGTACCGCATGGCTCTCAGTGAGTGATCTTCCTTCTAACTTACGACAGGATATTAATCAAATAAAGAATCAAGAGGAATCCCCAAGTCTTTCAAACTCCCTAGAAAGGCCATTGTGTGAGTACCAAGTTCAATATCCTACAATTCTAGGATATGAAGAAATTATTGCAAATTTAGCCCCTGCAGAACATATTCGTCCTAGTACAGATATACAGATTGGTCGTGGTATTCATAGAAATATCTTACAGGATGTAATCAAAAATGCACAAAAATTTCTCATGATATGCAGCTATCGACTCGAGGATCCCGAGATTATAGAGCAGATTACTCAGAAATCACAACAGATTCCTGTTTGGATCCTAACTGACTTTAATAATAATGTACAAGATCGAGTAGATGGAACTATAGATGAATTGACAGATTCAGACTATATCAATTCAGATCTTAAAAAAAAGAGATGCTTAAGGATCCTCAATCGAGAATGCATAGGTTTTAGAAGTGGAAACGTGCATCTTAAGACTTACCTTAGCGAAAAATCAGCTTATCTGGGATCTTGCAACCTAACTGGAGGAAGTTTAGAGCGAAATGGTGAAGCCGGAATGCTATGGCACAATACGCCGGAACACGAATTTTTGATTAAGTACTTTCAACATTTATGGTCGAGTCATACAACTGCTAAAGCGCAGCCTGCACCTCAAGGTTTTCAAATAACAAGCTTTCGAGGGGAAATCACCCCATCACCCCATCATCCTCAATTTCTAGATCAGCATACTTTTCGAAAAGATTTAGATAAATCACTAAGAAAGCTATCAGGAAAAAAGATTAGGATTTACACCCGCAATTTTAACCCTACTCCTACTCAGTTTAACCTACTGAGTGACCAACAGACGCGCCTGTTCTACGGACAATATAATCAGTGTAAATTTCGAGCAAAAAAAATCAATAATCTCCATGCCAAAATTATAATCATTGGTAGAGAAATCGCATACATTGGATCTCAAGACTTCGCTTTTGGTAAAAATTCATTAATAGATCTTACCTATAAAACTACTGATATTTCAGAAATAAGTACAATCATTTCAAAAGTTCAGGATCTACATTAACAAAGACTAAAAATAATGACTATATTTATTAATCTTGAGTCATATCTTCAATGTTGCCAATATGCTCATCTGTATGGAGAAGATCCCAGATCTTTTATTCCGCTCAAGAATTCATTGCCCTTAGCCTACCATGATTTCTGTAGTCGCCACGTATCTGCACCGTATTTACCGTCCCCAGCTTTGACCCACGCTCAGCCTGTTTCCTTAGGTCCGCGCCAAGTAGACATATCACAGAACTTTCAACATATTGGTATGAAGCTTGATCAATCCGTTGATCAAACATTTATTGTGAGAGAGGTCAATTCCCTAGCCTTGAAGTCACTAGCAATTCAATCTCAATATCTTTATGCCAACGTCTATCGATATTGGAATTATGCTCATCAGCTTCAATCTATTGTTTCGACTTCGACGAGGCTCATACTCTATGATCTAGATTGCTTTACACCAGCTTGTGTAATACCACTCTCGTTTGAAAAAGCATTGAATGCTCCTTTTCCTATTCCTATTGTTGATACTCGCCTGCTCGATCAATATAAATCCTTGAGTTTAGAACAATCCCATGAAAAAATATATGACGATATTTGTAAGGAAATATCTGACAGAATAGTTATTGATCTTGGGCTCAGTTCTTCTCAGAGTAGGTTCGTTCAGTGCTACCTCCAAAAAATCAACCTATTTCAGAGCATCGATTTTGGATTTCAGAAATCTATTCCTCTAATTATCGAAGCTAATCATCGATTTTATCAATACAATTTATCAATTGAGTTACTGGA
This sequence comes from Lyngbya confervoides BDU141951, assembly GCF_000817775.3. GTDB lineage: Bacteria > Cyanobacteriota > Cyanobacteriia > Thermosynechococcales > Thermosynechococcaceae > Lyngbya > Lyngbya confervoides. Next base: position 62,013 of record NZ_JTHE03000027.1, read on the forward strand.
AGAAGTGGTCATCAAACACTTGCCGATCTCAAGGTTGAGACAAATCACCAAAGATCATACAGAGTATAAGTTCATTTTAATCAGTCATTATACTCGACTGCCTGGAATTAATGAAAAAATTCAGGAACAATGCGATAATTCACTATTTATTGTAGACACTAAATCTAGCATTTTTTCCGAAATATGGAAACAGAGATGCGATGAAAAATTTCCATTGTACGGGCATCAGTTAGACAAGATTAGCTTTTTCGTAAAACGTGCGGGTCAAATATCAGAGATCATGCTTCCTCAAAAAGTATGCTACGAGGGAGAGAAAGAAGTAACTATATATGGTCAGTATAAAAGTGATGGGCTGTCAACTGAAACCTTCCCTTTGAAATTTTCCAAAGTTGAATTGCCCTTCCAGATCAATGATGCCATATTTATAGATAGTCAAACGAATAAAGAGCAAGCTTATTTAATCGAAAATCGTTTTTACCAGGAAAATTCTGTCCTCGATGTTAGAATTCGCTTTAGATTTCAGCCTGGGTTTTCCCCAAAGTTAGAGGTCCTAGATAGTCAAAATCGAATTCTCAAATCTAGCCTGGTTGATCGATCTTTATCACTTGAAGTATCGGATTCATTAACCTTTATTCCAAGCTGTCAAATTAGTGAATTTCGCAAACGAAAATCTGCTGAGGCAATACAAAGGCTGATTCACCCTGATCTTGCAAGTCAATTCAATAGATTTATAGCCTGTGCCAACAACATACAACAATCGTCTATTTCCACCCCAGAGATTGAGCAAACAATAATCAATCTTAAATCGGCTTGGACAAATTGCTTCCGGCCTAACAATAATAAATTTTTCATCTTAGTATTTGACAAGAACCAGGATTTGTCTCCCGTTATACATGCCTATAATCAACTAGAAACCAAGATAAAAACTTTAAATTCTCTGGTCGGTCCTAGCTCAATTCCATCCCTGAAGCAGGCTTATTCTACTTTTATCTATATCTTAGGTGGGGGTTATGCCTTAACTCAAGATATCGACCTGGATTTTTTATTTTGTAGCGAGACTTTATCCCGTCCCAGAAAAAATTCAATTGCTTGGGATCAGAAGATTCTTGCGGCTGCCAAAGTGGCCTGCACAAGACATCGCCAAGAGCTATTTTTTAAACTTTTTAGAATGCATACAAAATATCGAAATAAGCACTTCTTTGAAACAAATGAATATATTTGGGGATATGCTCGTCTTCTACTATGGTATGCAGATATATATAGTTTCATATCTTCCAAAACCTATCAAGAGAACTATACCCTACTCCTTCATTACTGTTTGTCATTAAATGCAAAGGATAACCGTAATACATCCTATCTTAAGGACGCCTTAATTTCGCTAATTTATATGTTGACGTTTCGCGAACGTGATCCTCAGTTTGTGAATAAAGAATCTCAGGAGTATCTTGATTCTAAAAAGTTGTGTCAACGTTTGGCAGAGACACCCATTCTGTCAAGACAAGCAAATTTAGATCTACCACTAAATCATGTCTTTGAGAATATTCTGGAGGGATCTGCCACTCAAGAGCAAGTTAGAAACATGATTGAAATTGACTAGTTGAGTGTACTCGCCAGTAATACTAAATCCCTTAATCCATAGACCCTCTCTGTACGTCGCTATCTAGTATCATAAATCGCCTGCATCATCCCAACAGTAATCCCTATCGGCTTCTAAAAGCAGGCGTTTCAGGACTCGCTTTGTGAATGGAGAAAGATGAGCCTAATGGATAGCGCTTTCACTAAATTTGCATAAGAGCCCATTCAGCTTGTTATCCGGTACTGAGGGCGATCGCGGTTTCACATCACCAAAGCGGCATAAGATCCTACTTCGCTAATGGGCCGTTCAGCCCCTGAAAGGGCTTGGGCAGTTTTGAGACACACGCTGCAACCTGTTGCAGTTGTCAGTAGCGCGTTTCAATCCCTGAAAGGGCTTGGGCGGTTTTGAGACAATGCGGGAGAGCGAGGGCAGTAGTCCAATCCACAAGTTTCAATCCCTGAAAGGGCTTGGGCGGTTTTGAGACTGGGGTTGAACCAGGGGTAGGCCGCATCCCCCACGTTTCAATCCCTGAAAGGGCTTGGGCGGTTTTGAGACGGGGAATGGAGAGGAGTCCAACTGGGATCCAAGAAGTTTCAATCCCTGAAAGGGCTTGGGCGGTTTTGAGACTAGATACCGTCTGGGCGGCTTTGCTGTTGCGCGGTTGTTTCAATCCCTGAAAGGGCTTGGGCGGTTTTGAGACGCAGGGTAGACCTCTCGCATAAGCGCGTTCATTCGGTTTCAATCCCTGAAAGGGCTTGGGCGGTTTTGAGACCCACACCCTTCCGTCCTCCGTGATGGCCGCTTGGTTTCAATCCCTGAAAGGGCTTGGGCGGTTTTGAGACTTGTAACTCACTGCCCACCAATCAGCGCCAGCTTGAGTTTCAATCCCTGAAAGGGCTTGGGCGGTTTTGAGACCCCTGCCGATTCCCAGCGCTGGGGCTGTAGTTCGCTGCAACCAGTTTCAATCCCTGAAAGGGCTTGGGCGGTTTTGAGACCACGATCCCTGGGGTGAGTGGCACGAACGCGGTTATGTTTCAATCCCTGAAAGGGCTTGGGCGGTTTTGAGACCTTGCAACAACCTGGTTGCTATTGCTTCCCGGCATGTTTCAATCCCTGAAAGGGCTTGGGCGGTTTTGAGACCCCAAAGCTACGCAAGATGAAGCCCTTGATTAAGGTTTCAATCCCTGAAAGGGCTTGGGCGGTTTTGAGACTCCAGCTTTTTAGCTTGGAGCACCTGAAGAAACGGGTTTCAATCCCTGAAAGGGCTTGGGCGGTTTTGAGACTTGGTTTGCCCCCCTTATTTTTCTCCAAGAATTTAGTTTCAATCCCTGAAAGGGCTTGGGCGGTTTTGAGACTGGCTAACTTCCAAAAGCTAGAGCAGGTTAAACTAGTTTCAATCCCTGAAAGGGCTTGGGCGGTTTTGAGACCTAAGATTGGGCAGTTCCTCTGTCTTTTAGGAACTTTGGTTTCAATCCCTGAAAGGGCTTGGGCGGTTTTGAGACATAACATAGTAGTGACCCTCATGTATGTATTCGATGTTTCAATCCCTGAAAGGGCTTGGGCGGTTTTGAGACCTATTCTGTTCCTCACAGGTGAAGCCTAGAACGGTTTCAATCCCTGAAAGGGCTTGGGCGGTTTTGAGACCTGCGCCCACCAAAATAAGGGCCTTAACTGCCTTGCGTCCCCATCTTGTTTCAATCCCTGAAAGGGCTTGGGCGGTTTTGAGACTCCACGTAGGACAGGGTTACGGAAAAGCCACCCTGTTTCAATCCCTGAAAGGGCTTGGGCGGTTTTGAGACTTGTGGCTCCGTGCATGGGCCGAGGCTTCCTGATAGTTTCAATCCCTGAAAGGGCTTGGGCGGTTTTGAGACAGAGCCTCCTAATCAAGGCAAAGAGATAGTAAAGTTTCAATCCCTGAAAGGGCTTGGGCGGTTTTGAGACCAGATGCTCAAGCGGGAGCACAGCGCACAGGAGCGTTTCAATCCCTGAAAGGGCTTGGGCGGTTTTGAGACCCCAGTCCTCTGAAACATTGGATATATTTGATTTTCAAGGTTCATTTGCGCGGATACGCTTTGAATCATTATATCTCAA
>NZ_JTHE03000028.1:0-8592 GCF_000817775.3 Lyngbya confervoides BDU141951
AGGCTCAGCCAACTCGTCTGGACGAGAGCAGTTGTATGAGGATCTGCTGTATGAAACCGCAACGGTATTAGTGCCGGCTCATCCCCAAAAGTTGTCCCCACGCCTGTGGGGGTGTTCCGCTCTCCAACCCCTATCTGTCTATGGTTTTCAACGTTGTCCCCACGCCTGTGGGGGTGTTCCGCTGTATCAAGACCGCTGCTATGGAGAGAAGCCGTTTGACCAGCAAGCTGAAGCGATCGCTCAACGAGTCTTCCAAGGAGACTTTACGCCGACTCCTCACAAAACCTGTTACGGTATTTGCCCTTTCAGTGAAATCTGCGATCACTGTCTGACAGAATAAGTGGAATAACTTATCCCCAGAGTTTTGAAATGGCAATCACATATCTCAACCGTAGACAGAAGCTCTATTATCTCCATCAAGGCAAGACCAAGCTAGGGAATCCCAAATACTTTTTCTCCATGAAATCCGATGGAAATTTAGCAGAGGTGATCCCCGATGGTTTTGAGATCTATGAGACTCCAAATGCTCAGGTCTTCTTACGAAAAATCCCAAAGAAGATTATCACTGACGATGAAGTTGCCGTTGTTGAAAGGGGAATGGAGAAATTTTCGAAACTTGAGCATTTTCAGATCGATGTTAAGAAGGAGAAGATCAGCATTTTCTCTCCGAACGAAAACGTCTCTGGGTTACTTGAGATTTATGCTTCAACTGCATATCTTCACGGTAAAGACCCATACGAAATGCAACAGCTACTCGCACAGTCTCTCACGTATTCTGATAATCTCCGATTTGTTTTAGTGGATAATCAGAAACGCCTCTTCCAGACTGAGCGTTACTGTTATCTTGGTTCCATTGATGATTGGATAGAGGTAGGAAACATCGGCCCCCTTGAAAAGTTAGTCAGAACGTATGTGAAACACATCGGCCAGGAATCCTTTTATGAGTTGATGTGACCTCTACTGTGCTTTGCAGGCAGATATTGTTAAGTCTGAGATTCTTAGCAACAGCCTCCAGAAACTTGGGGTGTTCCCTCGACTTACGTAAACTCGGAACAGGGAAAACCCCCTTAAAATTCTTCCGAAAAGAAACACTCAGGATTTGCTGACTGAGCCGCGCGAACTGGCCTGAGTCATGCTCTTTTGCCCTCAAACCTGCTGAATGAGTTCCTCGATTACCTGTAGCGCATCCTGCGACGCCTTCTGGGCAATACGCGAAAACGAGTCCCCAAGGCTGAAATCCTTCGCCGGAACCTCCACCCAATAGGCCCTGGGGCTGTGACCGTAGACAGACTGAGTTAGAGCCAGCAGCGAACAGGGATCGCAACTATGACCTGAGCAGGGCACTGCTGATCCAGGCGTTTCTGACCCGCAGGCGTCTAGCGATCGCACCCGCACCTCTGCGGCATCGCCCATCTGGCAGGCATGGACAAAAATAACCTGGTCTGCGGTGGCCAGCCTTCCCGCCAGTTCAGGATGCAAAATAGAGTCACAGTGAGTGATCACCCCCTCCAAGGCCAGGTCATGCAGTTGCGCCACAATGGCTTGACCAATGCCTTCATCGCCATGATGGGAACGACCGTAGCCCAAAACGAGAAATGAGGGGGACTTCTCTTCAGACAAAGATTCACGAATACCCATCGTCTCCTCCCTGAAGCGCATACCTTAAGACTATCCCAGAAGCCCGGAATTCTATAGCCACTCTTAACAAAACGATTGTTCCCAAGGACATGCTCCCAAGGACAGCCTCCCAAGCCCCCCCCGCAACCGTGACACAGATCCTCATTCCAAACACAGCCTTACTAGGTGAGGAGCAGGGCCATCAGCCCACACAGGGCAATGCCGTCGAAGACCCCAGCGCCCCCAATGCTAAGCACCCCAGCGCTCATTTGCTCAAGGTCCTTCAAGTGCAGAAGGTCAGCGCCCATCACCGTGCCTAAAATGCCACCGGCAAAGGCAACGGAGGAGGCCTGGGCTGGCAGGATGACAAAGGCGCTCAGCGCCGCAGTCACCGGAGCCACCAAGGGAGACATCTGAATCCCAATGCCGGGGACAATATGGGCGCTGTAGTAGCTAACCGTAGTCACGATCGCCGTAACCAGCAAGATGGCCACTGCCGGAGTTTGGGTGAATTGATACAGAGCCAATAGCACAGGGATTAAACCGCCTCCCACATTCAGCGCCACAATGGTAACCTGTTGCACTTGCCTCAGGGGCAATCGCCAGAAGAATCGCTCATAGACGCTTAGCAGATCCGGAACAAGATGAATCTCGGTTTCCACTTGGTAGAGCGGAAGATTAATGGCGCTCCCCAGCAAACTGAGTATCAGGAGTCCAAAGGCAACGGAGGGTGAAAATCCAAGCTTGCCCGCCGCAAACTGGACAATATCTAGCGTAATGGCAACCCACAGGAGCGGTAAAATAAGCAGTAGGAAAAGGAGAAAAATAAACAGTGAAACGGGCAGGTAAATCATGGCGATCGCAGGGTAAATCTCTGTTCGCGGCTAGGAATTGGCCCATCGTTACCTGAATGCTGTTCCCGAGCCTTAACCTAGCGTCAGTCCTACCATAGAAGCATTCCCCGGCGAATGACAAACCCGTGTAGGGGAAAGATCTAAACGTTAAAGATTCAAACCTTAAAGCCCCCCTCAAGAGAGCCGTTAGCTTTCTAACAAAGGGGGGCGAAAAAAACGAGAAACCTGCCGATAAAAGCAGCGAGGGCCATGGATTCAGGGCGGCTCAAAGCGCTACGGGTTCCTGAAAACAACCCCCTCGCCTCTGGACCGTAAAGGTTACATCTCTGGGGGCAAAATCACCGCATCAATGACATGGATGACGCCGTTGGTAGCCGCAATATCGGTTTTCACCACATTGGCGCCATTCACCTTCACCGAGCCCGAGGATGCATCAACGTCGATCTCAACGGATTGGCCTTCAACGGTGGGGACCGAACCCGAGGTTACTTGATCCGAGGTAACAGATCCCGGAATGACGTGATATGTCAAGATTTTAGTTAAAACATCCTTGTTTTCCGGCTTCAGAAGCGTTTCTACGGTTCCCTCAGGCAGGGCGGCAAAGGCTTCATCCGTGGGCGCAAAGACCGTGAAGGGTCCTTCACCGGACAAGGTCTCCACCAGATCCGCTGCCTTTACGGCAGCCACCAAGGTTTCAAACACATCACTTGAGGAGGCAATATCCACAATAGTTTGTGCAGATTGAGCCGCAGATGCGTCCGAGACCTTCATAGGCTTGCTACAGCTTTCAGCGAAGACGGGCGCAGTGCCGCCCAACCACAAGCTTGAGACGAGCATCAAAGACAATGATTTGCGAGAGAGCATTGTAAAAACCCCTAGGAGGAATGGCATTACACAGATTTCAAAATGTAAACCTATGTAAATATTTATTAATTATAGGTTGACAGAAATTCTTTTGCAAAAGTTCCCGCCGGACCATGATTCCGATGCAGCCAGATCTCAACCCGCCCTGGCGCAGCATCAAAACGCTCAGTTATCCTTCCATCACCAGGTCAGGCATTGATGTCACCTCAACCGGAACCATCAATAGCACTCAGGCCCCAGTTTTACAGACAGAGGATTCCCCGTGACACAACCGATCCTCAAGCCTCGAGTGTGTTGAATCAGACTCAACCATTTGGATTTAGGTTTGGTTTTATAAACCTCAGCATAAGTATATTGTTTAAACTCTGATTTTTTGAGCCACATTTGGTAAATTAGGCGGGAAAATTCCTGGAAAAAATCAAGATGAATGAAACAGAGGGCTTAGAACTCGCCGAGCGCTGCCTGGGGCACCCTCTCACCCAGCTACAGAAAGCTATTTTTATCGGAAGCTGGCGGAAAAAGACGTATCGACAAATTGCCATGGAGCAAGGGTACAGCGAGAAGCATCTCAAGGATATGGGGCAGGAACTGTGGATGCGTCTCTCTAACGCGACGGGAGAACGGATTAGTAAACCTAAATTAAATCGCTGTGTTGAAAATCTTTCTCAAAAAAACGCAACTGAATCTTCAGCAAAATTTCGGGATTGGGGCGCTGCCCCAGAGGTGTCGTTCTTTGTGGGACGAACTCGAGAATTAGAAACGCTAAAAAATTGGATTTTAAAAGATCACTGTCGGCTTGTCTCAATCCTCGGGATGAGAGGAGTTGGAAAGACCAGGCTCTCTCTCAAATTAGGGAAGGGAGGCATTGGAAAAACAGATTTGTCCCTGAAGCTAGCCAGGGGATTACAACATGACTTTGATATCATTATCTGGCGAAGCCTGCTCAACAAGCCCAGATTTGAAGACTTTTTTTCGAAGGTCATGAAGGACCTGTCAGAAAGGGTGGACGCAGTTCCTCCCTCCCATCTCGACGATCCCTTAGATCGATTAATTTTTTATTTAACCTCCAAGAAGTGTTTATTAGTTTTAGATAACTTTGAGTCGCTTTTAAAGGCACAAACCCATCGGGGTGAGTATATCGACGGCTATGAAGGCTATGGTATTTTTCTTCAGAGGATGGGAGAGACTTTTCATCACAGCTGTCTGCTGATCACAAGTCGAGAAAAGCCCTATGAAATTTCCATCCTGGAGAATCCCTCAGGTCCGGTGCGTTCTCTGTTTTTAGAGGGACTCAATGTCATAAACTGCCGCAAGATATTTGCCCAAGTCGGAAGGTTTGAAGCCACAGACCAGGATTGGCAGTTCATTACTCAGTATTATAACGGTAATCCCCTGGCCATAGAGCTGGCTGCCAAGCATATTAAGGACATCTTCAACCAGAACATTACTCATTTCCTAAAAAGTCAAACGCCCTTATTCAACGACCTGCATGATCTTTTAGCCTGGCACTTTGAGCGACTATCTCCCTTAGAACTTGAGCTAGCCTATTGGATGACTCTCTCTCGGGAACCCCTTTCTGTGGAGCAGTTACAACAAGCGGTTCTCTCGCCCTCCGCCAAGAAAGCTGTTTCCTCAACACTCCAGTCCTTGAATCGGCGATTGCCCTTGGAAAAATCGGCTCACACGTTTACGCTGCAACCTGTTTTGATTGAATTTCTGACGGAGGAATTCATTAAAACTGCGATCGCTGAATGTGAATCTGGCCAGTTTGAACGCCTTAATCAGTTCTTCATTTTAAAAGCCCTTGCGAATGACGAGGTGAGAGGTGCTCAACTGCGACTGATCGTGCAGCCAATGATTCAGGAACTATTAGTCGCTTTAGGAAATTTACAAGCAATTGAATCCTGGGCTCAGCCAATCTTAGAAAGGCTCAGAAATCCAGGCCCCCTAAAAAATGGATATTTAACCGGAAATCTGGTGAATTTACTGATTCAGGCTAATATTTGCATAGATAACTATGATCTATCGAATTTAATCATCAATCAGGGTTTTTTCCAGGACGCTTCGCTGTTTGGCGTAAACTTCTCAGATTCTGAGGTAAAAAACTCTAACTTTATGCAGTATTTTGGGGACATCTTTGCTGGCAGCTTTAGCCCCGATGGGCAACATCTCGCGATTAGTGATTCGAATGGACGAATTAGTCTGATTCACATTAACAGTAATCAACATAAGCTGAGCTTTTCAGCCAATGAGATAGGAACCTGGGAGACAGCCCTGGCTTTTAGCCCAGATGGCAGATTTTTCGTGAGTGGGGGCTATGAGAACCAGGTTAAGCTGTGGGATGCAGAGACAGGTCAATTATTGCATTGCTTTATGGGGCACACTGCCTGGATCTGGTGCGTTGCCTTTTCCCACAATGGCCGACTCGTTGCCAGTGCCGGGGAGGATCAAACCATCCTCATTTGGGATATTCAGTCAAAACAATTAATCGCTAGGCTAGAAGATCACCAAAACTCGGTTCGATCCATTGCCTTTAGTCCTGATGATCGTTTATTAGCAAGTGGCAGCCATGATCAGACTGCCAGAGTTTGGGATCTAGCTAGTGGTCGGTGCTTATCTGTCTTTGATCATCCGCACTGGGTTTTATCCGTGTTTTTCAGGCTAAATGCTAATCAACTCTTTACTGCGGCTGAAATGAGAGTTTGGATATGGGATCTACAGTCCGAACAAAATGTGAGTACGTTAACGGATCATCACCATTATTTACTCGCGTGCGATCAAAGTCCAGATGGTAGATTCGTTGCCAGTTCAAGTTTAGGCGGAGAAATCAAGATCTGGGATGTGGAACGGCAATCGTGCTTAAGGACCTTAGTGGGTCATTCAGATTGGATATTCTCCATTGGCTTTAGTCCTAACTCCCAGCAGTTGTTCAGTTGTGGATATGATAAGACGCTCAAGATATGGAATATTAAAACCGGAGATTGTCTAAATACCATCAGAGGCTACTGCAATTGGGTTTACTCAGTAGCTCATAACCCCAAGGAAGAAACCATTGCCAGTGGTCATCAGGACGGCAAGATCAGAATATGGGATATTAAAACGGGGGGAAACCGGGGGGTATACTCTGGAAATAAGGCAATCCATGCCATTGACTTTCATCCCGCAGGCGATCGCTTTGTGAGTGGGAGCCATGACGGACTGATTCAAGTCTGGAGCAAGGCTACCGGGCAGTGTTTATCCACCACCCCCGTTAGTCCAGCCAGTGGTGGAATTTGGGCGGTCAAGTTTAGTCCTGAGGGGCAGTTTATCGCATCGGGCAGTCAAGATGGAGTGGTCAGACTCTGGGACTCGGAGGCTAGTACTGTTTTAATCTCTATGCTGGGGCATAGCAATTGGATTTGGTCGCTTGCCTTTAGCGCTGACGGGAAAAAACTGGTGAGTACCTGCAACGACCATACTGCAAAGATCTGGAATATTGAGACAGGAGAATGTATCCAATCCTTTGAGGCCGGATCTAACCAATTTACGGCTGCCACCTATAGCCCCATCACTGATTTACTGGCCATCGCTGGCCAAAATGCCACTATCCTCCTTTGGGATTCTGATTCACAGCAGGTGATTGAAACCCTACGGCTACATCGTGGTCCAGTTTTTGCGATCGCCTTTAGTCCTGATGGCAAAACCCTTGCGAGCGCCGGAACCGATAAATCTATCTTGCTGTGGGATGTGAATACTCATTCTGTCGTGGACTCCTGTGAGGGCCACACCGAAGCAATTCGTTCCCTTGCGTTTAGTCCCGATGGTCAGAGGCTGATCAGTGGATCGCAGGATGGCACCGTAAAAATTTGGGAGGTTGCTAGCGCTAGCTTGACTCATTCGGTGCGTCCCCCAAGACCCTATGAAGCCATGAATATTAAAGGGGTTGAAGGTCTTACCTCAGTCCAACTCAATATGCTGAAGTTTCTGGGAGCAGTGGAAGGGTAAAATCCTAAGTCCCCTATGCAAAGCGAGCGGTTGGCAATGTTGGGATGTTTATTGCAACCGGGGTTAATAATGGAGTACCAGTATCGGTATCTTGACTCCCAGAAAATTGAAGCCGTTCTGATGACGATCCGGCAGCCAGAGAGGGTAAATCCACCCCAATCTCGCCGCTGAACATTGCAGATGGCCTCTGACCCAGCTCAATAGGGAACAGATCAGAGCCTGAATCATCGTGCAAAACAGTACCCGGAGGCTTATCAGGGATACCGAAAGGATCCACACCCACAAGAGCAGTGTTTGGATAGTAGCCGGTAATATCAATTAGCCCATCGCCATCGCGATCGAGACTTACGATGCAACCAGTTTTCTGTCCTGGTTTGGCATAAATAGCCTGTTCGATTCTCCGGAAATCAATATTGCCATCATCATCATAGTCGAATTCGGTCACATAACGAGTTAGATTACCCTTTCTATCGTAGGTTGATTTTTCAGTAGAGTCTATGATGCCATCGCCATCATAGTCGGATTCGCGCGCCTTACGAGCTAGATTACCCTTCCTATCGTAGGTTGATTTTTCAACAAACCTATTGTCAATGACGCCATCGCCATTAAAGTCGGATTCGCTCACATAACGAGTTAGATTACCCTTCCTATCATAAGTGTAATTGCTGATAAATATAGATCTATCGTCAATGACGCCATCTCCATCAGAGTCAGATTCGCTCACATAACGAGTTAGATTGCCATTGCTATCATAGGTCGCTTTTTCAGTATATCTATAATCAATGACACTATCACCATCATAGTCGGATTCGCCCACCTTACAAGTTAGATTACCCTTCCTATCATAGGTTGCTTTTTCAGTATCTCTGGAGTCAATAATGCCATCGCCATCAGAGTCAGATTCGCTCACATAACGGGTTCGATTACCATTGCCATCATAGGTTGCTTTTTCAGTATAGTCTATGATGCCATCGCCACCATAGTCAGATTCGCTCACCTTACGGGTTAGATTACCATTGCTATCATAGGTTGCTTTTTCAACAAACCTATTGTCAATGACGCCATCTCCATCATAGTCGATTTCACTAGCATAATTAATTCGATTGCCATTGCTATCATAGGTTGATTTTTCAGTATCTCTATAGTCAATGACGCCATCTCCGTTATTGTCAAATTCACGAGCATAACGGGTTCGATTACCCTTCCTATCATAGGTTGATTTTTCAATAAATCTACTGTCAATGATGCCATCTCCATTATAGTCAGATTCACT
>NZ_JTHE03000028.1:8692-65170 GCF_000817775.3 Lyngbya confervoides BDU141951
CAGATAACTAGTTCGATTACCATTGCTATCATAAGTTGATTTTTCAATAAATCTACTGTCAATGATGCCATCTCCATTATAGTCAGATTCACTCAGATAACTAGTTCGATTACCATTGCTATCATAAGTTGATTTTTCAATAAATCTACTGTCAATGATGCCATCTCCATCATAGTCAGATTCACTCAGGTAACTAGTTCGATTACCATTGCTATCATAGGTTGATGTTGATTTTTCAATAAATCTATTGTCAATGATGCCATCTCCATCATAGTCAGATTCACTCAGATAACTAGTTCGATTACCATTGCTATCATAGGTAAATTTGTCGACAATCTTATAGTCAATAATACCATCGCCATTATCGTCATATTCATTCACCGAGCCAATTAGATTACCCTTCTTGTCGTAGGTATGATCTACAGTGGTTCTAGAGTCAACATTGCCATCACCATCTGAATCATATTCACTCAGGTAACTAGTTAGATTGCTATTGCGATCGTAAGTGAATTTTTCATTCGTTTTAGAGTCAATAATACCATCGGAATCATTGTCGAATTCAGTCACCGAGCTAGTTAGATTGCCATTGTGATCGTAAGTAAATTTTTCAGTCCTTCTAGAATCAATAATACCATCGGAATCGTCGTCGAATTCAGTCACGATCACCTGGTTTTTCAATAGAAAATCAGCCATTTTCAGTTTCTCCTTAAGACCGCATTTGGCTACACTTTTAGAGTTTCTTACGACTGAGAGGCTGTTTGAGAAGTGTTCAACTCATTGCACACGCCCCCATTCCGGTATGCCCGGAGGGCTTTAATCTCTCAAGCTTGGGGATCGGGGGCGAATGCAGAGTCTGGAGAGACGTTTCAAACCACCTCTGATTTTGAAAATTAGATATTTCCGATCGCCTTGATAATATTTTTATCAAGATTGATGCTAATAGCCTCTGGCTCAACACCGACCAAGGTCAGTACATCTTGCTCATTAAATTTTATTTGAGTGGCTAAAACTCCGCTTTCTAAAGGTAGCTCAGCGACTTCTGGGGACTCATTAAACCCATTGATATAGATTAACTCATTTGTTTCCAGATCAAAGATAGTATCTTTTCCGAAACCACGATTGAAGATAAATTTATCCAGACCTTTATCGCCCCAAAGCTCATCGTCGCCACGCCCACCATTAAGGCAGTCTCGACCATTTCCACCTACTAATAAGTCATCTCCATCTTTCCCGAAAAGCTTATCATTTCCGTTTTTGCCATCCAGATAGTCTCCTTTAGAAGTTCCCCTGAGGTGATTGCTCTTGTTATTGCCTTCAATTGGATTTAGTAAGTTGTAAGTTATGTTTTGTTCAAATCCTTTGGCAGGCAGACCTCCACCAAATTGGACAATCTGGGAACTACTCGCTAATTTAAGCCCGAAGTAGTAACCAGTCTGTACAAAAGGCACCACTAAATTTTCGTAGTTTGGATTTAGACTTAACAGTTCTGGAAATTTATATGGGTCTGTATTGGTATCAGATGCTTCAGGATTCAAAATAAGATCTGGATCTGCTAAAAATTTAGAGCCAGATAGTTCACCAGTATGACGAGGGAGGAGATCATAACCCACATCATCAGTTTCTTGTCGATAATCTTCAATATTTGCAGGAGTAAAATCTTTGCCATTTACGAATAAAAATTGGTCTTCTGGGAGAAATGTACTCGAAAGATATTCGAGTCCAGAATTATATACTTCTTCAGGAGTAACAAATTTCCTAGGGGTTATCCCACTTGTCTTTAAATCTTCCGCATGTTTCGGGGTTAATGCATAACCTCCTGGGAATTCATTAGAAGGACTAGTACTAGTATCATCTGTCGTGTTATCAAATGCGGTATTAATAAAGGGTGCAAAATATACGGAATTAGGCTGTGCCACAATTGTCCGCTCTACAGATTCGGATCCAAAAAGTCCGCCCAAAAAATAAACTCCTTGTGGCGAACGTGCTTGGAATTTCTCGTGGCTTTCTAGGGTACCACGTCTGCCTCGGGGATCTTGGAGATCACCAGTCGAGAAGAATGGCACATCTCCTAAAGGCGTAGAAAATACTATAGACCACCATAAATCAGCTAATTCCTGCTGCGTCAGCCCCTTAATTTTTTGATCGGCAGGTAAAATCTGTGTTCTCTGCTTTTTCTCCTTCCAGATCTCCTTTTCGTTGTGAGTTTCTAGGAGATCGACATGTGAATCCTGATCCATCCTTTCTTTTCCTAGGCCAAAGTCATTGCCTTTGGGTAGATCCGCCTTTAAAGATTTGGAATATTCACCCGGATTAGATGTTTCCAAGTGATTCATCCAGACTTCCTGCTGTTCTCCAATCAGAAAATCGCCTTCAAGCTTAGAATCAAACTGCTTCATCCCTCGACGACCTAACACCTGCTGACCCAGCCCCCCGAATCCTTTGTCAGCCATCAAGTCCTGAATAATCTCCGCGCTCATGCGTCCGCTCCACAATTAATGAACTGCATTCGGCAAGATCGGTTTCTTCTAAATGACCTAAGGGCAGAAAAATCTCTTGCCACAAAATATAGTCTCTATCCTTTCAAAAATTGTCAATCTGAAAAAGTCGGAAACTCCTTGCTAAAAGTCGGAATATTTTCAGGTCAATCACTACAGGGGTCAACAGCAGAGGGGACACGTCCAGATCGGGAATGCTGCTAATCTCCCCCTGAAAAGGGGATTTCCGCTAGCTTGATCGATCGCTCACCCAACCTGATTGCCGAGGTAGTCTACCGCCTGTTCCGTATTTTCTAGAGCAAGCCGCCGCCGTTAATATTGCCGCAAACCTCTCCGTTCAAGATTTTTTAACTGTAATCAACAGCATAAAAAAACCGAGTAATTCATTAATTAAATATGTAGATTGACTCGGAATTTCAGGGAAAGACCTAAGATTAATCCCAATCCAAGCCCCTCGATATACCCTTGGTTGAGAATGAACGATGAGTAATTCCTCAAACCGGAAAAACAAGGTATTTGACTACCGTGCGCTCAGATTATTGATGGGCATCATTGCCCTTGCCTTGCCCTTTGTCGTGAGCATTTTGTCCTCAAGCCCCTTGTCTTCAATCAGTGCGTCCTACTACACAGAGGCAAGGGATATGTTTGTGGGAATGCTGTTTATTGTGGGCAGTTTTCTGTGGGCCTACAATGGCAACTCTAAAACAGAGGCGATCGCCAGTGACGTAGCTTCGATTGCGGCCATAGGGGTGGCGATTTTTCCC
Source organism: Lyngbya confervoides BDU141951 (assembly GCF_000817775.3). Classification (GTDB taxonomy): domain Bacteria; phylum Cyanobacteriota; class Cyanobacteriia; order Thermosynechococcales; family Thermosynechococcaceae; genus Lyngbya; species Lyngbya confervoides. The sequence continues at coordinate 11,952 of NZ_JTHE03000028.1, forward strand.
ACCGCTTGTAAAGATTGCCCAGGCAGCCCCACTGCCACCCTTCATTACCTCGCGGCGGCGCTCCTGTTCGTGATTCTGGCTTACTTTTGCTTCATTCCCTTTCGACAAGACATCAAAGGAAAGCGCGGCAAAAAAGGACTCCGCAGCAAAATCTACCTGCTCTGCGGGACCACCATGATTTTGTGCATGGCGGCAATGGTAATCGCCAATGCCGTGCTTCCCGGCGATGTAGTGGAGTCTGCCAAGATCATCTACTGGGGAGAAGCGATCGCCTTGGGAGCCTTTGGAATCGCCTGGATCGTATCCGGGAAAGCCTCGCGCCTGATTGCGGAGGAGGATGAAGTCCTGCACCTCTTCTAAACTGCCCCCTGAGGCTAAACCGCGCCCCGATGCAAGCAAATTCACGCGCTAATTTACGCGCTAATTCACGAGCAGTCGCTCAGCATTCCACAGCATCTGAATCTCTTGCAGATCAATGGAAAACATCCGTCGCACCTCTCCAATACACAGGTGGGCATACTGCTCAAAGTTAACCCGGTGCAGATTCTTCTGCGGCACCTTCTGACCGTACATCACCCCTAGATCGTAGGCCTTAAAGTGAGACCGATTGAACCGGAACTTTTGCGGGAATAGGGCCGTGGACAGGACCTTATACCAGTAAATGTGATGGGGACGCAGCCGATCACAGTTCCCCATGGTAAATCCCACCACAAAGGCCTCATCCCAGAGCGTAATTCCCCGATTCAGCAGCAGATGCAGATAATCATGCCCCTTTAGATCCACGCTGCCGGGAAAAGCAATCGGGCTTTTGGGATTTTCCAGCAGTCGAATCGTGAATGGAATGGCTGATTGTTCGTCAAGGACAAACCTGTCGTAGGCTTCAACCATTCGTAAATCGCCAATGTCGGTGTCTGCCGTCAGGGACAGTAACTGCAAATCCGGCTGCCGTACTGAGCCAGGATTATCACTAGAGCAGCAGTCTTGGGCGGGAAGGTCAGCAAGTTCGTGGGTCATGGTTACTCCGAATCAAGCGCCAATAGGAGAATCCCTGCGCCCATTGAAGGTGAGACAGTCCTATTGACTGATTTATTCCCAAAAATAAAAATAATCCAGACTCATTTCCACCGTGATTCTGCGCAAAGTCTTGTATAACTTGAAGCGATCCAGAGCAGGGACGACGGGACTAGGCCCCATTTTGTATCATCGGGTCACTGGCCCTCGGGTCACTGGCCCCTTTATTCCTCAGAAGCATGTCCAAACGCCCCAAGATTATCGTGATTGGTGCCGGATTCGGTGGCCTGCAAACGGCCCTTTCCCTGGGAGGGGCTCCCGCTGAGGTCTGGTTGGTCGACCGCCACGCCTACCACACCTTTGTGCCCCTCCTGTATCAAGTGGCAACCGCCACCTTGGTTCCGGAACTGATTGCCCTGCCGGTGCAGACCCTGACGCGCCGCCATCCCAATCTGCGCTTTGTTCACGCCGAGGTCCAGGCCATTGACCCGCGCCACCAGCGAGTCGAGACGAATCGCGGCTCCCTAGACTACGACTATCTGGTTCTAGCCACCGGCAGTCAGCTACGCCTCCATACCCTCCCCGGCGCCGAGGACTATGCACTGCCCCTGGGAACCCTGGACGATGCCATTCAGCTGCGAAATCATATCCTGGGATGCTTTGAGCAGGCCGCCTGGGAATCCAATCCCCATAAGCAGCAAGAACTATTATCCTTCACCATTGTGGGGGGAGGCACCACCGGCGTGGAAATGGCCGGTGCCCTGGTGGAGCTGATGCAAGGAACCCTGCGCCGTGACTATCCCCATTTAGATCCCCGCTTGATTCGCGTCACCCTCCTCCACACCGGATTAACACTGCTGGCAGAATTTCCACGGCATCTGGGGCAATATACCCTGAAGCGACTCCGGAAGATGGGCGTCACCGTGCATCTGGGAACAAGAGTGGAGGCCATTACCGCCACCGCCGTGCATCTGCAAGAGGGCACGCAGATCCATACCGCCACCGTTATCTGGGCCGCTGGGGTCACACCTGTGGTGCCAATCAGCGCTCCGACGCTCCAGCGATCTCCCAGTCAAAGGCTTCAGGTTCGCCCCACCCTGCAGCTGATCGATCATCCTGAGATCTATGCCATTGGCGATGTGGCTGAGGTGCAGGGACGGGGACAGCCCCTTGCGGGCGTCGCTCCGGTAGCCCTGCAACAGGGTGTGGCCACGGCTTGCAATCTGCGGCGGCAGATGGCGCAGCGCCCCTTACGCCGTTTCCGCTACCTGAATAAGGGACGATTGGCCATCATCGGCGGCTATGCGGGCATCGGTCAAATTGGCCCGATTCCACTGGTGGGAGTTATTCCCTGGTTGATGTGGCTGATGGTTCACTGGGTGTATCTTCCCGGTTACCTGAGTCGTCTGCAAGTCTTACTCACCTGGATCAATGCCTATCTTTGGGGGGACCGTACGGTGCGGCAGCACCTCGGAGCCAGCACTTCTCCACAACCCGATTCAACTGCCGTGGCGGACGCCTCGTTGCCTCTCCTGGACTAAGCTGAGAGAAGAAAACAACACAGGGAAATTTCTCTGCAATCAATGGGGCTGAGTTTGGCCAGGGCAGCAGATGGCTTACAATCCTTTTTCACAGGCAAATCAACGGCTGTTTGTAAAGATGCACCATCGCTGGCGGAAACAGCAGCGTCGGGAGCAAATTTTGCGATCGCAGGTGGGCTTTCTGCCGCCCGATCCCTCGGACCCACCCTTACCCTGTCGCGGGTGTCAGCACTACCATGGCGTGGCCTACGGCTCTACCCCGGTAACCCGCAGCCGGTTAATCTGTGCCATCCATCCACGGGGCTGGGAGGCTAGTTTGGTTTGCCCAGACTGGCAGGCCGACTCCTGATTCGCCCCCTGAATCCGGGGCAGATCGAACCAGGGAACCGTGGGAAACCGATGGTGGGCACCATGATAGCCAAAGTGATAGCAGGCTAAAAAGGAAAGCCAGGGGGGGTAGGCCAGGCTCTGAATGCTTCCCGGAACCGAACTCCCAGTGCGGCGGTGGGGCAAATAGGTGCCAAACAGGAACAACTGCACCGCGCTGATCACCTGGGGCAGCACCCAAAAGAGGAGAAAGTGGGGAACTGAACCCACCCCGCAGGACTGGAGGGTCACTAAAATCAACAGCCAAATCCCCAGTAGCACCAAAAATTGTCCCAGTGAATAGTAGGCTCGGATAAAGCGAAAATACCAGAGCAGCGGGCGATCGCCCGGCGCGTGAAAATCTGGATCGCGATCTTGTCCCGGAAAGCGATGGTGTTTTCCATGGTTTTGAGCACAGTGGTCGTAATCAATCAGCCCATATAGCCCCAGGAAAATTTGGCCCACGGTGCGATTCCAGCGCCAACGGCCGGGAAACAGGCTGCCATGCATGGCATCATGGGCCACCACAAACAGGCCCGTATGGAGGAAGGCGCGAACCGCAATTAAACCGGCGATCGCTTCCGGTCGCATCGCCCCTAGCGATCGCCCCATAACCGCTAAGCTCGCCATCCACAGCAGGAGAATGATCAGCGCCCAGCCGGGGCCTTTCCACAGCGGTCGCGGCATGTTCGAATCCGGGGAAGTCGTCAACATCAAAACTATTCATCCAACAGAGCCGAGGGAAGCTTGCCCCCGTTCCTTTGACTTTAACGGGTTCACCGGCCAGGGTGACGAATCCACTCCCGGTCAGGTCGCCAATCCGTGGAATGCCCCCAGAAATCCCCAATCCTTCTGTCAGGCGGGTTGGATGAGCAGGACCAATCTTGCGGCGCGCGCCCCGACTTGGCACAGGCAGGTTTCTGACTGCCCCAGACCCGCAGCAATCAGGTCGCGATCGGCCCTAGATTAAGCCTCGATATCGGATAAACAGCAGCACAGCTGCCCAGGCGCCGAGGGTGACCTTGGCCGCAACCAACAGGTTCAGGATTGGAATCCAGCCGCCGCTCAGCAGTCGGCCTAGTTCTCCGTGGGGCAGTTCAATCCCCAGAAGACTGAGAACCGCGATGGCGATAAAAACTAAGACCGAAACCTTTTCAATCACCGCAGCGTTCCAGCGCCGATAAATGCGCTCCATCCAGGTGGAGGAAGCGGTAATGGCAATCAGTCCAATGGCCGTTCCCCCAGCAACGCCCGCTGCAAATCCGCCGCCAGGGCTCAAATGCCCCCGAATGGCCAGTTCAATACTAATCAAGGCGGCAATCGTGGCGCCCAGCCTCGCCAATACCACCGATGGATGATCGGTAAACTGGTACACCGTGGTGGTGGGCTGTTCATTGGCCAGCAGATAGCGAACGCCCATGATCGCCAGGGTAAACACGATCACCTCAAACACCGTATCGTAGAGGCGATTTCTAAAAATAACGCCCGATACCGCGTTTGGCACGCCGCTATCTTCTACAATAGCGCTCACAATGTCCAATTCGCTTGTTTCACTGCCCAAACTGGGAACCAGCAGCATTTTTAGATAAAACAGCAGTCCCGCCACGATATAAATCCACTTCATGCTTCACCTCCCATCTGTAGATTGGGCGCACCACCGCTTGGGTCCACAGCGGCCGAGGACGCCGGAGAGGGTGAGACCGAGGCCTCAGGGAAAACCTGCACCAAACGCACCCCTTGCGGGGACAACTGCGGATCTAGCAGTTCAGCCAACCGCTGCACTCGAACCTGGCACTGGTAAGACGCTGAGTCTGAGGGGCCATCCGAGGCCTCCCCCTCCGGTAACCGCACCAAAGTGGCATGAACCTCTCGCTTGCGCAGGGCCGATTGTAAATCCTGGATCTGGCTGAAGGGCACCAGTTCCAGACGCAGATGATGGCTTGAAATTGCCTGCTGCATGGTTGTGATCAGCTGCTGACCTTCTTGCGTCTGGGCCAGGGACGCTTGCCCTTCGGTTTCTAAAATCCCAAGCTGCATTCTCAACGAAGATCGCACAGCAATCGCATAGAGGGTAATCGAGAGCATCGTCCCCACCAGCGCCTCGGTTAGGGCCACATCCGCGGCTCCAAATAGGGCATAGACCAAGGCCGCCACCGCCCCGAGAATTCCGCGAATCACCAGAGCATGGTAGGGATTGGTCTGCACCAGTAGCAAGCTTGCGGTCAGGGGCATCAAGGCCGCGATCGCCAGAATGTAAACCTCCTCAGTCATTTTGCCCTCCAGAACTGGAACAGTAGGCCAGAACGTAGCCCAAAACCGTATTCCAAATCGCCAGGGAAAGGATCGCCAAGAGGAGCAACGGCCATTCCCGCGAAATTTTAAGCAACAGCCCTGTAATAATACTCATCGATCCCAGGGTATCGGCAACGGAAAGACTGTGCAGCTTAAAGAGCACCGAACGACGGCCCAAAATGGGAAGCGTGCCCCAGAGCCAAAACAGCAGCCCCCCGCCAATACAGACATCGCTAAACCCTTCAATCATGCTTCGTTCATCCGTCTGAGAATATGGGCCAAAAGCATCAAGGCGGCATTGCCGACGCTGAGAATCAGCACTCCCACCACGCCAATCATCCAGTCATCGCGCAGCACAGAAATGACCAGAATCATCACTGAGGTCTTGGTGGCAATACTGGCAAAGGCCAGCATTTTAGGCCAAATGCTCTGACTGCGACAGGCCTCTGCGATGGGAATCAGCAGAATTAAAATCATGGCAAGCAGAACCCAGTTCATGGGGCATTTCTCCGGGTAACGCGATGAACCTCATACCAGCCGTCTTCCTGATATTGGGTGACGATGGACTTGGGCGTAAAAGTAATCAGAAAAATATCCAGGAAAATCAGCCCCGGAGTCCGATTCGGCTTGACCCGCTCTCGAACCATTTTTTCGTGGCGATGGGGACGCAGGATCATCTCAATGGCCTCGATGTAGGCGACGGGAATGGCAATCAGAATGTCCCAGGCAACCCGCAGGCCATCTTTGAGCACGCCGGGAGCCGTAGCGCGACGCGGTAAAAGCAGCGCAATGGCTACCCCAATAATGATATTGGCAGGACTCAAATCCGCGGTGAGCAGGAACCAAATGGTGAGCCGCAGAGCAATATCGAGAAAGCCAATCATGCCCACATCATCCAGAAAAGTAAGGACAACACCACAATCATCATGCCAATCAGGTGATCAAAGCGCTCCAGCAGCCGGGGGAGGCGCACGCTCAGCCGTCTGAAAACCAAGCCATAGGCGAGCCAACCCAACCCAATCGTGATCAGCGGCTTGAGGGTACTGGTCAGGGTATAGGCCTCATAGTAAACCCCGTTGGCCAGAATTAATCCCCCCAGCAAAACGGCCATCGCCGGCCAGAAGCCTGGTTTGAGGTCTGCCTCGCCACCGTGGGGCAGGAAAATAAATTTAGCAAAGGAAATCGCCGTCCCAAAGGCGGCAATATTCATCCCAATTCCCTGCCAGGGGAGCAGATTTTTGAGCGTTAAAACCTTGGCCCCAAACCCGGCCAGCAGCGGAAACCCCGAAATGGAAAAGCTGGCGATCGCCAGGGCGATCCAGAGGGGTAGAGCAATGGGCGTGTGCTTGAGCACCTTAAAATCGCGGCTGGGGAGGTTCCCCGCCACCAGAAAGAGCGCAGCCTTCACCAAGCCATGGGTGAGGGCGTAAAACCCGCCCACCTCAGGGGCCGCCAGCACAAACCCCAACTGGGACACCGTATGAAAGGCCAGCATTCGTTTGCTGTCCTTGGAAAAAACGGCATAGCCCACTCCCAGCAGCGCCGTGGCCACCCCAAATCCCCGAATCAACGGGTCGAGGTCAGGCACCATCAGGGCAAAGCGCACCAGCGGAAACACACCGGTTTTCACCACCACCCCGGAGAGCATCGCCGACACCGGAGTTTCTGCTTCTGCGTGGGTTAGCGGTAGCCACAGCCCTGAGATGAAGATGCCTCCCTTGCTGAGTAGGCCAATTAAAATAAGGGCGATCGCCTCGTTGGAAGCATTCTGGAGTCCGCTAAAGGCAAAGGACTGGTTCTCTTGATACACCAGCACCGTCCCCAGCAGAAAAAACAGCATGGCCGTATTGCTGACAAACAGATAGCGTAACCCCACCCAAATGGATCTTTCGCTGCGGGGATAGGCCAACATCAGAAATGCCGCAATGCCGATCACCTCTAGGGCCACGTACAGACTCATCAAATCGGCGCAGATAAACACCGCGTTGACACTGCCGTGCAGCAAAATCGTCTGAGTGTAGAAAAAGGTATTGTCCTCGCGCCCCCAGCAGTAAAGAATCACCGCCAGGGTCACCAGGGCATTGGTGACAATAAAAAAGCCGCTGAGGGCATCGACCTGCAGCGTCACCCCAAAGCGATCGATGAGCTGCAGGCTCAGGGAGGTCGAAGTTAGCAAGGGAATCATCCCGTAGCCCAAGGAGGCAATGGCCACTCCCAGAGCCAGGCTGCGGTCCAGGCGGGGCAGCAGATAAATGCTGAACCCCACCCAAAAGGGCAGCGCAATCCAAACAATCGTCAGGGCAGTCATGGCGTGTAGTGCTGCTCGATATCGCGGCTGTCCAAGGTGGGATTATCCCGCGCCAGTTTCATCACCGCCACCAGCATCAGGGCCTGAATTGAAAATCCAATCACAATGGCTGTGAGGATCACAGCCTGGGGCACGGGGTCTGCATAGGCCACGTTCTCCTGAGACCCAGCAATGGGCGTAAAAAGGCCGCTCCGAGAAGCCACCAGCACGTAGAAGGCAATCACCCCCGTGCTCATGACGTCCATCGCGATAATTTTCATCATTAAGTTTTTTTTCAAAATGATTCCGAAAAATCCGCATAGGATCGTGGCAAAGATAAATGCCTCTAGAACGGCCATCGGTCTAATCCTCCAAGCGCACAAGCTCTACCCCAGGGGTAACTTCCTCAACGGCCAGCTCATTCTCCCGCGATTGGAAGGCCCACTGCAAGAGGGGCGGAGCCAGGAAGGTCGTGAGAATGACCATGACAATAATGGCAGCTTCCAGGGGCTTACTGAGCACCCCGCTAGCTGTACCGATTCCGGCGAAGACCAGACCCACCTCCCCGCGGGGAATCATGCCGGCCCCAATGGCAAAGCGGTTAATCCCCGGTTGCCCAAAGACGGCCCACCCCGTTACGAGCTTGCCAACAATGGCGATGGCAATTAGAAATGCGGCCAATCCTAAGCCAGCGCGATTGTCTGCCACCGCAGGGTTAAGCACGCTCAAGTCGGCCTTAGCCCCCACCGACACAAAAAAGATCGGCACCAGCAGGTCAGCGATGGGCATCACCTGCTGATCGAGCTCCTTGCGTTTATCTGTTTCATCGAGGACCAGGCCTGCGGCAAAGGCACCCAGAATCGCTTCCAGATGAATCGTGCTTGCCAAGATGGCCATGACCAATGCAAAGGTACAGGCCGGAATCAGCAGCGCTCCGCGCGTTTGCAGCCGCTCGGCAATGGATTCAAAGCTTTTGTTAAAAAACTGTCCCAGCAGAATGGCTCCCAGCAAAAACCCGGTGGCGCTCAGGATCAAGTAGGCCACGTTGAGCAGGTCCACTTCCCCGGTTTTGGCAAGGCTAGCCACCACTGCCAAAACAATAATCCCCAACACGTCATCAATCACCGCGGCCCCGACAATAATCTGTCCCTCCCGCGACTTGAGATGTCCCAGCTCCGAGAGGACTTTGGACGTAATGCCGATACTGGTCGCGGTCAGGGCGGCTCCGGCAAAGATGGCGGGAATAACGGGCACGTGGAAGAGGGCAATCAGCCCTAAGGTGCCCAGGGCAAAGGGCGCGCTCACACCCACCACGGCCACCACCGCTGCCTGGTATCCCACCTTCCCCAGTTCACGCAGGTCAGACTCTAGACCAATCTCAAACAGCAGCACAATCACCCCTAGCTCAGCGAGGACGGAGATCACCTCGCTCTGGCTCTCGAAGATGGTCGCGATCGCCTCTGGGGTGAGGTGTCCCAGCCACTGCACCAGGGTCATGAGCTGAGAATCACCTGCAGCGGCGCCATTTTCAGGAAATACCAGCAGGTGCAGCGCCGAAACCCCGATCACCACGCCCCCCACCAGTTCTCCCAGCACCGGAGGTAAATTAAATCGCTTGGACAGCTCCCCTCCCAGCTTACTGGTGAGGTAAACCACCACGAGACTGAGCAAAACACCAATCAACACAAAGGGGGCCGTATCCGCCGCTGGCACCGTGGCCAATGGCGAGGGCAATCCCCATGGAATTGCGCTGATAGACGGAAACTGTAACTCAGTTGCAGTCAGCATGATCAATACCCTCAAACAACCTCATGCAAATCTTTATGCAAATCTTTGGACAAACTCTGTTGTGAGCGGTTGACTGCCTCGCTCCTCCTCTGGTTTTGGCGGTTTACGATCCTTTAAGGACGCAAACATCGGGCCTGCACCCAGCCCAAAACCAGCACCTCCAACCCCAACTGGGCCGAGGCAGGGGCGATGGCAAACCCCCAGAGACCCGAAAAAACGCTCGCACCGTAGATAGAAAGTCCGTAAACCTGATCAATTCGGCTTACGCCCTTCCCTAGCAGCACCAGCCCACAGGCCGCAACCACAAACAGAAACCACGCCATTTGCTTCTCCTCCCCTGGATAAATCCTGGATGTCCACCGATGGCTTTCATAGAAATCAATCAATAAATTGATTATCTACTATTGAATTATATAAAAGCATAGATCTTTGTCTTTATGATCTCCAGGGCCTGAACATTCCTAATGGCTCTAATAAGCCGAGATAATTTGGGAAGCATTCCGAAAGGCCGACGTTCCAGACGCGATGCCCCCCAGAATGGACCTAAGCCTCAGGCTTGCAAGCGGCGCCTTTAACAAATCTCCCTGGGACCCTTTAAGGAAACCCAGATAGAATGAGAATGCTTGAAACCCGCTGGGGAGGCAATGCCATGGTGTACGTTTGCGATATCAGCACAGGGCAAAAACTGTATCTCACCTTTCAAGGTGAACAAACCACGGTGATTTCAATCCTGAGCGCGCCGGGGCAGCAGCAGCAGTCGAGCCAGTCCTTCCGGACCGGAGCCTGGACTGAGCCACCCCAAGTTCTGCGATCGCCCCAGGGCATCTTCATCACGCTACAAACGGCGCAAGGTCCCCGAGTGATTCAGGTGCAAGGACAAACCCTCCAGGCCGCCTCATCGCTGCCGCCGCTCCAGCAGGCTGAACAGATTCAGCTAACGGAAGCGGCCACGATGCCAGGACTCTCCGAAATCCCTCCCTTGGAGCCGCTGCCGCCCATGACTCCCCTGCCCGCGATGCCGCCCCTACAAATGGGCAACATGAGCCTCAAGCCCATGGAAATGCGCATGGGCAATATGGAAATGCGTATGGGACAACCCCTGACTCCGGCAGCGCAGACGGGGCCCCGGCGTAATTTTTGCTCACAATGTGGTGCCCCGGTCCAACCCAGCGATCGCTTTTGTTCTAGCTGTGGCCACCAGTTTGATCCTTAGGGCCGGGGAGAGAAAATGCTCAGAACAATCAGCCTCTGGGGGCTCACGGCAGCATTTAGCCTGGGGGTTCTCCCCATCTCGGCGGCCCATCGGCCTCGCATCAGTGCAGGGTCCATAGCCCGCCAGACTCCTCAGCGATCGGCTGGAATCTGGCTGCCGAGGGGGATGATCCAGTCCCGTACTGCTCCCCTTGCCTCCGTCCTAACGGCCCGCGATCGCCAGCAGTTTGACCAGATCATGGCCACAGCACAGCAGCAGCGGATCTCCGCGCAGCCCTACGGTCAAATTTTGCAGCACTTTGCTATGCAGCTGCTCGGACGCCCCTATCAGGCGGGGCTGTTAGACCAGTCCTCAGCGGAACCCCTCGTGGTTTCCCTCACCCAGTTCGACTGCGTGCTGTTTGTGGAGACGGTGCTGGCCCTAGCCCAAAGCTTCGTGAGCGCCCCAGCCCGCCCTTCCGCCGAGGTATTCACGCAAGCGATCGCATCCCATCGTTATCGCCAGGGGCAGCGGCAGGGATATTGCAGCCGGTTACACTATTTTTCAGACTGGATTGAGGACAATCAGCAACGGGGGCAGGTGCAAAACTTAACGCGCCAGTTCGGGGGGCGATCGCACCCCACCCCACTCCAGTTCATGAGCCGTCATCGGCAGCAGTATCCCCAGATCACCGACCCCGACCTCTACAATTGCATTGTGCAGATGGAAGATCGGCTGGCCTCCGTGTCCCGCTTCTACATCCCCACGCCACAAGTTCGCCAAATTGAGGCGCAGCTCCAGCCTGGCGATATCATTGCCGTCGCGACGGCAGTTCCCTATCTAGATGTCACCCACACGGGTTTGATCTATACTGCCCCAACGGGTAAACCGGGTCTAATTCACGCCTCACCCGGCGGGTCCGTTCGACTGGCCCCGGATTTGACTCGCTATCTTCAGCAAGTGGACAGCGCCCTGGGGATCATGGTGGCCCGTCCCGTTCCTCCCTCCGCCCCTCGCCCACCCCACCTCGACCCTTAAGGGACCACCGCGCTCACAGCCGCCGCATCTAATCAGCAGAAAGCTCAGCAGAAATTCATCAACCCCTCATACCGCTATCAGCCCTCGGGGCGAAGATATTCATACCGCCGAGATTTCGAGAAGATAATCCCAAACAGAGGGTCCAAGAGTCTCCTCCTATCTTTAGGGATCTCGCGAGATTAGAGCATCCCAATCCTGACGAGGAAACACCCATGAAGATCGTTAAAAGCTATGGTCGTTTTACACTTTTGACCTTAACGACCCTCTCAATCCTGGGAACGGCCACAACGGCTGCCCTGGCTGAGTATACAGTGGTGATCCGAGGACCGAACGGAGCAGCCCATGTGGTTCAAGCCGATCATCTTCCTCTGGATGCAAAGATGCGCGTCCCCACTTCTCCCCACACCTTTCCTCGGATTGTAGTGCGCGGTCCTGGAGGCGCCAGCCACATTACCGCTGAGTCTAAGACGATTCCCAACTATCAAATCATTTCCTATCCGAAGGTCATGGATTCTACCCCCATTGGCGGCGGATCCAATTAGCCGCAATTCTCCTTCTCCTGCTGTCCAACCCTCCCTGGGAGGGTTGGACAGTGCCGCGCCATTGGATAAAATTAAGGCCTTGTAGTCTCCGCCCCCCCCATGCAGGACTCTGCCGCCAGGCTGACCCACCAGTTTCTCTCCGTCCAGGGCATCCGGTTGCACTCCGTCACCCAGGGCGAAGGTCCTCTGATCATCCTGCTGCATGGGTTTCCAGAATTTTGGTACTCCTGGCGACATCAAATTCCTGTGTTTGCCCAAACCTACAAGGTTGTGGCGGTGGATTTGCGCGGTTACAACGAGAGTGATAAACCTTTGCCGCAAAGCGCCTATGAACTATCCGTGCTGGTGGAGGACATCCGGGGCATTCTGGAAGCGCTAGGCTACGACCGCTGTATTCTTTGTGGACACGACTGGGGCGGTGCCATTGCCTGGGAATTTGCCTATACCTACCCGAACCTGCTAAATCGATTGATTGTGCTCAATCTCCCCCATCCGGCTCTCTTTAAGGCCGGATTTTTCACACCTGCGCAGATCTTAAAGAGCTGGTATATTTTCCTGTTTCAGCTCCCGGTTCTTCCAGAGTGGCTGTTAAGTCGCGACCATGGGATTCTGATTGCCAAGATTCTCAGCCTCAGCGCCAGGGGAACCAACCCCTTTAGCCCTGAAGATCTGGCGGCGTACCAACAGGCCGCCACCACACCCGGCGCTCTAACTGCGATGTTGAACTACTATCGCAATCTACCCCGCAGCATCCTGCGATCGCGGCAGTGGGGATTGCTGGAGGTTCCCACCCTGCTGATCTGGGGAGAGCAGGATGTGGCATTAGGCCGGGAACTAACCCTGGGCACTCACCGCTACGTACGCGATCTCCAGATTCGCTATATTCCGACCTGTGGCCATTGGGTGCAGCAGGAAGCCCCCCAAGAGGTCAACCAATACATTCTGGATTGGTTAGCCTCGCCGCTGGGTGATCCACAGCGTCCAGCCTGAGCTAGCCACCCTCCATCGTGACCAATTCCTCGGCTGTGGACGGATGGAGCGGCATCGTCCGATCAAAATCGGCTTTAGTGGCTCCCATCGTCAGGGCAATCGCCACCGATTGAATAATTTCGGCGGCATCCTTGCCCACCATATGGACCCCCAGAACCCGTTGGCTCTGGCGATCGACCACCAGCTTGAGAAACGTTTTTTCATCAAATTCTGCCAGGCTGTAAAAGAGGGGTCGAAAGTAGGATCGGTAGACCTGAATATTCTGTTCCCCCAGTTTTTGCTGGGCCTGGGCTTCACTGAGTCCCACACTAGCGGCCTCGGGCTGACTAAAGATAGCAGTCGGAATGGCCTCATAGCTGACTGGATGGGCCGACGAGCCAAACACGGTATCCGCAAAGGCTCGACCCTGGGCGATCGCCACCGGCGTTAACATAACTTGATCAGTGACATCCCCCACCGCATAGATATGCGGCTGCTGGGTCTGGCCCCAGTGATTCACCGCGATCGCCCCAGCCTGGGTGGAAAGTCCAGCTTTTTCGAGCTGCAGCCCCGCCGTATTCGGGGCTCGGCCAGTGGCAAACAGAACCGCCGCATCGACGGTGATGGGCGGGTCTGCCTTAGAGAGCTGAATGTCAATTCCCGCAGGTTGTACATGCAGGGCCTCAACACTGGTGTGGGTCCTTAAATGCACACCCCGGTGAATGATTGCAGCTTGGAGATGATGGCGCAGATCCGCATCAAACTCACGCAGAATACTGGGACCGCGCACCAGTTGAATCACCTCCGTTCCCAGGGCATTAAACACCCCGGCAAATTCAACCCCAATGTATCCGCCGCCAATGATGGCAAGGCGTTGGGGCTGATCGGGCAACTTGAACAGATCGCGGGAGGTGATGGCATGTTCAATGCCAGGTAAATCGGGCACCACAGCTTCGCTGCCGGTGGCAATTAAAATGCGATCGCCCCGCAGCGAAACCTCACCCACCTCCACCCCATGGGGCGAGGAAAACCTTGCCTTGCCCTGAATCAGCTTCACCCCAGCCTGCTGAAGTCGCTGGCAATGGATCTGGCTGAGGCGTTGGACTTCCTGCGCAATGCGATCGCGCAGCACCGACCAGCGGAAGCGAGGCAAAGAGGCATCCCAACCATAGCCCTGGGCATCGGTATACCAATGGGCACATTGAGCCGCATACACCATGAGCTTTTTAGGAATGCAGCCGCGCACAACACAGGTTCCCCCCACCCGATCTTGCTCTACAATGGCCACCCGTGCGCCGTAGCTGGCAGCTCGCTTGGCTGCGGCCAGTCCCCCAGATCCGGCTCCGATTACCAATAGGTCATAATCCTCAGTCATGACGCCGTCCTCCCAAACTTGCTCGCTCGCTCCCGCCAAAGGGGGGCATCGCGTCGGAATCCTGATCCCCCTAGCCTCCATTCTCCTATATTCAGAAAAAGTCTGGGGAAGCGCCCCTAGAACTCGGAGCGGCCCCCGAGCAAGTCAGGTAGCCATGGCCCAACCATCCCTTAGAGTGGAGTGAGAGAAAGCAAAATTCCCTTCTCTCCAGGGTTCTGCCCATCTGCCCCATGCGCCACAACCGTCCTCTCCACCTGCGTCTGATTCTGTTCCTTGGCCTGGGCTGCAGTCTGGCCAGCCTGGTTTATGGACTCTGGATTCTCTATGGCTCCAGGGCCCAGATTCAAGCGGCTGATCCCCCACAATCTCCCACAACCACGGTGTATGTTGCCCTCTACCCCGGATTCCACGCGAGCTTGCTTTTGCCCATTGCGACCGGGTACCGAGAATATGCCTATGGCGAATGGGGCTTTTATGCTCACTCCCAAGAGACACTTTGGGGAGGCCTGAAGGCACTGCTGTGGCCAACCCCTGCTACCCTTGGACGCCGCACCCTGGGGGGTCCATCCCCTGCGGATCCATCCCTGGAAATCGGGCATCTTAAACGCAGGATGGGAGTGGAAACGCTCCTTCCCATCCAGGTGGATCGAGCCTTGGCTCTGGACCTGAATCAACGGCTAGATCGCTTCTTTGACCCCACCTTCCCCAAAATTTACAATCCCAGCTATCGCCTGGAGTTTGTGCGACATCCCCGGCCTTACCATCTTTGGCACAACTGCAACCACTTTATCGCCGAGCAATTGCGCCAGCTCGGTGTTGCCGTCCAGGGTGACCCCATCGGGGGAAACTTTGTCTTATCCGTGCCAAACGGCACCCTTTCCCCTTCTCCAGCACCGGCTCAGGCGATCCCAGGGATCGGTTGCCACACCTCACCCTGCCTGCGAGTTTGGAGACAACGGGTGCAGGGCAAGGTTGCACAGTGGCAATGAGGGAGAGGGGGGAATGCCCTCTTCATCGAGGACAACATCCCCCGGTGACCCAAGGCAAAGTTTGGGAAAATTTTTTTCTTTAGCTGGGAACTTTTCCAACAGGGCCATCATCTTTAGGGCTTAACAGGTTATCCAAATAGCGATGGCAAGGCCCTTTGCAGTTCCCCAGGGTCAATAGGCTACTTTAACCCACCTATCGCTCAATCAATCTTTGGTATTGCCAGTTTCGTGGGGCTTCGCTGCGGGTTACGGCGCTGCTTCACGAACAATCGCCTGTTCCATTTCCAGCAATGGCCAGACCTGATTGCCAGGCTCAGGGTTTCCTAGCTGAGGATGGGACACCCGTTGGAAACTCACTCTTCCTATTTGGATATCGGCAGGGGCATCCCCATTGCCGACCTGTACGCTGCGGAGGAACCCAGCAGCCATGACCTTACCTGAACAATTCAAGGAGATGAACGATGAAACTACTTCCCATCCTGTTTGCTTCGGTGACCGCCCTCACCGCCTTCGTGAATCCAGCCCTTGGGAGCAGCAATCGCGTCGAAATTAGGGGTGCTAACTACGGCGGCAGCGGATGCCCGGACCAATCGGCCAGCGTCAGCGTCAGCCCGGATGGCCAGGAACTGAGCATTTTGTTTGATGAATTTATTGCCTTGGGCAACGACTATCAAGAAAGCCGGAAAAGCTGCAACCTCAGCATTCCCATTCAGGTTCCCCAGGGCTTTCAGATCTCCCTTTACGATGCAGACTACCGCGGCTATGTCTCTCCCAACACCAGCGGACGACTCAGGGCGGAATATTTCTTCGCCGGACAGCGGGGACCGGTGTTTACGCGCGTCTTCCGCGGAGAAACGGACTATAGCGTTCGTGATCCCCTCGTTACCGTGGCCGACGTTTGGTCAGCCTGTGGAGATAGTGTAAACATGCGGGTAAACGCCTCCATGATGGCCCGCGGACCAGGCATCGCCACCGTCGATTCCTTTGACCTAGCCCATCGAGGATTGGTCTATCACATTAAATATCGCCGCTGCCGCTAAACAGCCGCTGACCGAAACCCATCCACCGACCATGGGGAGGAGTTGAATCTGCCCATGGCGGGGAACCCTCGGGTCTGTCTGTCTGTGCTCGACCCGATCCGAGGGCGGGGGAACCCCTCGGAATTTGTGGTGTCGGTTAGGTTAAGACGGGTCCCTTGAGTCCACTTCCCCAACTAGGCGTAAACGAACCCTTAAAAGGGAAGCTCGTCAAGGTCAATGGCAGCGGTTTGTCGGTCCTCAAAAATCGATCTGGGGTCGGGAATCCGGCGCAGGGCAATCCGGCGCTGCCCCCCGATCTCAACGGTGCTAGCAATCTCTGCTAATCTTGCGGGCGAGTAAAGAGATCCGCCGCCGCTCGCCGGTCCCCCCACCGCACCTAGATATTGGCAAGGGATCTCGCCTAGGCTGATGGGGTGGGGCGATTGCCAGAGCGCCTGGGATCGATCCAAGCGACACTGCATCAACTCTGGAGAACCCTCTAGATCTCTAGCGCGTGTGGAAACGGGCTGAAATGGGCTACGGGCAGCGACAGGGTGGGCGATCGCGGTACTGAGGACACCTGCCAAAATAGCAACGCGCAAATTCATGGTCGTGCCTCCTAAATGCCTCGGCAAAGCACTCCCCACTGCCCCTATTATTGCCTAGCTAAAGCTGTAAAAACTCAACGTTTCTTGAAGTTCTTTTAAACTTTCCGGCCCTGAGAAGGATCCTGTGATCGCCATTACGGGCAAATCTGCGCCGTCGTTTAGCATAGATCTAGGGGCTATTTCAGAAACGATTTCAGCCAGATAGCGTAGCGTAGCATCCTTGAGACGATGAAAGGTTCCCTCACACTTCTACCATTTTTAGGGATGGGCGCCAGTGTCTTGATCACCGTGCCGGTGGTCATCGCGCCTGCACCCATCGCCCAGGCCCTCAACCCTCGGGAGGTGGGCCAAATTGCCCAGGCCATCACCGTCAGGATTGAGGGCCAAAATCCGGGGTCGGGTGTTTTAATTGGGCACCAAGACAACACCTACACGGTGCTCACGGCTGCCCATGTGGTAGCCACCGCGGACGAGTATGACATTGTGACCCCCGATGAGCAACGCTATTCCCTGGACTATCGCCGGGTTAAGCCCCTTCCTCAAGTTGACTTAGCCCTGGTGGAATTTACCAGTGATCAAACCTACACCGTTGCCGAGATGGGCGATGCCCGGGCTATTCGTCGTGGCGATGAGGTCTATGTGTCTGGCTTTCCCATGCCCAGCGCTGCCATTACTGAACCGATCCTAAATTTCTCTCCAGGTGCCATTACCGCCCATTCCACCCGTCCCCTGGCCGATGGCTATGCGCTGGTCTATACGAACCGCACCCTGCCAGGCATGAGTGGTGGCGCAGTGTTAGATGAGCAGGGCGACCTCATTGGCATTCATGGCCGAGCGGATACAGAGCAACAGGTGCAAGAAACGGCAACTATTTACTTGAAGACTGGCTTTAACCTGGGTATTCCCATTTATACCTTTCAACAGATCTCTTCTCAGACTGCACCCGTGGCCGTTACGCCTGCTGAACCCACGGCAGAGGATCTTTATTTGAGCGGCGGCCATAAGTCTCAGCAAGGAGACTATCAAGGAGCGATCGCAGATATTGACCAGGCCATCCAACTGGAACCAGACTTTGGCGAAGCATACTATCGACGCTATTACGCTCGCCAGCAGCTGGGCGATCCCCAGGCCATTGAAGACCTGCAGCGGTCCATTCAGCTCCTGGGAGGGGATCTAAATCGGGCCAGCCAAACCCTTGACCAAACGAATCAACATCCCATTTTCAATAAAAAGATCTGGAACCCTAACCTCCCATAATCTGGGCGGCCCGAATATCCGTCGGGAAAAGGGCCTTAAGCGCCGCTATTGATCTGAGAAGCGGGGCAGCGAGGAGCCAGAAACTCTGTCTGTTTCAGGATGCTTGCTAGACAAACCCCTGGTTCTAAAAGACAGGCATGGCCACTCAGGGGTAACAGAACGGTTTTGGCATCAGGAAGGAGTTGACTCAGACGGTGAGCCTCTGCTTGGGAATCCAGCAGCTGATCCGCACCTGAGGCAATAATTAATGTTGGCAATGAAAGAGCCTGAACTTGAGACCACTCTAGTTGGAAGCTACACAGCAAAGAGATTCGCCAAGCTGCACTTCTGGGAGTGACGGCCTGCATTGCCTGACGCAAAGCCTTCTGGGTGGATCGGGGCACTCGCCTCAGATTAATCAGAAAGGGGAGAAGTCCGATCGTTGCCGTAGAATAGAGCGCGTCGGGCATCCAGCTCACCAAATTCGCCCCCCAGCATTGCCAAGCCTGGCGGTGAAACGACGTCGCTGAGTTAATTAGAATTAAGCCATCTAGAAGTTCCGGGGCCTGCAGCGCGACCAATAACGCCAAACAACCGCCAAAGGATTCCCCCGCCAAATAGATTGGTCGTTGCGAACCTCGCTCTGCCTTCATCAAGGCAAGGGTCTGCTTCACCATACTTGACCAACCGGTTCTATCGTCCGGGGGAATGGCTAGAAAGCATAGATCAAACTCAGTTTGAAGATTGCCAACCTGCTGCTGCAGGGATAGCCCTGTTCCGTCCATGCCGGGCAGGAAAACAAGCAGTGGGCGCTGGGGCGATCTGTGCGTCAGAGATTGAAGGGTTAGGGCAGAGTCTGGGTAGGACATTTCAGAGTAAGACTAGACAAACCCTTCCTGGACAAGGCGATTCACCTCAGCATAGCAGGCTCGGGTGATTGTCCGCGCCAAGCGAGCCGCCTGACGTCCCTGGTACTGTTTCCGGTGCCGGGTCGTAATCCAAAGGGGCTGACCAATAGAGACATTCACCCGATGATAATGGACCGCGGGATGCCAACCAGGCTGATTAAACAGCGGTTCCGTGGGGTCGAACCAGCTAAACAGTTTCAAGGGGGCCAAAGGGTTAACGGTCTCAGAGAGCGCGGAAATGGCAATGGGCAAAATAGCTAGCTTGGGAACCGGTACCCGCAGTGCCAGGTGAGCAAACCCGCGATGGAAGGGCGTTAGCTCACGGGGCTGAGGGGTTCTCACCATTGGCTGGGCACCCTCAGGAAAAATCCCCACGGGCTGACCGTCTGAGAGGGCTGCAATGGCCTGCTCAAAGAAAAACTGACGGCGCGGCCCTGGAGAATCTAAGGGCAAACACCCCAGGGTCGAGATCAGATCCCGCAGACCTGGCACCTGGGTCATGTAGTGGTGACAGGCAAAGCGGACTGAGCGCGATAGGGCAATCATGAGCAAGGGAGCATCTAGAACACTGCGATGGTTGCTCACCAGCAAAACAGGATAATCGCCAGGAATTCGTTCACAGTGGCGAACGTTAACCTGGGTGCCAAAGCAAGTGAGCACTCCCTGGGACATCAGCAGTGGCACATCAGAGAACATAGAAGCAAGGCATATAGGACTGGATTTTGGCTAGAGCAATGACACAGTGACGCGACCCCTGCCCTACAGTCTAAATAGAATCTCTGGAGATAAAACTTCCCCAAATAGAATCTCCCGCTCAGCGTTGTACAACAAAGCGGGAGAACAGGTTCGGCCGAGACAGCAGAGTCGTCTAGCCACAAGTCAGGTTAGGCAGCTCCTTCCACTGATCCTCGAATTGCTTTCCAGGCAGAGAGACCGCCCTTTAGTTCAGCCACCTGCATAAAGCCATATTGACGCAGTCGCAGGGCAGCCTCAGCGGTCTGCTCATCAGTGGCACCGTAGACATAAATATCTCGATCCGCCTCCAGACTCTGGGATGCAGCGGCCACCAGATCAGACATGGGCATACAAATTGCCCCCATGATGTGCTGCTGGTTAAAGGTCTGCCGATCTCGGACATCGACAATGGTCAGGGCCGGCTCTCCCCAGTCCAGACGCTCCTTGAGATCATAGGGACTGGATTGAGGCTGTAAGGGCTTGGGAATGGGAATGAGTGAGGAAGGCATAACGTTAATGATTCAAAGTTTGAACGAACATTCACAGTGTAACGAAGTATAAACAAAAAGCAAACTTATGTTTAGGTCTATTGACATAGATGCGCTTTTTGTAGGTCAGGACAAAAAGATTCCTTATCCCTGACTCGTGACCGGGTCCACTTCGCTTCCGGATTCAGCCTGAGTGGCAGCCTCAGTGGCAACTTCAGCATCATCCACTAGGCGCTCCAGCTGTTGGAGCACAGCGTCTCTCTCCTGCTGCTCATGGACCACCAAGGCAATCAGGTGGGTCAAGGCCAATCCAATCGCCACCAAGGACAAAATGTAGCTGTGGATGGCGTAGAAATGAACCAGCGCTCTGGTATCCATGCCGCCACCGCCCAGTAGGACTTGATTAATCAAGGTTCCGAGAATGGGCAGGCTGCCCAGGGTACTCAGTTCAACCCGGAGCCGCCAGAATCCTAGCTGATCCCAGGGTAAAATCATGGCGGTCCAGCCCAAAGCAATGGCGCAGGCCGTGAGGGCAAACCCACTCACCCATGCAGTAAACCAGCTCCGGCGCGCCTGACGTCCTAGGAAAAGAATGGGAATCTGGACAAGGCCAGCAATAATTAACCCATTGCCAGCCCATTGATGCAGTCCAAGAATGAGTCGACCGCTTGTGAGCTGGGTGGCGATCCATTGCACAGAGTCGTAGGCTTTCCCCGCCGCTGGCTGGTAGTTAAATCCCACCAGTAGGCCCGAAAGCGCGGCCACTAGGGCCAGAGTCAAAATGGCAACGGACAGTAAGGTCGCAGCCCGTTGCAGCAAAAATTTGTACTGGATTGTATTCATGATGGCTAGGAGGCTCAATGATGCGATGAAGTAGAGGGAGGGGCGACCTGGAGCTGCTGGAGTAATTGCGCAATCAGGCCAATGGTGGTCGCCGGAACTTCGAGTTGGGGCGTGAGCCCCACGTGGTCCAGCTCTTGAAAAAACTGAATCGCCCTGGGATTGAGCGCGGCCAACCGTCGACCGAGACTGACGGGGGTAAAAGAACACTGCTGTCCCCAAATCATGGCTGTGGGCGTGTGCAGATCCCGAATCCAGGGAGCTAGATCGAAGCTGAGATGGCCCCTGACAAAGGACAGGGCACTATATTCGGCGTAGGGCTGCTGAGCACTTGCGGCGTAGGCTTGAACCATTTCGGGGCAAACCCGATTGGCCTGGGCGAACTGCCGCTGCTCTAGGAACTGACGAATGGCA
This sequence comes from Lyngbya confervoides BDU141951, assembly GCF_000817775.3. Lineage (GTDB taxonomy): Bacteria > Cyanobacteriota > Cyanobacteriia > Thermosynechococcales > Thermosynechococcaceae > Lyngbya > Lyngbya confervoides. Next base: position 33,590 of record NZ_JTHE03000028.1, read on the forward strand.
GCCTCGTTGGCGATACCAGCAAAGTAAATCACGCGGTCGAGGATCGGGAGGCTCGCCAGCTGGGCAAAAAAGTTGGCGGTGCGGTCTTCCCCAAAATCGGCCAGACCCGCGGGCGAAATTAAAATCAGGGAGCGAAAGAGTTCGGGGCGTTCAACGGCCAGGCGCAGGGTCAAGGCAGCGGTTAGGGACGAGGCCACCACCGTCGCTGGGCCAGGGCAGGTTTGTGCCAGGAAGTCCGTAATCGAGCTGAGATAATCTTCAATGCGGTAAGCACGGGGCGATCGCTCGGAACGTCCCCAGCCAATTAAGTCCGGGGCAAAGACTCGATGGCTATGGGCAAAGGCCGGATAAACCTTTGACCATTCGTAGTTGGACGACCCACCTCCAAACCCGTGCAGGAATACCAGCGTGGGCCAAGCGGGACTGAGGTCAGCGGATTGCCACAGAGGTCCCCGAGCCGTGGCATAGACCATGGCTCCCAACCGGGTAGAGAGCGTTTTTTGTTCAAATCCGTGGGGAAGCAGCATAGGTGTGTCTCGGAGGGATCATCAGCACAGGAAAAAATCTAGCCAGTCTTGAAGGCCCCAAAACCCGGTGATTTTGGGGCCAACCCTAGGCCGGTTGAGACTGCTGCCGTTGTTGCAGTAGGCGAACAATGGCCGACTTCTCCAGGAGTCCGACGAGGGTGCCGTTATCCCGAATCACTGCTAGCGCCTGACTGCCTTGCTGTTCAAGCTGGCTCGCCACCTCTAGCAGGGATCGATCGGATCGAACCTGATTTTTCTGATCCATGGGCTTGAGGAAATCTTGAACCCGGTAATCAGCCCATTGCTGGGCTGGCAGGGTTTGCAGAACCGACAGGTCAACGGTGCCGATGAAGCGATGAAACTCATCTTCTACCAGAAATCGCTGCCACTGCTGCTTCTCGCGGGTCAGAACCGCCCGGTCAGCAAGATCACGCAGGGTACACTGGGCCTCGACGATGGGGCTTTGTTCACAAACCGCATCGGCAGCGGTGAGTCCCGCCAGGGCTTCCTGGATGGAGGCGGACTGGGCAGACTGTCCGGCATTTTGCAGCAGGAACCAGCCAATAATCAGACTCCAGACGCTTCCAAGATTTGAAATTCCCAAAATTGAGAGCAGTCCCAAGCCGATGGCGATCCAGCCGATGATCTGACCGAGGCGACTGGCCCAGCGAATTCCGCGGAACCGATTCCCAGTGGCCTTCCAAACCGCAGCTTTGAGAACATTGCCACCATCTAAGGGCAATCCAGGAATCATATTGAAGGCCGCCAACACCAGATTAATGTAGGCCAACAGTCCCACAATCGCGGCGGGAGGACCGCTCACCCAACCACTGAACGCCAGCAGCGACAGCAGCAAGAAAAGTCCCAGGCTGACCAGAGGGCCAGCGACCGCAATCCAAAAGGCACCGCCGGGGGTCTTCGCTTCCTCCTCAAGACTGGCCAATCCCCCAAACAAAAAGAGCGTAATTGAATTTACCTTGATGCCACGCTGCTGGGCAGCAAAGCTATGGCCCAGCTCATGCATCAATACCGATGCAAACAACAGAAGTCCCGCCCCCAGTCCCAACAGGAGGGCACTGCCGCCCAGACTGGGAAAGCGAGCCGCTAGTCCATTGCCAAAATTGAGCGTGACCAAGGCAAGGACAAAAAACCAGGATAGGTTGATGAAAAAGGGAATCCCAAACAGGCTTCCCACACGAAGATTGCCGTTCATACGGGTCTCCTTAATGGATTGGACAGGAATTTGGACAGGAATGGATTAGACCGGGAAGAAGCGTAGACACAGGATTGGCGGACCCTGACGGGGGCTCAGCTAATCTTATTGTAAAGAAATGTAAAGCTCACCCCCTCCACCTTTAGGGATAATTCAGGCCACCCCCACTGCCACTGGGGCGGGTTGGGGCCGCAGCCGAACTTGACGATGCTCATCGAGGTCCAGGCAAGCGGTTTCTCCCGGCTGAAGATCACCGGCCAGGATGGCCTCGGCCAGTGTGTCCTCTACGAGCTGGGTGATCGCCCGACGCATGGGCCTGGCACCATAGGCTGGGTCGTAACCCACCTGAATGAGTTGGTCTCGCAGGGCTGGGGTCACGGTTAGGTTCATGGATTGGGCTTGTAGGCGTTCGGCCACGTCTTGAATCAGGAGATCGGCAATGTGGCTAACCTGGTGGCGGGTGAGGGGCTGAAACACAACCACCTCATCCAGGCGGTTGAGAAACTCCGGACGAAAGGCTGCTTTCAGAGCATCCTGAACGCGATCGCAGATCCGCTGATACTGGGCTTGTGCGCCTGCGGCTAGCTCAAAGCCAAAGCCGCCTCCCTGCTTCTCAATGGCCCGAGCCCCCAGATTGGAAGTCAGGATAATCAACGTATTTTTGAAATTGACCGATCGCCCTTGGGAATCCGTCAACTGCCCCTCCTCTAGCAGCTGCAACAGGAGGTTGAACACATCCGGATGGGCTTTTTCAATTTCATCAAACAGCACAACGGTGTAGGGCCGACGGCGAACCGCTTCCGTGAGCTGGCCACCTTCCCCATAGCCCACATAGCCTGGCGGAGCACCGATTAATTTTGAAACCGCTTGGGGTTCCATATATTCGGACATATCTAAGCGCACCAAGGCCTCAGAGGACCCGAACAGACAGTGGGCGAGGGCTTTAGTCAGCTCGGTTTTACCCACCCCCGTCGGTCCACAAAAGATGAAGCTGCCCAGAGGACGAGTGGCACTTTGCAGTCCCACCCGGCCCCGCCGGATGGCCCTGGCAATGGAGGTCACGGCGGCGGTTTGGCCAACAATCCGCTCCTGGAGCCGATCTTCTAGAGCCAACAGCTGGGTGGATTCCGATTGAGTAAGCTGACCCACAGGAATCTGGGTCCAGGCTTCAAGCACCTGGGCAATCTCGGCCACCGTCACCTGAGGATTGATCGATCCTGTGGAGTCAGCCCGAAACCGAACCCGCGATCCGGCCTCATCAATTAAATCAATCGCCTTATCTGGAAGGGCGCGATCGGCAATGTAACGATCCGAGAGGCGGGCGGCTGCTTCCAAGGCCGCATCGGTGATCGAGAGCCGATGGTGGGCCTCGTAGGCCGGGCGCACGCCCTTGAGGATTTCGAAGGTTTCTGCCACCGAGGGCGCCTCCACCTGGATGGGCTGAAAGCGGCGCTCTAGAGCAGCATCTTTTTCAATATGCTGACGGTACTCCTCCAGGGTGGTGGCCCCGATGCATTGCAGATCGCCGCGGGCCAGAGCAGGCTTGAGCAGATTCGCCGCATCCATGCCTCCGGCCATGCTTCCCGTTCCCAAGAGAGTGTGGGCCTCATCGACCACCAGCATGATGTTTCCGGCGGCACGCACCTCGCTCACCAACTGCTTGAGGCGCTCTTCAAACTCACCTCGCATCCGGGTGCCAGCCACCAAGGCGGCCACATCCAGGCTCAGAACCCGGCGGTCGTAGAGGAGATCGGGAACCTCTCGATTCACGATGCGCTGGGCTAACCCCTCGGCGATCGCGGTTTTCCCCACACCGGGTGATCCCAACAGCATGGGGTTATTCTTGCGGCGGCGGCACAGAATCTGGACCAGCCGTTCAATCTCGCGATCGCGGCCCACCACCGGATCTAGCTTATTTTGGGCGGCTAGCTGGGTCAGATCACGGGTAAAATTGGCCAAAACCTTACCGCTGCGGGGAGCGGCCCCCCCCTCTGGTGTTCCACTCCCCGCGGGCACCGCCAGGCGTTCCTTAGCCGCTTCCACCAGGGTCTCCTCCATCTCCTGGAGATCAATGCCCAGCCTTTGCAAGGTCTGAGAGGCCGAGCTGCTGGCGTCGCGCACCATGGCCAACACCAGATGTTCCGGCCCTACCAGAGGTTGCTTTAGTTCCAAGGCGGCCTGAATGGACTGGTTCAGGATGGCCTGAGCCGCTGGCGTAAAGGGAATTTCTGCCTTGGCGTGCACCGGTCCTTTCCCTAACAGCTTTTCAACGGCAGATTGCACTGTTCGCAGGGTCACACCGGCACTGTGGAGGTAGGAAGAAACCACACTCTCGCCCTGGGCGATCGCACCCACCAGCATCAGTTCAGTCCCCACCATGGTTTGCCCCAGCTGACGGGCCTCCTGCTGGGCAATCATAATGGCTGCAATAGCCTGGTCATTAAATCGTTCAAACATCGTTCCGCTGCATCTCTAAAAGGGATCTAAAAGTCTCTAAAAAGGTCGCTCACTCAAGTTCCTAAACCAGTCTCTAAACGCTCGCTTTCCAGTGAGGCCCAGGGCAAAAGCCTTCCCCCATTCCCCCTAGCCATGGGGCTGCTCGCTGCCAAACTGATTCACCACGATTCCGATGGACCAAAACAGGAGCAGGAATGTAAACAGGGAGATCAAAATCATGTCCCCTCCTTTTGTTACAAAGTGTAAACTCTTCACTTCAGATATTAACGTAGCTAGAGCAGGCCGGGTGGGGGAGGTTAGCCGAACATCTAGGCATGATTACCTAAAAAATTGCGAATTGAGGACTTTTCCCTCTTGCTTTGGAGCATTAATCGGGATCAAGGTCTAATCACGCCTCAAGTCTGAATCATGGCTCAGGATGGCCGGTGCAGACATTTATGAGAAACAAAGGGGCGATGCCTTGCGCTCCAGGGGCGATCGCGGAAACAGGGTTTGGATCGACTTCGCCTCGCTGCTGTATCGGGAATGGTGCAACGGTCCCAGAGATGGCGGTCCCATGGAGGAAAGGTATCGGCTTGGCAGTGGGGAGGATGGGATCTATAGCCCAATTGCCCTCACCGGGGCCTTAGAACAGGGAGAGACATTGTTGCCAGAACAGGGCTAAGGACTGTCGATGCTGTTTGAATAGAAAGAAGCAATAGAGGCCCAGGATCAGGAACCAGCAAACCCCGCCCAGCAGATTATAGGTCTCAATAATTTGCTGATCGCTCCAGCCTCGGGTACTGAGAATGTTCATATCTCCCCCAGCGTGATCTTGGCCTCCCCAGAGCGATCCCCAGGGAATAGCGGCGGCGCCGCGATCAATCTCTTGCCAGTTCCACCAGGCGCCCCAAAAGGTAAAGGCAGATCCCAGCAGCACAGGATATCGATAGAAGTCCCACTTAAAATAGGCAGGCAAGTCAAAATAAAAACTCACCATCAGAAAGGCACTCAGGTAAAATTCGCCGCCAATGCCCCCGAAGGCCAACAACAGATCAAACCAGTCCTCAGGCATCATCCAGGTCATGAAAAACTGCAGGCCAGAAAATACAATCCCCAACCCCACTGGCCATCGCCGCTGCTCCCGATAGCCCGCCCAGATCAAGAGTCCAAACAGAATCAGCAAGCCAAGGTAGACAAACCAGGATTTCTGAGGTTCAACGTTTGTCCAGCCCAGGGGCAGAGGAATGGCCTTACGCCCGGAGAGCCATGCTACGGTGGCATGGCCAAATTCATGCACCCAAATCGTAATCCCCCGGAGCAGAAATTTCACGAGGGGTATGGCGTTCATCGCGATCGCCAGGCCCAGGGCAATGGGGAACACCCAAATCTGAGTGATGCGGCTCTCGAAGGAAAACAGGTTTTGATCCTCTCGATCCCTGCGTTGCCAGGCTTGAGGACCCGGAAGGGTATGACGCCAAAGGATTTTACCGGAGGGTTGTTTGGCCATACACTGAATGGCCGTGACGCCGTGAAAGGCCTCTAGATCGGGCAGAATCTCGCGGAGCATGGGCCAAAGTTTGGCGATCGCCTTTGCCGATCGTGGGGCCTGCCGGGCATCGAGGGTGAGAAGCAGACGTTGGCCCTGCCATTGCACCTGAGGATAACGAAGGCCCCGACCCATGAGCGCCTGTTCAAGCCGGGTCTCCGGGGGCAATTGTGGCGCGTCCAGTCCCTGCGCTGCGGGGTCCGTGGCTGGGGCCGGCCTGGGCGTCATCGTTTCAAAGGCCGGCATTTCTGGAGGATGGATCCTGAGATCTTCTTGCTCCAGAAACTGTTTGATCAAGGAGTAGGCTGCCTTGAGGTCTGGAATCTCTCCCCGCTGGTGGTTCTGAATTTTTTCCGCTCGGAGCTTGAAGTATGCAGCTTCGACTGTGGCGAGGGGGGCACCCAGGGGCAAGTGTAGCTGAGTATACGCATGCTCGATGCTGGAATTCAATTGAGACACTGGACCGCTCCAGAGCGCGATGATTTGCATGGACATCGGGACAGTTGGCTGTAGGCCACTGGGTCTGACCGGGCTGGGGTCTAACCCACTCCTGTGTTGATCATGCCCTCGTCAACCTCTACCCGTTCACACTCTCGCCCGATTGCTTCACGCCGGAACTGAAGGTCCCCCGAAGGAATTGAACTCGCAAACCGCAACCATTGCTGCCCTGGGAAAGCTCAAATTTCCACCTTGACCAACGATTGAACCAATTCAAGCGCCTGCCTTTGCAAGAGCTGAGGCATCACCGTCCACGGTTCAACTTGTTAGAGGCGGAAACGTCTTTCCAGACTCTGCATCCGCCCCCTGCCCCCAAGTTATCGCCCCGAGGGGCATTCAAGGAAGGGGGGTGCGGGCAATCGGTTTAATACTTCTCAAAAAACCTCTTAGGCAAAATCCACCAGATTTATCCCCAAGGAGTTCTTGCCTTTGTAAGCGAGCCAATGGCGATGAGTATCGAGTCTGTGACCATACTTTATTACCTGACCTTTTGTATTGAAATGCCAGATATGTGTTTCATCTTCCTCAATAATTTTTATTCCTGTCGCTTTTACCGTGAGTTCTACGTCAATGAGAGCAACAACGATATTGCCATTCTCAAAGAACACCTTTGGCTCAAACTTATGGAGATCAAATTGCTTAAGAGACTCAAAAAAATTCGATACGTTGGTTTTACCATTCTGAAGTTGCAGCCACGGGACCTCAGTCTTAGAAATGCCGTATTCCCACTCCACAGAATCCGCAAGATGTTCAAGAATAGCAGGAATATCGCCGCGACCAAAGGCCGCATAGATCTGTTGAACTGTTGTAATATTTCCCATCACGACCCTCCCTGTTTCTCTCAGGTCTCATCCAGAAACAACCCGCCTCAAAGTTAATCTTGCAAGACTGCTTTGGTAGCATTGAAGCGATACGGCCCAGATCCCTGAGGTCTTGTTACTGAGAAACTAACCTAGCCACAATCCACAACCTCACTGTTTCTGCAATACGTCTTTATAATTCTTTTATTTCTCGGAAAAAGAAAGAGCGCTTTGAGCAAAATAAGACAGATTGATCATAGAGAATCCATCTTAGGCTAAATATCTTTCCTTAACAACCACGTGTTATCGTATTCTCCATAAAAAGGCGGGGTTGATTCAGAGGGTTAGCACGAGGATGTTGATTCGACCAAAGGGTTTAGGCGATGGACGTTCATAAACCGATCCAAATCCCCCGCGAAGGTATGCTGGCAAGCGTTCGCAATCGCCGAGCCCTCGTCGCCGACGTCAGTCCCTATTGTTCTGAAGGAGAGGGACAGATCCATTGGGTTCGTCTTGAATACATGGATGCGGATGGTTCTGATGTTGACGATTTGATTTGGGAGCGAGAAGTCAGCTGTAGCTTGTTGGAGCCAACAGCATTACCGCCAGTAGAGCGATCAGGTCCAATGTCTGGGCATGAATTTGATGCTTTGCAGCGTGCTACGCGGTGGGCCGCCCTCTCTCCATGTTTAGGGCTTGGGGATAACTCTAACGCTTCAATTGCGATTTTTGCATCACCTTGCTTCGGAGCGATGCAGGTGGAGGACTTTCAACTGGTTCCCCTTCCGAAGGCTGTACGGATGCCTCGGATCTCTCTGATGCTGGCAGATGACGTGGGGCTGGGGAAAACGGTTGAGGCCGGTCTCATTTTATCGGAACTATTGCTCCGCCGACGGATTCGAAGAGTTCTGATCCTTTGTCCGGCGGCTCTACGCAAGCAGTGGCAACAGGAAATGCAGGATAAATTTGCCCTGTCGTTCGATGTGATCGATCGATCCCAGACCCACGCTCTGCAAAAACGTTTGGGTCTTGATGCAAACCCCTGGCGGACCTTCCCAAGAATTGTGACCTCTTACCATTACCTCCGTCAGCCCGACGTTTTGGAGCAATTTCGCTCAGCTTGTCAGCAGCCAGAGGGCACTGCGCAACTGCCATGGGATTTGCTAATTGTGGATGAGGCCCACAATCTGATGCCCTCGAATTTTGGAGAAGACAGCGATCTCTCGAAAATGCTCCGGGCGATCGCCCCTTGGTTTGAACACAAGCTATTCCTGAGTGCGACGCCCCATAACGGTCATACGCGCTGCTTTTCAGGGCTGCTCGAACAGCTAGATCCGGTGCGTTTCACCCAGACCAGTGACTTTACGCCAGCGATGCGGCAGCGGATTCAGGAGGTGGTAGTGCGGCGGTTGAAGCGGGAGATTAATGCACTAGATGAACACTACCCAACTTCGCCAAATCATTGACCACTATCTCGACCAACTCTCCAGCGATCGCCTCCGTCTCGTGGTCGATTTCATTTCATTTCTGGTGCAGAAAGAGCATCGGGAACAACCCAACACAAATGATGAGGACACCAACGACTATCGACCCCCCAACAGAGGCTCACTCCTCCGTCACACGATGACCTGGCAAGGAGACGACTTTGAAGACTGCCTCCAAACCGTCTATGAAACCCGCTCTCAAATTCAAGCCTAAGGACCTCCAATCTTGCATTTGTCCAGCAATGGGCACGGGAAATTCAGATTCAGCCCGAAGAGTTGGTGAATGCGATCGCCTCACTCCTCGATTACAGTCGACGCAACTATTTGCTGCTCGATCGGGAAGGACGCCTGTTTTCCAAATTCTGGCGTGAAGGAGATTTTGAAATTCAACGAGGGTATATGCCTCTCTTACTCCGAGCAGCAGGAACTCGCTAATGTCTTGAAAGACTGCCTTCCAACCCAAATCAAGCATTACCTCTTCGAACCCCATAGTTTTGTGCGGACAACGCCATTAGCTGTCAGTGATTTAACGCAAGTGATTCAGACTCATGGCAAGCTCTTATACGAACATCTCAAGGTCGCTTTTGCGGAGAGTTGGCCGGAAGCTGATCAAAGTGCTGTGGCCGAGGACGAACTAAAAGAGGCGATCGCCAGTATGGGCGAGAACCGATAGCCCAAGTGATTCAAAGACTTTGGCGACGCCTTCAATGGGCCTTGAAACAACAGGACCGTTTGAACAACCTGAGAACTCAAAAGGGAACCCTTGATCCAGAAGAAGACGCCCTCTTTTTACGATGCGATCTCCTCATAAAATCACTCAAACGATCAGGCCAAAATGGCAAAGGTCTTTTATCGTCTTGGACGAACCTTGCTCGGTAAGGTGAAAGCCACAAAAATTCGCGATCAGACCCACTGGTTCCACGATGCAATTGAAAGTTCAACCGCTTGCTAGGGTAGATTAAGACTTGACACCTCCTTGTAGGAATTGTCCGGATACCGCTATGCTTTGGTTTTTGCTCTTTGGCCTTCTGGGCTATTTCATTTACAAGGTCTACAGATTCTACTGGTTCCGATCGCTGCAGCAAAAAATCATCCGGTTTAAAGGAAAACCCTACAAACAGCTCTCCAAGGCCAATCAAAAAAAATTGCGCGGCTTCGTCGAAGCCGCCCTCAATGCTGACCTGCTCCTGGATGATGACACCAACAAAATCGTCGGCGAAGTTTACAACGACATCCAGCAAGAAGCGTTTTACCGCCAAGGCGGCTTCGGATTGCACGAGATTAGTCGCGACCGCAGCGATCGCTGATCCCAGATTGCGTCCCCGCCCGTCCCTGATCGACCCTGAGCGATGAGCAGGAACAATCTCCCCTCCGATAGAGAGCCCCCATCTCCCTCTTAGCAGACCTCAGCCCCCCCGCGATCGCCTAGGCTAGAGGATAGATTTAGAGTCTAGCCACCACCCTGGTAAACCATGCAATCCTCCCTCTTTGATACCCTGTTTCGAGACGACCAAGGCAACATCGTCATTGGCCAACCTCCCAATGCCTCCCTTTTGACCTGGATCGGCGCAAGCTTGCTGCAGTGGGTGTTTCCCCAGGAACCCCTCCACAGCCTGATGAAAATTGTTGCCCTCGCCGCCATTCTCCTTTGGGCAACCCAGGAACTGTTAACCGGCGTCAATTATTTTCGCCGGGGTTTAGGCGGCCTGGTACTCATCAGCGTGGTAGGGTGGCAGCTAGAACAAGCCCTAGAGCAAATGCTTCCCTAGGGCAGAGACACCCAGCCTTCCCTTGTTAAAACGAAAAGGTCGTTCTTAAGACACCCTGAATTAAGGTGTTGGTATTGACATTTTGGGGATCCACAATCACCATCACTCCCGGAGAAATCGTAACGTTGTCATTCACCGGAATCCGATAAAATCCTTCAAAATTAGTCTGATCAGGCTGCGCACCAGGGGCAATAAATGGCTGCCCCGCAGCCACCGATAGCATGGACCCCGGCACCAGCAAATCGGCAATGCCAATGCCAGCCATCCAGGTTTGAATGTTGTTATTGGCCGGAAACAAATCCACATTGGCCAGCTGAGGATCCAGGGAGATCCCGTAGCGACCAAAAATCCCAAATTTGCCGAAAGTCGCCTCTGCATTCACACCCAGCACATTCTGCTCCACCGCCGGGGCAAGGGAGTCGATGTGAGCATATTGAAGTCGCAGCGCGAAATTATTCCTGCCACCGGCAAATGCGTTCGCATATTCCACCTCAAAAACAGCCTGGTGTGGATCGTTGAACAAACCATTTTGTCCTCCCACATCCACAGCCCTATCGGCTTGGGAGGCCACATACCCACCGCGAAGGCTCACCGGCCCGCCATTCACATTCCAGTTAAAACCAAAGCCAGCCCCTCCAGGGTCATCAATGGCATCGTTAATCACCAAGGCATTATTGATAAAAAACCCGGAATTAAAATCTACGCCTGGATCGTTGGCATAGCTATTCCCATCGATAAAGTCACTGGGATAGACCACAGCCCCCACCGTCAGCGAGAGATCTTTAACCGGACTAAACTCGTAGGCTAAACGGTCAAGTTCAACAGCCGTTCCCGTATCTCGATATTCAATAGCCCCCAGATTCACAATCCCATCTAGCCCCGCAGGCAGCGGAGCCGGATTGACCCCAAAGGTATCAAAAAAATCTCCAAAGAAGTCATTTCCACCGTTCCCCGTCAACAGCGCAACCTGCAGCAAATCCTCCCCCGTGAAGCTAGTGTTGAAGGTTAGCCCCACCTCCGAGAGCACCGAAACCCGGCTCGGACTGGGAGCCGCATTATTGATCTGATCCCCAAACTGAGCCGTGAGAATCACTGAGCCCTCCAGCTTAGTGGTCGTAGAAAACTGCTGAGCCTCAAGGGTCGCCGTGCGGGCCTCCAAACCGTCCACCCGTCCTCGCAGCGTTGCCAACTCCGCAGCAAATTCCTCCTGAAGGGCGCGCAGGGCGGCTAAATCTTCCTGGGTAGCAAACTGATCGCTAATATTATCCAAACAGGCATTAACCAGGGCCGCGAGTTCATAGCGAGTGGCCGCACGATTCCCGCGAAAGGTGCCGTCCGGATAGCCCGCAACACAGCCATATCGCTCTACCAAAGACTGGACCGCCTGAAAGGCCCAGTCAGTCGGCTGCACATCCGACAATTGAGAAACAGAAGTCACAACCCCAAGGCTGCTGTCCTGCTCATCCTTGATCAAGCGATCCACCGCAGTGGGGGCAGAAACTTGAGCCAGAGCACCTGGCGCCACGCCCAGGGCAAACAAGGGCACCCCAGCCCAAAGCAAAACTTTACGCATATCCACGCCTCACAGTTAGGACAAAAGAAACCTGACTTCTCTTCGCGGCCAAGGCGGCCTGATTCAGGAATCGAGCAAGCATACACAAAGATTTCTGTAGGCTTGCTCTCAATCAAGGCACTACTTTACCGCGATAATGATAATCATTCCATAAAAATTACCCAACCGCTCTCCCAAGGTCAGTGAATCATCAAATTAAGTGGTAAATATTTTCAATAAGATGGATCCCCATCTCCATCACCATACCGGAGACAGGTTCCCCACCACCCCCATTCGAAATCAGAAAATCAGGGGAGTTTTCTCGTTTCCCCGACTGTCACTAACTTTCGGTTCACTCTTCATCCTTCAGCGTCTTAGCGCACATAGCGTTTTAGCGCATAGACCGATTATTCGCGTTTACTCAATCTCAAGACTTGCAAACTTAGTGGCTTTCTATTTAGAATCTGTTGCAATTGCTAAAGGGATGACCGGCGAGAAGCTTACCCACAAAGACCGTGATCCTGCGGAGGCACCTGCCCCATTACCGCCCACCTTGGAGGCCAATGCCCTCCGTCGAGCCCATTTCATACCAGATTCCAGGGAGGGACGAGTTTCCCAAGGGTCACCAGGGGACTGACCCCTCTGGATTCAAGCGCTCATCCCGTACAGCTCGTCTAGCCGCTGCCGAATGGCCTGTAGGTTATTGGGTAAATCCTTAGAGAGCCGCTGCTCCACCGCGATGACTGGCATGGTTCGCTTGGGCCACACCTTTACGGTATAGGTCAGCTCTGTGACTTCTTGGGCATTCTCCGTTGTGCGAGGGCACAGCTGCCAGTTGCCAGTAAATCCTTTGAAGTCCCCCTCGACCATATCAAACTTAAGCTGCTCGGGATATTTTTCCTCCATATCCAGCACAACTCGCGCCGAAAACTTCAGCATCAAGGCGCTCTGGGCACCCACTTGCTCAATCCTAACCCCTCCCTCTGGATGCTCTAGCCGGGCACTACGCTCAAGATTGGGAATAAACTCCGAGAGCGCTTCGTAATCCGTCAGCACCTCCCAAACTTGCTCTGCTCGATAGGGAAGCTGAATTCGTGCCTTAATTTGTCGCTGCCGATGCTCAATCCGCTCGACATGAACCTCAACAGCATCGCTGCCTTGAGATGGTTGGACAGGGTTTTGGAGAGGGGTATCAGTCACAGTCATGACGGAATTAGTTCTCTACTAGATAGGATGGTTGCTCTCACCTTTAAAGTTCCCCATTGACCCAGCGAACGAAATGACCTGCATCACGGTTAGTCATGATCCGGCAACCGCGAACAGCCTTTAAGATAGCGACAGAGGTAGATAGGAAACACATTTATTTGCTTTTATTGACATATTGTAACATTAGGCCCATCTGCGCAAGCCTTGAATTCATGCCAAGTTCTTCGACTGCTTCTTCTCGGCAGGCCAGCCGTCGCTCCCATCCCCTCTGGCGACTCGCCGCCTACGGCCGTCCCTATCGTCGCCAGTTTTGGCTGGCCTCGCTTTGTTCTGTCCTGAATAAAATTTTTGACCTGGCGCCACCGGTGTTAATTGGCACCGCCGTGGATATTGTGGTTCAGCGGCAAGATTCCATCTTGGGCCGACTGGGGCTGGCGGATGTGACTCAGCAGCTTTTGGTGCTAGGGGGCCTCTCCTTGGTGATTTGGGGCCTAGAGTCTGTATTTGAATATGCCTATGCACGACTGTGGCGCAACTTGGCCCAAACCGTGCAGCACCATTTGCGTCTTGATGCCTATGCCCACCTGCAAAATCTAGATTTGGCCTTTTTTGAAGACCAGAGCACAGGGGGGTTAATGTCAATACTCAGCGACGATATTAACCAGCTGGAGCGATTTCTAGATGGCGGGGCCAATGAGCTGCTGCATTTGCTGACGACGATCGTCGTGATTGGCGGTGCATTTTTTATTCTCTCTCCCCAGGTGGCCTGGATGGCCGTCTTACCCATGCCCTTTATTATCTGGGGGGCGATCGCCTTTCAGAAGCTGCTGGCCCCTCGCTATGCGCGGGTTCGCGAGGCGGTAAGCCTGCTCAACGGTCGGCTCTCCAACAACTTGAGTGGCATTACAACCATCAAAAGCTTTGTGGCCGAGGACTATGAGCGAGAGCAGGTGCGCCGCGAAAGCGAAGTCTATCGGCAGGCCAATCACCAGGCCATCGCCCTGAGCGCAGCCTTTATCCCGGTGATTCGCATTTTAATTTTGCTCGCCTTTGTGGCAGCCATCATCCTGGGAGGCCAGGAGGTCATCGCCGAACGGCTGGCGGTGGGCACCTATAGCGTCATGATTTTTCTTACCCAGCGATTGCTCTGGCCCCTTACCCGCATGGGAGATACCCTCGATCACTATCAGCGTGCCATGGCGTCCATTACGCGCTGCATGAATTTGCTTGATACCCCCATCACGATTCATCCGGGGCACCAGTCCTTACCCTTTAGTGCCGTGCGGGGCGAAGTGAACCTGGATCACGTCTCCTTTGCCTACGCCTCCGGCCAGAGCGTCATTCATGATCTCTCGCTCCGCATTCCGGCCGGGGCCACCATTGCCATTGTGGGGGCGACCGGATCGGGAAAAAGCACCTTAGTCAAGCTGCTGCTGCGCCTTTACGAAATTCAGTCTGGAGTCATCACCCTTGATGGGGTCGATATCCAGTCCTACCGACTTCCAGATTTACGCCGGGCCATCGGTCTGGTGAGTCAGGAGGTGTTTCTATTCCATGGAACCGTCCGTGAAAACATTGCCTACGGTAGCTTCAATGCCTCCATGGAGGAGGTCCAGGCGGCGGCCCGCAACGCTGAGGCCCATGCCTTCATTGAACAACTACCCCACGGGTATGACACGATGATTGGTGAACGCGGCCAGAAGCTTTCCGGCGGACAACGGCAGCGGATTGCCATTGCTCGGGCACTGCTGAAGAATCCCCCTATTTTGATCCTGGATGAGGCCACCTCGGCGGTCGATAACGAAACCGAGGCCGCCATCCAGCGATCGCTCGATCGCATTACCCAAAACCGGACCACCCTAGCCATTGCCCATCGCCTGTCCACCATTCGCCATGCCGACTGTATCTACGTCATGGACCAAGGTCGCCTGGTGGAGCAGGGCCAACACGAGGCACTGTTAGCCCAACAAGGGCTCTATGCTCAGCTCTGGCAGGTTCAGACCGGTCTACGATCCCTGGCCAGCCGCTAGGCTGTTCAGGCCAGTGTCCCGTATTTTCGCTGAAGGCAAAGTCATGCGTTCAAACTAGGGTAAAAAAGGCAGATCGAGCGCTATCCAGGCTGATGTTGCCCCGGAAAGCCCAGTCAATCTCCTTGGAAGGATGGGCAATCTAGGTCTAGTGTCCCCCTGTCTTCATCCATAGATTACGCGGTGTTTATTCAGTCGCCCCGATCACGCCTGCCGTTGCAATTTTCAGGAATCCCCTTGCGAGTCATCTGGGTGGTTCCCTTCGTGCTACAGTTGGCTGCTGCCGTGGGGATTACTGGATATCTCTCCTTTCGCCACGGGCAAAACGCCATAGATAACTTAGCCCAACAGCTCCAGCAGCAGGCCAGTAGTCGGGTGCAGCGCCGGCTCGATAGCTACCTGGAACTGCCCATCGACCTCCTCCAGACCAATGCCGATGCCCTTGATCTCGGTCTCCTGGATTTATACAACTACGAAACTAACGGCCAGTTTTTTTGGCGTCAGCTCCGAGCCTTTGAGGAGGTCGGCTATTTGTCCTACGTCCTCACCAGTGGGGAATATGTGGGCGCTGGACGCTGGCTCGAGCAGCAAAGCTTGACCATTGATGAAACTTCAGCCAATACGGGCTGGAAAGCCCATACCTACGCCACCGATGCCCAGGGAAATCGCACCCAGATGGTGGACGATACAGATTACGATCCCTTTTCCGAGTCCTGGTATCAGGAAACCTTGGCAGCCCAGGGGCCAATCTGGAATGAAGTGTATCCCTGGGATGGGTTTCCCCACATTCAATCCATTGCCTACAGCCGCCCCATCTGGGGAGAAAATCAGAAAATTATTGGTATCTTGAGCGTTGATCTGCTGCTGACGGGCATCAGCGATTTTTTGCGCCAGATTCCACTGAGCCCATCGGCCAAAATTCTGGTGCTGGAGCGTGATGGCAATCTCATTGCCAGTTCCACGGATGTGCCCCTGTCCCGCCTGGTCAAGGGCGAAGCGCAGCGGGTCAACATTGCTCAGAGCGGAGATGCCACCCTTGAGAGCGCCATACAGGCCATTCGGACAAAATTTGGCAGCCTGGAAACCCTGAACACGACGCAGCAACTTAAGTTTTCTCAGGCCGGAGATCCCCACTATGCTCAAATCGCCCCCTGGTCCGATGGCCAGGGGCTGGACTGGTTGGTGCTGGTAACAGTACCTGAATCCGACTTTATGGCCGAAATCAATGCCAACACCTGGTTAACCGTTTACCTGTGCCTGGTGGCCTTGGGCGGCGCAATCATCCTGGGAATGCTGACCTCTCGCTGGATGACCCTGCCCATTTTGCGGCTCCGACGAGCGAGTCAGGCGATCGCAGAGGGGCAGCTCGATCAGTCGGTCCCCAGCAGTGTCATCCAGGAAATTAACGCCCTTGCCCAGGTCTTTAACGCCATGGCGGGCCAGCTTAAAACCTCCTTTTCGGCCCTGGAGCAGATGAATAATGAACTGGAAACCCGCGTCAAGACCCGCACGGCCCAGTTGGAAGTGGCCAAGGAAGCGGCCGACAGCGCCAACCAGGCCAAAAGCGAATTTTTAGCCAACATGAGTCATGAGCTACGCACACCGCTCAATGGCATCCTTGGCTATGCCCAAATTCTACGGCGGGACAAATCGCTCACGCCGCAGCACCTAGACGGGGTTAACACCATTTACCAATGCGGGAGTCATCTGCTCACCCTCATCAATGATGTCCTGGATCTGGCCAAGATTGAAGCCCAAAAAATTGAGCTCTCTCCCAGTCCAGTTGAGCTGATGCCCTTTCTCCAGGGTGTGCGAGAAATTTGTCGGATCAAAGCAGAACAAAAGGAAATTAGCCTCACCTTTGAGATCGACCCCCATCTACCGCAGATCATTTCCACCGACCCCAAGCGATTGCGTCAGGTATTGATTAACTTGCTGGGCAATGCCATCAAGTTTACTGACCAAGGGGAGGTTCTGTTTCGCGTCCGCTCTCTTAGGGCCAACGCCCCCGACCCAGCATCAACCGCTGCCGTTGAAGCTGTCGCGGTGGCCTCCCCCCTTCACCCGGTGCGCTTTGAGATTCAAGACACCGGCGTTGGCATGGATCCCCATCAGATCGACAGTATCTTTCTACCCTTTGAGCAGGTGGGAGACGACCAGAGCAAAACCGAAGGCACCGGGCTAGGTCTGGCCATCAGCAGCCAAATTATCCAGATGATGGGATCTACCATTCAGGTGCGCAGCCAGGTGGGACAGGGCAGCACCTTCTGGTTTGATCTAGACCTGCCCGAGGAAACCACCGGGCCAGAAGAATCCCCGGTCCCCTCCCTGGAAATCATTGGGTATGAAGGCCCCCAGCGATCGCTGCTGATCGTGGACGATCGCTGGGAAAATCGCGCCGTGATTAAACATCTGCTGGAGCCTTTAGGCTTTAGAGTCCTGGAGGCCGATCAGGGGCAAGCGGGACTAGCGCAAGTGGAGCGGCATCACCCCGACTTGATCATCACCGACCTGAAGATGCCGGTGATGGACGGGTTCGAGATGACCCAGCAAATCCGCAAGCGGGCCGAATTTGAGCAGATCTGCATCATTGCATCTTCCGCCAGCGTGTTTAGTTTCGATCGCCAGCAAAGCCGCGAGGCTGGCTGTAACGACTTTCTGACCAAGCCCGTGGAATTGTCCAACCTGCTAGATCTGCTCCAGGATTACCTGGGATTAACCTGGTGTTATACCCAGGAGCAGGCCGGGCAGTCCCAGGTCTCCCCCACCTGCGCGGACCCAGGGGCCGGTGATCAAGGCACTCTTTCCACGATGCCGCCTCCCGAAGAGATCCAAGCCCTTTACCAGGCGGCAAAGGCTGGGTATATCGCAGATATCCAGGCCGAAGCGCACCGATTGAAGGCGCTGAACCCTCAATACCATGCCTTTGCCCGGCAAGTTTTGCTGTTGGCGGCTGATTTTGAGGATGAAGCCATTGTTTCGCTCCTAAAACCCTATCTTGCCTGATTGAATGTTCTATGCCGCCGTCACCTGCTTCACCGTCTATTCTCATTGTTGATGATCAACCGGCCAATATTAAGGTTTTGTTTGAACTGCTCCAGCAGGAGGGGTTCCGGATCTCTGTGGCCAAAAGCGGCGAAAGCGCACTGATGAAGGCCCAGGAGACATCACCGGACTTGATTTTGCTAGACATCATGATGCCGGGGATGAATGGCTACGAAACCTGTGCCAAGCTGAAGGATCATCCGCTGACCCAGGGAACGCCAGTGATTTTTCTCAGTGCCCTCGACCAAGCGATTAACAAAGTAACGGCCTTTTCCATTGGCGGCGCAGATTACATTACCAAGCCCTTTCAAGCGGAGGAAGTACTGGCCCGCGTCCGCCATCAACTGGCACTGCGGTGGGCCCAGGCAGAAATTGTCTCGCTCAATGCCACGCTGGAAGCTCGCATCCAAGAGCGAACGGCGCAGCTGCTGGAATTGAATCAGACCCTGGCGGCAGAAATTGTCGAACGCAAGCGCGTGGAGGATGCGCTGCGGCATAGCGCCCTCCATGATGCCCTCACCACCCTGCCGAATCGGGTCCTGTTCACCGAGCACCTGGAAATGGCGCAACAGCGGGCAAAGCGATCGCCGGATTATCAATTTGCGGTTTTATTTATTGATCTCGATCGATTTAAATACATCAACGACAGTTTAGGGCACCATGCTGGCGATCAGCTCCTGATTCAGGTGGCCGATCGTCTGCGCAATCTGGTGCGAGGGCATGACATTCTGGCCCGCCTCGGCGGTGACGAATTTATCATTTTGCTCGATCAGATCCTGCATCTAGAGGAAGCAAAGCAGGTGGCCGATCGCATCGTGCAGGCCTTCCAGCAGCCCTTTCAGCTCAATGAACACCCGGTAACCACCACCGCTAGCGTCGGCGTCGCGTTGAGTTCAGCCCTGGAAGATCAAGGCATTGATCTGCTGCGCAATGCGGATATTGCCATGTACCGGGCCAAGGGCAGTGGCAAGGGCCGACTCGAAATCTTTGACCAGCAAATGTATCTGCAAACCCTGGCCCGACATCAATTGGAGAAGGATTTACGACGGGCCGTGGAACAGCAAGAGTTTTCCCTGGATTATCAGCCCATCTTTGCCTTAGCCAACCGGGAAATTTGTGGCTTCGAAGCCCTGATTCGCTGGTCTCATCCGCAGCGGGGCCGGATTTCTCCCGAGGCCTTCATCCCTATGGCAGAGGAAATTGGCCTGATCGTACCGCTCGGAGCCTGGGCCCTGCAGCAAGCCTGTCAACAATTGGCGCAGTGGCAATCGCAATGCCCAGCCGCAGCCTCACTGTACGTCAGCGTGAATCTCTCCATGGCCCAGTTGCGAGAGGCAAGTTTTATGACGACGATTGATCAAGCACTGGCCCAGAGCGGCATTCTTCCCTCCTGTCTGCAGCTCGAGCTCACGGAAAGCATGCTCATGGATGGATCTGAGGCGCTGGTGACGCTCCTGCAGGGGTGGGCAGACGATGGCATCCGCCTGAGTATTGATGATTTTGGCACCGGATATTCAAGCTTGAGCTATCTGCATCGATTTCCCGTTCATTCCATTAAGGTGGATCAGTCCTTTGTGAATTCCATGCTGCAACAGCGGGAAAAACGCAAGATTGTGGAAACCATTATTCATCTGGCGCATCAGCTGGGCATTGAGGCGATCGCCGAGGGCATTGAAAGCGTAGCCCAGCTCGACTATTTAAAACTCCTGAACTGTGAGAAAGGGCAAGGGTACAGCCTGTCGAAACCCCTGCCCAGCGACGCCGCTGAGCTGCTGATCACAGAGCATTTTGTCCCCTCTCCCTCAGCGACTCTGGAGATTGGGGGGCCTGCCAGCAGCGTCCTCCCCTAGAAGGGGTAAACCAGCGGCGTAATCGCAACGGTCACTATTCCGTAGATCAGGTTCAGGGGCACTCCAATCCGCAAAAAGTCCGTGAACTTATACCCCCCTGGACCATAGACCATCAGGTTTGTTTGATAGCCAATCGGCGTTGCAAAGCTAGCAGAGGCCGCAATCATGATCGCAATCACGAAGG
Organism: Lyngbya confervoides BDU141951; assembly: GCF_000817775.3. GTDB lineage: Bacteria > Cyanobacteriota > Cyanobacteriia > Thermosynechococcales > Thermosynechococcaceae > Lyngbya > Lyngbya confervoides. The sequence goes on from NZ_JTHE03000028.1 coordinate 53,730, forward strand.
GCAGGTCACTGACATTCAGCTGCTTCGCCAGGGCCAGGGAAATTGGAAAAATCAACGCAGCGGCGGCATTGTTGGTAATCACCTCCGTCAACACCGTGGTGACCGCATAAAGGGCCGCCAACACCAGCCAGGGATTATCGCCCGCCAGGGCAATCACCCGATGGGCGATCGCCGCCGCCGCCCCCGTGGATTCCAGGGCCGCTCCCAGGGCCAGAGCGGCTCCAATCACCAGCAACACCGACCATTCAATACTGCGGATCGCCTGCCGGGGGGAACAGCAGCCAAGGACCAGCATGCCAATGGCCGCCAGGGTAGCCGCCTGCAGCATGCTCATCCAGCCCAGAGCGGCCACAATCACCATCGCCAGGGTAAATCCAAAAGCCCAGGGCGATCGATCGTGGCGCATCGGTTCAGAGTTCGGAATGCTGCTTACCAAATAAAAATCGCGAGAAATCCGGCGCTCGCGCACAAATGAAGGCGACGCCTCCAAGAGCAGCGTATCCCCCGGATCCAGCCTGATATCGCCAATTTTCCCCATCAGGCGATCGCCGTTGCGGGCCACCGCCACCACCACCGCATTGTACTGGCTGCGAAATCGACTCTCTCGAATGGTCTGACCAATCAGCGGACAGGTATTCGACACCACCGCCTCAATCAAACAGCGATCGGTGCGGGGTTCCTCAAGCTTGAAAACCTGATCCGTGGCTGGCTCTAGACCGCGAATGCGCTGCAAATCTAAAATCGAATCCACAACCCCCACAAACAGAAGTTGGTCATCGCCCTGGAGTACCTGCTGCGGACCAATGGCCGGGAGCAATTGATCTCCCCGGCGCACTTCAGCCAGATACAGATGGGGCAGATGCCGCAATCCGGCTTTTTCAATGCTTTTCCCCACAATCGGGCTCTCCGGGACAACCCGCATTTCCACCGTGTACTGGCGTAAATCATCGGTATCACTCAGCGCCGCCTTGCGTTCCGGCAGTAGCCAGCGTTGGGCAACCAGTAAAAACACAAAGCCCACCATCCCGCAGGGAATTCCCACCCAGGCAATATCTAAGAGCTTCAGACCCGGACCTTGAGTGGCATCCATCAGCAAACCATTGACCACCAAATTGGTACTGGTACCGATCAGGGTAAACAGTCCCCCAAAAATCGCGGCATAGCTGAGGGGCAACATCAGCTTAGATGGACTAAACCGGAGTTTGCGGCACCAGTCATCCACCACCGGAATAAACATGGCAACCACAGGCGTGTTGTTCAAGAAGGCGCTGATTCCCATCACCGGCAACATCAGCCGCACCAGCGCCCGAGATTCAGTCTTTGGCATGCCCAACACCTGCTGCGACACCCACACCAGGGCACCGGTCTGCTGCAGCCCTGTGACCACGATATACAAAACCGCCACCGTAATCATGCCGGAGTTGCTAAACCCAGATAAGGCGGTCTTTTCGTCGAGCACTCCGGTTAAAAACAGCACCGCTGCGGCCCCTAAAAACACGATCTCAGCCGGTAGCGGCGTCAGGGCATTTCCCAGAAAAGCCATCAGCGTCACCGCGATAGACAGCCAGGCCTGCCAGTTCATCCCAGTCAGCCAGGAAAAAGAACCGGCTTGAGCGGCGGCGATCGCCAAACCGACCCCCGCGCCTAGCCCCATCAGCACCACAAAGACGGCCCCGCGTTGACCCAGCCAGCGTTGGTTTCGGGGGAAGTGTGCCCTGCGCATTTTGATCTCCTCATTCCTTGGGTGTCACACAGGATTAATCGCATGATGCAATCGTGTTCACCATGACTTGATCGAATCCAAATTCAATTTATATCAAAATTAAATTCAATCGAAATTAAATTTGACTTCAATTTGATCTAGATCGATCAAAGGAGATGATAATGCGGTGTTCCCCTCGGAAGCTAAATCACGCAGTCCAGCTTTGGCAGAAACGCCTTAGCCGCCCTGGGCTTGACGAAAACCGCCTCCCCTGGCTGTAAAGACAGATCCCTCAACTGACTGCGAGTCAGAAAGGCGGTGAGGGGTTGGCGGTTGGGGAGTTCCAACTCCACTCGAACTTCCCATCCCAAATCCGTAACCCGGCGCACGCACGCAGCCACGGTGGAGGGATGCGCTGTGGGTCGCAGATCAATATCGTGGGGACGAATAAACAGAGAACCTTGCTCGCTAGAGGACTCCCATCCCTGGGACTGAAAGAGTCTAGCGGTGCTGCCAGAGAGGATATTCACAGGCCCGACGAAGCTCATTACAAAAGGAGTTTTGGGATGGTCATAGATCTCGGCGGGCGTTCCAATCTGCTCAATGGATCCCTGATTCATGACCACAATCTCATCCGCCACTGCCATGGCTTCCTCTTGATCATGGGTCACAAATATACTGGTCATTTGAACCTCATCGTGCAGTCGCCGCAACCACACCCTGAGTTCTTCACGCACCTTGGCATCTAAAGCTCCAAAGGGTTCATCCAGGAGCAAAACTTGGGGTTGAGCCGCTAGCGCCCTCGCCAAGGCAACACGCTGCCGCTGTCCTCCCGAGAGTTGAGCCGGGTAGCGATCGCCCAGGCCTTCCAACTGAATCAATCCCAATAATTCCTTGACTCTCTCTCGCACAACGGTTTTAGGCACCCGGCGAATCTGCAGCGCAAAGGCAATGTTTTGCCGGATGGTCATGTGCTTGAAAAGCGCATAGTGTTGAAAGACAAACCCGATATTGCGATGCCGCACATCAAGGGTCGTGGCATCTCGGCCATCAATGTGTATACGCCCTTGATCGGTATGCTCAAGACCCGCAATTACTCGCAAAAGAGTAGATTTTCCAGAACCGGAGGGGCCAAGTAGGGCCACCAGCTTTCCCTGGGGAATCGTGAGATGAATCTCATTCAGCGCCCGAAATGAACCAAAATGCTTGGTTACTCCTTCAATGACAATAGTCATGGATATCCTCCAAAGATAAAATTAAGGCAAGAGAACAAAGGTAGAGGTTTAGAATTGGGCGAAAACACCGTTTCCAAGCGCTTTTTTCCGACTCAAGGGGCTTTATGACGCGTCTTCCGCTCCAGAACCTCTTTGAGCACTAAGGTCACCACCGCCAACAGCGCCAAGATCGTTGACGCGCCAAAGGCCGCCTCCGTCTGGTAGTTTTTATAGGTTTCTTCTACAAACAAAGGCAGGGTTTGAGTTTTTCCGACAATATTTCCAGAAACAACTGCCACTGCCCCAAATTCACCCATTGCCCTTGCGTTGGTCAGCAGCACCCCGTATAGAAGCCCCCAGCGTATATTCGGTAGGGTGACTCTCCAGAATACCTGCCAGGGTTTTGCCCCTAAAGTCCTGGCCGATTCTTCCTCCGTTGGTCCAGATTCCTCAAGGACGGGCATGACCTCACGGGCAACAAAGGGGAGCGTCACGATTAAGGTAGCCAACACAATTCCGGGAGGGGCAAAAATAATTTTGAGGGGCAAGAATCCCAGCCAACCCCGATCCCCATAAAGCAGAACCAGCATGAGGCCAACCACCACCGGCGAAATCGAAAAGGGCAGATCTAGCACACTGATGAGGAGGGATCGTCCCAGGAAATGACGGCGCGCTAAAAACCAAGCCGCGCAGAGCCCAAACCCAGTATTCACCGGAAGCGCAATACCGGCAGTCAACAGGGTGAGCTGCAAGGCTTTAATAAAATCCGTCTGGCTGAGGATGCCTAGAAACTCTGCAAATCCTTGATGGAAGGCTTCGTAAAATAGAGCAACTGTCGGCACGAACAAAAGGCAAGCCAAGTAAGATACGGCGATCGCCACCAAGGCGAACTTTTTCCAATCCAAAGATTGAAACTTAGAGCAGAACCAATCACTGAACATAGCGTCGCCCCCATTGCTGCAACAGATTAATGACGAACAACAGCACCAGGGAAATCAAGAGCAGCATCACACCGATGACCGTTGCCCCGTCGTAGTCGTACTGCTCCAAACGCTGGATCACCAAAACTGGAGCAATGAGATCTCGAAAGGGAATGCTAGAGGAAATGATCACCACCGACCCATATTCCCCAATTGCACGGGAGAATCCCAAGGCTACACCGGTTAAAATCGCGGGCAGTAGGGGGGGCAGCAATACCTGAGTAAAGGTTTGTAGAGAACTCGCTCCCAAGGATAGAGCCGCCGCCTCTATCTCCTTCTCCATGGTCTGGATGACCGGCTGGATCGTTCTCACAACAAAGGGCAGTGAAATGAACAACATTGCCACTAAAACCCCTAAACGCGTAAAGGCAATCTGAATTCCCAAAGGCAGGAACCAGCGTCCAATCCACCCTTGATCACCATAAACTGTTGCCAGCACCAACCCTGCTACCGCCGTCGGCAAGGCAAAGGGAAGATCAATCACCGCATCGACTAATTTACGACCCGGAAATGAGTAACGGACTAAGACCCAAGCTACTAAAGTTCCCATGATTCCATTGATGATTCCCGCTCCCAGAGCCGTTAGAAAGGTGACATCATAGGCCGAGAGGGCTTCCGGCGAGGTCGCAATCTCCCAAAACTCAGCTGAACCTACCGTTAGCGATCTGCCGATCAGGGCTGAGATGGGAAGCAATAGCATCAGAGTTAAGTAGACGGCCATGACCCACCAAGGCCAAGACATCGGCTGTGCTGTTTGCGCTAAAGCCTGACCTCTGGTTCTTCGTTGAGAACGGCCTCCCCGAAAAGTCATCTTTTGGAATTTTAAATGAGTCAGCAAAGGTTGAGTCTCCTACGTTGGTCGTTAAAGGTAATCCCAGCTATCTTGGGCCATATCTAGGAACCAGATGTCGATATTGCAGCACCTCAGGTATTCCAGCGCTTGCTGGATTTGTTCTGCCTGCCCCAACAAAGCAAGATCAAACCAGCCAGACTCTTCGGAATGTTTGGATAGCAAAGCTGCACGAATATTAAACTCGACTCCGTAGTTCACTAACTGCGACAAAATAGGATTGTCGGCGTACTGCGGCGGAATTCGCAGCTGTATCTGGGTCATGAGGCGATCACCCGCGGTTTCTCCTGAATGAGTTCGAGCGTGAGCCCGCAGAGAGCTTGACCCCAAAGAGGCCACAGGTAAACCGTTCCATTGAGAATTAATCATCATGTTGAACTCCAGTAGAAGAAAGGAAAAAAGCAATAGAGTCCTGGAACGCCACTCCAACCCTATTAATTTAGGTAAAATCGGTCTTTAGCGCGAAGCGCGTCCGATTTTTCGTAAACTCTGATCAAAAAGGGCATTTTCCTTAAAAAATTGGGTGTCGATTTGGCTCCAACCGCCAAAATCCTGAACGGTGAATAGCTTTTTGACCGTGGGGAATTGAGTAGAAAATTCCTGGGCCACCGCTGCATTGACTGGCCTAAATCCAACCCGCGCGAATTCCCTTTGAGCCTCCGGGGTGTAAAGAAATTCCACAAAGGCCTCAGCGACCTCTCGGGTTTGGTGCTGGTCCACATTTTTATCTACGACGGCAACAGCCCCTTCAATGGAAATGTTGGTATCAAGGGGAACGCTGTAGGGTTGCGTATCCCCCTTGGCGCGAGCCAACAAAATTTCATTTTCATAGTTCATCAAAACATCGCCCTGACCTTGCTTGTAGAAGACATCGCTAGATTCACGAGCATCCTTAGCCAACACAGGAACGTTTTTCAAGACTCGTTCCACAAAGGCTTGCGCTTCAGCATCCGTTCCCCCGGTCTGGGTAACGGCCCCCCATAAAGCCAGGAAATTCCATTTGGCTCCACCGGAGGTCTTGGGATTGGCTGTAATCACCTGCAGGCGCCCATCGGCCAAATCCGACCATTTTTCAACCTTGGGTTGGTTTTCTCTCGTCACCAACGCCACAACGGATCGGGTCACAATGGCGTTATTCGGTGCCTCCTGCTCCCAATTGGGCTCAATCAGACCCGCCTCTTCAATTTTCTCGACATCCCCAGCCAGAGCCAATTGCACCACATCTGCCTCAAGTCCATCAATGACCGCACGTGTCTGTGACCCGGATCCACCATAACTTTGCTGAAAAATCACCTCCTGACCCGTTTCGGCCTTCCAGGCTGCGACAAATTTGGGAATGATTTTTTCGTAGGCGGATTTGGTAACCGCGTAGGACACCAGGGTGATCTCCACGGATTCCGCCTTCTCACCGGCAGCGGAAGACGGTTGAGGAGCGTTTTCCGCGCTTCCCCGAACACACCCTCCAAGCATCAGCCCGGTTAACCCAACCCTTACTAAGCGGTCTGAGATCCCTCGAAACGTCACTGAAAACGGGGCTCCACTCCCTGCGCTCATCCAAAAATCCTCCATGAATTACCCATCAGTCCTGAATCCTAGGCACCCTGGAGCAACTTGGAATTCAGACAACCTTCAAACTACACAAAAATGGAACTCATGTCAAACAGAAATGTTTTTCAAAACATTTATGTTTCAATCGCAGATCGTGCGAAGCCCACCCCCTGCGGGACTGTGGTTGACCCCCCATTAAATTTCAGACTCCAAGCGCGACGCGACGGAGGTTCTCCTCGTCAAGGCTCAATCAACACCCTGCAAAAGATTTTGAAAAATCCACGGTTTAGATAAACGACCGTGACACAATAGGACATGGGAGACAACTTCTGCAGGAGACAACAAAATGGCGAAGGAAACTGTGCAGGCTGTTTCCAAGGAAGAGGTCATCCAAAACCTCACGCAAACAAATTTTTTGTTTCGTGGCCTAGATACTCAAGAAATTGCTCAATATCTAGAGACAGAGGATGTATCCCTGGAAAAACTCTATTCAAGTCGTCCCATCTACACGGCTTACCTGCCTGACGTGTTTCTGGAGTATCTCTATGTCATTGTGCAGGGGGGGCCAGTTATTGTTCGCAGTGTCCCCCTCGATCGGGTGATTGCGCTCACCTACCCAGGAAGCTGCTTTGGGATGATGAATCTGGACTTTAGCTATGGTCGGGTCTACAAGGGGTTTCCCAGTTTAGTGGAGGCCTACAAAACCACGGATGTCCTCAAAATTCCCCAGATGATTGTGCAGCAGCTTTATCAGGACTACCCGCAAATTCAGGAGCGCTATGGCACTTTATTTGAGCTGCGCGAGAAGTTTCAGTATCATCTCCTGAACTGCAGTACCTATCCGCCCCAGGCCGTTGCAGCCCTTTTGCGAGCCTTGATCTATCAAGAACGAGTCCTGGGGAATCAGCCTGCCTCCGAGGGGATCTTTAGCTTCGATCTACCCATTGATATCATTGCCAGAGCCTGTCAGCTGAATCACCGGACGGTGGAACAGGTTCTCAAGGGAATGACAAAAACAGGGTTCCTCCGATCATCCAAAAAGTCAGAGGCAGGACACGATCTCGTCCAGATTTGCGATCCAGAGGGATTGAAGGAAGTCTATGGAGCCACTCGCGACAAAGTGGATTGGTGGCCTTTGCGCTGAGACTCGTTGTGGTTAAGGAATAGTCATGGCTATGCAAGCCGCGGCAATCTCAATACAATCAGATTAAACCCTAGAAGGCTGGCCATGGTACGGATTGTCTTAATTATTGGATTTGAATCCTTCAATCTGGGGCTGTACGGTCAAGCCCTTTCCCTTGCCAAGGCCCGCTGTCCCGATCTAGATCTGCACATTTTCAGCGATCGCGATCTTCAGCCTCAAGCAGCCGAGATCGAAGCTTTACTGGAGCAGGCAGATGTCTTCTTTGCCAGCTTAATTTTTGACTACGATCAGGTGGAATGGATCTGTGCGCGCATCCAACACATTCCCATTCGTCTGATCTTTGAGTCAGCCCTGGAGCTGATGAGATGGACCCAACTAGGACAGTTTGCCATCGGTCATCAGCCCAAGGGAATGCCCAAACCCATTAAATTTATTTTGGACAAGTTTGGCAGTGGTCGTGAGGAAGACAAGCTGGCAGGCTATTTAAGCTTTCTCAAGGTGGGTCCCAAACTGCTCAAGTATATTCCCGTCTCCAAGGTGCAGGATCTGCGCAACTGGCTGATCATTTATGGCTACTGGAATGCAGGCGGCGCTGAAAATGTAGCGGCAATGTGCTGGGCAATCGCACAACAGTACTTTAATCTTGCAGTGGGCGACCTACCCGCCCCCGTAGAAACGCCCAACCTCGGACTTTTACACCCAGACCATGAGGGATATTGGGAATCCCCGCGAGCCTACCTCCACTGGTATCACCAAACCTCCCCTCAGGCCCAAGAATGGCCCAGGGTGGGGATTTTACTCTACCGCAAGCATGTCATTACCCAACAGCCCTACATTCCCCAGCTGATTCGGTATTTTGAACAGGCCCAGCTTCTTCCCGTTCCCATTTTTATCAATGGGGTCGAAGGCCACGCCGCAGTGCGAGATCTGATGACAAGCAACTATGAGCAACAGCAGCCTCAGTCCAATCCAACCCGAATTCGTTCCCTGTCAAAGGAGGCGATCGCTGTGGATGCCATCGTCTCCACCCTCGGCTTTCCCCTTGTGGGCGGACCAGCAGGATCTATGGAGGCCGGTCGTCAGGTGGCCGTGGCACAGCAGATTTTGTGGGCTAAAAATCTCCCCTATATAGTGGCGGCCCCCCTCTTGATTCAGGACATTCATTCCTGGACCCGGCAAGGCATCAATGGATTGCAAAGCGTTGTTTTATATGCGCTCCCAGAACTAGATGGGGCCATTGATACCGTTCCCCTGGGAGGACTTGTGGGTAATGATATTTACCTCATTCCCGAACGAGTGCAGCGGCTAACCGGGCGACTGCACCAGTGGATTAAGCTGCGTCATCAGCCGAAGTCTCAGCGTAAAATTGCGATCTTGCTTTATGGATTTCCTCCGGGGTATGGCGCCACAGGCACAGCCGCTCTGCTGAATGTGCCGAAATCACTCATTCAGCTCCTGCGATCGCTTCAGGCAGAGGGCTACAAGGTGGGCGAGATCCCCGAGGATGGCGAGGCACTCCTTGAACAGGTGCGCCAGGCCGACAACGCCTATGCCGATCATCCCGGATCCGCAAGGGATTTTGAACAGCGTCAACGCGCCGCCAAAGTTCAGGTGCATCGCCTGGAAAAGTGGCTCGGCTATCGGTTGACGCACCGCATCGAACAGCAGTGGAACACCTTGACAGGTACCGGTATTAAAACCTTTGGCGACGAGTTTTACCTGGGAGGCGTGCAGCTCGGCAATGTTTGGATTGGAGTCCAGCCGCCCTTGGGCATTGCGGGTGATCCCATGCGCCTAATGTTTGAGCGCGATATGACCCCCCATCCCCAATACGCAGCCTTTTATCAATGGCTCCAGCGGGATTTCCAGGCCGATGCACTCATTCACTTTGGCATGCACGGAACCGTCGAATGGCTTCCCGGTTCCCCGCTGGGCAACACCGGCTATTCCTGGCCCGATGTACTGTTGGGAAATCTCCCGAATCTCTATATTTACGCTGCCAACAATCCCTCGGAATCAATTCTGGCAAAGCGGCGCGGCTACGGGGTGATCCTCTCCCATAATATTCCGCCCTACGGTCGTGTCGATCTCTATAAAGAACTTGCCCTCCTCAAGGATCTCATTGCCGAATATCGGGAAGATCCGCTGGTTAATGAAGGGCTGCGCGAAGTCATTACGAAAAAAATTCTAGATGCGGGGCTTCAAACCGACTGTCCCTTCAAAGAGGCGCAAAAGCTGGGAATTGAATTCACCTTAGAAAATGCCCGGCTGTTCAGTCCGGAGGTTTTTGGCCGCTATCTCATAGATCTCTACGACTATCTTCTCGGGCTAGAAAATCGCCTCTTCTCCTCGGGTCTGCATGTGCTGGGCGAAGCCCCAAGCCCGGAAGCGCTGCGCAGCTATCTAAATGCCTACTTTACAGCCCCCAAGGACCTCCCGGAGCCGATCCTGGAGGCCATCGCCCATGGATCCACTGCCGAAGAAGCCCTAGCCGCCTATCGTCGCCACCGACATATCCAGCAGCCAGGTAGAGCGCATGAGGTCAACCCGGCTTGGTGCGATCGCAGCCATGAAGCGGTGCTGCTACGCGATCGCCTCCAGCAAACCCCTGACGAAATCACAAACCTGATCCGGGGCCTCAACGGAGAATATATTCCGCCTGCCCCCGGCGGCGATTTGCTGCGCGACGGCATTGGCGTGCTGCCCACGGGGCGCAATATTCATGCCCTGGATCCTTACCGAATGCCCTCAGCAGGTGCCGTTGAACGAGGTCGGGCCATCGCCCAAAAGCTCATTGCCCAGCATCGAGAGGAACAGGGAGACTATCCCGAAACCATTGCCGTGATGCTCTGGGGTCTAGACGCCATCAAAACTCGTGGCGAGTCCCTGGGTATTTTGCTGGAGTTGGTGGGGGCACACCCCATTCAGGAAAGCACCGGTCGGATTGTTCGCTACGGCCTCAGGCCCTTGTCAGATCTAGACCACCCCCGCATTGATGTACTCGCGAATCTATCCGGAATTTTCCGCGATAGTTTTGGCAATATTCTGGAACTCTTGGATGATTTATTTCTACGAGCCGCTGAGGTCGCAGAACCAGAGGATCAAAACTTTATTCGTAAACATGCTCTGAGCTTACAAGCCCAAGGAATTGATCAGCCCACAGCCCGACTATTTTCTAATCCCGCCGGGGATTTTGGATCCCTGGTCAATGACCGCGTCACCGATGCCAACTGGGAGTGCGGGGAGGACCTGGCCCAAACCTGGCGCGATCGCAATGCGTTCAGCTACGGTCGCCACGATCGAGGCCAAACCCGCCCCGAAGTATTACAAACACTGCTTAACACCACAGGACAGATTATTCAACAAATTGATTCCGTAGAATACGGTCTTACGGATATCCAGGAATACTATGCCAACACCGGGGCCATGAAAAAAGCCATGGAGCAAGTCCAAGGGAAGCAAGTCAGTGCAAAATTCGTTGAGAGCTTCTCCAAAAACCACACCCCCCTAAGGCTAGAAAAACTGCTGCGAATCGAATATCGATCCAAGCTACTGAATCCTAAATGGGCTACGGCAATGGCGGATCAAGGCTCCGGAGGAGTCTACGAAATTTCCCAACGCATGACCGCCTTAATCGGCTGGAGTGGAACAGCGGACTTTCGAGACAGCTGGGTATATGACCAGGCCGCAGAAACCTATGCCCTCGACTCAGCCATGGCAGAACGCCTGCGGAAGGCCAACCCCGAAGCATTCTGCAACATTGTCGGACGTATGTTAGAGGCCCATGGGCGAGGATTTTGGTCTCCGAATGAGCAAACGCTCACGCGCTTACAACAACTCTACGAACTCGCCGACCAGGAATTAGAAAAAGTAGGATCAAAATAAAGCCCCTTCAGCTTGAATAATCAAGCAATGAAGAGGCTTTATTAAAAACACCCTGGCATCGAGCTATTTTCACAGGGGGCTGCCCCCCAACTATCGTCGCCGCTGTCACGTTTCACAT